>DBFAQQ010000013.1:0-35246 GCA_048236535.1 Collinsella sp. | reverse complement strand
GGCCCTGCTCATGCTCAGGTGCGGCGACTGCCAGCCCCAGCTCCCGGGTCGCCCGGTGAAGGCGAGGAAGAAGGGCGTGAAGGGAGCGAAGAGCGTTGCTGCCTAGGCTAGCCCCTTGTCACACAAACTACCGAAGCCTCCATTTTTATCGCCCTTGCCGACGGCATCTCTGTGGGCGACCTTGTCACCACCATGGAAGATGGACTGGGCGGAACGCTTAAGTCGCTTGCGCTGATCATTATCTTTGGCGCAGCCATCGGAAAACTGATGACCGATTCGGGTGCCTCGCAGCAGATTGCCGACACTATCGTTGACAAGCTCGGTATTAAGCTGCTGCCTGTTGCGCTTCTGATCATCGGCGTTATCTTTGGTATGAGCATGTTCTACGAGGTGGCGTTCCTTATCGTTACGCCGCTCGTTATCAGCATCGCCAAAGAGGCCGACATCCCCTATATGCGCCTGATTATCCCGGCTGTTTCTGGTACCACGATGGGCCATTCTCTTTTTCCGCCGCAGCCTGGTCCTATGGCGCTGGTGAGTGCCTTTGGTGCCGAGGTCCCGCCGGTCTACATCTTTGGTCTGATCGTCACGATTCCGACACTTATCTGCTCTGGTCTTTTGCTGTGCCATTTCATCCCCGGTCTCGATGACATGCCGCTTGGCAATGTTATGAAGCCGGCGGAGCGCAGGCCCGCGGACGAGCTTCCGCCGTTCTGGCTTTCCATTCTGGTGCCGCTGTTCCCGGCAATCATCATGATTGGGGCTTCGATTATCAAGAACACGGTGGGCGAGGGTTGCTTTGCATACGATCTTGCCAGCTGCATCGGTAGCGCAGATATCACTATGCTCATCACGATGATTCTTGCCATGGTTGCGTATGGTTATACGCGCGGCATGGATGGCGGAGAGATCTCTAGCTCTATGTCCGATGCTATCAAGGGCGTCGCGAACGTGCTGCTCGTTATCGGTGCCGGCGGCATCATGAAGCAGGTCATCATTACTTCTGGCGTTGGCGCGACGCTTGCCGACATGGTGAGCCTCATGCCGGTGTCGCCGCTGATTTTGGCTTGGGTGATCACGGTGGTCCTGCGCCTGCTCACCGGCCAGGGTACCGTCTCGGCCATCACCGCCGCCGGCGTCGTGGCACCTATGGTTACGCAGTTTGGCATCAACCCGGTGCTTGCAGTACTGGTCTGCGCCTGCGCATCCAATACCATCACGCCTATGTATGACGGCGGCTACCTGCTGTTCCAACAGTCGTTTGGCCTGTCGATGAAGGATACCTATAAGACATGGGGCCTGTTGGAGCTCATCAACTCCGTTGTCGGCCTCATCATGGTTCTGATCCTGAGCCTGTTTATCTAGGCGAGAAACGCATAAGACAAGCGTGTCTCACCGCAAGCCCGCGGACAGTTGCCTATCAAACTGTCCGCGGGCCTTTGCTTTTTATACCAACGGCATGTCGCACCCGTCCCCCCCCATAAGTTGCGGTGGAATAGTTCCTGTTTTTGCTGCTGAAGGCTTTGAGCAGGAACTATTCCACCGCAACTTATGAGGGGGCGGGGGATGCGATAGTATTACGTGGTGATATTCGACAAACCGTGGGCTTCATCCGAGGGCTTTATGGAACAACACCAGCATTATCAGAGCCTGCAAGACCAGGCATACAACGCACTGCGCTCCAAGATCATCTATGCCGAGCTCAAGCCTGGCACGCGCCTTTCGGCGATTGGTCTGGAAAAGGAGACGGGAATCGGACGCACGCCCATTCGCGAGTCCTTTGTGCGCCTGCGTGAGCAGGAGCTGGTGGAAACGCGTCCCAAAAGCGGCACCTATGTCTCAAAAATCAGCATGGAGCGCGCCGAGAACGCCTGTTTCTTGCGCGAGAAGCTCGAGAGAAGCGTGCTTATTAAATGCTGTTCGGCCGCCTCGCCCGAGCAAAAGCAGCGGCTTGAGCAGATTCTTACCGAGTCCGAGTCGCTCGACCATGGCGAAACGCGCCGTTTCTTTGACCTGGATAACCTGTTCCATGAGACGTGCTTTGAGATTGCCGGCCGCCATATGTTGTGGGATTGGATGAAGAGCGTCAACACGCATTTTGAGCGATACAACTGGTTGCGTATGGTGTCGCAGGATCTGGATTGGGAGCCGATTCGTCGGCAATATCGCCGGATTCTCGAGGCCATTAAGAGGGGCGATACCGACGCGGCGAGCTATCTGGCAGAGACACACTTGCACCTGATGCCCGAGGAGCAGGGCCCGGTTATCGCCTTGCATCCCGACTATTTTGAGCTGTCCAAAGACTCGTTCATCTAATCAATCCCCATATAAAGTTGCGGTGAAATAGGGACTGTTTTGCGGGCTAGGTGGCGTAAACAGTCCGTATTTCACCGCAAGTGCGAGACGCTACCGGGGCACAAAAAAGCTACGGCGCCGCTTGGAGGAAAAGACCGGAAACAAGGGTCCATTCCTCCAGGTGACGCCGCAGCTGTTTTGATGGCTCGGTTTTTGTCGATGTGGCTCAACTGGGCGCGGTTGCCAGCCGAGTAGGCAAAGCGACTCGGGGGCGTGTCGCTTCCGTCACGTTCTATCAGCATACAAGACGGTTTTGGTTCTTGTTCGTGACGGAAACGGCGCGCTTCCGAGCCGCTTTAAAAGAAAGGGGGCGAGGTCTAGGGCACGCCCCCTTTCACGATAGAGAGCTAAACCTAGCCGCGGACCTTCTTGACGACGTCCATGGCCTCGCGGGCGATCTGCTCGACCTTGGAGAAGTCGCCGTCGGCAAACAGGGCCGGCTTGACCATCCAGGTGCCACCGCAGGCGATGATGGCGGAGGAGCTCAGGTACTCCTCGACGTTGGCGGTGCTCACGCCGCCAGTGGGCATAAAGCGGTGACCGACAAACGGAGCTGCGAGGGCCTTGATGGTGTTCAGGCCGCCATACTGGGACGCGGGGAAGAACTTGGTGACCTTGAGGCCCAGGTTCTCGGCTGCGGTGACCTCGGAGGGGGTCACGGTGCCGGGAAGGACAGGCAGGTCGATGTCGATGCAGTGCTTCACGACGTCCTCGTTGTAACCCGGGGAGACGATGAACTTGGCACCGGCTGCGCGGGCCTGCTCAACCTGCTCGACGGCCAGGACGGTGCCGGCGCCAACGCACATCTCGGGCTCGGCCTCGGCCATAGCGGCGATGCACTCGGCGGCGCAGGCGGTGCGGAAGGTGACCTCGGCGGACTTCATGCCAGCTGCCATAAGGGCGTGGGCGAGCGGAGCAGCGTCCTCGACCTTGTCGAGCACGACGACCGGCACGATACCCAGGGACTCAAGCGTGGTGTAGAACTGATCGAACATAATGTTCCTTTCGATGTATGGCGCGCATAGGCGCGTGATTGCCAAATATGCTGGTCAGGAGCCGATTTTGGATTGGTTATCGGAGGCACTGCTTGGGGTTCAAGCAATTCCAAAACCGGCTGCTCGACCAGTCGTGTAGGGAATGCCAGACAAAACCGGAATGGGACTGGTGGTTTTGCCCGGCCGGAGGAATCGGGGAGCGGGCCGCAGGGGTATGGGATTGGAAAGCTGCGGCCCGCGGAATGGAGACGGACTAGCGCGCGACGCGGGTGCCACCGTCAGCGGCGGATGCCACGGCTGCGATCTCGCCTGCGGTCACCAAGTTGGAATCGCCCTTGATGGTGAGCTTGAGGATCGAGGCTGCAATCGCGTAGTTGACGGCGTCCTGCGGGCCAAAGTCGTTGATGAGGGCATGGACCAAACCGGCGTTGAAAGCGTCGCCGGCGGCAACGCCCTCGAGCACGTGAACGTCGTGAGCAGGGGAGAACCAGTGCTCGCCGCTCTCGGCGTCATAGAGCATGCCCATCCAGATGGAGCGCTCGACGCAGGAGATGTTGCGGACGACCGAAGCGACCTTCTTGCAGCCGTACTCGGCGCAGATTTGGCGGGCCATCTCGACGTAGGTGTCGCGCTCCTCGATGCCGTGGGCAAGGGAGCCGGAGACGCAGGTCATGCCGAGGCCGGCGGGTGCGTCCTCGTCGTTGGCGATGCAGATGTCGACGAGCGGCAGGAGCTCCTTCATGGCGGCCTGCGACTTTTCGGGCGACCACATCTTGCCGCGATAGTTGACGTCGCACACGGTGGTGATGCCCTTGGCGCGGCAAGCGGTGAGGGCATCCTTGCACGCAGCGGCCATCTCGTTGGAGACAGCGGGCGTCACGCCGGAGAAATAGAAGACATCGATGCCCTTGAGGATCTCGTCCCAGTCAAAGACGTCGCGCTTGGCCATGTTGATGGCAGAGTACTTGCGGTCGTAGACGCAACCATTGCCGCGCTGCGAGGCACCGACCTCAAAGACATAGGAGCCAAGGCGGTCGCCCTGACGCACGACGCGCGTGGTGTCGACGTCGTAAGCCTTAAGCGAACGCAGAGCGCACTCGCCCAGACGGTTGGCCGGGACAACGGAGACGTAAGCGGCCTTGTCGCCTTGGTAAGCCAGGGAAAGCGCGGTGTTTGCCTCGGCGCCGCCGTAGCGGACATCAAACTCGGTCGCCTGCTCAATGCGCAGATGGTCTTTGGGCGAGAGCCTCATCATGATCTCGCCGAAGGTAAGAACCGTTTTACCCATGGTCGCGCAGCTCCTTCTTGCTCGTGCGTACACCTTTGATATGGCGTTGGCACGGAGGTGCCAAGACGGTAGGGTACATCTTTGCACCTCCGTGCCAACGCTTTCCGAAATCGGTTTACGAAATCGGTTTCGTTTCGAGTTGTAGTATACTCACCTACAGCGTTTTGCAACCGAGATTTTTAAAAAAATGCCTAAAATGGCTCAGACCGCCGACAATTGGGAAACGGGGTGCGCTATGGCGCAGATGAGAATTAAGGACATTGCCGCCGAGGCGGGCGTGAGTCCGGCCACGGTCTCGCGCTATCTCAATAACCGCCCCGGGCAAATGACCGAGGAGACCCGTGCTCGCATCGCGGCGGTTATCGAGCGTACCGGCTATCGCCCGCGTGCCGCCGCACGCAATCTGCGCTCCTCGCGTACGAACCTTATCGGCGTGATTCTGGCCGACATCGCCAACCCGTTCTCGAGCGCCATGCTCGAGGGCCTTTCCGCCAGCGCCGCCGCGCGCGGCTGCTCGCTCATGACGGCCATTAGCGGCAACGACCCCGCAAAGGAAGCAGAGTCGCTCACCAGACTTATCGATGCCGGTGTGGACGGTCTGGTCGTCAACACCTGCGGAGGCAATGACGAGGCGATCGCCGCGGCAGCGGGACGCCTGCCCGTCGTGCTGCTCGACCGCGATGTTGTCGACGGCGGTGTTGACCTGGTGACATCTAACAACCGCGAGCTGGTCGCCGGCTTGGTAGACGCCTTGGCCGCCGCTGGTAGCGAGCGCCTGTGCCTGCTCACCGAGGCAAGCGACGACAGCCCCGTGCGTCGCAAGCGCGCCGAGGCCTTTACCGACGAGCTTTTGCACCGCGGCCTTGCCGGCGAGGTCGTCACCCTGGCCGACGGGGGCGCCACGGGCGTCGGCCGCCTGGACGAGACCATCCGCGGCTATGCAGGTAAAAAGCTCGGCCTCATTGCTGTCAACGGCTTGGTTTTCCTGCGTCTGGCCGAGGCGCTAGCGCAGCTGGGACCCTCGCTGCCGGCGGGGCTCAAGATCGCGACGTTTGACGACTACCCCTGGAACCATGTGCTCTTTGGTGGCGTGACCACGGCCGCGCAGGACACCCTCACCATTGCCGAGCGCGTAGTCGAGCGCCTTTCCGAGCGCATCGACGTCGTTACCACTACGGTGGGCGATGCCGCAAAGCTCGCCCCCAAGCGCATCGAGATCCCCGGCCACATCGAACACCGCGCCTCGACCTCGCGCTAATCATTCGTTCGTGACCGCCTGTTCACACACGTTTTTTGAGCGCTTGATACGCTTTAACCCTGCGGAAACATTTTTCTGCGATAGTATCTGCGATATAGATCAGTCGAAACCCGCCCGAAAGAAAGGGGAGCGACATGAACCAGCAGAACATCGATTACGTACTCCGCTCCGTAGAGCAGCGTGACATCCGCTTTGTGCGTCTGTGGTTTGTAGACATTCTCGGCCGCCTCAAGAACTTTGCCATTAGCCCCGAGGACCTCGAGGTCGCTTTTGAGGAGGGTATTGGCTTTGACGGCTCCGCCATCGAGGGCTTTGCCACGCCTGAGGAAGCTGACATGCTGGCGTTTCCCGATGCTTCGACCTTCCAGATCCTGCCGTGGCGCCCGAGCCACAACGGCGTCGCCCGCGTGTTCTGTGATGTGTGCACCCCCGATCGCAAGCCCTTCGCCGGCGACCCGCGCGATGCCCTGCGCCGCATGTTCCGCAAGGCCGAGAAAGCTGGCTATCTGCTCAACGTGGGCGCCGAGCTGGAGTATTACTACTTCCCCGACGAGCACACCCCCGAGCCGCTCGACAACGTGGGCTACTTCGATCTTTCGGTAAGCGATGCCGCCCGCGACCTGCGCCGCAACACGGTCCTCACGCTCGAGAAGATGTCCGTGCCCGTGGAGTACACCTTCCACGCCGCCGGCCGCTCGCAGCACGGCATGAGCCTGCGCCACGCCGAGGCCCTGAGCATGTCCGACGCCATCACCACGGCCAAACTCATCATTAAGCAGCAGGCCTACGAGAGCGGTTGCCACGCCTCCTTTATGCCCAAGCCGTTGGCGGGCGAGGACGGCAGCGCCATGTTTTTGCATCAGTCGCTGTTCGATCACGACGGCAACAACGTCTTTTGGGGCGAGGACGACGATAAGTACCACCTCTCCGATATCGCCAAGCACTACATGGCCGGCATCCTGGCGCACGCGCGCGAGATCAGCGCCATCACCAACCCCACGGTCAACTCGTACAAGCGCATCACCACGGGCGGCGATTCCGTGCCGCAGTACGCCACGTGGGGCCTGCGCAACCGCGCGAGTATGGTCCGCATCCCGGTCTACAAGCCCGGCAAGCAGCTGTCCACGCGCATTGAGCTTCGTAGCCCCGACCCCATGGCCAACCCGTATCTGGTCAACGCCGTCACGCTGGCGGCTGGTCTCGACGGCATCGAGCGCAAGCTGGAGCTCCCGCCCGAGGCCACGGCCGAGACGCTCAAGCTTACCGACCGTCAGATGCTCGAGGCCGGCTACACGCCGCTGCCACGCTCGCTCAAAGAGGCGCTCGACGTGTTTGAGGACTCGCAGTTTATGAAGGATGCCCTCGGCGAGCACATCCACAGCTTCTTCCTCAAAAAGAAGAGCGACGAGTGGCATAAGTTTGAGTCTACGATCACCGAGTGGGAGATCAAGCACTACCTGGCGAACTCCTAATCGCGCTGACTTGTTCCAGTACGATTGAGCTCATTTCTTTGGAGGCCGATATGTCCGAAAAGAGTGCCCTGTTCATGGCGCGCACGACGCGCTTCCACGAGTTTGCCCGCAGCTTGACGACCACCCTGGGTGTCGAGGTGAGCCTGGCAACCCCCGATTCGCCGACTGCGGCGCACGACTTCGACCTGCTGATCCTCGATTCCGATGGCATCCGCAGCGACCGCATCGATCAGATTGCCAAGTGGCTTGACGATCGCGGCGGCGTCCCCATGTTGGTGATTGTCGACGACGAGGCGCTCGGCACCCTGCGCCTGCCCAATCACGCGCATGCCGACTTTGTATGCCCCACGGCGACGCCCAACGAGCTCAAGGCTCGCGCGCAGCGCCTGATGGGCGAGGAGGAGACCGTCACCGCCGACGATGTGCTCAACATCGATAACCTCGAGATCAACCTGGCCACCTACCAGGTGACGCTCGACGATGAGCCCATCGACCTGACGCTGATGGAGTACTCGCTGCTGAGCTTTTTGGCGACGCACCCCAACCGCGCCTACAGCCGCGAGGTGCTGCTGCACCGCGTGTGGGGCTTTGAGTACTGCGGCGGCACGCGCACCGTCGACGTGCACATCCGACGCATCCGCTCCAAGGTGGGCCCGCAGATCGCGGCACATATCACCACCGTCCGCGGCGTGGGCTATCTGTTTAAGGACTAGCTTTTCACCACAAAGGGGACAGACACCTTTGTGGTGGTTTTGACGCAGGTGCGGGTTCCCCTCGAATCTGCAACAGAACTTAAGCCTTCCTAAAAGATTGCGTTCTCATACACGTTCGCCCGCATATTGGGGTACAACTCAACGTGAACAATGATGGCCCGCCACATGTTTGGCGGGCCTTTGGTTATTTGACGAAAGGATCGCAGCCATGAGCGAGAACGATTCCCAGCGTCCCCAGGATGCGGGCAACGCTGGCGAGACCCAGCAGCAGCCGCGTGTGCAGGTGGAGTCGACGCCTGCCGGTAGCAACATTCCCTACGTGCAGGCTTACGACACACAGACCGGCCAGCCGCTGGGCGGCCAACAGGTCGTGAACAAGCACACGGTGGTCAAGACCAAGACCAAAAAGCTGCCGATCTTTATTACAGCGCTTGCCGGCTGTGCCTGCGGCGCCCTGCTGGTCATTGCGCTCATTATGAGCGGCACGCTCAATATCGGTGGCGGCAAGAATGCCGTGACGGCGGGCGCTTCGGGCTCGTCGACGCAAAAGATCACGATCGACTCCGAGGACACCACGCTGGCCGAGGCCGTTTCTGCCAAGGCATTGCCCTCCGTGGTTTCCATTACCGCCACTTCGAGCGGCAGCCAGAATGGCTCGCTTTCGCAGTCTGCCGATGAGTCGGACAGCTCGGGCAGTGTCGGTTCGGGCGTGGTGCTCGATACCGAGGGCCACATCCTTACCAACAACCACGTGGTCGACGGCTACGACCAGTACGTGGTGACCATGGACGACGGCACCACCTATGAGGCCGAGTTCGTGGGCAACGATGCCTCGAGCGACCTGGCCGTTATCAAGCTCAAGGATGCTGACGCCTCCAAGCTCACCCCGATCGAGATCGGTGACTCCTCCAAGCTCAACGTGGGCGAGTGGGTCATGGCCATCGGCTCGCCGTTCGGCAACGAGCAGTCTGTCTCCACGGGCATCGTCTCGGCGCTGTACCGCTCCACGGCCATGAGCTCTACCAGCGGCAACACCATCTATGCCAACATGATCCAGACCGATGCCGCTATCAACCCGGGCAACTCCGGCGGCGCGCTTGTCAACGACAATGGTGAGCTGGTGGGCATCAACTCGCTCATCGAGAGCTACTCGGGCTCCAGCTCGGGTGTTGGCTTTGCCATTCCCGTTAACTACGCTAAGAACATCGCCGACCAGATTATCGACGGCAAGACGCCGGTTCATCCGTACCTGGGCGCCACGCTTTCGAGCGTCAACGCGCTTAACGCCCGCACTAACAAGCTGAGCACCGATAGCGGCGCGTATGTGGCGAGCGTCGTCGAGGATGGTCCCGCCGCCAAGGCTGGCATCCAAGAGGGCGATGTCATTACCAAGTTGGGCGACGATGAGATTACGAGCGCCGATGGCCTGATCATCGCGCTGCGCAGCCACGAGGTGGGCGAGAAGGTCGAGATTACGCTCATGCGCGGCAAGGACGAGAAGAAGGTCACCGTCGAGCTGGGCTCCGACGAGGAGCTGCAGAACCAGCAGCAGGACGACAGCGCGACCGACACCGGCAACGGCGGTATTACCGACGAGCAGTTGCGCCAGTATCTGGAGGAGCTGCTGGGCCAGCAGGGCCAGGGTCAAGGCTACGGTCAGGGTTACTAGCGAGCCGTATCGCACATATCGAAGCCAGAGGGGCTGTCCCATCAACGTGGGACAGCCCCTCTTTTCTCATCGATCCGTTGGGGACGGAGGAAAACGGATCATTTTGGTTAGTCTTCGTCGCTGGGAACGCTTCCAAATGCCTCGATGTACTCTTCGTCCGACATCCAGTCGATGATGTCGCCAGGTTTGCAGTGAAGTGCCTCGCACATCGCGGTCAACGTCGAAAAGCGAATGCCCTTGAGCCGCCCCGTTTTAATGCGCGAAACGTTAACGGGCGAGATGCCGATAATGTCGGCAAGTTCTTGAGAGGACATTTTGCGATCCGCCATGACGCGATCGAGTCTCATGACGATTGGCATGCTGCCCTCCTTCTAAATAATGGCGTCAACGTCCGACTGCAAGAGTCGCCCGTACTCAAAGATAGCCGAAAGAGATAGCGCAAACAAAGCGAGAACCAGTGTCCAAGCGTTAAAACCAAAGATACCAATTGCGGTAATACTGACGTCGTTGGGGAGCTGGACGGCACATAGGTTATCGAAGGTAATCGAGACAATTGAAGAAATGAGCAGCAGAAGCCCAACAACCAGAAAACGCCGGCATTGTTTTCGCGTGAATATCGACTGAGTGCTGACGACGTCAAGGCAGAAGTTCAAGTAGACAATCAGGCATGTGATTGAAAGCGCCAGGGCCAGAACGTCGCGGATGGCGAGCGCGGTAAGGACGGCGCTCGGAATGGACTCACCGTTAATATAGAAGGGAGTGGGTGCACAGAGTACCTCCCGCGCCTCGTTGGCAACGCTGAACGCTGAGAAGGCCGCCATGATTGCTGCGACAGACAAAGTGGCGAGCAACATCACACTGCTAAAACGGCATCGTTTATCTGAGCTTTCCATAATTAACCCCAAAAAGGCTGCGGCAATGCCGCAGCAAAAAAAATCCTAAGCATAGATGGTTCTTGCTTCAGAATGCCAACTGCCGTTGTAATAGTAAGTAACAGTTACGACGATGCTTCCGTTGCTGAGTCCGTATCTATGAGTCCAGCTGATGTTGCTAACTCGAGAATTGGAGGTCCAGTTCTTTATGGATTTGATGCCCGTTATCGTTCCATAGGTATCGTTAACGGTGTAAGTAACATGGAGCCTGACGCCGTTCGAATAGGCGAGGGTGGTTTCAGCGGTGTAGATTGAACGACTTTCGGCAACTGGCGAAATGATAGAGGAATGGGTTTCTGCTGCGAAGGCGGGCTGCGCGGTCATGCACGATAACCCAACAAGGCAGATGGCGAGTAAATAAGCAACCTTTTTCATCATTGGCTCCTAACTATCTGGTGATTATTTTTTAAACTCCTTTCTGACATCAAGCTATTCCTTTTGCGTAATCATGATGGCTGTTGGCGTTATGAGGGCGGGCAGCTTTGTGGGATCGGTATCGCTGCTGGTGTTGACGGTGCAGGTTACGTCAACGTAGACGCCTTCTTTGATGGCTCCGACTTCTGCCTTCTTACCATCCTGATCCTTAATGGGGATGGTTGAATCGATTTTGAAGTTGAGGTGCAGCGGTGCGGATTGGAATTGCTCGCTTGCGATAACGAAGCGACCTTCGCTCGCCCCGCTGGCGGAAGGGTGATACACAGCAACGACTTCGCCCCGCAAGGAAAGTCCCTTCGAAAAGGGAATGTCCTTCCAGAAAAAGCCGAGCAAAGCGGCTGCTATAAGGACAAGGGGGACGAGGATGGTTAGGAAACGTTTGGACTGATTCTTCATTTCAATCACCTCACGTTGATAATACCAAAATATATTGCAAACACAATATAAAATATTAACTGCGATGAATTGAGTTACATAAAGGAGCATACGAAGTTGCTCGATTCTGGGTGAGCCTGGACAGTTAGTTCAGATACGTATAAACCCGAGGCGGTTCAGCATGCGTTTTGAGCTGTTTTGGGATGGGGGAGGGGTTCGGATGGGAGTCTAGAAGGGTGACGAGCCGGTCGTGCAGTCCCCGGGGCGGCCAAATTGGCTGGAATGACGACGTCTGAACACGATCAGGCTCGCAGAATTATACATATCTGAACTAACTGTCCAGTCCGGTCCGTCGGCTGCCGATTCGGTGCGGTTTGAGACCGCTATCCGGCCTCATTGCGACCGGTGGTACTCTAGTATCCGTTTGAAATCGAGCGAAGGAGTGCCGCTATGGAGCAATCGAGCCTGTTTGGTGACGGCGTGGACATCGATACCGAAACGCCCGCGAGCACGGATACCGCCGCACCGACCGATGCCCATGCCCAGGCGGCAGCGCGCGCGGCCGAGTTGCGCCACGAGCTCGATTACCACGCCTATCGCTACTACATGCTCGATGCGCCCGAGATCACGGACGCCGCCTTTGACAAAATGCTCGTTGAGCTGCAGGAAATCGAGGCGACCTACCCCGACCTGGTGACGCCCGACAGCTATACCCAGCGCGTGGGCGGATACGTGAGCGAGCAGTTTACGCCGGTCACGCACATGGCGCGCATGTATTCCATGGACGATGCCATGGATCTGGACGAGCTCGACGCATGGCTCCAGCGCACCGAGGATGCGCTCGGTGCCGGTAGCGTCACCTATACCTGCGAGCTTAAGATCGACGGCCTGGGCGTGGCCCTTACCTACCAAAACGGCACCTTCGTACGTGCGGCCACACGTGGCGATGGCACCACGGGCGAGGACGTGTCGCTCAACGTGCGCACCATCAAGGATGTGCCCATGCACCTGCCCGAGCCGGCGCTCGCCCACATGGGCGCCGACCGCGAGCGCACCATTGAGGTACGCGGCGAGGTCTACATGCCCAAGGGCAGCTTTGTTCGTCTGAATGAAGAGGCCGATGCCGAGGGCCGCGACCCCTTCGCCAACCCGCGCAACGCCGCCGCCGGCAGCCTGCGCCAAAAGGATCCCAAGGTCACGGCGCGGCGCGACCTGGCCACCTTTATCTATGCCATCGCCGATACCGACCCGCTGCACGTCCACAGCCAGCGCGAGTTTCTCGATTGGCTGCGTAGCGCCGGCTTTAGCGTCAACTCCAACGTGGCTCGTTGCGCCACGCCGGCCGAGGTCCACGAGTTCTGTGCCCAGGCGCTCGAGCACCGCGGCGACCTGGACTACGACATCGATGGCGTGGTCGTAAAGGTCGATAGCTTCCAGCAGCAGCTCGACCTGGGCTTTACCGCCCGCGCGCCGCGCTGGGCCATTGCCTTTAAGTTCCCGCCCGAGGAAAAGCAGACCGTCCTGCGCGAAATTCGCATCCAGGTGGGCCGCACCGGTGTGCTCACGCCGGTCGCCGAGTTCGACCCGGTGACGGTTGCCGGCTCCACCATCGCGCGCGCCACGCTGCACAATATCGACGAGATCCGTCGCAAAAACGTGCGCGAGGGCGACACCATCATCGTGCACAAGGCGGGCGACGTAATCCCCGAGGTCGTAGGCCCGGTGCTCGACAAGCGCCCGGCCGATTCGGTCGACTGGCACATGCCCGAGGTCTGCCCCGTGTGCGGTAGCCCCGTGGTCCACGAGGACGGCGAGGTTGCCTACCGCTGCGTTTCCATCGACTGCCCCGCGCAGCTCAAGGAGCGCCTGCTTCACTGGGTGAGCCGCGGCTGCATGGACGTTGATGGCCTAGGCGACGAGATCGTCGACAAGATGATCGCCGCCGGGCTGATCCACGATGTCGCAGACTTCTACCAGCTTACGGTCGACGATATCGCCGGTTTGGACACGGGGCGCGTGTACGCCAGCTCCAACAGCAAAAAGGGCGTCAAGAAGGGCGACCCCATTCCGGTGGGCCTCAAGACGGCTGAGAAAATCATCGCCGAGCTCAACAAGTCCAAGAGCCAGCCGCTCGGTCGCGTGCTGTTTGCTCTGGGTATCCGCCATGTGGGTAAGAGCGTGGGCGAGGTCATCGCCGAGCGATTCCTGTCGATTGACAAGCTCATCTTGGCGAGCGAAGAGGACATCGCCGAGTGCGAGGGCATCGGTCCCAAGATCGCGGCGAGCGTCAAGCAGTTCCTAGCCGTGCCCGAGAACCTTGCCGTGCTGGAGCGTCTGCGCCAGGCGGGCCTTTCGCTCGAGGTCGACCTGGGTGCCGTACACGCGCAAGCCGCAGCCGATGCCGGCGTGGCAGGCGAGCTCGCCGACGCACAGCCGCTCGCGGGTCTGACCTTCGTGCTCACCGGCACGCTCGTCAACCGCACGCGCGACGAGGCGGGCGCGGCACTCAAGGTGCTCGGCGCCAAGGTTTCGGGCAGCGTGTCAAAGAAGACGAGCTATCTGGTCGCCGGCCCCAAAGCGGGCTCCAAGCTCACCAAGGCCGAGCAGCTAGGTGTGCCCGTGCTGGATGAGGATGCACTCGAGCAGATCTTGGCTACCGGTGAGGTGCCCCAGGCTTAGGACATCGATAATCAAATTAGAAAACCTCCCGGAAAGGTTGATACTTTCCGGGAGGTTTTTATTTGGGCGTGGTGGCGGGCAGCATGATCTGCGTCATGTAGGTTGCTGAGGGTGATCCTATGGACTGGTGCCGTCCCGGGGCGATAAGAGATTCATACAAAGCAGAGGTGCCCGTAATGGTTGATCGCCCCCATTGTGGTGATTCTTATACACGTTAACATTAACATTAACGTGTATACTGAGCAGTAAAGATATATGTTGAGAGGAGCAGTTATGGTTACCGTCGCGTTTTCGGAACTGCGCCAAAACCTTACGCAGGTGGCCGAAAGGGTTGCCAATGAGGGCGAGGAGGTTGTGGTCTTCAAGCGGAGCAAGCCGTTGTTCAAGATCGTGCCGCTCGACTATCAAGGCCCGGTTGCAGTGGAATATGACGCTGCCCAGGAGCGCGGGGGTGCAAAGCCGACGCGCGGCTCGGACAAGCCCAAGCGTGACGTGGGTACGATGTGGCATCCCAAGATTACCTGGAAGGAGATTCGCGAGATGCTCGCGGAGAATGAGGACTACCAGGAGTATCTCGATATCGTAGCCAAAATGCCAAAAGGAACGCCGCTCGATACGATGACGGTTGAAGATGAAAAGCGCGTCGCGAGGGAGCGCTACCTATGAGGGCATTTCTCGATACCAATTTTCTGCTCGATTGCGTGCTGCCGGGCCGGCCGGAGCATGGGGCGGCGCAAACGATCAAGGGGCTCGTCGACGTGGGGCTTATCGAGGGCGTTGTTTCGGCCTGCTCTCTCAAGGACGCGTACTACATTCTCACTAAACAGACGGGCGAGGCGTGCGCCCGCGAGGTGGTGCGTGACTGCCTTAAGAGCTACTCGGTAGAGCCTCTCGACCAAGAAGCTTGTTTTACCTCCGCCTATTCCGATGAGCCGGACTTTGAGGACGGCTGTATCCGTGCGATGGCCGAGCGTGCCGGTGTGGACTTTATCATCACGCGCGACCGCGCCGCTTTTGTACGCTCGACCATCAAGACCTTCTCGCCCGCAGAGTTCATCCGCGCGTTTCCGATTCCGGAGGAGTAAAACCGCCATATCGGGGATTGTCCTCGACATGGCGGTTCTCCTGTAGCTGACGCTCGTTAGTTGAGCTGCCCTTCATGCCTGTCCGGGAGGTTCTTAATCGAGCACAGTAACGGGCACCGTGATCTGCGTCACGTAGGTCGCCGGGTCGTCACTGATGATGTCGTCGATCAGGGCGATCTCGCGTCGCCCCGCTACGCCACCAACTTGTCAAAAGCCCCGCGCCGGTTGAGCACGGTAAACGCTATAACACAGATGATCGCCGACAAAATCGATCCGCACGGCGAAGCGATGCCCATGGGAAACAACGTGTCGGAATAGGCGTTCGACAGCAGCCACGCGCCCGGCACGCGAATGAGCGCCACGGCCAGCACGTTGTGCGCAAAGCCGATGTAGCTCTTGCCGTATGCAGCGAAAAAGCCGCTAAAGCAAATGTGGATGCCGGCAAAGATTGCATCGAAAATATAACTGTGCATATAGCCGGTACCGGCCGCGACCACCGCAGGGTCCTTGGCAAAAAAGCCAATAAACGCCGGCGCCACCAGCCACATCAGCACGGTGATCAGACAGCCATACACTACCGAGATGGTCATGGCGTCTTTGAGTACCTGGCGCGCGCGGTCGCCCTTGCCCGCGCCGGCATTTTGCGCTGTGAGTGCGCTGACGGTGGCGCCCATGGAGCTCGGCACAATGAACAAAAAGCTGATCATCTTTTCGACCAGGCCCACGGCGGCGGCGTCGACGAGCCCTCGGTGGTTGGCAATGACGGTGATAAACATAAACGCCACCTGGATGCAGCCGTCCTGCACGGCCACGGGCACGCCGATCTTAAGAATGCTGCCGAGCACCTCGGGCTGGGGGCGCAGGTCGCTGCGCTTAACGTGGATGTTCGTGCGGCGGCTCTTGAGCCACACGAGCGCGAGGGCAACGCTTGCCGTCTGGGCGGTCACCGTACCGAGCGCCGCGCCCACGGGGCCGAGCCCCATGTGGCCGATAAACAGAAAATCGAGCGCGATGTTGATGATGCATGCCACGCCGATCACGTACATAGGCGAGCGCGAATCCCCCAGCCCGCGAAAGATGGCCGAGAGAATGTTGTACGCGGCGATAAAGGGAATGCCGATAAAGCAGATACGCAGGTAGGCGGCAGTGCCTTCGACTGCCTCGGCCGGCGTGCCAATGAGCGCCACGATCTGCGGGCACAGTGCGAGCAGGACGGCGGCCAGTACTACCGAGACGCCCATAAAGAGCGTGATGGTGTTGCCGATGGCGGTCTCGGCGCGGTCGAAGCGGCGCGAGCCCACGGCGTGGCCGACGATGACGGTCGTTCCCATAGCCAGGCCCACGAGTGCCACGGTAATCATATAGAGCGTCTGAGCGCCATTTGCCACGGCGGTGATGCCGGCGGCGCCGCTAAACTGCCCCATCATGTACAGGTCGGCCATGCCGTAGAGCATCTGCAAAAAGTACGAGAGCATATAGGGCAGAGCAAAGACCGCGATGGTCTTAAGGACATTGCCGCGTGTGAGGTCGTGTTCCATGGGCGGGGCTTTCTGGCTTGGTTCGTTTAGCTACCAGTGTAGTGAAAACCCTACAACGATTGTAGAGTCAAGGTTTGTGTCGACAGTGGGGCGAAAAAGTCTCGCGCACCATTATTCCGAGTGAATATGGACACACGTCACGAGAATTCGCCGCCGGCGTTAACCTTGCAGAAAACGATTTCGGAATACTTGACACCATTATTCGGCGCGCAATAATACGTGCGTTTGCGAACAACGTTTGATGGGGGTTGAACCTGCGTGCGCAATCTCAAAATACTGTTTTCCTATCTAGGGGCATACCGTCGCGATGCCATCCTCGGCGTGTTCTTTGTGTCGGTCGAGACGGTGCTCGAGCTGTTTATCCCGGTCATCATGGCCAACATCATCGATGTGGGCGTGCCTGCGGGTGATATCAACTACATGCTGCTGCAGGGCGCGTACATGTTGGTGTGCGCTGCGCTTTCGCTGGTACTGGGCTTGGGTTATGCCCGCACGTCCGCCCGCGTTGCCTCGGGCCTAGGCGCTAACCTGCGCGAGGCCGAGTACAAAAAGATTCAGACGCTCGCCTTTGGCAACCTGGACAACTACGACGCCAGCTCGCTCGTCACCCGCATGACCACGGACATCACCGTTATCCAAAATGCTGTGGGCAACGGCTTTCGCCCTATGGTGCGCGGCCCGGTGACGCTTATCGTCGGCCTTATCTACGCGCTGATGCTGTCGCGCCCGCTCGCCACCGTCTTTGCGATCATCTTGCCCGTGCTGGCAATCGTACTGGGCGTCATCACCTATCGCGTCAGTCCGCTCTACCGCCAACTCCAGACCTCGATGGACCACCTCAACGGCGTGGTACAGGAAGACCTCACCGCCGTGCGTGCCGTCAAGGCCTACGTTCGTACCGAGCACGAGGAGGCCAAGTTCGACACCGTCAATACCGAGCTCGCCGGCACTGCGACGAAGACCTTTGGCAACGCGGTGCTCAACCTGCCGGTGTTTCAGCTGTCGATGTACGTGGCTGCGCTCTCCATCCTGTGGATTGGCGGCCGCATGATTCTCGCCGGCAAGCTGGGCGTGGGCTCGCTCACGGGCTTTATGAGCTACGTGCTGCTGATCATGAACTCACTCATGATGATTTCCAACGTGTTTTTGCTGCTCACGCGCGCTCTTACGAGTGTGGGCCGTATCGCAGAGGTGCTCGATGAGGAGCCCTTTATCGCCAGCCCTGCGGGAGACCTCGCGACTGCGGCGCCAGCGGACGGCAGTATCGAGTTCCGCGACGTTTCCTTTAAATACCGCGCGGATGCAGCCGAGGATGTGCTCGAGCATATCGACCTTCGCATCGAGAGCGGCTCGACGGTGGGCATCCTCGGCGGCACGGGTTCGGGCAAGAGCTCGCTTGTGCAGCTGATTGCGCGCCTGTACGACGCCACCGAGGGCGCCGTGCTTGTGGGCGGACACGACGTGCGCGACTACGACCTGGTCGCCTTGCGCGACGCCGTAGGCATTGTGCTGCAAAAGAACGTGTTGTTTACGGGCACCGTGCGCGAGAACCTGCAGTGGGGCAATCCGCAGGCGTCGGACGATGAGCTCCTCGCGGCTTGCCGCGCAGCGTGCGTGGACGAGTTCCTTGATCGCATCGGCGGGCTGGACGGCGAGTTGGGCCAAGGCGGCGCCGGTGTTTCGGGTGGCCAGAAGCAACGCCTGTGCATCGCGCGCACGCTGCTCAAGCATCCGCGCGTGCTCATTTTTGACGACTCCACCAGCGCGGTCGATATGGCGACCGACGCTAAGATTCGCGAGCACATCGCCCGGATTTCCGATACGACCGTGCTCATCATCGCCCAGCGCATCGCGAGTGTCATGGATGCCGATCACATTGTGGTGCTGGACGACGGTCGTGTCCACGGCGTGGGCACGCACGAGGAACTGCTAGCGGGCGACAACATATACCAGGAGATTTATGCTTCGCAGATGGAGTTTGCGGGGAACGCGGACGCCGGCGACGGCAGCGACGATGGCTACGCGAATGATCCGTTTTCCTCCGTCGCATGTGGATCGCCCTTGGAAGGGGGTGAGCGCCATGCCTAAGACCGCAGCCCAAGCACGCCCGGCCGACCTCAAGCGCACTGTGCGCCGCTTGCTCTCCTACATGGGACATGCCAAGTTCTCGTTGCTCGCGGTGGGCGTGCTCGCCTCCGTTGCCGCCATCGCGAGCCTCGCCGGCACCTACATGGTGCGCCCCATCGTTAACGGTTTGGCTACGGGCGGGGAGGAACTGCTCGCCAAGCAGGTCATCCTGACGGCGATCATCTACGCCGCGGGCGTGCTCTCGGCCCTGGGCTACTCACAGATTATGGTGCGCGCGGCCCAACGCGTGGTGTCCGATATTCGCCGCGATCTGTTCGCGCACATCCAGACGCTGCCGCTCAGTTATTTTGACAGCACGCGCTCGGGCGACATCATGAGCTTTTTCACCAACGATGTCGACACCGTCTCCGAGGCGCTCAACAACAGCTTTGCCAACGTGATTCAGGCCGCCATTCAGGTTGTGGGCACTACGGCCATGCTCATCATCCTTAACTGGCAGCTCACGATTATCACGCTCGTGTGCGATGCGGCCATTGTGCTGTATGCGCGCTACTCGGGTGCGCGCTCTAAGCGTTTCTTTGCCGCCCAGCAGGCATCGCTTGGCGACCTGGACGGATATATCGAAGAGATGGTCTCGGGCCAAAAGGTCATCAAGGTCTTTAACCGCGAGGCAGCGAATCTCACCGGCTTCACCTGCCGCAACGACGAGCTTCGCCGCACCGGCACCGCCGCCGTGAGCTATGCCAACTCCATGGTGCCCATGACCGTCGTGATTGGCTACGTCAACTATGCCATCGTCGCCGTGGCGGGCGGCATGCTCTGCATCAAGGGCCTGGCCGACGTGGGCGCGCTTGCAAGCTACCTGGTCTTCGTTCGCCAGGCGGCCATGCCCATCAACCAGTTTACGCAGCTGGGCAACTTCTTGCTCAATGCGTTGGCCGGTGCCGAGCGCCTGTTTGCGGCTATGGACCTTAAGCCCGAGGTGGACGAGGGCTGCGTGGAGCTGGTGCAGACGGGCGATGCCGCGTGGGCGTGGAAAATTCCCGAGGGCCAGGGCGTGGGTGCGTATGGGCATCTGCATGACGTGGCAGCCGTTGATGAGTCGGGCCGCGCGGTGGCCGCCGACGGTACCGAGCTCACGTGCGGCTTGGTTCCGCTTGCCGGAGACGTGCGCTTCCATGCCGTGGACTTTTCCTACGTGCCGGGCACCCGCGTGCTCACAGACCTCAACCTGTTTGCCAAGCCGGGGCAAAAGATCGCGTTTGTGGGCTCGACGGGCGCCGGAAAGACGACCATCACCAACCTCATCAACCGCTTTTACGAGGTCGATGACGGCGAGATCACGTACGACGGCATCGACGTCAAGCACATTGCCAAGGCCAGCTTGCGCGGGTCGCTCGGCATTGTGCTGCAGGACACGCACCTGTTTAGCGGCACCATTGCGCAGAACATTCGCTTTGGCAAGCTCGACGCGACCGACGAGGAGGTGCGCGCCGCTGCCGAGGCCGCCTGCGCGGATTCGTTTATCCGCCGCCTGCCGCGGGGCTACGACACGCCGGTCACGGCCGACGGCGCCAACCTGTCGCAGGGCCAGCGCCAGCTGCTCGCCATCGCGCGCGTGGCCGTCGCCGACCCGCCGGTGCTCATCCTGGACGAGGCTACGAGCTCCATCGACACGCGTACAGAAAAGCTCATCGAGCGCGGTATGGACCGCATCATGCGCGGACGCACCACGTTTATGATTGCGCACCGCCTGTCCACCGTCCGCGATGCCGACGCCATCATGGTCCTCGAACACGGCCGCATCATCGAGCGCGGCACGCACGAAGAGCTGCTCGCCCAGCACGGCGAGTACTGGCAGCTGGCACACGGGTTAAAAGAGTTGGATTAACCCGTTCGAGCACGATGTTTTGACCCCTCCATGCCCCTCACCTCGCCTCAAACCATCACAACATTCGACGTTTTTTGCCAAAATCGGGAAAAGCATCGAATGTTGTGATGGTTTTTCTGCCACTCGGCCGGGTGGAATCGCTTTCTTGCGCACGAAGGTGTGCGGACCCGTGGGCAGGGGAATAAGGTTGGTTATCCGACTCCATTGGAGGGCTCATGGACCCGCCGATCGTTCTGTCCCATAAGACTGCCTGGCTGTACCACAACGTGGCGCGCCCGTCCGAGCCGCTCTCGCGAGCAAGCAGCCTATACGATGAGGACTCGCTTGCTAACGAGGCGGAACCGACCGCGAGCCTGCCCAAATTGGGACTCGATGCCAAGGGGCTGAGGGCTTCAACGGCAGTTGGGATCGTTACCGACTATCTGGTTTCGCTCGGTATTCCACGAGAAGAGCTCGATCATATCGACACGCTCGTCAACTTCGATTTTGAGCGCTCGACGCCGGCTGGATTTAGGTGTCACGTGTTTGGAGCGCCGGTACCTCCAGACCATCTTCTCGAGGTGGCAGAGGGCCTTCTGGTGGTTGATGAGGTCATGTGCTTTGTCCAAGCGGGTTCGTGGATGAGCGAACCCGAGCAGCTGGAATATGGCTACGAAATCTGCGCCCGATACCATTTGAATCATCTGTCGACAGGCGATTATGTCGAGATAGGGCAGAGGTATACCGTTGCCGACTTGATTGCCTATTGCAATGAGAACCGATCTCGTCAGGGGGCTATACGCGCGGCCGCCGTGCTCAAGCGCGTGCACGATGGCGCGCGATCGCCCATGGAGGCGGCCACCGCAATCATGGTCGTAGCGAAACGTTCTCAGGGCGGGCTGGGATACGCCAAGATCGAGCTCAACCATCGGGTCGATGTTCCCAACGAGTTCAAGTATCTCGCAAAGGCTGGGTATTTCGAGATCGACGTATATGCGCCTGCGAGCGGTACAGGGATTGAATACAACGGTTCGGACCATCTTGACAAACAGCGCAGCGCGTCGGATGCGGAGCGTATGACCGTGCTGAGCGCGCTGGGCTTTAGGATGATCGTCCTCACCGGGACTCAGTTTGCCCACCAGCTGCAATTGCACCGGGCGATGAACGCTATCGCGCTCGCTATGGGCCTCAAGTGCGACCGAAGCGAAGCGTTCCAGAAACGTCAGAACGACCTGCGAGAATTCGTGATTCGGCACTGGGACGGCGGCCTTTAGGGCGCTTTGGTCCTTCTACGGGGTGCCATGGGCAGGCAAACCATC
This sequence comes from Collinsella sp., assembly GCA_048236535.1. Classification (GTDB taxonomy): domain Bacteria; phylum Actinomycetota; class Coriobacteriia; order Coriobacteriales; family Coriobacteriaceae; genus Collinsella. The sequence goes on along the minus strand of DBFAQQ010000013.1, from coordinate 13,175 downwards.
ACAACATTCGACGTTTATTGCCAAAAACGGGAAAAGCATCGAATGTTGTGATGGTCTGTGCTGAGGATGGGTTTGGAAAGCCCGTTTTGCTCAAAGCGACCTGTCCTGTCGTACGGGTGTCGGCATGATTCTCTCGTGGGGTATTATGTTTTCCGAAGAATAAATCGCCGCGCGAGGGGAGGGCTGCGTGGACGGGCATGTGCAACATGACGGTTTTGGCCGCGATATCAACTACCTGCGCATTGCCGTTACCGACAAGTGCAATTTCCGCTGCATCTATTGCATGCCGGCCGATGGCGTGGCGCCCCGTGCGCACGACGAGCTGCTCAGCGCCGAGGAAATCGCCCGCTTTGTGCGCTTGGTGGCGGGGGAGGGCATTCGCCGCGTGCGTCTGACGGGCGGCGAGCCGCTGGTCAGCCGCCGTATTATTCCGCTTATTCGTGACATCCGCGCGATCCCGCAGATCGAGGACATCTCGCTTACCACCAATGGCGCCCTGCTGCCCAAGCTGGCGCCGCAGCTCAAAGACGCGGGACTTAACCGCGTCAACATCTCGCTCGACACACTCGACCCTACGCTGTTTGGAAAGATCACGCGTCTGGGTCGGCTCGAGCAGACCATGGCTGGCATCGACGCGGCGCTGGCTTGGGGCTTTGAGCCCGTTAAGGTCAACTGCGTTGTAGTGCGCCGGCTCAACCAGGATGTGGCGGCCCTCGCACGACTGACCGTCGACCGCCCCATCCACCTGCGCTTTATCGAATACATGCCCATTGGCGACGAGCGCACGAGCTCGCATTGCGCTGTGGACCCGCATGCACCCGCGCTCAATCCCGAGTTGTGGGACGCGAGCGATACCGTGCCGAGCGACGAGCTGCGGGCGCGCATCAATGCCGGGACCGCCGCGACGGGGCTGGGCGAGCTCGAGCCGCTCGACATCAACGACGCTCCTGCCGGCGCGGGCCCTGCGCGCTATTGGCACTTTCCGGGCGCGGCGGGAACGGTCGGCTTTATTAGCGCCATGTCCAACCATTTTTGTGCGAATTGCAACCGTCTGCGTCTGACGGCCGATGGCAACGTGCGTCCGTGCCTGTTCAGCGATGCCGAGTATTCGGTGCGCGACGCCCTGCGCCGTGGTGATGATATGCAGGTACTTTCGATTTGGCGCGATGCCGTGGCCCACAAACCGCAGGAACACGCGATAATTGAGGGCACGCAACGATTTATGTCCCAAATCGGAGGATGATCATATGGCCAAGAGCAGGTACGCCGATGCCACCAAGGCCGCTCGCAGGGCCGCGATGTCTGCCCATAAAGTCACGGCTGCGGCGAATTCTGACAACGCCGACGCGTCCGCGCAGCCGACTGCCGGTGCTGCCGCCGAGCCCGCCCGCGACGCCCGTCGCGACGAGCTGACGCACGTGGACGCCAAGGGCGAGGTACGCATGGTCGACGTGTCCGACAAGGCCGAGACCCATCGTATCGCCATCGCCGAGGGCACCATCCTCATGCATCCCGAGACGCAGGCCATGGTGCTGCAGGACCGCGCCAAAAAGGGCGATGTGCTCGCCTGCGCGCGCGTGGCGGGCATCATGGCTATCAAGCGCACGAGCGACATCATCCCCATGTGCCATCCGCTGCTCATTACTAAGAGCAAGTGCGACATTGCGCCCATCGCTCCGTCGGGGACGCCTGTCGAGGACGTGCCCGAGGGCTGGGCGCCGGCGCGCGCGGACGGGCAGGTTGGCTTTCACGTACTGGTTACGGCCGGCGTGACGGGCAAGACGGGTATCGAGATGGAGGCCCTGACCGGCGCGAGTGCCGCGTGCCTAACCATCTATGACATGTGCAAGGCGGTCGATCGCGGCATGGAGATCGTTGACGTTCGCCTGTTGCACAAGGAGGGCGGCCGCTCGGGCGTATGGGACCGCGCAGAGCGTCAGGCCGCTGCTGTTGAGGCCGTGGCCGCTGACGGTGCCGCGCCCGCGAGCGCACCCGTCGCCGTCGCGCCCGTAGTTCCGGCCCCGGCCGTCCCCGCGATCGCGTTTATCGGCTACCAAAACTCGGGCAAGACCACGCTCGTCGAGAAGGTCATTGCCGAGCTCACCCGCCGCGGCCTGCGCGTGGGTTCGCTCAAGCATCATGGGCATCACGGCTTTGATATCGACGTGCCCGCTAAGGACACCTGGCGCCATCACCAGGCCGGATCCAAGCACGTGGGCCTTATCTGCGCCACGCGCTGGGCGGAGTACGCCGACACGCGCGAGGAGGACGAGATGCCCGCGCGCGATCTGCTGTCGCGCTACAACGATGTCGACGTGGTGATCATCGAGGGCTACAAGACCGAGGGCTTCGACAACATCGTGGTCGCGCGTTCCGGTGTCGACCGTCTGCGCGGCAAGAGCTCGCTCGACCTGGTCGATGGCCACACGCTGGCCCTTGCCTGCAACGAGGCCCTGGCGCGTCAGGCCTTCGACGCCGGCTTTGCGACCCGAGCCATCAACATCAACGACGCCCGGGCCATCTGCGATCTTATCCAAGACCACCTTTAAGGGCCGGCTCGCTGCGCTGCCATAACCTGCCAAAAGGGGACAGGTTTATTTTGGCAGGTTTTATCTGGGCAAACGCCATTTCCACCACAAAGGGGCCAGGCACCTTTGTGGTGGTTTTTGCTTTGGTAGATGTGTGGGACATGCCTTACAATCTACCAAGTAGTTCATGACGGGCGAAAAACGGAGAGAAGGGGCTTGATGCGTCCTTAATGTTTCATGCGGATAGATTGATTTGACAGACAGTGGCGAATGCCCGCCGTCCGCATTCGTATGAAACAAGGAGTCTCCATGTTCGCCTCCCTTTTCTCAAAGCCTCAATCATCGCTGTCCGTGCAGGCCAAGCGCCTGGTGGCGATGCGCTTTCTCATCTACACCGGTTTTCAGACCAGCTACTTTATCGGCGTTATCGGAACGCTCACCTATGCAGACGATGCCTCGGTCGTTGCGACGTCGCTGGCCGTCCTCTTTATGAACGTCTTCGTAATCTTGGGGTCCTTTGCGGGCGGCGCCGCGCTCGATGCATGGGGTCCGCGCTGTCATTTCTTGCTGAGTATCGTCGGCACGCTGGCAACCGGCGCGGCAATCCTCGTTTTTGGCAGCGCGACCGGCATCGTCCTGCTCGGCGCGGTGCTCCTGGGCTTTGTGATGGGATTCGCCCAGCCCATCGCCACGTCCTATCCGGCATATCTCACCGACGATCCTGTCGAGCTCAAAGACATTAACTCCGCCATCGCCATGTTTTCAAACGTGAGTATCATCGTTGGCCCCACGCTGGGCGGCTTTGTCGCGGCGGCTGCATCGTCACGCGCGGTGTTCGTGCTCATGATGGTCTTTACCGCATTGGCGCTCATTGCCGGCTGGAGCTTTAAGCCGCGGGCGGGTTTTGCCACCACGCGCGAAGGCAAACCCGCGACCGGTGAGATCACATCAGACAAGGCCAGCCAAAGCGCCGACCCCAACACATCTTCCCGCGCCACCTTCGCGACCAGCATCAAGACGGTCTTCACCAACAGCGTCCTCGCCCTGCTGTTCTGCATCATCTTCCTCTCGAACTTTGGCTACGGCGCCTTCGACCCGCTGGAGTCGTTCTTCTACCGCGATGTCCTGCACGTCGGCGTTGAGTGGATGGGCTGGCTCTCGTCGGCATCCGGCGTGGGTGCGGTGCTGGGCGCCGTGGTCGCGCTCCGCTTGCCGCCACGCTTCGTCAGCCTCAAAACGCTGCTCGTGGCGCTCATGTCCGTGGGTCTGGGAAGCCTGCTCTACGTGGGAACGCCGTACGTGGGCGTAGCCCTTATCGGCCAGATTGCCCTGGGCGTGGCGTGGGGCGTCGTCAACCCGCTCCACAACACTATCGTGCAAACGACGGCTCCGCTCGAGCAGCTCGGTCGCGTCAACTCGGTCATGGGCTTTGGCAATATGTTCGCCGGCGTAGCCCCGCTGGCGATTGCTCCCTGGCTGGCGGCGACGTTTGGCGTGCAGCAGACGCTCGTTGGTGCGGGCATGGTCGTGACGGCGGTTCCCGCGGCGCTGCTGCTGTTTGGACGCCGGCATTTGGATCGTGCCGCAAGGCAGTAAAACCATCACAACATTCGATGAAAATCGCGATTTTGCCGAAAAACGTCGAATGTTGTGATGCTTTGCGCCCCGGGCCAGGCCACCCTTCGGGTTCGGTCACCACAGAGGGGCCAGGCACCTTTGTGGTGGTTTTTGCTTTGACGGGCCGCGCCTGCGCCTTGGTATACCATGTACGCCGTTCACGAATACACCCCACACCGCCGCACAACCCAGAAAGGCCCCCATGGACACCACCTTCAGCCACATCAAAGCCGTGTTCTGCGATATCGACGGCACGCTGCTCACGAGCCGGCACACGGTGTCCCCGCGCACCGTGGCGGCGATCCGCGCCCTGCGCGAGCGCGGCGTGCTCTTTGGCCTGTGCACCGGGCGCGACGCCCATGCGACCGAGGCCATGTACGAGCTCTGGGGTATCGAAGGCCTGGTAGACGTGATGGTGGGCTGCGGTGGCGCCGAGGTCATCGACCGCGCGCACGACATCAACGAGCTGAGCTATCCGCTGCCGGGCGAGACCATCGCGCGCATCTGCGAGCACATGGCGGACCTTCCGGCAACGCCCGTCTGCCCCCGAGACGGCGTGTTCTACGTGCCCGAGAGCAACGCGTGCGTCGAGCACCTGTCGCGTGTCGACGGCGTGCCCTATCAGGTGGTCGATTTTGCCGAGTTCTTGCGCGAGCCGCAGCCCAAGGTGATGTTTACCATGGCGCCCGAGGTGATGCCGCGGGTGATTGAGCGGGCGTCGACGTTTGCCGACAACACTGTTAAGGCGGCGGCTCTACAAACCACGCAGCGGCTCTACGAGTTCATGGATCCGCGCGTGTCCAAGACGCGCGGCCTTGTGCGCGTGGCGGAACTCAACGACATGGAGCTCCAGAACATCTGCGTGTTTGGCGATGCGGACAACGACACCTGCATGGTGGCTGACGCCGGCGTGGGCGTGGCCATGGCAAATGGCAGCGATGCCACCCGTGCCGCCGCCGATTTTGTAACCGCGAGCAACGACAAAGACGGCATCGCGATCTTTATCGAGGAACATCTGCTGTAGCGCAGGGGGAGAACCACCGCAAAAGGGGACAGGCTCCTTTTGCGGTGGCCTCAGGCGATTGGGGGTGCGGACAGAAAGTTGGACCGTGAAGCGGTCCGGACTGGAGGTTCGCATGTACAACAGGGAGAAGGTCGAGCTCTTCCTCCTGGCGACGGAGGACGGCATGGGGCCGACCGCCGCCGCGAAGTTCGCGGGGGTCTCGGTGGGCGCGGCCAAGAAGTGGGCGACGGGGCACCTCCCGCACAGCTACACCGGGGCGCGCTGTAGAATCGGGGCGAGGAAACCGCCACGGAAGGAGGCCAGCTTGGGCCCCGACAAGTCGACCTACGCCCCGCCGGCGACCGGTCCGCTCGCCGGGCTCAACGAGGACCAGATAGAGAACCTGCTGCTCAGGGCGGTGTTGGCCGACCTAAAAGCGGAAGGGTGGGACCCGGCTTCGATCTCGAACAGGAGCAAGTGCGAGCTCGGCGAGAGATTGAGGCGGGCGACCGCCCTGCCCCTCCGCTCGATCACAGGTTTCTTGAGGATATCGAAGAGCTCCTATGAGTACTGGAGGCCCCGCGTCGCCGCGCCGCGCGACCGCGACGCCGACATACGCGACCGCGTGGTGCGCATCTTCCGCGAGGGCTCGGGGTGCTGGGGGTACCGCACCGTCTGGGCGCGCCTGCGCCGCGAGGGGGTCCGCGCCAGCGAGAAGCGCGTGGCCCGCGTGATGCGCGAGGAGGGCCTCGAGGTCGTCTACAACAAGAGGCGCGCCCGGGGCTACAGCTCCTACGCCGGCGAGGTCTCCAAGGCGCCGGAGAACCTCGTGAGCAGGAATTTCCACGCCGACGAGCCCAACCGGCTGTGGCTCACCGACATCACCGAGTTCAGGCTCCCGGGCGGCGAGAAGGTCTACCTGAGCCCGATCGTCGACTGCTTCGACGGGATGCCCGTCGCCTGGTCGATCGGGCTGCACCCCGACAAGCGCCTCGCGAACTCGAGCCTGCTCAAGGCCTGCGCGGCGAGGCCGGCGGGCGCGCGCACGACGATCCACTCGGACCGGGGCGGCCACTACCGCTGGCCGGAGTGGATCGGGATCTGCGAGGAGAACGGCCTGATCAGGAGCATGTCCGCGAAGGGCTGCAGCCCGGACAACTCGGCCTGCGAGGGCTTCTTCGGGCGCCTCAAGAACGAGTTCTTCCACTACAGGGACTGGGAGGGCGTGACGGCCGAGGAGTTCATGGGAAGGCTCGAGGCCTACCTCGTGTACTATCGTGAGGAGCGGATCAAGAAGCCCCTCGGGTGGCTGAGCCCGATGGAGTACCGCAGGAAGCTTGGATACGCCTAGGCGCGGTCCAAGAAATCGTCCGCACCCCCATTTGGGCGAATTGATACCGAAAATCTGCGCGAAAATTCAAATTTAGTTGTCTGAACATCACACTTCTAACCACCGATGGGTCAAAGATATTCTCATCAGTTTGATAGGATATTCCTTCCGATTAATGACCTACTGCTCACGGTCGATTTTCGACCGTGAGCGGGATGTTTGCTCTTGAGCAAAATGTTGTGCAAATTAATTTAATGCGATTAAAAAAAATGATGGGCAACTAGATTACCAGCAGAAACAAAAAATAGATAGCGAATAAACAAAGGTAAATCTGAGCAAATGTCAAGAGAATTGAGAATTCGCTACAAAACTATCGGTTTTCTTGCTCAGATGTTCAAACAATCGCTATAATATAGATTACTAAGCGTGCGCAATTACAGATTGCGCAGATACGTTTGATAGTGAAAGAGCAAGATCGCGGTCTCTTGGGGAGGAGACATCGATGAAAGCGAATTCAGAAAAAAACTAAGCAGAGTAAAAAAGCGACGCGCCGTGTACTGGCAGGCGTTTTGTGCGGAGCCTCCGTTTTGAGCCTGGTACTGTCGCTCGTCATGCCTCCGATCTCGCAGGCCATTGCCAACGATGCCCAGGTAGATTCTACCGAGAAGACTGTGACGGAGGATTCCTCAACTGAGTCTACTGATGTAGACAACACCAACAACGTGGATACCGAAAAGCAGAATAGTGACGAGATCGAGAGCGACGAGTCTGGCGACGATAGCCAGCCTGAGGAGCAGCCCGAGGAAGAGCAGCAGAACGAGGGTAGAACGACTTCGGATGGTGAAACCGTTGTTACGGCTGCGCAAAACGAGCAAACTGAAGCGGCTGCCGTACAAATAACTAGCGCAGAAGAGCTCCGCGATAAGCTTCAGGGTGTTAAAGCGGGTGAAACGGCCAGCTTCGAGCTGATGAGAGATATCGTTTACAACGACGAGATTTTTCTTAACGAAGATGGCAGCAATATCACCCTTAATCTTAATGGCTGCAAGATAATGCACTCGGGCGGGGACAGAAATCTGCCGCTCTTTAGCGTGAGCAAAGATGCGAACGCGAGCAATGGTGCGAACCTTACTATCAAGGATTCTATCAAGGATTCGAAGAGCGTACAGGAGACTGTTGCCGACGTTGGGCAGCTGCAAGATAAGGGCGAGACTCTGACAACAGCCAATTATGGCAAGACGGCAAAAATGAATTATGACACCACCAGTGGTATTCCGACTGAGCTTACCTATTACGTAACCGAATCGACCGCAAGTGATACAGGTACCACTGAGAAGATCTGTGAGCACAAAGCGACTATTCAGGGCGCAATTGTCTCAACTGCGCCCAAGGATTCCGCATTGAAGCTCATTAACGTCTGCGCGGGCGGCAAGTTTAACCTTCAGGGCGGTACGCTCACGCAGGCAAAGGATTGCAACGTCGGGCATCTTATCTATGCCGAGAACGGCTCTACTGTCAATATGAGCGGTGGCTATGTTTGCGGTGCTTCTACGAGAACTTGGGCCAACGGTGCAGGTGTCATGGTGTCTAATGAAGGGGGTAGCACTTCGACCCTTGACCTGACCGGTGGCGTAATTGCTGGCAACTGCGCTTCGTGGGGCGGCGGTGTATATGCCAAGGGGTCTGCGGTCAAGGTGACCGGTGGCGTAATCTCCGGTAATAGCACACTCAACGAGGGACTCGGTGGTGGCATTATGGCCGAGGGCGGCACCGTAACCGTTTCTGGTGGCCATATCACGAATAATAGAATGGCTAAGTTCTGTCGTAATGATGGTTGGGGTTGTCATGGCGGCGCTGGGCTTGCTGCCAATAGCGGCGCCCATGTCACCATTTCTGGTGGCAAGATTACTGGCAACTATTCCGAGGAAGCTGGCGGCGGCGTTTACGTTACCAATCTTAAGCAACAAGGTAAGGCTTGGCTCAACATCACGGGAGGAATTATTGCCTCTAACGTGAGCTACCGATCTGAAGGTGCAGGCATCCGAGTGGGCCAGAGGGTTGACGCGTTTATTAACGGCCCTAAAGATAGTAACGGCACTAAAAAAAGTACAGTCTACATCACAAACAATCACTGCGTGTCTCGCTTTGACTGGGGTGGTGGCGGCATCTTTGTTCAGGGTGATTCGATAAACGCGGAAAACGCAGGCAGGCTGTTTGTATACAACTCGTATATAAGCAGCAATACCGCTGGCGGCTATGGTGGCGGCGTTGCGGTCTGCCCATCGGGTAAGACCTTGGTAACGAACACTGAAGGCACGGCAATCTTTGGCAATTCGTCTGCCAATAATGAGTATTATGAGGATTATGGCGAAAATTATCCTAATCCTGCTTACAACAAAGCGTATAATTCCGGCAATGACAAAGCGCCCCATCTTTCTGCCGGCAACGACGGTAAGGATCAAGACAAAGCCGCCTATTTGAAAGATGTTTTTCGTGACAATGGTCATGCCGATTTCTTCCTCGCAGCGCATGATCACGAAAAGCCGATTGCAGCTGTGACTGGTAAGATGCTTGGCGGTGGAGATGCCCGGTACTCGGGAAGCATCGAACTTAAAAAAGCTATCACCATTCCCGCCAACGGTGCTGTTGGGGTAGAAAAAAGCATCGGCCTGACCTCGGGTGTTAATGCCGGGGATGAGGCGGCGATTGATGCGCGGAATCGTGCGCAGAACGAAGCGACAACTTTCATCACGGGCAACTACTCCTGGGACCATGGTGGCGGCATCATGTCGAATGGCGACTTGTACTTGGGTCAGCCAACGGACGCGTATGTCTACCCAAGCATTAAGGCGACCAAGGAGCTAATCGATTCGCAGACTGATAAGAAAAAACCACTCACTGCGAATGAGTTCACCTTTAAGGTCTACCGCAAGGGTTCGCAAGATCCTTTCGCTAACGGGACATTCGATCGCGGCGCTTGCATTGAGGTAGGAAATGCAAGTAATGATGCAAACGGCAACATCACGTTTAACCTTGGTGAGCAGTCTGCTCCGAGCAGTTTGGCTGGCGAGATTACATACTACCTGGTTGAAGATGCTGGTAATGATCCCTACATCAAGTACGACTCTGCTGTGTATGAGATTGTGGGGACGCTCAAGGATAACGTGACTGTACTTATGTCTGTTCCGACGCTGAATGACGAGAGCAAGACTAAAGAAATCAGTGTTCATAGCTACACGCTTACAAACGCGAGGGTGATTAAACACTCCGGAGATTCAACTAACTCGCCGTGCGCTCTGAAAGATGACGGCCAAGGCTATTATTCGATTGCCAACTCCGATGGATCAAAGACCTTTACCAACATGTATGCCTCCAGTTTTTCCTGGATTCCTAAGGCGACTAAGGTCGTTGAGGGTGGCGAGATGAAGGAGTTTACGCTCCGGCTCGCAGACAATCCGAAGTTCGAAAACGCTCAAGAGGTAGAGACTCAGGCCAATGGCCCCAGCTCTCAGATCCGGGAATTCGGAAATATTAGTTACACGCTTGACGACCCCACCAAGGGCGCGGACTCCACGGGCCGTAGCGCTCCCAAGGACTTCCCGTATTATTATTACGTGTGCGAGAAGGACGAAAGCGAGAAATATCCGCATTACAAGTTTGATCATTCGGTCTATAGGTTCGAGGTTGATCGACCTAGCGTCACCAATGGAACCATCAACTATAAGGTGACCTACATGAAGGGATACGTTGACTCCAAAAACAATTGGATAGCAGACGACGGTGCCGAAGCAAAGACGTTCATCGACACCTCCGCCCCCAACTCTACCGACAAGTCCATCCCCACCTTCACCAACACCTACTCCATCTCTTTGCCCCTTTCTGGTATGTCGGGCGTCACTCTGACGTACCTTGCCGGCGCGGCGGTGCTTTGCGCTGCTGCGGCCTGGATGCACATTCGTCGCAAGGCGAATGCGAAGGGAGGTGAGCGTCGTGAATAAGAAAGTTTGCTCCTTCCCGATCTTGTTTGCGCTGCTTGCCCTCCTGATTGGCACCTGCGCGGTTGTGTTCCCCGCATCCGCGCAGGCCGCGCCGACCTCGACCGGTTCCATCACGGTGAGCGGCACCGTGGCGAGCAGCTACGACGCCTACCAGATCTTTAGCGCCAACGTCGTCGACGGCGACAGCGACGCCAAGATCGCCACCGACCTCGCTTGGGCAAACGACGCCGCGCGCGACGCCGCGCTGCCTGTGCTGCACAGCGCCGGCATGCCCAATTCCCAGACCACCGCGCAGGAAGCTGCCGAGTGGCTCAACACCGATTCCCACCTTACGAGCGCGCTGAGCGCACAGCTCGCTCGTTCCCTCCAGAGCTCTGGCGCCGAGCCCGTGGCCCTTAACGCGGGCACGGCGGCCGAGCTGCCCTGCGGCTACTGGCTCATCGTCGCCAAAGACGACGCCATCGCTCAGGGCGAGGCCGGCACCGCGCCGATCATGGCCCTGGTGGGCGGCAGCGCCGTCACCGTCAAGCCCAAGGCCGCGACCCCCAAGGTCGCCAAGCACGTGCTGGAGGACAGTACCGCCGCCTGGGGCAAGGCCGCCGACGCCACGGTCGCCGACGACCTGTATTGGCGCCTCTCGGCCACGGTCCCGGCGGGGCTCACGGCCTACGACACCTACGCGGTGCAGTTCGTCGACACCATGAGCGCGGGGCTCGACCCCTCCAAGGTCGCCGCGAGCATGCGCGTGTACGTGGCGGCGGGCGCGGACGGCGGCTTCGATGCCGTCCCGACCGGCAAGGACGGGCACGCCGACACCGAGCCCGCCAAGGGCTGGACCGACATCACGGCCCAGTGCGTCACCAAGATGGCCGCGGACGGAACCTTCACCGTGCGCACCGGCGACCTCATCGCCGCGCTTGGCGGGGCCGACGCCTTTACCGCGGGCGCTCGCGTGGTCGCCGTGTACAACGCACCGCTCAACAGCGCATGCAACCACGGCATCGCGAAGGGCAACCCCAACGAGGTCTACCTGCGCTACCCGCGCTCTCCCTTTGCCAACCAGTCCGGCGACGCCGGCTTCACCCGCACGCCGAGCGACGATGCGTGCGCCTACACCTGGGATCTCGCGCTCACCAAGCGCGGCAGCGACGGCGACAAGCCGCTTGCCGGGGCGGTCCTGAGCATCGCCGACGACCGCGATCGCACGCTAGCGGCCGACGGCACGTGGGATGCGGAGGGCAAGGCTACCGTCACCACGGGCGAGGACGGCCGCGTGACCGTCTCGGGCGTGGACTCGGGCAAGCTGGAGGTCCGCGAGCTCAAGGCACCCAAGGGCTACACCGCCTTTGAGGGAACGCGCTCCGTGACGGTTAAGGCCGAGGGCCTGGACGTCGACCAGGTGGCCGCCGCCAAGCCCAAGCTCACCATCACGGCCGAGTCGCCCCTGCGCGCCGACAGCGCGGACGGGTCGACGGGCAGCCTGGAGGCGTCGCTCATCAACACGCCCACCGGCACACCCCCTAGCATTACCACCGGAGGCTTTATGCCCTCGACTGGTGATATGGCAATGTACGCCGCGGCCGCCGCAGCGGTCGCCGGAGCCGCGCTCATCGTGGTCGCGCTCCTGGTCAAGCGGGGAGGTGGCAGCCATAAAGAGTAGCTGGCAGCCCCACAGAGAGCGGGGCGAGACGTAGCGAAGTAGATGCTTAGAAACAGACACACGATGACCGATCGAATGGAAATCAACCGGAAAACGGAGGAAAAGAAGATGAGCATGAACAAGAACATCGCACGCCTGGCAGTAACCGCCGGCCTCACAGCAGCGTTGAGCTTCGGCGGCGTCATGGCCCCGGTCACGATGGCGTTTGCTGATGATGTGGCTACTACGACCAATAGCATCAAGATCAACAAGAACAATGAGAATGGCGATGTGACGTACAAGGCCTACCAGATTTTCAAGGCCGATGTTGTGGATGGAACCGACGGGTCGAGCAAGGTCGTTTCGAACATCGATTGGGCGAGCCCTAAGGCGAAGGATGCGGTTCTGAACTATCTTTCAAAGGTACCCAACTCTGGTATCACCCTTAGCTCCTCAGCACAAGCTGCTGCTAAGTATCTGACCGATCATGCAGATGGCACCGGCGAGACGACCCCCATTGAAAACGACAATCTGTTCAACGGGTTGGCAAAGGAGGTCGTGAAGAGCGTAGGCCAGACGGGTTCTTCCTTTACCACCGACGATGTCTTTAAGCCCCAGGACGGGAACGGAAATGCCCTGCAAGGCTATTATCTCTTTGTGACTGACGAGAGCACCTTGAGCACCGATCAGGAAGTGAAGAAGAATACTGGTACTTCGCCGATCTTCGCTGTTGTCGGCGACGCTCTCGTGACCGTTACCGAGAAGACCAGCATTCCCACAGTTGTGAAGAAAGTCAAAAACGACGACGGCAGCAATTGGGCCGACAAGGCCGACTCGCAGATGGGCCAGAAAGTTGAATATAAGCTGACTGGCACCGTTGCCAGCAATATCGCAACGTTCGATACTTACCATTATGAGTTCAGACACTATGACCCAATCCAGGGGCACGGAAACGACAGGAGCCCCCGCTCGTGACCGCGGGTCGGGGCTGCGACAATGTTGTTGAAGTGCCAGAGGCGCAGCCGCGCCGCAACGAGGTTGGGAGGCTCCCGTGCCTAGA
>DBFAQQ010000012.1:0-89093 GCA_048236535.1 Collinsella sp. | reverse complement strand
GCAATCGGCGGCAATCTTGTTGATGATGCACTCGCCACCAGAAGGCAGGGTGCCGATCTTTTTCATCATGCTGTCGTCAGTCGCGACGTGCATAACGATTTCCTCGTTGGCAACGATCTCCTCGCCGTACTTGTTGACGAGTTCCTCATGCGTCGACGGACGATGCATACCCGTAGCAACCAAAATGCGCACGCGAGCCTCGGGTGCAGCGGAATGGATGTGATGCAGCAGAATAGGCATCGTCACACGCGAGGGAACGGGACGCGTATGATCGGAGCTAATAATGACAATATCCTTCTTGCCAGCACAAAGCTCCTCGAGCGACGGCGAGCCATAAGGGTTGGCAAGTGACTCCTCTACCAGCTCTTCCTGTGATTTTGTAGTCTTAAACTCGTTTTGATGACCTTCCATCACACCCGCGAAGTTCTTATCCTCGAGCTCTAGATGCAACGTCTTGTGGTCAAACGGCAGTTCACATTCAAACAATGACGAGCGCCCTCTTCCTTTCAACTGACACACTAGATAAACCGTTGGAAGGATACGCCGCTCACCGAAAAACACCACCGTCCACCGACTCATTAACACAACGTTCATATTTGACCCACAACAAAACGGCCGCGATCCCAAACGGGACCGCAGCCGCAACAGTCGTAAGGCGAGAAGCGCCACATGCATCTCAATCCCAATCGATAAGACGCGGGGCGCGAAGCGCGCTTTATTATCATCAGCTTTAATCCCTGAAGACCGAGGACGAAGGGACCCGACGGGTTTCCCTCTGAATGCATTCCGCAGCACGAAGCCCTTTTCAAACGCGCGGAGCGCGCCAATATTCCCCCAGCAGTAATCCGCCGAAGGCCGGACATCGCAGGGCCCGCCATCAGTTTACTTTTAGGCACACTCCGCAGGACGCAAGAAGCCCTCGCCGCACGAAGTGCGCAGCGAGGGCTTCTTGCATGTCCGAGGACGTGCCTAAAAGTAAACTGATGGCGGGCCCGGACGACTACAGGGCTATCGATTACCCCGTGTTCTGCAATCCTGCCGAGACGCCGGTCACAGTCGAAAGAATCAGGCTCATGTACTCGGCCTTCTTCTCCTCGGCCATCTCGTCCTGGTTCATACGCACCTCACGAAGGGCGCGAACCTGGGCGATGGACAGGGCGTCAACGTAGGGGTTACGCACGCGAACGGCGCAGCCGAGCACGCGACGACGCTGCAGCGGCCATTCATCACCGACGATGGCAAGGACCCACTTACGGGTGAGCTGCATCTCGGTAAAGACCTTCTCGGACAGATCCTGGCGATCGCCCAGGTGCAGATACATCTTGGTGATGCGCTGATCGGTCTTGGCGATCGACATCTCAATATTGTCGATAAAGGTGCGGAAGAACGGCCACTCCTGGTAGGCAGCCTTGAGCTGGTCAAGATCGCCAAGCTGCTCGCAGGCGGTGCCCAGGCCGTACCAAGCGGCCAGGTTAATGCGCGCCTGGCTCCAGCTGAAGATCCACGGAATGGTACGCAGGTCGTCGAGTGACTTCGCACCCAGACCGCGCTTGGCCGGACGCGAGCCGATCGGCAGCAGACCGACCTCGGTCAGCGGCGTCACGGTCGAGAACCACGGTGTAAAGTCCTCGGTGTTCAGCAGGTCCAGATAGCGCTCGTGGCTTGCAGCGTTGAGCTTCTCAGCCATATCCCAGAACTTCTGCGTGGTCTCGGTGTTGGTCTTCTCGACACTCGGGGCCGACTGCAAAAGCGTTGCGGCGGCAACGGACTCAACATGGCGCTGAGCCAGCGTGCGGTTGCCGTAACGGGCAAAGATGACCTCGCCCTGCTCGGTGAGCTTAAAGAAGCAGTTGACCGAACCCTTGGGCTGCGCCAGCACGGCCTTGTTGGCCGGGCCGCCGCCACGGCCCACGGCACCGCCGCGACCGTGCATGAGCACCAAGTCTATATCGTTCTTCTCGGCCCACTTGGCAATGCGCTCCTGCGCGGAGTGCAGCGCGAGCATGGCCGTGGTAGGACCGGCATCCTTGGAGGAGTCGGAATAGCCCAGCATGACCTCCATGCGGCGGTTGGTCTGGGCAAGGCGCTTCTGCACCACGGGGAGCGTAAGCATCTGGTCGAGCACGTCGACGCAGCCCTCGAGGTCCTCGAGCTGCTCGAACAGCGGGATCACGTCGAGCTCAGGGACATCCTCCTCGTGTGCAAAGGACAGGTGGGCAAGCTCAAAGACGTCGGCCACATGCTGGGCGCTCTTGGTGAACGAGATGATGTAGCGGTGCGCCATCTTCTTGCCGTAGCGCTTTTGGATGGAGCCGATAGCACGGAAGGTATCGATGACCTCGCGCGTCATGGGCTGCAGGTCGCCATGGATACCGTTCTCGTGGATATCCTTGAGGGCGCGGGCGTGCACCACGGAGTGCTGACGGAACTCCATCTCGACCATGTGGAAGCCGAAGGACTCGACCTGCCAGATGATGGTCTGGACCGGGCCGTAGGCAGCACGGACGGCACCGCAGGCGGCCAGCGAGCGCTGGACGACGCGCAGGTCCTCCAGGAACTCATCGGCGCTGTGGTACATGGTGTCGGTGATACGGCGCACAGTGGCGTTCAGACGGTCAGCCATGACGAGCATGACGGCGCGATGCGGCTCGTGCTCGGAGATCAGCTCGGCACGGGCCGTGTACTGGGTGCTCATCTCGACCTGATGGTTCCACAGGTTGATGAGCTCGGCCGACGGCTTGCTGTAGGTAGCCTCGAGCGTGAGGTTGCGGCCGATGCGGCGGCACTTGTCCTCGAGCTTGAGCACCATGTGGGTGAAGTACTTGGCGGCGACCTCACGGCTCACCTTGGCGGTGACGTTGGGGTTACCGTCGCGGTCGGAACCGATCCAGCTGCCGGGATGGAAGAACGCCGGGCACAGCGGCGGCACGGTACCGGCCTTGTCGCCCAGCACCCAATCGTCAAAACGACGGTAGATAACGGGGATGACGTCGAACAGCGTGTTATCGAAGATGTCGATGATGGTATCGGCTTCCTCGACCGGCGTGGGCTTCTTGAGCGCGATGGGGCTCGTACGCACCAGGGCGTCGATCTCCTGCAGCATATGGCGCTCGTTCTCCACCAGGTCGGAGCCGCCCAGACGCGGACGCTCCTCCAGCAGGTTGGAGATACGGCGAATCTTGCCCTCGACGGCCTTACGACGGGCCTCGGTGGGGTGTGCGGTAAAGACGGGATGGAACTCAAGCTTGCCGAGCAGCTCGTTGGCGCCCTCGACGCCCAGCTCATTCACCAGCTGGTGATAGGCGACGGTGAGCTCGTTGGCGGGATCGACCTCGGTATCGGTCGACGCACCGGCCTCGCGCTCGCGCAGCTGCGCCACACGGTAGTTCTCCTCCGACAGGTTTGCCAGGTGGAAGAAGCTCGTAAAGGCGCGGACGATAACCTGCTGCTTATCGAGCGGCAGGCTGTCGATCAGATCGACGACTTCACGAAATGCCACGGCGGTGGACTCGTCGGCGGTGGGCACGCCCTGCTCGTCGACGGCCTCGTCAGCGGCACGGCTACCGGGGTTGCCGGCATTGGCCACGATTTCGGCCGACAGAATCTTGTCGAACAGGTCCGCGATCTCAGGATCATACTCGCTAAGCACACGGCGCTCCAGGCGCAGGAACAGCGCCAGATTATCGCGCAGCTCCTCGGGGATCTCGATCTCGGCGAGACGCTCCCTGGACTCGGCATTCGAGCCGATTCGGTTAACGAGGCGGTTGACCACGGCAGCGACGCGCGCCGCGGCTTCGGGTACAGACTGGTTGCTTAGGTTCTCAGCCACGTTTCCTCCCATTCCTCCTTCTATGCACGTAACATGCGGTATTTATTATAGGCACTCGGCAAAAACTTTCGGAGCTGATTGCGCTTTACCACACAAAAGTATTTTCTGCATTGCAAGGCTTTTTGCCCCAAATGGTCGTATTTCTCGGTGGACGGCATATGCAAACGGGGGCATTCCGCATAAATGCGAAACACCCCCGTAACAATCGCTCTCCATGAGCGGGGCACGTTAGCAGGCCCGCAGCTCAAAAAACATGCGCTACAGGCGCTCGCGAACCGCCTCGACAACGTTGGCCAAATCGACGAGAACCTCGTCATGGCTCTCCATGTCGCGCACCTTGACCTTGCCGGCGGCAAGCTCGTCGCCACCCAGGACCAGGATGAGCTTGGCGCCCACCTTATCGGCCTGCTTAAACTGGGCCTTGAGCGAACGGCCCTGGTAGTCGGCCTCGGTCACGATGCCTGCGGCGCGAAGCTCCTGCGTGATGGCAAAGACGTTCTGACGCAGATCCTTGCCGGCATTGGCGACGTAGACGCACGGGACCTCCTCGGCGCCCAGGTCGCTGCCAAAGGCCTGCAGGGCCAGCAGGGCGCGCTCAAAACCGACGGCAAAGCCGACGCCCGCCGTGGGCTTGCCGCCCTCGAGCTCGACGAGGCCATCGTAGCGACCGCCGCCACCGATGGAGCCGACACCGGCGCCGGGAGCCTCGACCTCAAAGACAGTACGGGTGTAGTAGTCCAGGCCACGCACCAAGGTGGGATCCTCGACATACTCGATACCCGCCGCATCCAAATAGCGCTTGACCTGCTCGTAGTGCTCGCGGCACTCATCGCACAGATTGTCGCCCATCAGCGGGGCGTCGGCCATGATCTCGCGGCAGTGGTCGTTCTTGCAGTCGAAGGCGCGCAGCGGGTTGAGCTCGGCGCGCTCACGGCACTCATCACACATCTCGTCGGCGTGATCGAGAATGAACTGCTTAACCTGCTCGCGGTATGCCGGACGGCACTGCGCATCGCCCATCGAGTTAATAAGCAGACGGAGCTTGGACAGATCGAAGCCCAGACGCTTGTAGAACTCCATGAGCATGATGATGCACTCGGCGTCTGCCGCCGGATCGGGAGCGCCGAGCCACTCGATGCCCACCTGGTGGAACTGGCGCAGGCGGCCCTTCTGGGGACGCTCGCCGCGGAACATGGCCTCGGCGTAGTACGCCTTAAACGGCGTGGAGCCCTGGGGCACCAGGTTGTTCTCGACGACGGCGCGCACCACGCCGGCCGTGCCCTCGGGGCGAAGTGCCAGGCGCTGCTTGGGCTTGAGTTTGGTGTCGGTGCCCTCGGTAAAGACGCGCTCCAGGTTGGCACCGCTGAACACGCGGAACATTTCCTTGCGCACGACGTCGGTCGACTGGCCGATGCCGTGGACAAACACATCTACCTGCTCGATCGCGGGCGTCTCGATGGGTTTAAAACCAAACGGCTCGAACACGCCGGCCGCAATCTGCTGCATCTTTTGCCAGGCGCGCATCTCGGCGCCGATAAGGTCGCGGGTTCCCTCCGCCTTCTGTGCCTGCATGGGCAAACACCTTTCTTTTGTATCGCGTCATAGGTAACGGTCATTATACGGCACAAACGCAAACAGCGGCGGCGCGTCTGACCGAACGAGGGTATGGGGACTCGTTCGGCCAGACGCGCCGCCGCTGTTTGTGATCCCTTTTCCTCCGTCCCCTTCGGATCACGTGATCCCTTGGGGACGGAGGAATAGGGATCATTTCGCAGGCCCGTGGCCGCCTTGGAAACCGAATGATGGTACGAGCATCCATTCGGCTTCCAAGGCGGCCACGGACAGAACGGGACGAACAGAAAAGAGCGACGGACGCCTACTCCCCCGCCACGCTCGCGCGCAGCTTGGCGGCGATGGGCTCGGATGCCAGCAGGAACACGAGCATGACCACGGAGCACGCCAAGCACACGATCCAGGTGCTCGCAAAGGAGCCCGAGACGGCAAAGAGCACATAGACCTGCCAAAGCTCACCCACAAAGCTCATGCCCGCGAGCACCGCCGAGGTAGCGATAACGGTGAGCGAGCCCAATACGCGGCCACTCACCTTATCGGCAACATGACCGATAACGAGCGAACCCACGACACTCACCACGGTGGAAATGGCATTGGAGATGTTGTACTGCGCAAGGGAAATGCCCAGGTCGCTGACGATCAGCGGCTGGAACAGGCTCATGCAGTTGACGAAAATCGTGTAGCACGTGGCCATGATCACGAAGCCGGAGGCCACCACGAGACAGCCGGGGAAGAACTTACGCTGCTGGGGCATACTGCTCCTTATTTAACAAACGAATAGCCGGCGCCGGGCGCCGGTAGTGCCCAAGATTGCCTTGAAAGACAAGGGCATAGGCCTTACGGCCATGCCCGCAGGCTTGAAAGGCAAGGTTGGGTGCTACCGGTGGTCGGCGATATAGCCCAAAGCGACGGCGGTATAGGCCGCGGCGCCGAGGGGAAGCTCGGCATCGTTAAAACGTGCTTTGGGATGGTGCTGGGCAAAGTGTTCGTCCGTGTCGGTTACAGCCGCGCCCACGGTAAAGTACGCACTCGGAATCTCGCTCGAGATAAGCGCAAAGTCCTCACTCGCCATGGCATGGAAAAGCGGCAAGAAAGCCGCCTTGGGCAGCACTGCGCCCACGTAGCCAAGCGACGCCTGAGTCATATCGCTGTCGAGTACAAGCGGCGGAACATCCGAAAGCGTCTCGATGGTCGCCGGCGTACGATATGTTACGGCAACGCCGTTAACGACCTCCGCGATGCGGGTCTTTAGGTGAGCCATGAGCTCAACATCAAAGCCGCGCAGCGTTCCCTCAAGCACGCAGGTGTCGGGGATGACGTTGGCCGCCAGGCCGCCGGCGAACTTACCCACAGTAAGCGCGACTTCCTTGGCCGCCGGCACCTCGCGGGAGATAAGCTCCTGGAGCGCCAGGTGCACATGGACGCCGGCCGTGATGGGGTCGATGCAGATCTCGGGGCTCGAGCCATGGCCGCCCTTGCCCTGGAGCGTGATGCGGAAACCGTACACGCCCGAAAGCGCCGGGCTCCCATAGAGCACCAGGCCGAGCGGCGATTGGCTGTTAACATGCATGGCAAAGGCCGCCTGGGGACGCGGGTTCTGCAGCAGACCGTCGGCGATAGCGGCGCGGGCACCCTCAAAGGTTTCCTCGCCCGGCTGGAACAGCAACTTAACCGTGGCATTGGCGTCGACAAGCTCAGCCTCGCGGGCCTTGAGCAAACGGGCCGCGCCGAGCAGCGCCGTCGCATGCATATCGTGGCCACAAGCGTGCATGCAGCCGTTGGTAGAAGAGAAAGGCTCGCCCGATTCCTCGGCAACGGGCAGGGCATCCATGTCGCCGCGAAGCATGACGACCGTTCCGGCCTGCTCGTCCTTGCACGTGCCATTGCCCTGGGCGGCCGTGGCCGCACCGGAACCGATCAGGCCAACGACGCAGGAACCGTCGACGAGCGTGGTATGGGGGATGTCCATCTCGTCCAGACGTGCCTGGATATAGGCAGACGTCTGCGGAAGATTGTTACCGAGCTCGGGCATCTGGTGTAGATCGTGTCGCCACGCAGCGAGCTCGTCTGCAAAAGCCTGAGCTTCTGCGACAAGACCGTCGCCGATAGCGGTCTGCGCCGCTGTGGTAGCCTGAGGCGCTGATTGCGGTTGAAGATCGGACAGTGCTGGTGCCATAGATGCCCTCCAGTAACGTTTTTGCAGCAAGCACTTTGATAGCGTAAAGTGCAAGGTACTACTTTAAGGGCGACGCATAAAAAATGCCGCCCCGGGAGGCGGCGCAACAAATTGTTTACAATTGCGGGCGCGGCTTTCGACGCAAAAAATCGAAATGCGTCTCGCTCAAGATAATCGAAAGAAAGATGAGCGCGAAGCCGGAAAGCAGGCGCGAGGTGAGCGCCTCCCCCATCAGCAGCACCGAGAACAGCACACCCGAAGGCGACTCCATCGAAAGGAGCAGCGAGCCCGTTGAGGCCGGGACATGCGCCAGGCCGACGTTTTGGATGAGCAGCGCCACGCACGTGCAGCCCACCGAGAGGAAGGCCATCACGCCGATAAAGCTCGGCGTCCACACGGACGCGGGCGCTTGGGTCTCGAATAGCAGCGACGTTGCCAAGCTCAAGACGCCATTGCCCACAAACATCCAAAACGTGATGACGTTGATGTCCATCTTGCGACCGTATTTGGCCGTCACCGCCATCTGGATGGCAAAGAAGATCGCACCGCCCAAGGTAATAGCATCGCCGGCATTGAACTCGACGCTATCGAGCGCCACCAAGCCAATGCCCGCCAGGCACAGCAACGCGGCGCCCAAGTTGTAACGGGTAAGCTTTTCGCCGCTTAGGACATAGCTCGCAAACGGAACCAAGATGCAGTACGTGCCCGTCAAAAACGCGCTTTTGCCTGCCGTGGTCTGCGCCAGGCCGATCGTCTGCAGTCCGTATGCTCCCCACATGAGCGCACCCATGCCCAGCCCGACGATCAGGTTGCGGGCATTGAAATGAGCGATGATGCGTTTATGGAAAATGGCAAACATAACCAGTGATGCCGGGAGAAAGCGAACGTAAACCAGCTCGAACACCGGAATGGTGTCGAGCGCGCCCTTCATAGTGGTAAAGGAGTAGCCCCAGATGACCGCCACCGAAAGTAGCAGAACTTTCCAGAACAGCGGCGAGCGAGCGCCGGCGCCCCGGGGAATACCGCCCGCGCCCAAATCCTCACGGGCTACAGGGCTATCGGGCATGTTTTCGATTTCGTTGGCAGCGTATTGGGCCATGGAACATCCTCGCACTCAATCTGGGCGTGGTGTCCGCACGCGTATGGCTGCGTGCCGCCTCATGGTCAAATAAAAACGGGGCGCACCGGACCCCCGGCACGCCCCGCTACTGTAGCAACAACCGGCGTTGCATCGCAATCCAGCCCACTAAAGTACCGACTTGGATAACCTCGATGTTCCGACGGCGTTTACGTTGCTGTATTAAATCAATTTGGTTGACTCCAGCTTTTCGATGATCCAGTCGTTGGCTTTGATGACCGGACGGCGGAAGACGACGCCCAGGGCCAGCGACGGAATCAGATAGCTCGCCAGAATACCCAGCTCAACCCAGTACTCCATATGGTAGGCGCCTGCCATGGCAGCATGCATGGCGTTGATGCCGTGAGTGAACGGCAGGAACGGATAGATCGCCTGGAACACAGGACCGGTCATCTCGATGGGGAACGTGCCGCCCGAACCGCCGACCTGCATGACCAGCAGCACAACGGCCAAAGCCTTGCCGATATCGCCAAACGAAACCGTAAGCGTGTAGACGATATTGGAGAACACGAGACTCGCGACCCAGCCCGCCAGCACAAACTGCAGCGGGTTGTCGCACTGAATGCCAAAGAACAGAATGTCGCCCGCGCACACGAGCGTTGCCTGCAGCAGAGCCAAACCGCCAAAGAACAGGTAACGACCCAGGTAGATCTCGTGCAGGCGCACGGGGATGAGCTCGTTGATAAGCTCATCGTCAACCGAGACCTTCATCATGGCCGCCAGCACGATCGAGCCGACCCACAGCGACAGGATCGTGTAGAACGGCGCCATGGCCGAACCGTAGTTGCGGATCGGATAGACCGGCTTGCGGTCGAGCGCGACGGGACCGGAAAGCGATACGGCCAGACCCTCGGGATCATTGCCGATCATCGTCTTGATCGTAGCGAGGTCATCTGACATCAAGGCGCCGTCGAGCTCGTCCTTAAACGCGCTAATCTTGTCCGACGCCTCACCCAGCTGATCGGAAGCCTTGTTGACCAGCTTTGCAGCCTTGGAGAGGCCCTTTGCCAGCGAACCGGATGCGTCGGTCAGGCCGTCTACGGCGCTATCCAGATCGCCCGAGATGCCATCCAGCGAGTCCAGAATGCCTGAAACCGTCTTCTTGAGCTCCTTTGCCTTGACCGAGAACGTGGAGTCGTAGTCGGACTTGGCGCCCGAAATGCCCGCCTTGGCATCGGCGATGGCCTGGTCGACCTCGGCACGCGTGCTGTTGACCTCTGCCATGCTGTCAGAAAGGGACTTAGCAGTTGCCGTCAGGTCCTTGGCGTTGTTGCGATACTCCACCGCGATCCTGTTCAGCGATGTTGCCACAGACTTGAGGCTCTCCTGGAGCTTTTCGTCACTGACCTGCTCGGCAAAGCCGCGGAGCTGGTCGGCCGTGGCGTCGATATCGTCGGCACGTGTATTGAGCGCCGCCGCGGCATCGTTGAGCTGAGACACCGTAAGGTCAACATGCTGATTCGCGGCATCGAATGCCTTCGCAAGCTCGGCGGACACGTTGTCGAACGAGCCAGCGCTTCCGTCAATCGCGGCGTTGATGGCGTCGTTGGCGGCCTTCAGCGCTTCTTTGGAATCGCTCATGCCGCTCTTGGCGTGCTCCATCAACTGCTTGGTCGACTCATCGACCGTACCCGTCTGCTGGAGCAGACCGCTCGCCGACGTCAGCGAATCGGACGTGGAGCTCAAAATGCCCGCAAGCGACGTTGCGCTGGCCTGAACGTCTCGCAGGTCCTCAATCGAATCGCCAAGCGTCGAGGACAGGTTGGCGATAAAGTTGCTGACCTGGTCGGTGCTCATGTAATCGAGCAGGCTGGACACCGTCTTAAGACCGATCGTCGTGATGGTCTTGGTAAAGGTCTCGTTAACCTGGCTCTGAACGGCACTCGAGCCCTTCTCGGTCACGATTTGTGCGATGGCGTTGGCCTTCTGATTCTCGTAGAACTCGATATCGGCATGCTTCACGTCGGTCGAAAAGAGCGTCATCATATCGGCACTAAACGTCTTAGGGATAACGACAGCCGCATAGTATGCGCCCGATTTGACGCCCTCGATGGCCTTTTCTCGATTGTTGAGTACAACCCAATCGAAGCTCTCGTTGCCGCGCAGGGTGGCGGTCACGTTTTCACCCACGTTGACCTCAACGGGGATCAGATCGCTCTCGTAACCCTCATCGGTGTTGACCACGGCGATCTTAAGATTGCCGGTGTTGCCGTACGGGTCCCAGCTGCCGGCGATGTTAAACCACGCGTACAGGCACGGTACGATAACGAGGCCCATCACGACAACCAAGCCGATTACGGAGCGAGACACATTTTGGACATCGCGCTTAAACAGATGCAGGATGTTCTTCATTTATGCCTCACCTCCTTTGGAGTGCTTGCCAAGCGGAGTGGTATCTCCATCATTTATGGCTGTGCTGTCGCTGTCCTGAGATTTATGGTTCGAGCCTATATGCGGCAAGCGGCCCGTGGACTGATCGCCGCCCTTGGCACCACGCTCGCTGGCGTTGAGGCCAAACATGTAGCGGGCGGCAGGGATCGCCGCTGTGTGCTCGCGCATCTCGCGGCGCAGGTCCTCATCCGAAAGCGCCGAGATACGCATCTGGGTGTTGAGGCTCGATCGGATGTACTCGATATTGATAAGCCAGCCGCAAATGGCGATGACCGAGATAATCCAGATGACCAGCAGGATGATCTTGCCGTTGTTGTCGATGTCAAGGACCGTCGAAAGCACAAAGAGCAACACCTGAACGCCCACCACGGCAGCAAAGCCGCCCTTGATGTAGTACGGATAACGGTGCTCAAAAGTCACCGCATGGTCGAGCAGCTCGCGACGGTACGAATCGGAATCGAGCATGACACGCATGGCCGTGCGCAGCGAGTAGCGCTGGCGCGGCAGGTCATTGGACTCGCAGATCATCATACCGGTCGTGGAAAGCTGCTTATCAAAGAGCAGGTTAAGGTTGAGCAGCAGCGGACGAAGCTGCAACCCGATAAAGAGCGCCACGATCAGAAACACGCCCAGGATGCACAGGTTAAACAGGTAGTTAAACGAGTACATGCCGCCGACCGTCTCGCGCAGCAGATTGATGCCGTAGGTAAAGGGCAGCAGTGGGTGCAGCCACTGGAAGAAGCCGGGCATCATCTCGATGGGGTACATGCCCGACGAACCCGGGATCTGCACGATGACGAGAATGACGCCGATAGCCTTGCCGATATGCTTAAACGTGGTGGACAGCGCATAGATGATATTGACGTAGGTGAACGAAATGGCGATGCCGCCCAGCACGAACAGCAGCGGGTTGACGCACTGTACGCCAATGACCAGATCACCCACCGTAACGATGATGGCCTGTAACGCGCCCAGGATCACCATGAGCAACCAGCGGCCAAAGTAGCCTTGGCGCGCGGTAAAACTGCCGATGCCTTCGCGGTCGACCTCGAGCTTGTAGATGGCGATGAGCACGTAGCCGCCCACCCACAGCGCCAGATTGGTATAGAAGGGAGCGATGCCCGAGCCAAAGCTCTTGACCGGATAGATCGACTTGGACGTCAGCTCGACCGGAGAGGCCATGAAATCTGCCACGTCATTGACATCGACGCCCATAAGGTCGGCGAGCTCGCCCATAGACTCAGAGGTCTGCAGCGCCGCGATGTCATTGGCTGCGGTCGCAAGCTTGTCCTGGACCTTGGCAAGCGAGGAATCGGTCTGGGACAGCGTGGTCTTGGCCTGGCCGAGCGTAGCGTTAAGCTGCGAAAGCGTACCGCGCGCGCTTGCAATCGTGGGCGTGAGGCCAGATACAATTCCCGTCAGATCGCCCGAAACGGCGGCAAAGGAATCGAGCGCGCTCGAGGCCTTCGGCAGCGCGTTTTGGCCCAGGCTTGTTTGGGCCTGGCCAAGGTTGGTCGCACCGGTCTGGATTGCGTTATTGATAGCGTCGCTGGCGCCCGAAACAGCCGCGGCGTCATTCGCCATGGCGCTCGACTGCGCGGACAGACCGTCCTTGATGCTCTGCAACTTCTCGTTCTGCTCACGGAGCGTATTGATGGTCGATACAATGCGCGCGTCAATTTCCTCGGAACCTGTCGACGTGTCATTGGCGAGAATCTCCAAGTGCCCGATAACGGCCTTATTGTGGTCGATCGTCGCTTGGAGAGACTCGAGCGAGTTGTCGATACGGGTGGTCGTAGATGTGACCGTGCCCGTCAGCTTGCCGATGGCAGCGTTCGCGGAGGCCGACGTCTTGGTGAGCGCAAGGCTGCCTTCCGAGAGCGCCTTGGAGAGCGAGGCGATAGAGTTGCCCGCCGTGGTGCGAGCTTCACCCAGCAGGTCGTTGCCCTGAGAGATCGCTTGCGTCAGTGACGGCGCCTGACCCTGCATGCCGGCAAGTGCCGCATCAGCCGAGGCGATAGCGCCGCTCGTCTTATCGATGGCGTCATTCATGTCGCCAATCGAATCGCGCACCTCGCCCAAGGTATCGGATGCCTCGGAGACAGAACTTGCCAACGAATCCCGAGTCTGGGTTGCCTTGTCCTTTAAATCGACTCCGGCATCCTTGGCAATGCTGGCAACGGTCTCGCCCACCGTGGAGACAAATTCCGAGTTGATCTGCTCCTCGATGGTGTTTGCACCGGTGTCGGTAACCTTGGGCGCAATAGCGCTCTTCTTCTCATTGACGTAGTACGTAAGCTTGGGCTGATGGTAGTTGCCGTCGAGCATCGAAACCAGGTTATCCGAGAAGTTCTTGGGGACTACGATGGCCGCATAGTACTCACCGCTCTCGACGCCCTCTTTGGCATCGGCCGCAGAATCGACGAAGGTCCAGCCCAGCTGATCGTTCTCCTTGAGCTGATCGACGACCTGATCGCCCGCGTTGAGCTCGCCCACCAGGTCGTTTTGGGTGCCCCGATCGTTGTTGGCGATGGCAATCTTGATGCCCTGGGTGTTTCCGTACGGATCCCAGTTGGCCACGATGTTGTACCAGGCATACAGCGAGGGAATAACGCACACGCCAAGGGTAACCACCAAGGCGACGGGGTTCACAAGCAGTCGCTTAATGTCGCGCTTGAATATCGCAAAGGAGACCTTTGCGTTGGATAGTTTGCTGCCGAGACTCACGCTTGGACCATCCATCCTGTCGTTGAATCAAATCGTACTATCGACAACCATTGTACGTAGGCGCTTTAGCGTCTCAGAGCACAATGGTATTGAGTTTTGCGGGTAGCAATATACTACGAAGATAAGTTAGCGTACAGTTGTACAGTATCTTAAATTTCAGCAGGTCACAAAACCACAACCCGCACAAATAAATGATCCCTTGGGGACGGAGGGATCATTCAAAAGGAAACGAGAGTGGAAAATCTCCCACTTCAAGCCCGCATTCGAGCCAAAAGTGGGAGATTATCCACTCTCGTTCTAATCTAGTTACGGTGCCGTATCCCCGAACTACATCAAGTTGCAGACAGCTGCCGCGAAGGCAACGGGGTCCTCGGGGAGGATGCCCTCGACCAGCAGGGCCTGGTCATAGAGCAAACCGGAGTACTGCTTGATCTTGTCGGCGTCGCCCGCCTTCTGAGCGGCGACGAGCTTGGAAAAGACCGGGTGCTTGGCGTTGAGCTCGAGCACGCGCTGGCTCTTGGGCATACCGTCGGGCGCGCCCTCGGGACCCTTCTGGAGCACCTTCTCCATCTCGAGCGAAAGCGGGCCCTCGGTGGTGATGCACGCGGGAGCATCGGTCAGGCGCGCAGAGACGGCAACCTTCTCGACCTTATCGCCGAGTGCCTCCTTCATGGCGTTAAAGAGGTCCTCGTTCTCCTTGGTGGCGTCCTCGGCCTCCTTTTTCTCGTCCTCGGTCGCCAGGTCAAGATCACCGGTTGCGACGTTCTTGAGCTCCAGGTGACGATCCTCAACCTCGGGCTCGGCACCATCGGCCACAGCCTTCTCGGCAGCCTCGCGGGCAGCATCGTCCTCGTAGATCTTGGGCATATCGGCGGCAACGTACTCACGCATGGCCTGGAAGGTAAACTCATCCACGTCCTGCGTCAGAAGCAGCACGTCATAGCCGCGGTCGAGCACGCCCTTTACCACGGGCATCTTGGCCAAGCGCTCGCGCGAATCGCCGGCGGCGTAGTAGATGGCCTTCTGATCCTCGGGCATGCCCTTGGCATACTCGGCCAGGGTAATCATCTTCTGTTCCTTGGCAGACCAGAACAGCAACAGGTCGGCGAGCTCATCGGCCTTCATGCCATAGCTCGAGTAGATGCCGTACTTAAGGCCGCGGCCAAAGTTCTCAAAGAACTTCTCGTAGGCCTCGCGGTCGTTGTCACGCATATCCTCAAGGTCAGCGGTGATCTTCTTTTCCACACGCTTGGCGATGGCCTTGAGCTGACGGTTCTGCTGCAGCGTCTCACGCGAGATGTTGAGCGACACGTCGGCGGAATCCACGACGCCGCGGACAAAGTTGTAGTAGTCGGGCAGCAGGTCGTCGCACTTCTCCATAATCAGAACGTTGGAGCTGTAGAGCGCCAGACCCTTCTCGTAATCCTTGCTGTACAGATCGAACGGCGCGCGGCCCGGCACAAACAGCAGGGCGTCATACTCGAGCGTGCCCTCGGCATGGAAGCTGATGGTGCGCGCAGGATCGTCAAAGTCGTGGAACGTGGACTTGTAGAACTCGTCGTAGTCCTTCTGCTCGACATCGGAGCTGCGCTTCTTCCAGATCGGTGTCATGGAATTGACGGTCTCAAGCTCCTGGTAGTCCTCGTACTCGGGCTTGTAATCGTCGCCGGCGTCCTCGGGCTTGGGTTTCTGGCGGCTTTTGGACACCATCATCTGAATCGGGTAGCGCACATAGTTGCTGTACTGCTGAATCAGGCTCTTGAGACCCCACTCGGTCAGGAAGCGATCGTAGGTCTCGGCCTCGCCGTCGGCATCGAGCTTCTCGTTCTCGCGCAGCGTCAGGATGACATCGGTACCGTGCTCGGCGCGCTCGCCGTCCTCGATGGTGTAGCCCTCAAGACCGTCGGATTCCCACACATGGGCGACATCCTCGCCATAGGCGCGGCTCACGACCTTCACGTGGCTGGCGACCATAAAAGCCGAGTAGAAGCCCACGCCAAACTGGCCGATGATGTCGACATCCGAACCCTGCTGCTCAGCGTTCTCGGTCTTAAACTCCTCGGAGCCGGAATGGGCGATGGTGCCCAGATTGCGCTCGAGCTCCTCGGCGGTCATGCCAATGCCGTTATCCGAGATAGTAATGGTGCGGGCGTCTTTATCAAAGGAGACGCGAATAGCTAGGTCGCCCTGGTTGATCTTGACGCTCGGGTCCTGCAGGCTCTTAAAGTTGAGCTTGTCGACGGCGTCGCTCGCGTTAGAGATAAGCTCGCGCAGGAAGATTTCCTTATTGGTGTAGATGGAGTTGATCATGAGGTCGAGCAGTTTTTTGCTCTCGGTCTTAAATTGACGCATGTGCAGTCCTTTCGCGCTACCCCCGTCCGCAAAAACGGCCCGGTTGCCCGAGCCGCATCGCAGACCTGCTATGTTCAGACTTAGATTTTATAACCCAATAGCGCGCATATATACATACGGAATCGAAAAACTGTATGTCCGAGCGCTCCAATGCGTCAATTGCCAAGGAGTGTCCCCAGCTGCCGGCAGAAAAGGAACGTCCCTATCTGCCATCTACGCGCTTGGCCATCCAGACATGGGGCTGGCCCTCGTCTTCGTAATCTACCGGGGCAATTTGCGTGTAGCCCGCCTTTGCATAGAGCGGCAACACGTATTCCTGCGCATGCAGCTTAATAAGCTTAGCGCCGGCATCGCGTGCACACGAAGCACTGGTCTCCACGATCGCACTCGCCAGTCCGCGACGACGCATAGCCGGCAGCACGGCGACGCGCCCCATAATGTAGGTCTCCCCCGCCGCAACGCCTTCGTCCATGTCGCATGCCGGCAACACCGGGGCCTCTGCGTCAGCCACGCGCTCAAGCTCTTCGGGAAACACGCGCGAGCAACCGGCAAGCTCGCCGTCTACATAGAGCGTCACATGAATGCAGTTTGGATCCTCGTCGATAGCGTCGAACTCATTCTCGTAGCCCTGCTCGTCCATAAAAACGACGCGGCGCACCAACGCCGCGTCATCAAAGCATCCCGTCTTAAGTTGGATATCCATGGCTGCCCTTTCATTCAATGCGAACGTTAGGGACAGATTTTAGCGAAAATGAGCTCCGCGTACGCTAAACTTCGCGCGAGCCTTCGCCAGGCAGTCGTAATGACCCACGTTATGGGCATCGCTCGCGATGAAGCTGTACAGGTTCTGATCGAACAGGCGCTGTGCCAGCTTTTTCTCGCGACCAAAGCGACCGCCGGCAATAAAGTCCGCCGAAGCCTGCAGCTTGTAGCCCATATCGACCAGACGCTCCGCCACGCTTACATCCTTTTGAACCGCACGATAGCGCTCAGGATGAGCGATGATCACCTGGTAGCCACGGCACTGCAAATCGTAAATCGTGTTCTCGTACTCTCTAAACGCATACGCATCGGCATGCGTCGAAAGTTCGAGCAGAAACTCGTTGGTCCCATCGAAATGCAAGTGCTCCGCGGCATCGATACCAAGCTCAACGAGCTTTCGATGGTTGACCTCGAAGCCCATCTGGAGCGGAAAACCGTCAGCGTTATCACGCAGCAGCTCAAAGGCATCCCACATCTTGTCGTAATCAAAATAGGGATCACGGCAGTGAGGAGTGCAAACGATTCTGGTTACACCGGCCCGCTTGGCAGCCTCGAGCATCGCCAAGCTCTCATCGAGATCGGCGGCGCCGTCGTCTACACCCGGCAAGATATGGCAATGAATGTCACGCATAGGTCAGCCTTAATCAACTAAACGTTTGCTCGGTTGGTGAAGATGCCCTTTTTGGAAGTCCCCTGATCGTCGGAGCCCTTCTTCACCTTCTTACCGTCCTTGGTGTAGTAGGAGTAGTAGTACTCGCTGGTCTCGGTCTCGCAGTAGTTCATAACGGTACCGATGAGCTTGACCTTCTCGGACTTCTTAAGCTGACCGATGGCGTTGAGCGCCTCCTCGCGCTTGGTGAAATCCTCACGCACGACAAAAAGCGCACCGTCGGTCAGACTTGCGATCTCGGCAGCATCGATGAAGGTGCCGACCGGGGGAGCATCAAAGATAACGTACTGGAACTTGGCGGACAGTGCCTTTACCAGCTTGGCAAAGCGGTGAGAGACGATGATGTCGGCAGGATTGGAAATATGCGGCTCGGCATCGAGGAAGTAGAAGTTCTTCTGCCCCGTCTCGACAATCGCCTGGTCAATAGAAACCTGCTCGGAAAGGACTGCATAGAGTCCGCCGCGGGAGCGGACGCCAAGCATATCGGCAAGGGACCTGCGACGCATATCAGCCTCGACCAGCAGGACGCTCTTGCCGCTGGTGGCGATAGCCTGGGCAAGGTTGATGGAAACCCAAGACTTGCCCTCGTTGGGAATCGAGGACGTAACGGTGATGGTGCGAATGGGGTCGTCCACGCTCGCAAAGCGGATGTTGGCCAGAAGGGTCTTGGCGGCATTCTGTACAACGAGCTTATCGGTGTTCTTTGCCTTAGCCATGCCTATTTACCACCTTTCATAGCCGGAATTCGGCCAACAACGGGAATGCCCAGGAGCTCTTCTGCCTCTTCGGCACCGCGGATGCGGGTGTTGAGCATGTCTGCCAAAACGACATAGGCAACTGCGATAAAGATGCCCGCGAGGAACGCGACAGCAACGTACAGCATACGCTTGGGGCCGCTGGGGACTTCGGGAGTCTTAGCCTCGTCGATAACGTTGATGCTCTGGGCAGCGCCGACGTTCTGAGCGACCGTACTCACCGAGCTGGCCATGGCCTTTGCGACCTTAGCCGTCTCCTTGGCATCGGTGCCGGTAACCGAAAGCGTAATGACACGCGTGGTGGTCTCGGAGGAAACAGACACCTTGTAGTCATCCAGGTCAGCAAGGCCCAGCTCATTGGCAGCACCGCTCTTAACGCTATCGCTATCCAGCAGCGTGGCGATATCGTTGGAAAGCATCTGGCTCGCCGAGAGATCGTTGTAGCTCACCTGACCGCTATCGTCGGTCTTGGCGAGAATGTACATGCTCGTCGTCGCGGTGTAGGTGTTGCCCATCGCAACGAAGGACACGATGCCCATGGCGATCGCGCAGACCACCGGAAGGGTGATGACCAGCTTAAGGTGCTTCTTCAGCAGCTGGAACAGTTCGAGAAGGGTCATGCAGCTTGCCTTTCATTTCCCCAGTTCGGATTGACAAAACTGTCCGTATGTTATCGCATCTTTTTACCGAGACCAAACTCTATACATAAGAAACAGGCTCTCCTGTAAAAATGTCGGAAGCAATCGTAAAATTGCACAACAACGCCGCACCCGAAAGTCAAATGCGGCGTCTGCATCAATATCTATGTTGTATCGCTATGCGAATGGCTCGTCCTGCCGTATGGGAAACGTCACCGTAATGGTGGTTCCCACGCCCAACTCGCTCGACAGATCGAGCGTGGCGTGATGATACAGGGCCGCATGCTTGACAATTGCAAGCCCCAGACCGGTTCCGCCGCGCGCCTTGGACCTACTCTTGTCCACGCGATAGAACCGCTCAAATACCTTGCCCTGTTCTTCAGGCGCGATACCGATTCCCGTGTCGGCGACCGCAAGGAACGGATGGCCTTCGTCGTTGGTGCCGCACTGCAGCGTAACCGCACCGCCGGGTCGATTGTAGCGGATGGCGTTGCTCGCCAGATTATAGATGAGCTCGTCAATCAAGCGCGACACGCCTTCGATGACCACAGGCTTGGTCTCATGACTTATCGTCACATTCGCCTGACGGGCGACCTGTTCAAGACGCTGCTCAACCGCGTAGATGGCACGCGAGAGCTCAATAGGCTCCGTGGAACCAATGGGCACCGCCTCGCCCTCAGTTGCACGCTCGGCCTCGTCCAAGTTAGACAGCGTAAGGATATCGTTGACAAGCGCTGCCAAGCGGCCCGCCTCACGATAGATGCGACCGCCAAAGTTGCGCAGGTCGCCCTCGCCCTCGACCATGCCGTTTGCGATGAGCTCGGCATAGCCCGAAATCGCCGTAAGCGGCGTCTTGAGCTCATGGGTGATATTCGCCGTGAACTCGCGGCGCATACGGTCGTTGTCCGCCAGCACCGCCATTTGGCGCTTGAGCTCCTGGCGCTGCGACTCAATACGCTCAAGCATGGGGACCATCTCGGCATAGGCGTGCTCATAGCTACGGCGTGGGTGGTCCAAATCCACCTCTTGCAAAGGCGCGATGATGGCACGGGACTCGCGGCGCGCCATAAAAAACGAGAGTACCGCACCCGCTGCTGCGATAAGCAGCATCGGCGCCACCATCGACAGCAAAATCGCCGCAACGCCAGGCTGGGCCTGCGCCAAGCGGACAACCTGGCCGTTATCAAGGGCGACGGCGCGATACAGCATAATCTCGTCGAGCGTAGAGCTTGCGCGCTCCGCGGAACCCGAACCACTCTCAAAGGCCTCGATGACCTCGGGGCGATCGCCATGGTTGGGCAGTGTGGAAGGCGGCGCCTCGTTGTCGTAGGCAACCGATCCATCCTTGTTAATCAGCGTGATGCGCAAGTCCTCTCGATCGAGGCTACGCAAGAACGGGATGGGCTCCTGCTGCTCGTCGAGGGCGGCAGCAATGAGCTCGGTTTCTTGCGCCAGGTTGGCACTCGTGGCATCCGCCAAGGTGTTTTGCACAAAGAACGCACCCAGCACCGTAAACGCCACGATAACCGCCATGGCGCAGACAAAGATCGTCACAAAAACGCGGTGCGACAGCGTATGTTTTCCCTGGGGGGCGAAGACCACGGGTTACTCCTCCGATGCGGTGGCCGCGGTGTCGTCACCTTCGGCACCATCACCGGCAGAAGGCTCGGCCAAGCGGTAGCCCACGCCGCGCACGGTCTCGATGGCGCTGGCATGCTCGCCCAGTTTTTGGCGAAGCGTCTGCACGTGCACGTCAACGGTGCGCGAACCGCCGTCGAAGTCCCAGCCCCACACGCTCTGCAGCAACGACTCGCGGGTAAAGACCACGCCGGGCTTGCGCATGAGGTACTCGAGCAGGTCGAACTCGCGCAGGGTGAGCTTAAGCGACTCGCCGGCAACAGTCACCTCACGATGGCTGGGCGAGAGCACGATGTCGCCCACGCTGAGCACATCGCTTGCCTGTTTGACCATGCCGCCGCGACGCAGCAGTGCGCGGCAGCGGCTGGCGAGCTCCATGAGCGAAAACGGCTTAGTCAGGTAATCGTCGGCACCGCCATCGAGCGCCATCACCTTGTCGAGCTCGGTATCCTTGGCGGTAAGCATCATGATGGGCACCGTCGCCGTCAGGCGATCGGCACGCAGTCGACGCATAATCGCCAAGCCATCGGTATCGGGCAGCATGATGTCGAGCAGGACGGCATCGGGTACCCGTCGCGCCACGGCAGCCTTAAACTCACCGTCGCACGAAAAGCCTTCGGCCTCAATCCCCTGCTTGCGCAGCGCATAGACCGTCAAATCCCTGATGTTGTCATCGTCCTCGACGTAATAGATCATGTTGAACCCCTTTGCGGCCGGCATGACCGCATCTTAACCCTAAAGGTACCTTTACTAGATGGTATCAGCCAAAACGCCCCGTCAAATAATCCGCCGTGCGCGGATCGGTCGGATTCTTGAAGAGTTGCGCGGTGGGCGCGTGCTCCACCAGCTCACCCAGCAAAAAGAATGCGACCGAATCGGAGATACGCGCCGCCTGCTGCATATTGTGCGTAACGACCACGAGCGTGCAGGTCTCTTTGAGCTCGCAGGCCAGCTGCTCCACCACCAGCGTCGATACGGGATCGAGTGCCGAGGTCGGCTCGTCCATCAGCAGAATGTCGGGCTGCACGGCAAGTGCGCGGGCGATGCACAGGCGCTGCTGCTGGCCGCCCGAAAGACCCAGACCCGACTCTTTGAGCTTGTCCTTGGCCTCGTCCCACAGGGCGGCGCGTCGCAGGGAGTCTTCGACCAGCTCGTCGAGCACGACGCGATCGCGCACACCCATACCGCGCGGCCCATAGGCGACGTTGTCGTAGATGCTCATGGGAAACGGGTTGGGGCGCTGGAACACCATGCCCACGCGCTGGCGAAGGCGGCAGATGTCGTAGTCGCCCAGGATATCTTGACCATCGAGCGCAATCTTGCCCTCGATTCGGCAGTCCTTGATGCCGTCGTTCATGCGGTTAAAGCAGCGCAGCAACGTGGACTTTCCGCAGCCCGAAGGCCCGATGAACGAGGTAATCTGCTTGTCGCGGATCTTGATATTCACGTCCTTGAGCGCATGGTGGTCGCCATAGAACAGGTCGAGGCCCTCAACATCGATTCGCGTCGGCGAGGCGGCAAGATCCTCTGCCGTGGGGCGAGTCGCATCCCCAACCTCGCGCTCGTGCGCGGCCTCGGCCTGCGCTTTCATGAGTTCTTCAAGCTCCGTGGGCTCCACAGCCGCAGCAGCCGTCATACCGCATACCTCCACATCGATATCAATTCAGCAGTATCGATAGTAGGAATCGCGGCTCATATGCACGTGAGCGCATTGTCAAGTGTTTGTAAGGGCACGCTGGCTATGCGGCGGGCAGCTCGATGGTGAATATCGTGTGTTCGGGCGTCGATTCACATGCAACGGTACCGCCGTGCGCGCATACGATCTCCTTGGCGATGGCAAGCCCCAGTCCAGCGCCGCCGCGATTGGTCGCACGCGCCGCATCCAGGCGATAGAACTTCTCAAAGATCACCTTGAGCTTAGCCGCAGGGATGGGATCGCCCTGATTGATAAAGCGCACGCGCACGCCACCGCCGTCCCGGCGTCTGGCCTCGATCGTGATGGTCGAGCCCTCATAGCTATAGGCAATAGCGTTTTTCATGATGTTGTTGAACACGCGAGCCATTTTGTCGCCATCCACGAGCACCGTCAGGTCCTCGCGAATATCAACTTGGACTACCTTATGCTGCTCGTTGAGGATGGGATAGAACTCGTCAGTCACCTGAGCCAGCAGCAACCCCAGATCAACATAGCCGCGCGTGAGCACGATATCGTGGAAGTCAAAACGCGTGATATCGAAGAACTCTTCGATGAGCGTATCGAGCCGGTGCGCCTTGTCGAGCGCCACGCCCGTAAAGTGCGCACGTTGCTCAACCGGCAGCTCGGGAGCCTCTTGCAGCAGCGAAAGATAGCCCACCACACTGGCAAGCGGGGTGCGTAGGTCATGTGCCAAGTACGTGACCAAATCGTCCTTGCGATGCGACTCGTCACGCAGAGCTTGCTGCACCTTGCGCTCACGGTCACGCACGCGGTTAAGGGCGCCCTCGACCTCCAAGAAGTCGCCGTCGATGTTATCCCAGGTGTCGGGGTGATCGATCAGGCGATCTTGAATACGAGCGGCCAGCACACAATCGGCATGCTGCTCGCCCTGCTCGTAGCCCTGGTAGTACAGGGCGCGGCCACACAAGAACAGCACGCACGCTGCAAGCGCCAGCACAAAGCCAAGCATGTTGAATACAAAGCCGGCATCGAACAGCACCGGCCCTTCGATGCCGCCGAGCGCCATGGCGCCAATCGCCAACGTCATGGCCCACGCGGCGCCGCCAATCACCACGCAGCGGCACACGATCTCAAATCGATCGATCAGCAAAAAGCCGACAAGCAGCACCGCCAAGATTCCGACGATGTTGTCGATGCCAATCAGCAGCAGGCTCAGCAAAAAGAGCAGCACCGTTGCAAGCGCGCGGTTGTCGACGACCGACCTCACGTATTCAAAGAGCCGATCGGGCACCTCGAACGCTTGCCTATCGTCTTTTGTCATATCAAGATCCTCACAAGCGAAAAGCGTTATTCGATGATGTAGCCGACGCCCCAGACGTTTTTGATAAAGCGTGGCTTTTGTGCGTCGTCGCCGATCTTTTCACGCAAGTGGCGAATATGCACCATCACCGTATTGTTGGAGCCGGGCATAAAGTCCTCGTTCCACACCGCGCGGAACAGGTCCTCCACGGCCACCACGCTGCCGCGATGCTCGACCAGATACAGCAAGATTGAATACTCGGTGGGCGTGAGGCGAACCGGTGAACCGTCCACTGTCACGGAACGAGCATCGCGGTTGATCTCCAAGCCGTCGAGCTGGAGGGTCGGCGACTCGGCCGCCTGTGCGCGGCTACCGTAGCTGGTGTAGCGGCGAAGCTGAGCGTGCACGCGCGCGATGAGCTCCAGAGGACGAAACGGCTTAACCACGTAATCGTCCGCGCCAAGCGAAAGGCCCTCGATCTTGTCTTGCTGGGCATCGCGCGCCGTCAGCATGATCACGGGATAGGTATGGCTGGAACGGATCGTACGCAGCAGCTCAAAGCCATCGATATCGGGCAGCATGACATCCAGCAGCGCCAGATCGAACTCCTGCTCCAAGATTGCCTTGGCAGCATCGGCCCCGCTATAGGCAATCTGGACATCAAAGCCCTCTTTTGTAAGGTAGATACCAACCAAGTCGGCGATGGCCTTTTCGTCATCAACTACCAAAATGCGCTCGTTCATGCGTGCTCCTCTCGCGCTCCATTATGCCCGAGGGGGCGCCCGTCACACACAACAAGCGTGGGTGATTAAGTCGGCCTTAAGCACCCTTGTGCCCGTTCGGGCGCGGATGTGGGCCACGCACGCACGCGATGATCGCCGACGCCGGCAAACGATATACTCTTGTTCCAGAAGAGACCATCCCGTCGAAAGCGAAATCCGTGAAGTCCCTCACCTCTTTTGCAAAGCGCTCAGCCCAGCTTGCCGCCGGCTTTGTCTGCGCTATCGCCCTTGCCGCTGGCGTGCCCACCGTCGCCGGCGCCCAAGTGCTTACGACCGACAATGTTTGCGGCAAAACCGCCGATGCGCGCGGCATCACGGCCGAAAACCTGCCCGATATCGATGCGACCAATGCCCTCGTCATGGGCAAAGACGGCACCGTCTACTATGGGCGCGGCGCCGATGAGCAGGTCAAAATTGCCTCGATCACCAAGGTCATGACCGCAATCCTAACCGTCGAGAATTGCAAGATGGACGAGAAGGTCACGGTGAGCAACGCTGCAGCCACCGTGGGCAATTCGACCGCCGGCTTGCTCGAAGGCGACAAGCTTACCGTGGAGCAGGCGCTGCGCGGCCTGATGATTCCCTCGGGCAACGACGCCGCCATCGTGCTCGCCGAATATGTGGGCAAGAAGATCGACCCTAAGACCAAAGACGCCGAGGCCACATTTGTGAAGGCCATGAACGAGCGCGCTAAGAAGCTCGGCTGCACCGGTACGCTTTTTGAAAACCCGCATGGTCTGGACTTTGATGAGTGGGCTGGCGATATGCACTCAACCGCACACGACGTAGCGCTGATGATGCAGGAGGCCATGAAAAACGACACGATCCGCGAGGTCGTAGCGAGCGAGGATTCCTGGATCGAGGTCACGGGCGCCGACGGCACCGACCATTCGCATTCCATGGACACGCATAACTATTTGCTGGGCCAAGATGGCAACATCGGTGGCAAGACCGGCACCACCGACGATGCAGGCTATTGCTTTACGAGCGCCTACAACCGCGACGGCGACGAGATCTACACCGTTATTTTGAACTCCACCACCACCGATCAGCGCTTTACCGATACCGCCACCCTTGCCAGCTGGTACTACGACCACAAGGTGACGGTCGCAATCGCCAACACGCAAGAAAAGACCGCCAACGGCAACCCGCTTATGGCGCGCATTAGTCAAACCGACTGGACGGATAAGACAATCGACGCCACGCTCGCCGATCCCACGGCGCAAGCGACCGTGTTTTCTCTTGCCGGCGAGGTGACCGAAAAGGTTAGCTACGACGATCTTTCGGGCACGGTGCATGTGGGCGACAAGGTGGGCAGCGTTACGCTCAAGCAGGACGGCACCAAGATCGCCGTCATGGACCTGGTTGCCGACGAGGAAGGCGCAGGGCCGAATCCCATTGAATGGCTGCTCGTGAAGCTCGATCGCTTGGGCCGCCGCATCGACAACCGCCCACTTGCGGCAGAGAGCGAGACCGTAGCCAAGGCACCCGAGGTGTAGGGCCGGAGCGATATCACATCGAACCAAATGAGGCGTCCAACGGGGCGCCTCATTTTTTGAGGATTCGAATCCCCAGCGCCCTTTCTCGATAATAAAAAAGGGCCCCTTTCGGAACCCTTCTTCAAAGTCTTACTGGCGGAGAGCTGGGGATTCGAACCCCAGATGCCCTTTTGGGGCATACTCGCTTAGCAGGCGAGCACCTTCGGCCTCTCGGTCAGCTCTCCGTAACAGCCGTTCTATAGTAACCAAACAGCCAAGGATGGGCAAGAGGAAATTTTCTAATTGCCTAGCATCCTTTCCTCCTTGGAAGCTTCGCCTACCCCAGCGAACGGTTGAGGGAGCCGAGCTCGTCGTTGCCCATGGTGCGCCACATTTGGAAGATGCAACCGCGTGCCAGGAAAAAGAAGCCGTTGTCGACCAGTTGAACAGCGGCATCTGCCAGCTGATTCGTCACGGCGGACACTGGCGGCAGCTCGAGTCCAGCCTTGCGGATGGTCTCGACCGCTTCCTCGAACGTCGGAGGCTCGCTGACGCCCATCTCGTTCATAAGGCCCTGCATTTCTTCCAGCGCGCTACTGCCCGACTCCTCGCCGCGCGGCACCAGACGGTAACAAGCCAGCGCCAGGTCGAGCTGATCGCAATTCCAATAGGCAAACGCCAAGCGATAGAACAGGTAGCCGATTGCAGAACGATCGCTGGCAATACGTAGGCCGTGGCGCGCCACCTCGATAATCTCGTCAAAGCGCTCCAGACGCGCAAGCACGTTGATGAGCGCAAAGTGCGATTGCATGGACGAGCGCGCCAGATCGTAAAGATGGCGCACCTCGGGCAGCGCCCGTTCAAAGTCCTCTTGCTCGGCGTAAAAGCTGCAGATCTCGTGCTGGGCAAAGTACAGCGCATCGGGCGCACGAAGGATTCGCACAGAGCGGTCTTCTTCCAACACCGGTAGCACCATGCGCACCAGCTGGTTATCGCAAAACTGCGTTTGAACCGGGCCCGTCGCCAAAAGCTCGGCGACGGCGCACTTAGCCTCTAACTCCTCGACAAGACGGGAAAAGCCTTCAAAGGCACCTGTACGGTCGACTTTTGCCTGCTCGCGCAATTCAACAACACGGGCCACGTATGGGTCGTCGTCCTCTTCCATGACCTCCAACTCATCAGCCGTATCGGCAAGCAGCAGATCGCGCAGCGCCGGCGGCAGCGTGCGATGGTCATCACGCGGACGAGCATGAACCTCCGCAGGCTCAATCGTCTCCGGAGCGGTTGACTCATACGCCTCAAGCACACGCTTGCACGGCATATCGTCCATGTCCATGCTCTCAAGATCCTTGGCGACAGGCACGCAATCGGCCAGATAGGCCGCGCGCCCAAAGAAATACGTTGCGACAACGCGCTCGCCCTGCTCACTGTCGGGAGCAGCAATCTGCACATAGCAGCGCGTGATGCAGGTGCCCGCGGCAAAACACGCTGCCGCAAGCGTGAGTGCCACACGTGCATCGTGCTCCGCGGCCCAGATCGCGCGCGTGTCCTTGTCCAGCTCGCGCCAGGCGTCATCCCGAGCGTCGTATTCACGTTGCGGCATGGCATCAACGACAGACTGCCCAAACCGAACGAGCATAATCCCCTCGGCAACGTTTGCCCGATAGGTATAGTCGAGCCGTGTGACCACGTTGAGCGCCTCAACGATTCGCGCAAAACGGGTGCGCACGTCCCACTCGCCGCCCGGCTGGCAAGCCACCGTACCCGGTTTGCCCCACGGGTTATCGCTCGAGGCCGTATCGAGCAGTCGGGGAACATCGTTGGTCGTCTTGGCGATATGCCACGAATCAAAGAGCGCGCAGCCCTCAAGGCTCGGCGAGGATGCCGCAGGGACCAATCCGGCCCCGATGCGCTCAAGGATGCCGGAGAGGCGGTTGAGACGGCACTCGATAGCAAGCAGCATGTCAATCTCGTCCTGGTCCAGCAGGCTACGATCAAAATTGAGATAAAACAGCTTTGACCGGTCGATGCGCGCCAGGCTCATTTCGGACTTGGCGGCAATGGTGCGCAGACGGGGCAAGTCAATTTCGCTCATAAGGGTGGCGGCATAGCGCTCGATACCGCTCGGATTCTCGGCATGGTCAACGCGGTAAAGCAGCGTCTCGATAGCATCGGGGAGCGGCGACGTGTTAAAGCCCAAAAACACCTCGACCGGCTCGGGCAACTTTACGAGCTTGATCTTGTCGACAACGTTTTGCATGTCCGCATCGAGACCGTCGACGCCCGCCGTGTTCGCAATAGCGCTTTCGGAGTTGGCAAATATCACGTAGCGCAGGAACATCGATGCCATGAACTCGCCGTAAGGAAGGGAGCGGGCCGAATTCCATGTCTCGTGATCGGACTGCTCGCGCATGGGGCCTTCGGGAGAGCCGACGGTTCGCGCGCACGCGCGCATTGCACCGCTGGCTTCCCTTACCACAATCTCACCAATACTGGAATCCGACTCGTCAAGAACCAGTTCCATGTCGGGATCGTTGGACAGCGGAGCCTCGCAGACGGGGCGGTCCACCTTGTACACCTCACCCGAAACGCTTACGTAGCCCAAAAGCGACACATGACTTTTGCCAACGAATTCGACGACATAACAAGATTCATGCTGGTCCTCGCCAAAGAGTTTCCAGACCACGCCATATGAGCGCCCCGCAGGCTGCTCGGGCATCGCCGGAAAGCGCTTTTTGGGATCGAGAAACCTGAGCCTGTATGTCGGACGCTCTGCCACGAAATATCACCCTGATCGGTCGTTGAGAGAAGGAGTGGTCGCGGATGGGCCGCGACACCTACTCGGAATCTTACACGAGTCGACAGGAAATCGTCCCTTTGGACGAAAGCACTCAAGCTGGCGTAAAAGAAAAGCCCCCGTTGCCGGGAGCTTCAATCTCAAATGGTGCGGCGTATAGGATTCCGCGCATCCGCTGCGCGGATCCGCACCGGCTTCGCCCGCCTGCCGGCGGACTCGCCCGCGGGCTAAAAACGCTCCGCGTTTTCTTTACGCCCGCGCCTCGACCGAGGTTCGAATCCATGCGGTGCTTACGTAAAAGAAAAGCCCCCGTTGCCGGGAGCTTCAATCTCAAATGGTGCGGCGTATAGGATTCGAACCTATGACGTTCTGATTCGTAGTCAGACCCTCTATCCAGCTGAGGTAACGCCGCGACTTGTTGATTATTATGCACATGGGCTGAATAAAGGTCAAGCGTTTTTCAAAAAAAGTTATTGAATTTGATTTTTACTCATTTTGACCACTTGATGCGATCTTCGACGCATCGCGATATAAGAAAAGCCTCCGTTACCGGAGGCTTTAAAATTCAATTGGTGCGGCGTATAGGATTCCGCGCATCCGCTGCGCGGATCCGCACCGGCTTCGCCCGCCTGCCGGCGGACTCGCCCGCTCGCTAAAAACGCTCCGCGTTTTCTTGACGCTCGCGCCTCGAGCGAGGTTCGAATCTCCGCAATGCCCCCGTAAAGGAAAAGCCCCCGTTTCCGGAGGTTTAAAACTCAGTTGGTGCGGCGTATAGGATTCGAACCTATGACGTTCTGATTCGTAGTCAGACCCTCTATCCAGCTGAGGTAACGCCGCAACGCACGGATTATTATGCACGTGACCCCTCGATGGGTCAAGCGACAATTTGGAAAAATTTTACGAAGTGATGATTGAGACGCCCGCGCCTCGACCGAGGTTCGAATCCATGCGGCGTCCGCCTAAAAGAAAAGCCCCCGTTGCCGGAGGCTTTAAGTTCGATTGGTGCGGCGTATAGGATTCCGCGCATCCGCTTCGCGGATCCGCACCGGCTTCGCCCGCCTGCCGGCGCGCTCGCCCGCGGGCTAAAAACGCTCCGCGTTTTCTTTACGCCCGCGCCTCGACCGAGATTCGAATCCATGCGGTGCCGGCGTAAAAGAAAAGCCCCCGTTGCCGGAGGCTTTCGATTTCAATTGGTGCGGCGTATAGGATTCGAACCTATGACGTTCTGATTCGTAGTCAGACCCTCTATCCAGCTGAGGTAACGCCGCAGCGCAAGACATATAAAACCACTTTAGTTCGTTAGAGTCAAGCAAAATCTCAAACTTTTTTTCGCGCGAGCCACAATTTGTTACGCTGCGCCACGAGCATCAGCGCTTTTCGTGCGATCGATTGGCTTTTCGATCACATCGAACCCGGCGCCAAGCTCCCCCAGAAGCGACCGCACCCGTTGGGCACAGTCGTAGTCGGCAAACGAGATGCTCAGCATTCGGGCCACCTGATTAGAAGTTCCAACACCATAGAAGTGCTCAAGGACAACAAGCGCCTCATGCGCCACAAACGTCTCGACCACATGCGGCGACTCCTCATAGCACCATTGCGTCAATGGCCCCTCACTCGTCTGCCGAACCACCAAGCCACCCATACCCGACGGCTCGCACGTTACCAGCAGGTGCTCCCCGCCCTCATCGCTCTCAAACAAAACCACCCGATCATCAAACAGCTCCATCGCGTCCCCTTTCTCTCGCTCTTATTTAGCAAAAGCATAGCAGGTAAATGGCTGTATACAGAACGTTTGTTCGTGTGTTTTCTATCGAGCTGTCCGCACGGCATGGTATAGCCGTACACAAAAAGGGCGCCCCTAAAAGGAGCGCCCTCGCAAATCGCCTATGCAGCTAGCTTACGCGACCGGCTCAATCTTCTCGAGACCGCCCATGTAAGGACGCAGAACCTCGGGGATCGTGATGGTGCCGTCGGCGTTCTGGTAATTCTCCAGAATGGCGGCCATGGTGCGGCCGGCCGGCAGGCCGGAACCGTTGAGAGTGTGCAGGTAGCGCGAACCCTTGAAGTTCTCGGGGTCGCGATACTTGATGTTGGCGCGGCGAGCCTGGAAGTCACCGCAGTTGGAGCAGGAGCTGATCTCCTTGTAGGCGTTGTAGCTCGGCAGCCAGACCTCGACGTCGTAGGTCTGACGGGCAGAGAAGCCCAGGTCGCCGGTGCACAGGCTAATCACGCGATACGGAAGGCCCAGCTGCTGCAGCAGGTACTCGGCCTCGGCGGTCATGCTCTCGAGCTCCTCGTCGGACTCCTCCGGCTTAGCGAACTTGACCATCTCGACCTTGTCGAACTCGTGCTGACGGATGATGCCGCGGGTGTCGCGACCGGCGGAACCGGCCTCCTCACGGAAGCAGGGGGTGAAGGCGGTGTAGCGGCGCGGCAGGGTGTCGGCATCGAGGACCTCGCCGGCGTGCAGGTTGGTGAGCACGACCTCGGCGGTGGGGATCAGGAAGTTGTCGCCCGAGACGTGATAGGCGTCGTCCTCAAACTTGGGCAGCTGACCCGTGCCGAACATAGTCTGACGCTTGACGACGATAGGCGGCCACCACTCCTTAAAGCCACGGCTGGTGTGCGTATCGAGGAAGAAGTTGATGAGGGCGCGCTCAAGGCGGGCGCCGGCGCCACCGAGAACGGTAAAGCGGCTGCCGGAGAGCTTATTGCCACGCTCGAAGTCGAGGATGTCCAGATCGGTGCCCAGATCCCAGTGCGGCTTAAAGTCGAAGTCGAACTCGCGCGGGGTGCCCCAACGACGGCGCTCAATGTTCTCGTCCTCGTCCTTGCCGTACGGCGTGGCCTCGCAAGGAATGTTGGGCAGGTGAGCCATGAAGTCGTACTGCTCCTGCTCGAGAGCGGTGCGGCGCTCGGCCAGGCCGTCAATCTTCTCGTTGACGGCGCGTACGGCCTCCTTGGCGGCCTCGGCCTCGTCCTTCTTGCCCTCCTTCATCAGGGCGCCGATCTTCTTGGACTCGGCGTTGCGCGTAGCCTGGAGCTCCTCGACCTCGGTGATGACGGCACGACGCTCGTCGTCGAGCTCAAAGAACTTCTC
This sequence comes from Collinsella sp., assembly GCA_048236535.1. Lineage (GTDB taxonomy): Bacteria > Actinomycetota > Coriobacteriia > Coriobacteriales > Coriobacteriaceae > Collinsella. The sequence continues at coordinate 57,331 of DBFAQQ010000012.1, read as the reverse complement.
GCGATCCCAAGACGTCTGGCGGTTAGCCATGGCGACATCGATGGCATCGGGGTTCTCGCGAACAAACTTGATATCAAGCATTAGATCCTCCGGCGATATACATTCCATTTAGGTTGCAACCTTGTACATGTATGGGCAAGTATATACTTATGAGCGTTTACGACCCAACTCAACTACGCAAGAAGGCACCCAATGGACGCAGTTTTTTCCTTTTTGTTTGGCACCCGCACCGGTTTTGCCATCCTTTTCGCCGGCGGCATCCTGTTATTTGCGATTCTTGCCTTTGTAATGGAGAAGCGTACCCATAAGATGTACGTCGACCGCGGACCCAAGTCCGAGGATGAGGAAGACAGCTTCTGGGACTAACCTGCCAAAAAGGGACAGGTTTATTTTGGTCGGTTTTATCTGGGCAAACGCAAGCGCCCCGCAACTGGAATTGAGCCAGTTGCGGGGCGCTTTTCGCACATACGACAAAACCGCAGGAAAAACCTGCCAAAATAAACCTGTCCCTAAATGGCAGGTTTTACTGGAGAGTTGCGTCGATTGCCTTGACCAGGGCACTGCGCATGCCGGCGTCCTCGAGCGCAACGACGCCCTTGATGGTGGCACCACCGGGCGAGCATACGGCATCCTTCATCGCCGCAGGATGCTGGCCAGTTGCAAGCTGCAGCTTTGCCGTACCCAGCACCATCTGGCTCACAATGCGATAGGCATCGGCACGCGGGATACCGTGCTTGACCGCTGCATCGCCCAGGGCCTCGATTGCCATGGCGACAAATGCCGGAGCGCAACCACCCACCGTGCCGCCCACAAACAGCAGGCTCGTATCGAGCTCGACCACCGCACCGAGCTTGCCAAGCAGATCAAGCACCACTGCGCTCTGCTCATCACTAAGCGTGGAAGCCTTCTCGCAGGCGATGACGCCCTCGCCCACCGAAACCGGTGTGTTGGGCACCGTCGAGATGTGCGCGACGCCCGGCAGGACCTGCTCCCACTTGGCACTGTCCCAAGTCCAGGCAACCGACAGAACGACCTTGTCGGCAAGAATGTCCTTGAGCGGGGCGAATACCTTCTCGATCATGTACGGTTTGACCGCAGCGACCACGATATCGGATGCGGCGACAACCTCGGCGGCATCGTGACAGGCGACCATGCCGCGCGCCTCGCAGCGCTCAACCAGTGCGTCGTAGCGACCCGCGCAGGCGCACATGTCGCTCACAGCTACACCGGCAGCGATCCAGCCATCGGCCATAGCGCTCGCCATATTGCCAAAACCGACAAATCCAATCTTCATATCTCATAGTCCTTCCAGACACATTCCTCAAAACGAAAGGTATTGTCCCACGCCATTGTTTCGTATTGCCGACCTATTTGTGATACGGCTCGCCACGACTGATCTTGCAGGCGCGGTAGATTTGCTCCAGCAGCACCACGCGCGCCAGGTTATGCGGCAAGGTAATGCGTCCAAAGCTGAGCATCTCGTCGGCGCGGGCGCGCACGTCATCGCTCACGCCGTCCGATCCGCCAATCACAAAGGCGATGTCGCTGTTACCACGCAGCATAAGATCATCGAGCCGCGCCGAAAACTCCTCGCTCGAGCGCTCTTTGCCCTCAATGGCCAGCAGGATCACATGCGCTCGAGACGGCAAGGCAGCAAGAATCGCCGCCCCCTCCTTGTCGCGCGCGGCATCCACGCCGCCCGCCTTAGCCGGGTCGATATCGGCCACCTCGCGGATATCAACCTTGGCATAGGCACCTAGGCGCTTGGCGTACTCAGCGCACGCGTCCTTCCAAAAGCGCTCCTTGAGCTTACCGACGCAAACGACGGTGTATTTCACGCGCGTCTACTCCTTCGAATCGTTTTGAACTTTGCCGGCGGCCAGCATCTGCTCGAACATCGAGGCCGACTGCGAAAAGTCGCTCGGCAGCACGACCGTCGAGGTTTTACCCGTGCGAGCGAACTCCGTCATCATCTCGGACCACTGCGTAAACATGAACAGTTGGTTGGCCTCGTCATTGCCGACACCCGTCTCCTGGATGATCTCGAGCGAATCTTTGATACCCAGCGCGATGGCCTTGCGCTGGTTGGCGATGCCCTCGCCCGCCTTTTCCATAGCCTCAGCCTCGGCGGTCGCCTCGGTGACGCGCTTGATGCGGTCTGCCTCAGCGAGCTCCTGTGCCGCAGCGCGCTTGCGCTGGGCGGCGTTGATGTCGTTCATGGAGTTCTCAACCTCGGTCGGCAGTGCGATTTTGGTGATGAGCGTCGACACGAGGGTGAAGCCGTAGGCGGCCATCTGCTCGGAAACGGTAGCGTTGACATCCTTGGCGATGTCGTCCTTCTTGGCAAAGACCTCATCGAGTGTGTAGACGGGAATCGAAGAGCGCAGGGCGTCGGTGATGAAGTCACGCATCTGGTCGACGGGCTCCTGCAGCATATAGTAGCTCTTGTAGATGCCCGAATCTGCCGGGCCGGCGCCCATGTCATAGCTCACGTGGTACTGAGCAGAGACCTCAAGGCCGATGGTCACGTTGTCCTGGGTCTTAACGTCGATGCCAAAACCGTTTTTCATGGTTCGCAGACTCACCGTGGCGGCCTTGCGGTCGATCACGGGCACCTTCATGTGGAAGCCCGCGTTGACGATGCGGTTAAACTTGCCCAGACGCTCGATGATCACGGCATGCTGCTGTTCAACGACGTAGCAGGCGTTGGGAAGCAGCAGCAACAGAATGATGATGGGAATCAAAAGGCTGGTAAGGGCAGCGATGATACCGGACAACAGCATGGTCTCTCCTCTGATAGGCACACGTTGGCATTAGGATACCCGCACGAAGCAGCTGTGTGACACCAACAAGAGGACCCGTGGTCAAAAAAGGCCAAATATGAGTACTGTTACCAGTTTAGTAACAGCGTATTTGGGTCAAAATCGCCTCGTTGAACCCGAGGTCTATCGAAATTACTTCATTTTGTCTCAAGGTTGAGCCAAATTAGCGTACATCTGTTGCGCAAAATGAGCAAAAATAGCTTCATGAAATGTCTCTATTTTCATGTCAGTACTCATATTTGCCACTTTTTGACCACAGGGACATCTACCGCGCGAAATCGATATGTCAAATCTGCCAAAACGGCCCATAACAAAAAAGCTCCCATTGCTGGGAGCTCTTTCAATCAATGGTGCGGGCGAAAGGACTTGAACCTTCATGGGGTTGCCCCCATACGGACCTGAACCGTACGCGTCTGCCAATTCCGCCACGCCCGCGTGCAGGAATTAGAATAACGGAGCGCCACCACGAACGCAAGAACTATTTTTGAAAAAGTTTGCAGGCATTCTCCCAAGCGGCTTGCGCGATTGTTTCGGCGTCCTCACCAGTGCGATCGACACGGTCGTTAACCAGCGCGTTTGCCGTAATGGAGATCATTGCGGGCTCGCATTCAAGACCGCGGATGGGCTCCGGAGCCATATACGGGCAATCCGTCTCGAACAAAATTCGATCGAGTGGGGTTGCCGCAAATGCCTCGCGCACGTCGTCGTTGCGCTTAAAGGTGGCCGCACCACCATAGGCGATATAGCAGCCCAGCTCCACAAAGCGCTCCATCGTGGCGCGGTCCTCGCCAAAGCAGTGCAGCACACAACCGGCCTGGGGCACGCCCACCTCACGAAGCACGTTGTACGCATCAACGTGCGAGGTGCGCTCATGGTCCGTGTCCTCGTGGCGCAGATGCAGCTCCACCGGCACGTTACGGCACACGGCAAGCTCGAGCTGACGCGCCATGCAGTCAATCTGCACGTTATGGGGTGCCGGCGCGATATCGTCGTCATAGTCCATGTGGTAGTCCAGGCCGATTTCGCCAATACCGGCGCATAAGGAATCATCGAGCGCGGCAACGACCTGTGCGTGAACGTCGTCGGTATAGTCCGGTGCGCCATACGGATGCACGCCGGCAAGATACTTGATCTGCGGGATATCCTGCATCGGCAGAATTTCGCGCACGAGCCAGTCGCTATAGTCCGTCACGCTGCGTTTGTCAGCGATGGGGTCGAGCATCGTCACCAACAGGTCGACGCCTGCCGCCTTGGCACGCACGAGCGTCTCAGGCACATCCTTGCCCCAGAACGAAAGTAGATGCGCATGCGTGTCGGCAAGCGGTGCCAAGGGCACGGGACAAGCAACCGTCTTCTTTTTCTTGGTAAACGTCACACGTTCGGCATTAGGCATCATGGATTAGCTCCTGGGCCAGACGGACAAAGTCGGCAACGTCAAGCGTCTCGGCGCGCGTGGTGGGTGCGATACCGCAAGCCTCAAAGGCGGCATCGAGCACGTCTTTGGCAAAGCCGTTGGCGCTCATGGAATTGCGGATGGTCTTGCGACGCTGGGCAAATGCAGCATCAATCACGCGGGCCACAAATTCGCGATCGAGTCCTTCGGGCACCACACCGTCAACACGGTCGATACGCACGACGGCCGAGTCCACGTGCGGCGCCGGCATAAAGCAGCGCGGCGGCACCTCAAAGCGGCCCGTCACCTGCGCATACAGGCCGAGCTTTGCCGTATAGCCGCCATAGGTCTTGTTGCCCGACACTGCGGCAATGCGATCGGCAACCTCCTTTTGCACCATGACGACGGCACGCTTGAGCGCCGGCATCGTCTGGAAAAATTGCAAAATGATCGTCGCCGCCACGTTATAGGGCAGGTTCGCGACAAACACCGTCGGCTCACCGCCCGCAGCCTGCTCAATCTGCTCCGGGCCCACCTTGAGCGCGTCGCCCATGATAAAACGGAAGTTGGCATAGTCAGCGGCATGGGCATCGAGCACCGGCTCGAGCTCGGGATCGGCCTCGATCGACGTGACGCACGATGCCTCCTGCAGCAGCGCAAGCGCGAGCGTGCCAACACCTGGGCCAACCTCGAGCACGCGCTCATCGCCCGCAAGCTCGGCAAGCTCGCAAATACGCTCGATCACATGGTTGTCAATTAGGAAGTTCTGGCCCAAGCGATGCTTGGTCGCAAGGCCAAACTCCTCCAGCAGCTCCCTGGTTGCCGTGGGGTTTGCCAAAGGCGAAGTTGTCATGGTTGCCTCCTTAACATGGTGGCTGCATCGTAAAGCAAAAGGGCATGGACCGTTGCGGCCATGCCCTTACATCTAAACAGCAAATTGCCGATATGGCGCGCGGCGTCTTAGCCCAGACGCGGGAACAGCGGATCGCCCTTCTCGACGAGCTGACCACCAGCAAGCAGGCCCCAAGCGCAAATGCCCTTGAGGTCGTCGCTCGCGGCCTCGTCCTCGCAGGACAGGCGGCGCAGAGCCTCGGCAGAAGTCTGGGGCATGAGCGGCATCAGCAGGTGAGCGGCAATGCGGATGGCCTCGAGCAGGTTGTAGATCACAAACGCCAGCTCGTCAGCCTTGGCCTCGTCCTTGGCAAGTGCCCAAGGCTCGGAGTCCTCGATGTAGTGGTTGGCGGCATGGATGAGCTCCATGACCTCGTCCTTGGCTCCGCCGTAATCGAGCACGTCCATCTTGGCCATGTAGCGCTCGACCAGGCCATCGGCGATCTTTGCCAGCGGGTTGTCGAACGCATCGAACGATGCGGGCTTGGCGGGCGCGCAACCATCAAAGTACTTGCCGCTCATGTTGAGCGAACGCGAGATAAGGTTGCCCCAGCTGTTGGCCAGGTCGGCGTTGTAGACCTGCTCCATGCGATCGAAGCTGATGGCACCGTCGGTGCCGGGGACGACGTCGGTCATAAAGTAGTAGCGATAGCCCTCGACGCCCAACATGTCGATAACGTCCTGCGGAGCGATGGCGTTGCCGCGGCTCTTGGACATCTTCTCGGCCTTGCCGGTCTCGGCATTGCGCACGGTCAGGAAGCCGTGGGCAAAGACGTGCTCGGGCAGGGCCTCGCCGATGGCCATGAGCATGGCGGGCCAAATGACGCAGTGGAAGCGGATGATGTCCTTGCCCACGATGTGGAACTGCGCGGGCCAGCGATAGGCCAGCTCGGCACGCGCCTCGTCGGTGTCGACACCGTAGCCGACGGCCGTCATATAGTTGAGCAGCGCATCGAACCACACGTAGGTCACGTGACCCTCGTCAAACGGGACCTGAATGCCCCAGTCAAAGCTCGTACGGCTCACGGAAAGGTCATTAAGGCCGCCCTCGACAAAGCTACGTACCTCGTTCATGCGGAACGCAGGCTCGACAAAGTCGGGGTGCTCGTCGTAAAGCTTGAGCAGCTTGTCCTGGAAAGCGGAAAGCTTAAAGAAGTAGGACTCCTCCTGCACGCGCTCAAGCGGACGGTGGCAGTCGGGGCACAGGTGCTGGCCGACGCTGCCGTACTCCTCGTCGCCCTTCTGGACCTGCGTATCGGTGAAGTAGGTCTCGTCAGGCACGCAATACCAACCGTCGTAGCTGCCCTTATACAGGTAGCCGGACTCCTTCATGCGCTCCCACAGGTACTGCACGGCATGATGCTGGCGCGGCTCGGTGGTGCGGATGAAGTCGTCGTTGGAGATCTCGAGCTTGCTCCAAAGCTCCTTGAAGTGCGGAGCCTGCCTGTCGGTCCACTCCTGCGGCGTCATGTTGTGCTTGGCTGCGGCCTCGGCGACCTTCTCGCCGTGCTCGTCCATGCCGGTCAGGAACTTGACGTTATAGCCGGCGGAGCGACGATAACGGGCCTGAACGTCGGCGATGATGGTGGAATAAGCCGTGCCCAGGTGCGGATCGGCGTTGACGTAGTAGATGGGCGTCGTGATAAAGAACGAAGGCTTGCTTTGATCCATGGGGTTTGTCCTCCAGAAAAACGTTGCATACAGGGGATGATTCTAGCGCAAGGGCTGGATATCCTCCATCTATTGCATATCGAGCACCATGGCATAGACATCGCGCTTGCGGCGCGAATACTTCTGAGACAGGCGCTTGGCCACCGCAGAGGCGGGCTCCCCCTCCTCGAGCGCGGCGCGGATATCCTCGCGCAGGGCCTCGTCGGGATCCGCTGCCGCGGCGCCAACCGGCACGATACCGGCCTCCTCATCCTCGCTCGGCGGCGCGATGACCAGCGCAATCTCGCCCTTTACCTCGCCGCGAGCACGCAGCTCCTCGGCAAGCTGAGCAGCGGGCCCGCGCAAGACCTCCTCGTGCAGCTTGGTGAGTTCGCGGCAGACGGCAACCTCACGCTGGGGAAAGACCTCCGCCACGGCCTCGAGCGTCGCCACGATGCGATGTGGAGACTCGTAGAAGATGAGTGCGCCGGGCACCACGGCAAGGCGCTGTAAACGGCGCACGCGGTCGCCGTGCTTTCGGCCCAAAAAGCCCTCGAAGAAAAAATGCTCGCAGGGAATGCCGGACGAAACGAGCGCCGTGACGCAAGCAGAGGGCCCGGGAATAACTTCGACGGGCACATCGGCCTCACGCGCCGCCTCGACCAGCGCCTGGCCGGGATCGGACACGCTCGGCATGCCGGCGTCCGAGGCAAAGGCGAGGGTCTCCCCCGCCAGCAGACGGTCGACCAGGCCGGCGGCGCGGTTGGCGATCACATTCTCGTCGCAACGGACAAGCGGCTTGGAAATGCCCAGGTGCATCAGCAGCTTTGACGTCACACGCGTGTCTTCGCAGCAGATGACATCGGCAGCGGCAAAGGCTTCGCCAACGCGCGGGGACAGGTCGCCCAGGTTGCCGATGGGCGTGCCGACCACATAGAGTTTGCCCGTATGGGCGCTGTTTTGCGTCATATCAACCTATTCAATCATGCCGCGCTCGAGCGTACCGAGCGCCGCGCGGGCGTCCCATGCTGCAATGCGCTTCTCGGTCTTCCACGTTTGGAAGAACCAACCGGCAGCCGGCGCAAACGAAGCCAGCTGATTGGCGATAAACACGCGCTCGTAGGCATTGCGGCCTTCGGGCGTAACCGACGAGTTGGCAAAAATCGCCGCGCCCGACCATTCGCCCACCAGCACGGGGAACCCAGTCGAAATCGCTTCTTTAAGCTCGCGCTTGTTACGGGAAATCGCCGTCGTCAGCCCGCGGGGGCTCGTGATATCGAGCGCATACTCGTCGCGGTAATGGTACAGGTGAAGGTCCATGTAGACGTTCTTGTACTTGGCGCCGCGCATAAAATGCTTCCACTCGCTGGGATGCCCCGAAGACGAAAAGACGACGATCTTATCCTCGGGCATATACGAACGGACGAGCTCGTAGGCATCGCGATAGAAATTGCGCAGGTAGTGAGTCGGAATGCCATCCGTCATGGCAAAGAGACTCTTGCGGACACTCATCTGCGGCGTATCCAGCAGCTCAATGCCCAGCAGGCTCTCGGCCTCGCCGTAACGCTCGGCCAAGCGCTCGAGCACGTCGAGTGCGACATGGCGGCCGTTAGTGGACGAATGCCACTCGGCAACAGCCTCCGGCGTGGCGGGCGAATCGTTGGAATCGCCCTGGCCACCGGGCACAGTTGCCAGGTCAAGCAGCACGCGAATGTTGTACTTGGCAGCCCACTCAATCGCGCGGTCGATGTAATCGACAACCGAGATGTAGGAGGCATCGGACTCCTGTGAGCCAAAGGCATACCAAGGCACCGGCAGGCGCACGGCGTTGAGACCGATCTGCGCCATGCGACGGAAATCATCCTCGCTCACAAACGTCTCGTAATGACGGCGCATGCGCTCGTTATAGGCGGCGGTGCCCATGGCCTCCTGCAGCTCGGCCGCATTGGATGCACCGGTCGCCGCGTATAGCGACGGGGTCACCCAAGGCTCGGGAATAAACCAGCCAGAGAGATTAACGCCGAGTATCCTCTCCATCACTGCCCCCTTCGGATCGTGCAGGCCGAGCCTGCATCGTATTGCATAGGAAAAGTATCGTTTTGAGTATACCCGCGCGTGCGGACAGACGACCGAACGGTCTGTAAAGTGGCGCAAAAGCGGGAGGAATGTCTGAGCGGGCCCGAGATGGCGCGCCGAGATGTGCACGCACGTCGGAAGTACGCGCCGGAAAGCGCATCCCGTTCTGAGCGCGGGATCTGGGACGCAGTTTCCGCCAAAGACCGCAAAAGGAAAGCACATCCCATTCTGACGCCGGATTCCGGGTCGCGCTTTCCCAAGCGGCCTCAAAGCGGAAAACGCATCCCACTCTGAAGCCAAATTCCGGGACGCAGTTTCGCAGAGCCCTCGATAAAAGAAAAGGACCCCTTTGCAGAGGTCCTAGTCAATTCAAGGTGGCGGGGAAGGGAATCGCGTCCGCGCGCCGCGCGGACGGACCGCTGCGGCGCTTACGCGCCTTGCGAGCTGCGCTGGCAAACGCTTACGCGTTTACTCAGCTCCACGCCCTCACGGGGTTCGATTCCATGTGGGGGCTGTATAAAAGAAAAGGACCCCTTTGCAGAGGTCCTAGTCAATTCAAGGTGGCGGGGAAGGGAATCGAACCCCTGACACGAGGATTTTCAGTCCTCTGCTCTACCAACTGAGCTACCCAGCCATTTGAGGTGTGCCTTGTTTCAAGGCTTGATTAGTATAACCAAGGACGCGTTCCGGTCAACCGAGAATTTTAAAAAAGTTTTTGAGCACAGCCTCGGTTCTATAAATCGGCACGTCAGAGGCATCAGCCGGCAGCAAGAAGTTTTTCGCTCAGAGCCGCACGGGCAAACTCACTTGGCGTCATCCCCTCGGCAGCCGCCCGTCGACGAATGGCCTCCTTCATTCCCAGAGGAATCTTGACCGACAGCGTTGCCGTCCCCTCACCTGAGAGCGGGGGCCGTCCACGCACGATCCCACCAACGGTGTGTTCGCCATCCGGAAACTCTCCGCGCTCGTACGACTCGCACCACGCGTCAATCATTTCATCCGTTACAACCTGACCATTAGCGGCCGTATACGTCTTGCCCATCATCGACCCCTCTGCCGAGCTCGCTCGATCTCTTGCCAGAATTTCTTCTGAACCGGAGACAGGGCATGAATAATGAGCCATCCACGAATTAGTTCGACCGCAACAAGTTCCACACTTTGACCATCTGGAAGCCATCCAATGGCAAGCCATCTCGGCGGCTCGTCCTCCGACTCGCGGCGAATGCACTCAGTAACCGCGAACCAGGCACCAAGCACCTGCTTTTCCGTCAAGTGTTTTTTGGCGTTCGGATGGATCTCAACATCCATGCATCTTCTCCTCCATCTTACCCAATTTCGTATGACGAAAGTCCGCCGTCGTCAATCTCTTACGCCGGCACTTGTTGGAGGGTGGGAGGTGTAGCGAGGATTGAAGGGCGTTCCAATACCGCCCAGGCACCGGGACAGGAACACATGTGCCAAGGACGGACGTTTTCGTAGCGCGCGAGGATATTGCCGTCGCGATTGATGAAGGCGATGTCGATGGGATAGGCCATAAAACACGTATGGACCGAAGAGCAGCGTGGAAACGCCATGACGAGCGGCAAGCCGTTGGCGGCAACCGGACGCCGTCCCAGCATGCCGCGCAGGCGCATGACAAACGACTCCGCTACCACAAACTCGGCCGGCGTCCAACCCAGCCTATTGAGTGCCCGCGCGTAGGCGATGTAGGACGAGACCGCGGTCACATGACCACCCCCGGGCGCCACGGATCGACCGTCACCGCGCGCTCGTGCGACAACGTTGTCGGCGCCCCCAGCGGAACGCCAGCGATGCTGAGAGAAGTCGGCCACGGCTCATAGTGCATGATGCAGGTGTAGGTCCTAAACGTACCGGATAGGGAGAGCAGGCCACCATCCGATGCCTCCGCGCCTTGCTCGCTCGACACTTCGATCTGCAAGTCATAGCCTTCCATGGCATTCAGAATTTGAGTCTGGACCGTCGCCGAGGCATCGGCAGAGCTTTCGTCGCCCTCCCCCTCCGACGCCACGGCGTGCGCCAACACGATGTCGGGTACCACGCGGTCGAAGCGCGCGACAGCGCTGGCAAAGATCATGACGTTGTACACGATGAGTGCCAGCACCAGCAAAACGGGCGTAACCACCGCCATCTCCACCGTCGCTTGGGCGCGCTCCTCGCGCAGACGCATGCGGATACTCATTACGACCCACCGCCCAGAGCGCCAACCAGCGTGGCGACATCGACGGTGAGTGGGATGGAGCCGCCGCCGGGCAGAGGAATCTCCGCAAGCGTGAGCACCGTACCGCTAATGGTGCGTTCGACTTGATATTCCAACGCCTCGCAAAGCGCCTTGGGATCGGTCACGCCCAACGGAATACCTCGCAGTTTGTCTTGTGCTTGAGAGAGACCCGCAATGTCAGACCCCGGGCTCTTAATGACGTTGGCGGAATCGGTCAGCACCGGCTTTCGCAGGCGCAAGTCGCACGGTTCCAGACCCAACGCCGCCACGGACGCCGAAACGGTATCGCCGAGCCACGATGCGATGGAGCCCAACGCGCCGCTGCCCCCTCCTAGGTCTTTAATCATCTCGTCCATAAGTTCGTCGGCCGAACCTTGGATGTCTCCGTATCCCACAAGCAGCCGTCCCCAAACATCCATGACGCCGTCGAGTACGCCGGCAACGCCGCCCGAGCGTTCCTTCAATGTCGAGAAAAATCGCGAAAGCACGTTGTTTTGCGCCGTCGTCTCATCGGGCGCCAGCACCGCGGCAGAAATAGCACCGCGATCGCCAAGCCTGACTGCCGTGTTAAACGAAGAGTTGAGCTCGTCGGGGCTCGAGATGGCACCCGAAACCGCAAAGGCGACCACGCCGTTGCGACCGGGCGGAGCGATACGCGGACGCTCGCCCGAAAGCGCTTTAATGGCCTGGTCAAACGCATTGCCCGCACGGTCGGCCTCATCCTCGGTCTGACGCATGAGCTCAAGCTCTTTGTTCCGACGTTTGACGTATTCCTCCAAGGCCTTTTTGAACTCGTCGAAGTGATATTCGAAGCCGTTTTCGATGAACGACGGCGGCATGAGGGCGCGACCCAGGGTGACCACGTCGAATTCGCACTTATCGCATACATCGTGTCCGTCGTAATCGACAACGGATGCCAACCCACCCGGCGATCCACTCTTATAGTTAGGACATTCGGTCCCATAGTGCAGGTACGTCTTGTCGCCGTTGGTACTTGTAGGCCACATGACATCGGTGTAGAGCTGGGTTCCCTTCACCTCGCCCGGCGTGCGCGGCAGGAATGGGATCTGAGACGAAATTTTTTCACCATCGTCTTCAATGTATGAGTGTTCGAGTTCTTCAATTGCATAGATGTAGAACGTTTTCCGCGCGACGGACTCGGCCTCCATCTTCGTGCTCGAGCCTTGAGACTTTTCATTCGCTAGGCGCCGATGGTAATAGGCCTTCGCTCGGTTGAGGGCAACCTGCGGCTCCCATGTGATACTCGAGGCATAGTGTGGATTCTCAATATCCGAAAGCTTTGCCAGACTCCCCGCGCGCTCCCACATACATGAGTACCTACCAACCGCGCTCTCATCCGACCCGCCACAGTCCGCAAGCCAGGCGCGCTCCTTTGCCTTCGCCGTCTCCTCCGAGGCCTTCCGCAGCTCCTCGGCCGCACGCTCTAAATCATCTGATGTGTCTTTAATGATATCGGTCGAGATCTCGGACCCTTTGAGCGCGGCGAAGTCCGATTCGGATGTCCTGGGCACGGCAAGCGCCGTACCGGTATAGGCCACACTATCGGTATCCTGCGCCGACACCGCCCGCGTGGCACGCGCGGCAATCAGATACGGCAGAGCCGTCTCGATTTTCTGCAAGCCTTCCGATGCGCTTTTGGCAAACTTGTTGCGCGTTTTAATGATCTCAATCCCGGTGTCGACCATATTGCCGGCAACTGGTTCGGCACCTGGGATGAGGATGGCGACCAGGCCCGTCCCGATTGTGGCAAACCCCGCCAGCCCCAGACTCAAGATGCTCGCATCAACCACCGTGGCAGCCGTGTGATAGGACGACACTACGTTGGCACCCGCCAGCGCGCCGCTATCGGCCGCCACCTGGGTATCCCCGGCACGCGACATGCTCCATATCGCCGCGGTCGACGAAAACAACAACGTGAGCACCACTAGGATGACCACGGCAGAAGAAAGCGTGGTGTAGGCACCGTCTTCGATAAACAGGTCGATACCGGCGCGGCCCATAAAGCCGCCTCGCTTGCGATGGCAGCTCGGACGGCGCGTCAAAACGCATCTAGACCAGAAACGCTTAATCCCATGCAGCAATCCACGAATCATAATCTCCCTCCAGCCATTCGGGACGCGATTGATACGAGACATCGACCTTGAGCTCAACGTAGCCGCCCTCGGCGGTACCACCCATAGCCCGCGCAAACGCACCGATCACAGGCAACGGCTTGACCTCGCCGGAAACGGACACGGCCGAGACGCCACCCGCACCGGCCCGGCCAAGCTCGATATCCCACGACAACGGCCCGCCGGCATGAAAGACCGAAACGTTGGGCACTGCGGCAAGCCGGCGGCGGGTGAACTCCTTAAGATCGTCGTCCTCCGCCGTCGTCGTGGTCATGAGCCGCGCGGTCTCGGCGGCGGCAGACTCCATGACCGCGTGCGTATAAAGCAGACACACCGGTTGCAATGCGAGAAGGATGAGCGTCAGAAACGTCGGCAGCAAAAAAGCGGCCTCGACCGTAGACTGCGCCCGGTCCTCGCGCGCGATATCAATACAACGCGATGTCCTTAGCACCCGCAGCGGCGTCGATAACCGACGTCGAGGCAACGCCATGGGATGCCGCCCGCTCAACCAGCGCCGCCAAGCGTCCATCGGTGCCAGCACGCCAAAGTCCCACAATCGCCAGCACGATCGATAACAGCGCCACCGTGACGATGGCGTATTCCACAGTCGCTTGGGCAAACTCTTCACGCAGAACGCCATGCATTTCACGATCCCTCCTTTGAGCTTATTGTTTGCGGGACCAGGCGCACGGCGCGCAGACGACACGAAGCATCGCCAGCATCCGCGGCAACCGTCACCATATCGACCCAGCCGCGCCCATCGCGCACGATGGCGCCCCATACGTTGCCCTTAATATCGAGATAGCCGCTCAGGGCAAGCTGGGCCGTTGGCACCTCGCGATAGGCGCGTAACATATCCGCCGCTGCCTCGGTCATCGGTCGGTCCTCGGACCATGCAAGCCGGACCGCAATCGCGTTGTCCTCAGGCGAATCCGTCGCAGTGCCAGACCGCTTGTCGAGCGTCCGCAGAAAAGTTTGCGCCGTGACAGCGACATCCGAATCGTCCGCATCTCGCATCTCATCTTTTTGAGACGCCACCGCCGAATCTGAGCCCGAATCGAAGGCGGCCCCAGGACGCTGCTGCCGCGCGGCGTTAAGCCCCCAAAGCACCGCCGCTATCGCCACGGTCAGGCAAGCAAACACCAGCAGCACCCCGATGGGGCGCTCGCCCTCTACAGGCTGTTGATGCCCTCGCTGATAGCGTTCCATAGATCTTGGACCTTGCCTTTAAATGCAACGATGGCAATAATCGCGATCACCACAAGCACACCCACCAAAATGGCGTACTCGGTGGTACCCTGCGCGCTCTCCTCCTGCAACAGCTCCTTGGCATGCTGGCGAGCGCGAATCGCCCGGCAAAAAGCCCAGCCCTGGACCTTGCCGGCAACGTCAGTCATCGTGTTCATGTATTCCTCCCTACATCATCCCGCCTGCTCCCAGCAGCGGGCCCAATATGGACAGAAGCAACGCCGGCAAGATGAGCGTGCCGGTGGGAATCAGCAGCTTGACGGGCGCACGCTCGATCTCGCGCTCGACCGCGGCGCGATGAGCCGCACGGATCTCGCGACTTTGAGCGGCCAGCGTCTCGGCAAGTGGGGCACCCAGGGCGAGCGCCTGCCCCACCGTGATGGCAAAGGTCTCGAGCGCTCGCACGTCCAGGTCGCGCGCGGCGGCCAACAACTCGTCCTCACGCGTACCCACGCCCACTTGCCACGCCATGCAGGCCCGCTCAAGGCGAAGAGCCAGCACTGACCGACGGTTGGCGCAGAAAATCTCAAGCGCCGCATCAAACGAAAGACCGGCCGAAAGACCCAAGCGCACAACATCGATCATCTCGGACACTTCGCCGAGCGAAACTCGCGCCGGGCCGCCCGCTCCAACCGCGCCCTTCACTCGCGCGGTCAGGGCATCGACCACCGAGCGACCCGCGGCAGCGACCAGCACCGCCTCGCGCTTGCAGGCCCCTGCGATCTTGCGCGCATCCGCCCGATCCAAACCCGTCGCGACAAATACACTCAGGGCACACAGGCAAGCCACAACTGCAACCAGGGCGCTCATAGCTCCACCCGCATAATGCGCCGGATAACCACCAGGGCAACGACGTTGAGGGCTAGACCCAGCACCACAGCGCCCGCACCGGCAGGCGTCGCAAGACCGCGACGAAAATCTGCCGAAAGCAGCGCCAACACCGCGCACATGCCCGCCGGCATCGCCGCGACCATGTGTGCCGACATACGCGCCTGTGACGTCTTAACATCCAGGCGGCGCTTGAGCTCAATGCGCTCCCCCACCATGCTCGACGCCTCGGACAGTAAGTCGGCAAGCGGAGCGCCAGTGCGCTGTGACACCTTAAGCGCCAAGGTCACAAGCGAAAGACCGGGGGCGTCGATGCGCACGAGCAAGTCATCGAGCGCGTCGGTCGCCGAGATGCCGCAATCGATCGCCGCCGCTACCCGCAAAAACTCGGTATGTACCGGCTCTTGCGCATGAGCGCCCACAAAGCGCATGCCCTGGGCCAGCGAATGTCCCGAGGCAAGCGACATGGAAAGTGCGGTAAACGCCTCGGGCATGGCCTCTTCTGCATCGTGTTGCTCGCGCCGGCTCTCAAAGCCATCCCGAGCGGCGCCAACGGCAATCGGAGCAACAAGTCCCAAGGCAAATCCGAGGGGCGATAACGACACCATCGTTAGTAAAACGCAGCAGACACCGCTCGATAGCAGCAGAAACGCCAAACGCCCCGAAGCATCTTCAATCACGAGGCCAAGGCGATGCGCCGGAGCCAGCGATGCCCACGAACGGGCAATCTTTTTCAGCAGATCGTTTTCCACCAGCTTACGCGGCAGCTTCTCTGCCACCGTCTCGAGCGCCTGACGCGCCAGCTCCGCCGGCGGCACCTGCGGCACACGAGGTTCCGCCCCGCACGCCGTCGCAACAGAAAACCCTGCCAAACCCCCTACGACGAGGGGCACAGCGACCTCCATTCGTCCACCTCCTCTTGTGTGAGCGTCCCCGACCGCAGGCCTTCTGCGATAAACGGCGGCTCGCGGTCAAGCGTCCAGGTGCGCTCGGCGGCATCGAAAGTCACATAGCGCTCGAGCTCTACGCCGCCCGACGTGGCGCGACGCACCCCCGAATACGAGGAGACAAAACGCCTGCCATCGGCGTGGCGCTCGGACATCACGATGCCGTCGAGCGCCATGGCAATCTGCTCCTCGATGAGCTCGCTCGGCAGATCGATGCCATAACGTGCAAGCAACGTCAGACGCACCACGGTCTCCTGTTCTGAGCCCGCATGAAGTGTGGTGAGCGACCCGTCGTGGCCCGTGTTCATGGCCTGCAACATGTCGCAGCACTCGGCACCGCGCACCTCGCCCACCACGATGCGGTCGGGGCGCATGCGCAGGGCATTAGTTACTAGGTCGCGAATCGTCACCGCACCCTCACCCTCAATTGAAGCCTCGCGCGCCTCTAGGCGCACCACGTGCGGATGATGCGCAAACTTGAGCTCGGCAGAGTCCTCGATCGTCACGATGCGCTCGCCAGTGGAAATCTCGCATGACAACGCGTTGAGCAGGGTGGTCTTGCCAGATCCCGTGCCTCCCGCAACCGCCAGGTCCTGTCGCAGCGACACCGCACACGACAGCAGCTGCGCATACCAAAGCGGCAGCGACCCCAGCCCCACAAGCTCGTCCAGCGAGCAGATGCGGTCCGAGAACTTTCGGATGGTGAGAATCGGTCCGTCAATCGCCACAGGCGGAATCACCGCGTTGACGCGATAGCCCGTTTTGAGGCGGGCGTTGACGATGGGGCTGCGCTCGTCGATACGGCGGCCAAGTGGCGAGATGATGCGGTCGATAAGCACACGGATCTGCTCATCATCCTCAAACGCATGCTCGATGGGGTGCAAGACGCCGCCGCGTTCAAAGAAAGCCGAGCGGCAGCCGTTGATCATGATCTCGGTAACGGTGTCGTCCTCGATGAGCGGCTGCAACGGCCCCAGGCCCACCACGTCATCCAAAATCTCGTCGATGATGGTCTCGCGCTCGGGCGTCGCGAGATCGGTCGGCTCCTCAACATTGAGCGCCGCCTCCACCGCGGGACGCAATTCCGAGCGGGCAAGTGCCGGGTCGATATAGGCGCTGATACGCGCCACTTCGTCGTAACCCATGCGGTCCATCACGGCGCGCTTGGTGCGTCGTTTCACCGCGCGGCGACGCCCCGCATCTACAGGCGCTGCCGCCGCTGCAGCGCCGGCAGCCTTAATCCTTGTTTGCAGGCTCATCGCTGATCACCCTCGCGCGACCAGGGAAGGCGGATACGCGGGCGCTCGGTCCGCGTTGCACGGTCGGCGACCATATCGCTCCAAGGGCCGACGGCGCACCCCAGTTCCACGAGCATCTCGCGCGTGGCCTCGCGCACGCTGGTCGCAAAAGCGCTGGTCTGCCCCACTGCCTCGTCAGCGCGCCCAAACGCCATGAGCGCGGCGAGATCCTGCCCGCCATCGGCGATACGAATCTTGGAGCTCAACGCACAGGCAATCTCAAAGCGCATGGCGACGTCCTCGTCTGCCCCGCGCGCACCGAACCGGTTGAACACGGCGCTCATGCGCGTGCGCGGCACACCTACTCGACTTGCCAGTTCAATGACGCGCGACGCCGATGTCGCGGACGATACCGCCGCATCGCCAACGACCAGGCAACGGTCGCTCGCCGCCACCGCAGCCGCCACGGCGTCGCCCCAAAAGACCGAGGTATCGATAAAGACCACGTCGGATTCGCGACGCAGAACATCAAGCAGTAGCTCCACCGGACGTGCCATGAGCTCGGCTTGCTCGGGCGCCGCGACGGGGCCCCAGAGCGTAACGCCCGGCGCCACGCGCATCGATGTGGCCACGATATCCGGCTCGGCAAGCGCGCCCGCCGCCGACGGCTCGATAAGTGCCGCCATATCGCGCGGAGCATCGACGCCTAACAAGTCGTAAAGGTTTCCAAACATCAGGTCCAGGTCGAGCACGGCGGCACGCAAGCCCAACAGCGACGATGTGTGTGCCATGGTGGCAACGATCGTCGACTTGCCGCAACCGCCCGAACCCGAAATGGCACAGATGACCGGAGCTCGATGCTGCGGAGCGGCAGCGTCTGCCGGCGGCATCGGAGGAGGCGAAGCGGGCGTCGGTGGCAGCGTCCCCGTCTCCCCCGCCGCAACCACACGCTGCGTCCAAGCCGGCATGGCAGCTTGTTCGGTCTGCGAGGCAGGTTCGTTCTGCGCAATCTGCTCATGCTGCATCAGCGACAACTCGCCGCACCCGGCAAAGCCCTCAACTTCGTCGAGTTCATCCGCCAGATTCACGCCGTGCACGTATCCCATATCTACAGCCGGGGAGTCGCCAGCATGCTGCGCCGGCCCTCCAGCGTCATCGTATACAAGGGGGTTCCGGGGGCGCCGACCATGCTCGGCTTCCGCTTTTCCATAATCATCAACACGCGGGCCTCTTGTAGCGCGAGGCGCCCCGGGTTCCCTATCAACAAAAGCATCGGGCTCAATCGTCATGTGCCGATCGGAATCAACCGCTCCCTCGCCCGCGCGCCCGTTGCCGCATATACTGTGCGCAGCGATGACCTCGGTCGCCCCTGCGCGAAACAGCCCCTCGATATCCGACGGATCGAGTGCTTCTATCAACACGACCACGCGACTCACGCGGCCTTCGGCCGTCAGGCGCGCAACAGTCTTGCGCACATCTTCGGTATCAAACAGAGACGCCGCGATGATGGCAGCCCCGCGGCGCGACGGAAACGCCCGCGCCATGGAAATCAGCCCGTCCAGGTCACCCACGCGAAGCACCTGTGCATCCGCATCACGGCCCTCGACTTCCCGCTGCAACAGCCCGTAATCGCCGCATGCGCAGCACGCAAGCCAGATCGCCTTCATCACTCGTCGCCTCCGCTCTTTTTGCCGCGCGCCGTGGCGGGAATCGTCAAGCTGACCGTTCCCTTGCCCGAAGCTCCCAGCAGTTCCTTGACGTCTTCGGGGTCAGCCGCCAGCGTCACCCATTCGATCTTGCCCTCGCGCGTGGCACCGGAATCCTCACTGGTATCGATTACGTACGCGCCGCACAGCCGATCGGTTACGCCGTCTTTTTGCACATACACATCCACGTAGCTGCCCACGCCCGTGGCGCCGCCGACCGAGTGCTCGGCATCGACCGCCACCGAAACGGCGACCTTGCCCTTAGGCACCTCGAGCTTGTGGCTCTCGGCCTTGGTGTAGACATTGCAGATCACGGCGTTTTTGGGAATACGCGAAGTCGTCACGTCGCCGCGCACCTGGCGCAGCTCGGTCACCGCGTCACGCGGCAGCAGGCTTGTCAGCCATTCCTGGGTTATGACATTGGTCTCATCGAGGGTCTCGCCCACATCGATATCGCGCGCCGCGACGCATACCTCGACGCGATCGCCACCGTACTTGGCCAAGGTCTCAGCCTGGACCTGTTCGGCTTGCGAGCGGATCGACGAGCCGTAAACCATGCAGAGCAGAGCAGCGAGCACGCCCGCGACCAGACTGATGGCGATGCGCTTGCTCTTGTTCACGGCCGCTCCTCTCATGGCAGTGCCGGGCGAATGCCCGTACCACCATTGTCTGGGCGGTCAGAGTGCAAAGCGGCGCAATCGCAATCTTGGTTTTCGATGTCAAACCAATCGCTGACCAAAAGCTGACCAGCCCGTCAAGCTCGTGGCAAGGTTTTGGTCAGCACGTCAGCAAACTGCATGTTTCGAGGCTTTTCCGCAGCAAAAAAGCCGTCTCCTGAACAGTTGGGAGACGGCTGTCATAGGAAAAATCAATTACAGATGAACATCGGGATCGAGCATTTGAGCGCTCACGCGCATGGATGACGCCAAGTTTTGGAACGTTTCCAGCCGTAGGCTGTCGATCTGCCCGGCGTCCTCGGCCTCGCGAACGGCGCAGCCCGGCTCATGGGTATGTGTGCAATCGCCAAACCGGCACGCGCGCGATGCCTCGACAATCTCGGGGAAAGCGCGCGCCAGACCTCGCTCGTGACCCACGAGCGGTAGGCTGCGCAGGCCCGGAGCATCGGCGATCACGCCGGCGTCGCCCGGCAGCGCCACCATCACGCGCGCGACGGTAGTGTGACGGCCCTGGTCGTCGCGTTCACGCACACCGCCGGTCGCCAACGTATCGTGGCCCAGCAGTGCATTGAGCAGCGTCGACTTGCCGGCACCCGACTCGCCCAGAATCATGGCACAGCTCCCGGCAGGCACGCAGGCACGGACCTCGTCCAGGCCGCGGCCCTCGGCAGAGGACGTCACGATTACGCGCACGTCCGGACCCACCAGGCGGCGCACGCGGTCCAAATCGCGCTCGAGTTCCTCGGCATCGCAGCGGTCAGCTTTGGTGAGCACCACCACTGGCTCGGCATCGCAGTCGAGCGCCAACACCAGCGAGCGCGCCACGCGGTCGAGCAGCACCTCACCGGCACCGAGCGCCTGCACGATTAGCACGCTATCCACGTTGGAGCAGAGCACCTGGCGCTCTCCACGGGCGCGGCCGCGCCAACGCTCAAAGCTCGTACGGCGCGGCAGCACGTACTCAATCACGCCCATATCGTGCCCGGGAGCGCGGCGTACCGCCACACGGTCGCCCACGGCAGGCAGCAGGACCTCGTCCTCGCCGCGCGACTTGGCAAACCCCACGGCATGCTCGGCGCGAAAGGTGTCGTCGGCAGTGGCCACCAGCGGAAACCCGCGATCCAGGCGTACCACGGCACCGAGCTGCATCTGCTCGGGCTCCTCGGCATGTGCGCAGAAATCATCAAAGGCAGTCTGCTGGGTTTCATCGACCGGCAGATCATCAAACGCCGGGACATCCTGCAGCGCATCGAGCCCCGGTACGCTCGCCAACAACTCCTCGGCAGACACGGGCGCTTCGGTCGCGAGTTTCCGACGACGACCGCGCTTAGCCCGCGCCCCCGTCGTCTTTTTCTTCGCTTTAGCCTTAGCCTTAGCCACAAACGCCTCCCAGCAGCCAAAATCACAACTGAGCAGGTATTTTAAATCAAAAAGAGCTGGCCGGGCAAAGCCCGACCAGCTCACATACTTTCCCTCAGCTCATGGTCCCGAGAGGTTGTCCGAAGGCCCGACCGCCGAGAGGGGTTTCTTCTGAGCGATCCCGCAGCGCGAAGCGCGAGGACCAGCGAAGAAGAAAACACGCAGGGGCGGGCCCGGACAGGTTAACTTACTCCTTCTCGACCGCGCGCATGATCGCCTTGTAGATCTCCATCAGCGGGATGATCAGGAAGGCCAGGCCCAGCGCGGCAAGAACGCCCTTGAGCTCAAGCGTCACAGGGCCAAAGAACATCTCGGCAAGCGTCGGCTGTACGGTCACGATCACCGTCAGCACCAGCGCCAGCGCAGCGGAAGCCCACAGCCACTTGTTCTGCTTCTTCATGGTGAACAGCGACGCACGACGGCTGCGCATATTGAAGCAGTGGAAAATCTCGACCATGTTGAGCGTGATGAACGCCATCATCACGCCTTCCTCGTCGGCATTGCCGGCGATCATATCAGCGATGTGAATGTAGCCCATGTCAAAGTACACGCCCACAAAGAAGCTCGCCAGCACCAGCACGGTGATGATCAGACCCTGGACCACGCAGTCCAGACCCATATGTCCGGCAAAGACGCCGTCCTTGGCGTTGCGCGGCTTGCGCTTCATGATGTCGCCCTCGGCATCCTCCATGCCCAGCGCGAGCGCGGGGAAGCAGTCGGTGACCAGGTTCACCCACAGCAGCTGCACCGGCTGGAAGATGGTAAAGCCGATGAGCGTGGCGATAAACACCGAGAACACCTCGGCAAGGTTAGCCGAAAGCAGGAACTGGATGACCTTGCGGATGTTGTCGTAGATGCGACGGCCCTCTTCGCAGGCACCGATGATGGTGGCGAAGTTGTCGTCGGCAAGTACCATGTCGGCGACGTTCTTGGTGACGTCGGTACCGGTGATGCCCATGCCCACGCCGATGTCGGCGCGTTTGATGGACGGGGCGTCGTTGACGCCATCGCCCGTCATGGCCACGATCTGGTCGCGCGACTTCCAAGCCTCGACGATGCGGGTCTTGTGCTCGGGCTGAACGCGGGCGTACACGCCGTAGTCCTCGATGTGCGCGTCGAGCTCCTCCTCGCTCATGCGGTCGAGGTCGGCGCCCGTGATGGCCTGGCTGCGATCGGTGACGATGCCCAGCTGCTTGGCGATGGCCACGGCGGTGTCGATGTGGTCGCCCGTAATCATGACGGTGCGGATACCGGCATCGTGGGCCTCGCGGATGGCGTCGGCGACCTCGGGGCGGACCGGGTCAATCATGCCGGACAGGCCGCAGAAGACCAGGTCGTGCTCGAGCGCAGCGGGGCTGCAGTCGCTCGGGACCTCGGTGTAGGTGCGGCTTGCCAGCGCCAGTACGCGCAGGGCCTCGTCGGCCATGGCCTTGTTGGCGGCCACGAGCTCGGCGCGACGCTCCTCGGTTAGGGGGACGACCTTATCGCCGTCGTAGATATGGGTGCACAGGCCGATCACCACGTCGGGCGCGCCCTTGGTGTACTGCTCGTACTCGCCGTCCAGGGTCTCGACGACCACGGACATCATCTTGCGGCCCGAGTCAAACGGGGCCTCGCCCACGCGCGGATGCTCGGCAGTCAGGCCAGTGAGCCCCGCCTTGCCGGCATCGTTGACGAGCGCACACTCGGTCGGCTCACCCACAGCCTCGCCCAGTTCCTCGTCCCACTGGGCGTCGGAGCACAGAGCCATGCCGGCCAGGAACTTCTCCTTAGGCGCAGCGAGCTCGTGCTTGACGACGGTCATCTTGTTCTGGGTGAGGGTACCGGTCTTGTCGGAGCAGATGGTCTGTGTGCAGCCAAGGGTCTCGACGGCGGAAAGCTTACGGATAATCGCTTGGCGCTTGGCCATTTTGGTCACGCCGAGCGAAAGCACGATAGTCACGACGGCAACCAGGCCCTCGGGGATGGCGGCGACGGCAAGCGAGACAGCGACCATAAAGGTGTCGAGCAGCGCGGTCGGGTCGGTGAGAACGTTGCCCACGCCGTGGCGGATGATGTCGACGCCAAAGATGACGACGCAGATGACGATAACCATGATGGTGAGGATGCGGCTGAGCTCGGCAAGCTTCACCTGCAGCGGCGTGAGCTCTTCCTTGGCCTCGGCCAGGGCACCGGCGATCTTGCCCATCTCGGTATCCATGCCGGTACCGACTACGACGGCGCGGCCACGGCCGTACACCACGGTAGAGCCCATGTAGCACATGTTCTTGCGGTCGCCGAGCGGCACGTCATCGGTGCCGGTGGCGAGCTCGATCACGTTGGCATGCTTCTCGACAGGCACGGACTCGCCGGTGAGTGCAGCCTCTTCGATCTTCATCGTGGCGCTCTCGAGCACGCGGCAGTCGGCCGGGACGGAGTCGCCCGCCTCGAGCATGATCACATCGCCGGGCACGAGCTCGGCGCTCGGCAGGTGCACGAGCTTGCCGTCGCGCAGCACCTTGGACTGCGCCGCGCTCATCTCCTGCAGGGCCTCGAGGGCCTCTTCGCTCTTGGCTTCCTGGACCACGCCCAGTACCGAGTTGACGATAACGACGAACATGATGATGGCGACGTCGGCAAAGTCGGGCTCGCCCTTGACCATACCCGTGAGCGCGCTGATGACGGCGGCAACGATCAACATGATGACCATGGGGTCGGCCATCTGCTCAAAGAAACGCTTCCACAGCGGCGTTTTCTCGGCTTCCTCGAGCTTGTTAGGGCCTGTCTTGGCGAGGCGCGACGACGCCTCGTCGTTGCTCAGGCCGAGGTTCTCATCGACGCCCTGGTCGCTGAGCACCTCCGCCGCGGCGGACAGGTATTCCTTTTGCATATAGAGTCCCCTCCTGGGATTCGGGCCACTCAGCAGATTGATGCCCGATCATAATTCCCAGGAGAAGGGCAAGGGCTCATCAAGGCTGCCGTGCTGAGCGGCAGTTGATAGTGGAGCTATGGTACCCCAAAGCAGCGCGTCTAGCCAAAACATTCCAATTGGAAACACGGCTCGAGTGCAACGATGCAGACCGTGTGATGCTCAATATTGATAAAACGTTTTTTCTTCGGCACATCGTCAAACTGAAATATCGCCCAGATAGCAGCGGTCAGAACGGTTGGTAAAGTTTTTGCATATACCGTTTTTCCGCAAAAAATGAACTTCTAATTCGGCATACGGTCGATTTTTTGGGGTATTCGGTCGCCATTTCGTTATAATCATCTCAGTTTTATTTCTTATGGTTTATCTATCAGCGCAAGACGATGTCAGATGGAGGTCTGAATGTACAAGCGCACCAAGATTGTATGCACCATGGGTCCCGCCTGCGATAGCGACGAGACCATCCGCGAGATGATCAAGGCGGGCATGAACGTCGCCCGTTTTAACTTCTCGCACGGATCCTACGACGAGCACCACGGTCGCATCGAGCGCGTCCGTCGTATTTCCAAGGAGCTCGGTCTGCCCGTCGGCATCCTACTCGACACCAAGGGCCCCGAGGTCCGCACCGGCCTTCTGGTCGATGGCAAGAAGGTTGCCGTCAAGACCGGCGATAAGATCGTCGTCACCGCTCAGCCCACGTCCGAGGATTTCCACGGCACCTCTGAGCACATCTCCCTCGACTACCTGGCTCTGCCCTCCGAGGTCGAGAAGGGCTCCCTTATCCTGATCGACGACGGCCTGGTTGCCCTCGAGGTCGAGTCCGTCGACGGTCAGGACATGACCTGCGTCGTCAAGAACGACGGCCTGATCGGCGAGCGCAAGGGCGTCAACATGCCCAACGTCAACATCTCGTTGCCCGCCATCACCGAGCGCGATCGTCAGGACATCCTCTTTGGCCTGACCGAGAACATCGACTACATCGCCGCTTCCTTCATCCGTGACGGCGAGTCCGTCCGCGGCATCCGCGAGCTTTGCCGCGAGAACGGTGGCGAGCACGTGACGATCTTCCCGAAGATCGAGTGCGCCCTGGGCGTCGAGAACTTCGACGAGATCCTCGAGGCTTCCGACGGCATCATGGTCGCCCGTGGCGACCTGGGCATCGAGATCAAGCCCGAGCTCGTTCCGCACATCCAGAAGGAGATCATCGCCAAGTGCAACGCGGCCTACAAGCCCGTTATCACCGCTACGCAGATGCTCGACTCCATGCAGCAGAACCCGCGCCCGACGCGCGCCGAGGTTGCCGACGTTGCTAACGCCATTTACGACGGCACCGACGCCGTTATGCTGTCCGGCGAGTCCGCTGCCGGTAAGTACCCGGTCGAGGCCGTCAAGATGCAGGCCAGCATTGCTCTCGAGACCGAGAAGTACCTCCCGGCTCACGCTCCGCTCGAGGTTCCGGCCGATGCTCACGGCACCCGCGTTGTCAACAACGTTGTGGGTATGTCCGCTGTGAACATGGCTACCACCGTTGGCGCCAAGTGCATCACCGTGCCGACGACCACCGGTCGTACCGCTCGCCTGATCTCGCACTTCCGTCCCAACATGCCGATCTGCGCGTTCTCCCGCCACGAGTGGGCCGTCCAGCAAATGATTATGTACTGGGGCGTTATCCCGCACCAGGCCGAGATTACCCAGGGCACCGTCAACGGCACGATCGTCAAGGCGATCGAGACCGCTAAGGAGCTCGGCTACGTCGAGGCCGGCGATCTGACCGTCGCCACCGCCGGCGATCCCCGCATGAGCGTCCAGCTCGAGGACAAGGTCTCCTCGACCAACGTCGCTTACGTCGCTCAGGTGCGCTAAATCGCACTTGCAAGCACACTTGCATTGCAAAGGGCCCGGAAGGCTTTGCCTTCCGGGCCCTTTTTTAGGACCTACTTCATATGCCGCTTCATCGATTTGTGATCAGTCGCGAACCTTTCCGATGCCGAGCGTACCACCGAAGATGCCCTGCGACGGGAGCTGTTGGTCAATTGGGATGAACTGTTCACCGTTAAGCCGGCCGGCTAGCAGCTAGCAATCAGGGGGACTGCGGGAACGCCAGAAGCGGCAACGCGAGCCGCAAAGCCCGCCTCGGTCAGCTCGATGACCTCGGTAAACGTTGCGTCGAAGAATTTCTCGGTCAGCAGGCGGTATGGCGGATGGTCGGGCTCGCCGGGGTTTTCGCGCACGATCTCGTGCATAACGCCGATGGTCTTGAGCACATACTCCTTATGGATGGGATACTGCCCAAAACGCGTCGCCGCAGTATACAGGCGATCGGTCGCGCGCGGAATCGAAACAATGCCGAGCGTCTTGCCAAACCAGTCAAAGTCGCCTTGCTTTTTAATGCGGAACTCCTCGCACGGCTTGCCGCCGTGCGCCTCCAGGTACTGATTCACGCGCGTATTCCATACGGTATCGGCCACCAGATGCGACCAGACACCCAGTGTCAAATCGAGCAACGACTGCGCCACATCTTCGGATGCAAGCGAGAACTCACAGGCGCCGGGACCGGCAACCGGCTCGGCATCCCTGTAGCGCTGGGGATAGTGCACGCGATTCAGTCGCTCGCGCTCATCGACAATCGAGGTGGCCGCGGCTGGCGCACCGGTGGGCGAACTTTTAAGCAACGGTGCCACATAGGTATCCCAGAACTCATGCTCACGAGGCTTAGGGATAGGCTCGGGCTTTGCAAAGTGCGTAATGCGGTACGGGATGGGATCGGCGATGCCAGGGACCATATAGCCCACGAAGATATCCGGAACCACGCAGCCAAACAAAAAGGCATTGCGGTCGCGCACGCTATTGGCAAGCGCACCGGTGCGCTCCAGCAAACGCTCCGTCTGAGCGATATGAATGTTCCAGCTTGGCATAGCCACCCCCATAAAAAACCTGGATAACTATACCATCACGGCAAAGCCGCGCGGGCGGCTACGCACGCTCTACGCAGCAACTAGTCCGTAGCACCGCTTTCGGTTCCATACGACGGCGAAGGCGCCTCGATCACATGGTGATATCGATCGATATAGATTGCACGGGCACCCAGGCGTCGCACCAAATCCTGGTGATGTGTGCTCATCAAGACCGTCTTACCCGCCGCGACGTAGGCCAGCAAGAAGTTGACCACAATGTCGCATGAATCCTCGTCGAGCCCATTGGTAGGCTCGTCGAGGACCAAGATATCCGGGTTCATCGACACCACCGCAGCCAGCGCAACGCGCTTCTTTTGCCCGCCCGAGAGCTGATAGGGAGAGGCGTCGGCAAGGTCGGCAACCTGGAACAGCCCCATGGCATCGCGCACGCGGCGCTCGAGCTCGTCTGCCGGCAGCCCCATCTGCGCGGGACCAAAAGCAACTTCCTCGCCCACCGTAGCGCAGAACAGCTGAGCATCGGCATTCTGAAACACAAAACCTACGCGCTGATGAAAACGCTGAGCGGCCGCGGAATCCTTTAGAAACGCCTCATCGATCACGTGCCCGTCAAACAGGTATGCCCCTGCATCCACGAGTTCAAGGCCGTTAATAAGACGCATAATCGTCGTCTTGCCGCAGCCGTTGGGACCGAGCAGGGCAACGAGTTCACCACGGTCCACGCGCAGCGAAACGCCGTCGACCACCGTATGGCCCGCATAGGAAAACACCACGTCGCGAAACTCGATGAGCGGCGTTGCCTCGGCGCCAACAGCACCGCTCGCGCCCATCGCGTCATTTGTATCGTTTGCCAAAACGTCGCCCTTCCCCATTTGCATCCCCAGTCGGAACCAGCAGCGCCTACAGCACGGCGCACAACACTGTCAGCAGCGCCACGCCGGCCGCATAGGCCGCATCGCGCCAGCCAAACCTGGCGCGCGCGGGAGCCGGATACGCACCGGCAAAGCCGCGGCAAAGCATAGCCTCGTCCATCGCGCGGCTGCATTTCATCGCCTTGATAAAGGTCATGCCCATGATACCCGCGATCGAATCGGTACGCGAAAATCCCTCGGGCGCACGGCCAACGCTGCGCAGCATGACCGATTCGCACAGATCGTGCGCCGTACGACCCAGCACCTCGATGTGCTTGAGCGCCATATCAAACGTAAAGATAACTTCGTCGGGTAGATGCAGCATCTTGAGCGCCGCCGACATGCGGCTCCACGTGAGGGTCCACGAAACACCCAGCACGAGCGACACGTTAATGAACGTCTTAAGCGCAATTTTGAGCATGGCACCCGCGGCAGAAGCGCCCAGCAGCAGGGCAGGCAGTGCCAGAACCACGGCAAACCCCGCGGCAGCCAACGCCGGCACAAAGGTCGCGCGCAGCCCGCGTACAGGGCGCACGGCAACGAGCACCAGCGCGATAGCCGCCATCAACATGATGTACAGCGGGCTCTGCGTCAGACACACGCACAGGACGCAAAAGAACATCCCCACCAGGCGCACCGGAGCCGAAACGCAAGAAAGGGCGCGGTCGACCATCGACCCGCCCTCGTGCGCGCCCCCGCCCAGGCGAACCCGCTCAAGCAGGCTCGCCAGGTGCAGGACGTTCTTTTGCATCACGCGATGACGAGCGCCCGTGGGCTCGTAACGCTGCTCGACCGCAAGCCAGCTAGGCAGCTCGACCATCGCCATGAGCACCGCTTTCCTTGACCGTCAGCGAGATCAGACGGAATGCGATGGTGAGCACCGCCACGCCAATCACGCCGGACAGGATATACATGGCAGCCTGACCGGCAAAGCCGAGACCCTGCTCCTCGGAATAGGCCTGCAGGTAATCACCCGTAGGCAGCGCATCGGCAAAGGTCGGGGTGTCGAGACCGACCGAAGCCTGCAGGCTGTCGTCGCCAACCTCCTGAACGGCGGTCGCGGCGCCCTCGGCGTCCCACTCACCCCAGGCGTCACCCGTGGCCAGCAGGCCCAGCGGCGTGGCCACGACAAGCACGGCAACCAAGATGAGCGTGGGGACCAGCGAGGTCTTCTTGACAGCAGCGCCCTCGGCAGCAAGCTGTCCATCGGCGGCCTCGGGGCCGACGATAACGCTCGGCGCCGTCTTCTTGATAAAGCCGTAGATCGCGGCAGTCGCCACGCCCTCGACCACGCCGGCTGCCAACATATGCGGGATCATCATGGCCGGAATGGCAATGGACAGCGGGAAGGGGCAGTACAGCGGAGCGCCCGAAGCATTCGTGAAAAGCATCGGCTGAATACCAAACTCGATTGCTGCGCACAGGGCCGCCAGGCACAGGCCGACCCAGCCGCTTACGATGGCCGAAACCGAGGTGCCCCAGCTCTTGTCGTGCAAACGGCTGTTAAGCGCGCGGAACACGATGGCTGCGGCAAACGGCAACACGAAGGCCATGTTAAAGCAGTTAGCGCCAAAGGACAGGATGCCGCCGTCGCCAAACAGCAGCGCTTGCAGCGCCAGCGCGACCGAAACCGCGATAGCCGCGGCCTCGGGGCCCAGCAGCAGCGCGATGAGTGCGCCACCAACGGCGTGGCCTGTGGTGCCGCCAGGCAGCGGCACGTTGAACATCATGAGCAGGAAGGAGAACGCGGCGCAGATGCCCAGGAACGCCATGTGCTCGCGATCGAGCGTGGCGCGCACCTTCTTGATGCAGTGGATCCAAACGGGCACCATCGCCACCGCCATAACGGCATCGGTCTGCGGGGACAGATAATTATCTGGAATGTGCATGTACGCCTCCCGGTTATCGGCGCACGGAATTGCAACGCCGCTTGAATCACCTTTCCAGTGTTACGTAATGTCAGATTCGTAACACGCCGCGGGCTATCATAGCAAAACGGCGCACTGCCGACAAAGCAGCACGCCGTTATGTAATGCGCGTGTCATATATGCAGGCTCAACGGTGCCTTATACCGGGCACAGCAGTCACGTAGGACTCGGCAGCAGCCACCGCTGACCCATACCCCAGCGCAGGACCTAGCCGCGGACCTCGCCGTTTACGCCCTTGCACACCTTGGTGACGATCTTCTGGTGCGCTTTTTCGACCTCTTCGCTGGTGAGCGTGTGGTCGTCGGAGCGATACGTAAGCGCAAAGGCCATGGACTTCTTGCCCGCACCGATACGGACGGGATCGCGGTAGACGTCGAACAGGCGCACGCCCTCGAGCAGCTTGCCTCCGGCG
Organism: Collinsella sp.; assembly: GCA_048236535.1. Taxonomy (GTDB): domain Bacteria; phylum Actinomycetota; class Coriobacteriia; order Coriobacteriales; family Coriobacteriaceae; genus Collinsella. Next base: position 26,994 of record DBFAQQ010000012.1, on the reverse strand, counting down.
CTGGTAATACGGCGCTCAAGATCCTCGCAGGTCACAGTGTTGTCGACCACGATAGCAAGGTCGTGCTCAACGGCCGGGTACTGCGAGAACTCGCGGTAGTTCTCCTGGTTGCGGGCGCCCTTGATCAGCTTGTCCAAGTCGAGCTCAAAGGCAACGACGACCTCGTCGATGCCCATGGCCTCGCGCGCCTTGGGGTGGATCTCGCCAACCCAGCCCAGCACGGTGCCGCCGGACAGAACCTCAGCCGCACGACCCGGCTGCAGGAAGGCATAGCTCTCGCCCTCGACGGGACGGAAGCGAACCTTCTCGATGCGCAGCTGGGCAAGCAGCTCCTCAACGATGCCCTTGCCAAAGAAGAAACGCAGCTTGCGGTACTTCATGTTCCAAGACCGCTCGCTCCACTGGCCCGAGAGCACGCCCGCCACGGACTTGGTCTCCTTGGGCAGGCTGGCGTTCTCGCGACCGTGGAACAAGCTGCCGACCTCGTACAGATGCACGTTGGGCGTGCCGTGGGCCTCGTTGTAGGCCACAGACTGCAACAGGCCTGGCAACAGCGAGCGGCGCATCTCGGTCTGCTCGGCTACCAGCGGGTTCATGAGCACCACGGGGCAACCGCGACCCTCGGTGGACATACCGATCTTCTCCAGGTCGCCCGGGGCGGCAAAGCCAAAAGTCGTGGTCTCGTTGAGGCCGCAGGCGCGCAGGATCTCGCCGACCTTACGAGTGAGCTTCTGCTCGCGGGTCAGACCGCCGATGTGGTTCTTGGCAGCCGGAATGGTCGCCGTCACGCGGCCCATGCCCCATAGGCGCAAGACCTCCTCGATCAGGTCGATCTCACGCGGCAGGTCGGGACGGAAGCTCGGCGGCGTGACCATAAAGTCCTCGCCGTCGCGCTCGACGGTGCAGCCCAGGCGGGTGAGCGAACGCTCGATAAAGTCGGGCTCGATGTCGGCACCGCAGATGGCACGCACGCGGGCCAGGCGCAGCTTAATGCTGTCGATGGTCTTGGGCGCGGGGAACACGTCCACATAGCCGGGAGCAACCTCGCCGCCGGCGATCTCCTCGATCAGCGCGCAGGTAACGTTGGCGACATCCACGCAGCCGGTCTCGTCGACCTGGCGCTCAAAGCGAATGGAGGCGTCGGAGATCAGCGACAGATCGCGGCTGGTGTGCGAGGTGCGACCGGCGTTGAAGCAGGCGCTCTCGACCATCACGTCGACGGTGTCGTCCTCGATCTCGGAATCCATGCCGCCCATTACGCCGGCCAGCGCCACGGGACGCTCGCCGTCGGTGATGAGGCCCATGCCGGCGTCGAGCGTGCGCTCCTCGCCGTCGAGCGTCGTGAACTTCTCGTCCTGCTGGGCGGCGCGAACCACCACGCGACGGTGGCCATCGCGCTCGGCAAAGGTGTCCAGGTCAAAGGCGTGCAGCGGCTGGCCGGTGAGCATCATCACGTAGTTGGTGATGTCGACGATGTTGTTGTGCGGGCGCACGCCCAGGGCGTTGAGGCGCTTGACCATCCAGTCGGGCGAGGGGCCGACCTTCACGTTGCGCACGATGCGGGCGACGTAGCGGTCGCACAGGCCCTCGTCGGTGATCTCGACCGAAAGCTCGTCGTCGGTCGCGCGGCCGGTCTCCGCCTTGATAGCGGGCAGCTCAACGTGGAAATCGCGGTCGAAGATGGCGCCGGTCTCGCGGGCCATGCCGATCATGGACAGGCAGTCGGGACGGTTGGGCGTGATCTCACAGTCGAGCACGGTGTCGCTCGAGCCCACGTACTCGGCAAACGGCATGCCGCAGGGCGTATCCTCGGGCAGGATCATGATGCCGGAGTGGTCGCCACCCAGGCCGAGCTCGCGCGCGGAGCAGTTCATGCCCATGGACACGACGCCGCGAAGCTTGCTCTTCTTGATCTTGACGTCGCCGGGAAGCACGGCGCCAATCATGGCCGTGACGATGTGGTCGCCGGCCTCGAAGTTCTGCGCGCCGCAGACGATCTGCAGCGGAGCGGGATTGCCGTCGGCGTCGAGATTCTTGTCGCCCACATCGACCGAGCACACATACATGTGGTCGCTATCGGGGTGCGGGATCTTGGTGAGCACCTTGGCGGTCACCACGTGGTCGAAGGACTCGCCCACGGTGTCGATCGCCTCGACCTCGGTGCCGGTACGGATATATTCGTCCGAAAGGGTCTTGGGATCCTCCGGAATATCGATCATGGTCTTGAGCCAGTCGTAAGAAACACGCATGTAGCTCTCCTAGTTCTTAATCTCCGCAAAGGGAGGAATATCAAATGAAGACGTTCGCCTTAGGGTTGTCCAGGTGCCCCAGGTTGGCGTGAAAGAGGAGCGACGCGTACTAAAGGTACGCGAGCGACGGTTTGAACGCCAAGATGGGGTGCCTGGGCAAGCCTAAAATTGGTTCAAGAAGCGCATATCGCCAGTCATCAGGGTTCGCAGGTCGGGCAGGTCGTAGCGCAGGGCAGCGACGCGCTCGGCACCAATGCCAAAGGCGAAGCCGGTGTACTTCTCGGGGTCGATGCCGCAGTTGATCAGGACGTTGGGGTCGACCATGCCGCAGCCCAGGATCTCGATCCAGCCGCTGTGCTTGCAGAAGTTGCAGCCCTTGCCGCCGCAGACGTGGCAGCTCACGTCCACCTCGCAGCTAGGCTCGGTGAAGGGGAAGAAGTGCGGACGGTAGCGCGTCTTGCGGTCCTCGCCAAACATGCACTTAACAAAGTAGTCGAGCGTGCCCTTAAGATCGCCAAAGGTGATACCCTCGTCGACGACCAGGCCCTCGATCTGGTTGAACTGCGGCAGGTGGCAGGCGTCGGCCGTGTCGGGACGGTAGACGGTGCCCGGGCAGATCATGTAAATGGGCGGCTTCTGCGACTCCATGGTGTGAATCTGCACGCCCGAGGTCTGGGTGCGCAGCAGCACATCAGACTCGCCGTGGGCGTGAGCCTCGGGATGCGCGACGCTGCCGGGGTTGTTGTCGACCACATAGAACGTGTCGCGAGCCGAGCGGCTCGGGTGATCCATGGGCGCGTTGAGCGCGGTGAAGTTGTAGTAGGAGGTATCGACCATGGGGCCGGACTCGACGGTGTAGCCGATACCGCAGAAGATGTCCTCGGCCTCCTCGATGATCTGCTTGATCAGGTGCTGGTGACCGATCTGCGGACGGATGCCCGGCAGCGTGATGTCGACGGCCTCGTGCTCGAGCGCGTGCTTGAGGGCGGCAGCCTTCATCTCGGTGGTGCGCTCGTCGAGCATACCCTCAATCAGCTGGCGCATCTCGTTGGCGCGTTTGCCCATCATGGGACGATCCTCGGGGGCGAGTTTGCCCATCATGCGCATCAGGCCGGTGATACGGCCTTTGCGACCGAGCAGCTCAACGCGCGCAGCCTCGAGCTTGGCGGCGTCGTCGGCGCTAGTGACGAGCTCCTTGGCCTCTTCCTCGAGTTTGACCAGATCATCAATCAGACTCATGTCTTCCCTTTCGTCTCTCGCGTTCCCCGCTTGCCGAGGCGGCTGCCGCCGTCTGACGTTGCGAAAACGCGGCCCGGTTCGGTAACAAAAAACCGTCCTCGGGCATGTGCATTGCCCAAGGACGGTTAAATTCCGCGGTACCACCTTGTTTGACCCGGCGGATGTCTGGCCCGCCGCGCCCACTCTGCGCCTCTTGTCGCGAGGCTCACGGCTTCCCTACTGAGGCTTCGCTGCCACTGGCCGCGCGCCCGTTGAGGTCGCTGCTCGGGAGTGAACGCTTGGCCCTTGCCACCGTAGGAAGGCTTGCAGCCCATAACCTTCCCTCTCTTGCCGGCGACGCGGCGGGCAAAACCCTCTCCGTCAACGCATTGGGCTATAGGATAACACATTCTGCGAGCATATCGCTGCGTTCCGTTTTGTTCGCGCTGGGTACAAGGCAGGTAGCTGTGCAAACTGGCCGTGCACCCGCCTGCGGCGCTCGGCCTGCGAGATTAAGGATACGGTATGGGAAAGAAACTCGATAAGAAGGCCAAGGCCGCCGTGGCAAAGGCTGCCAAGGGCGTCAAGGCTGCTAAAGTCGACAAGGCCGTCAAAAAGTTCCGCAAACTCGAGGGCAAGCTGTGGACTCGCGAGTACCTGCTCAAGATTGCCGAGTTCGATGGAGCGACGATTGCTCCTGCCAACGGCGCTGCCGCCCGTGCCGACGCCATGGGCACGCTTGCCGGCGAACATCACAAGCTACTGACCAGCGAGAAGTCCGTTGAGCTCGTACGCTCGTTAGCGCGCGAGACGGTTGCAGGCGGACACGTAGACGACCCGCAGCTGCTCGACGAGATCCGCGTGCTCGGCCGCGACCAGCGCGAGGCAAGCGTTATTCCCACCGAGGAGGCCGAAGCCTGGACCAGGCTCACCTGCGAGGCCGACGCCGTGTGGCACAAGGCCAAGACGGCCAACGACTGGGCGAGCTTTGAGCCCTATGTGGATAGAATCGTCGCCCAACTTAAGCATCAGGCCGAACTCATGGACCCCAAGCGCGACCCATACGACGTTTGGCTCGACCAGTACGAGCGCGGCCTTTCTGCCGAGAGCTTCGACGCGTTTTGCGAGGAGGTCAAGGCCACGGTCGTGCCGCTCGTGCACGCCATCGGCGAGCGCGGCCAGCAGCCCGATGCCGACTTTTTGCACGCCCGCGTGCCCGAGGCCGCCCAGCGCGCCATGAGCTTCGACCTGATGAAGCTCGTCGGCCTGAACCTGGACGACACCACGCTTGCCTTTACCGAGCACCCGTTTAGCGAGGGCTTTGCCGTGGGTGACGCGCGCATCGCGACACACATCTACGAGGACGATTGCATCTCCAACGTCTACAGCATCATCCACGAGGCGGGGCACACCATGTACGAGCTGGGCGTCAATCCCGCCTATGCGCGCACCTGCCTGGAGGGCGGCACCTCCATGGGCATCCACGAGAGCCAGAGCCGCTTCTTTGAGAACACCGTGGGCCGCAGCCGTGCCTTTATGGGACCGCTGCTCGAGGCGCTGCGCCGCCACGCGCCCGAGGTCTACGGCAACGTAGACGAGGACACGCTCTACCGCGCCGTGAACATCGCGCAGCCGTCGTTGATCCGCACCGAGGCCGATGAGCTCACCTATCCGCTGCACGTTATGGTGCGCTACGAGATCGAGCGCATGCTGTTTGCCGGCGAGGCCACGGCCAAGGACATCCCCGCGCTTTGGAACCGCTTCATGGATGAGTACCTGGGCATTCCCGTTCCCGACGACACGCACGGCTGCCTACAGGATACGCACTGGAGCGGCGGCTCGTTTGGCTACTTCCCCACGTATGCGCTGGGCAGTGTCTACGATGCCATGTTTGTGCCGGCCATGTGCCGCGACGGTGTCGACCTTACCGGTGCCTGCACGAGCGGCGATCTGGCGCCCGTCCGTGCCTGGCTGGGCGAGCACATTTGGCAGTGGGGCCGCGCCAAAGACGCGCCGGAACTCATCAAGGGCGCCTGCGGCATGGCGTTCGATGCCCGCTACTACTGCAGCTACCTGCAGGACAAGTTCACCACGCTCTACGAGCTGTAAGGTATAACCGACACGCCAACGCAAAGGGGGCGCCGCGGAACCAATCCGCGGCGCCCTTTTTTCACCTAGTCGTTTAAGAACGTCCCCAATGACTACGCGGTTTGGTAAAACCGCGTAGCTATAAAGCCTCGAGCGCGTTGGCGATGCGCTTCATGGCGGCATCGGCGGATGCTTGGTCGGGCGCCTCGGCCAGCACGCGGATAACCGACTCGGTTCCGCTCTTGCGCACGAGCACGCGGCCCTCGCCTGCCAGCGCGGCCTCGGCCTCGGCGATGGCGTTCTGCACGCCCATGTTCTCGAGCGCGGCGTCCTTGTCCGCCACGTGCACGGCCACCTGCGCCTGCGGCAGCAGCTTGCACGGAGCCGTGAGCTGCGAGAGCGTCTCGCGCTCGGCACGAATCACTTCCATCACGCGCAGCGAGGTCATAATGCCATCGCCCGTGCGCTCGATATCGCCGAAGATCGTATGGCCCGTCTGCTCGCCGCCCAAGCTGTAACCGCCCTCGCGCATCTTGGCATACACGTGACGGTCGCCCACGCCGCTGGTCACGGCGCTCAGACCGGCAAGCTCCAACGACTTGATCAGGCCAAAGTTGCTGGCGATCGTCGGCACCACGGTACCGCCCGAAAGGCGACCGTGCTTGTTCAGATACACGCCGCACACGTACAGGATCTGGTCGCCGTCTACCACGCGACCGCGCTCATCCACGGCCAGGCAGCGGTCGGCATCGCCATCGTAGGCAAAACCGACGTCCAGGCCCTGCTCCACCACGTGGCGCTGTAGGCGCTCCATATGCGTGGAGCCGCAGTCGACGTTGATGTTAAAACCATCAGGCGCGGCATTGATCACGCGCACGTCGGCGCCCAGCGCGTCAAACACCGGCTTGGCCACCGAGGAAGCCGAGCCGTTGGCGCAGTCGATACCGATCTTGACGCCCTGCAGCGAAAAGTTCGCACTGGCGATGAGCGAAGCAATGTAGCGGTTGCGGCCCTGCATGTAGTCCACCGTGGCGCCGATGTGGTTGCCCGTGGCCAGCGGCACCTCGCTCTTGCCATCGATATAGTCCTCGATGAGCTCCAGTACGTCCTCGTCCATCTTAAAGCCGTCGCTGTTGACGAGCTTAATGCCGTTATCGCAAAACGGGTTGTGGCTCGCGCTGATCATGATGCCGCAATCGAAGCAGCCTTCCACGGTCTGATGCGCTACGCCCGGCGTGGGGATCACGTGCAGCATATAGGCGTCCGCACCGCTCGCGACCAGGCCGCTCACCAGCGCCGCCTCGAACATATAACTCGAGCGACGTGTGTCCTTGCCCACGATGACGCGCGCCTTGCGCTCGCGGTTGGCGCCGTAATACCAGCCCACAAAACGGCCAATCTTATAAGCGTGCTCTACCGTCAGCCCAACGTTGGCCTCACCGCGAAAGCCGTCGGTGCCAAAGTACTTCATGCGCTCTCCTTACAAAATAGGGGCGGACAGATTGCCTGTCCGCCCCAAAATGGTACTCGATTATCTGCGCTACCAGAAAAACCCTACGCCGACGCGCTGTCGCGAGCCGCCTGGCATGTAGGAGTCTGACGCAGCGTAAGCGGCTTGTCCCCCGCCTCGGCCGACGTGGTCAGCGTATACGTGATCGTCGTCGTCTCGCCAGCATGCAGGTCAACGGTGCCCGAATAGAAGGGGATTCCATGCCACGTAGCGGCGCCAAGACCAAACTGGGTGCCCTCGACGGTCAGATCAGTAATGTTGCCGCCCGTCGGGGCAAACAACGAGACATTCAGACGCTCGTCGTCACGCGCGGCATCGGGTGCGCTCGCCGCAACGTAGTCGGGCAGCTTGCCAGCCTCCTCCTGCGTCATGATGTTCGTCAGGGTAACGGTGATGCGATAGGAGCACGTGCCGTCACCGTTCTTGATGCCCTGGCCAATCTGCGTATCGGCGTTCAGGTACCAGTCGAGCTTGGAGAAGCTCAGGTTGTTAAAGTAAACGCCGGCAACAGGATCGGCACTCGGGTCATCCGGATCGGGCAGCGAAGCGTCAATGCCCGTCTCTTTGATGGCATTCTGCTCATCATCGTTTCTCATCCACGCGATCAGGCGGCCCTCTTCGGCACCGCGCTCAACGGCGCTGACAAGCTTTGTAACGTCGACGTCACCGATGCCACCGAGAATCTTGTCGAAGGCAGCGCTGGCAACAGCCGCAAAGATGCCGTCCGATTCCTCGACCGGATAGTTCCAATACACATCGTGCATGAGAACCTTCGCCGCATTGGTACCGTCGACGACCGTACCATCAGGCAGCGAGACATTACCGACAAGGCCCAGCAGGTACTGCAAGAACACCGGATCGATGCCGACGACGCCATCAACGTCCTGCCCATACTGGGACTTCCACAGCGCGGCGACACGCTGCGAGTTGCGGGGCCAATCAGGCGAATAGGTATTGCCCGAGTTGTACAGGTTACTGTGGTTGCCGAACAGCGCCTCATCCTCTTCGTCGACGCTCTCGACTGCCTCATCCTCGCTGAGTCCAATGCGGGGAACAAACTCACCAATCGACATCTGGCCGTCAGAGACCGAAATCAGGCCCTGCGAACCGCCAAAGCCGCCGCAAGCACGAATCTCGACGTTGTTCATGGCGTACACAAGGTAGTTGCGCGTCTGGCCGTTGGCGCCGAGCATCTGGGGAAGGATGGGGGCGACCTTCTCCGCCGCGTCAACCGCGCCGTTGAGGGTGGCAAAGCCGTCCTTGGCCTTATCGACCAGCTCGGTCACCTGGGAAATATGAGTATCGCCAATGCCCTGGATCTTCTCGTTGGCGCTCTTGAACACCTTCGAGCTGCTGGAAAGCGAATCGGCGACCGCCTGCAGCGCGGACACGTTAATCATGCCGTCCTGGAACAGCTTGCCGGGCGTAGCCTGCGAAAGGTTATCGGCCATGGGAACCAGCGCATTGCTCGAGACATCGGACAGGGCATCAATCATGGTGCGGGCTGCGTTGATGTCGCTGCCGTACACCGGGATAAACGAAGCCGCCGTCCACAGCGGGCTCGAGGTCTCCGCCTTCATGCTGTCGCAGAGCTCATCGATCTTCTTCGCGTCGTCAGGCAGCGTCGAAAAATCGCCCAACGTGACCTTGTCCTTAAGGCCACCGACGATCTCGACAGCCTCCTTCGCTTCGCTCTTTACGGTCTTTGCCGAGTTAAGTAGCATAAAGCCGCTTGCGCCAAGCGCAACGAAAAGCACCGCGACTACAGCGGCAATAATGGCGCCAGCGTGACGCTTCTTGCCCTCGCCCTTGCGATGGCGATGACGGACCAGACCGTCAGAGGTCGAACTCGACGAAGCATCGCTACCGTAGTTCAAGCCAAAATCGTAATAATCTTCCTTGGAACCCGAGCCCGCAAACTCGGCACCGCTATCATCCAGGCGGGCGAACGTGCCAGTCTCGGAGGCGCCGGTGTAGATCGTGCCAAGGTTACCCGTAAGTCCCGCGCCACCGGCAGAAGGAGTATTGTTGGCGGCCTTGCCGGCATTAACGTTGCCAGCGGCATTCGCGGCGTTGGCAGCACCTGCGTTGTTCGCAGGTGCCGAAGGAGCCCCGCTCGGCTGCGACGCGGAGGTTGCACCGCCCGCAAAGACATTCCCTCTTGCACGGCCGGTCTTTTTTGCCTTTTGAGACTGCTCGTACAGAGCGGTAAACATCGCCGTCTCGCCCGGGGACACGCGCTTACCGGAACCGCCCTGTCCAGCGCCGCCCGGCGTGCCGGCCTTACCAGCCCCGTTCGGACGCGGCGGAACTGCAGGACGGCCGCTATCGCTGCCCTTAAAGTGATTACCAGCCATAAAGAAATCCTCGCAATTGAGTCGCAATGAAAAAGTCCATAACGTTACTAGTTTATGGCATTTTGAGCATCGACAGCTAAACTCCAGACACGGACATCAATTGGCGAAAATGCGGCACAACACCTTTTCTGTCTTGGCGGCGGCGCTAGCTACACCGTGAGGAACATCATCACGATGATCATGGCAAAGCCGATAAAGTCGGTCGGCAAAAACACCGTCCCCAGCATAACGGCGCTGGTGATGGTCGCCGAAACCGGCTCCACAGTTCCGATGAGACTCGCACGCACCGAGCCGATGTCCTTAACGCCCTGCATATAAAGCATGTAAGCAAAAAACGAGCCGATAACCACGAACACCGCGAGCGCCTCGATGCCGGCAGCGTCGAGCGCCGGCATATGCGCCCAGGGCTGCACGAAGACGCACGAGACCACGCCCGCCGTGAGCATTGCCGAGCCCGTGACGATGGGGCTGCCGTATTCGGGCAGGATTTTGGCGGGAATCACCGCCATACACGCGGCGCTGACCGCACACATAAGACCTGCTGCCAGGCCAAGCGGCGAGATATTCAGGCTGGTGGGGTCGCCGCCGGTGGCGATTAAAAAGGTTCCACCCAGAGCCAGGCCAATGCCGATGACTTCGCGAGTACGCGGCATGCGGCGATCGATCGCGCAGGTGTAGCCCATGATGATAACGAGCTGCAGGCACTGGAGCACCGTCGCGGTTCCGGCGTTCGTCAGGCGCACGGCCGAAAGATAGCAAAACTGGTTGAACAACAGGCCAAAGGCGGTAAAGAGCAGCAGCTGCTTGCGATCGGCGGGTGTGGTCCAGAGCTTAATCAGACGCTCGCGGTCGCGCGTAACAACCACGACCATAAAGAGTAGGCCGGCGAGAATCTGACGCACGCTCATAAGCCACAAGGTGTCGACGTGGTAGGTATCGAACAGAAAGCTCGCGCTGGTGCCCGAGAAGCCCCAAAACGAACCGCCCACCAGCGTAGCCAAGACGCCCGTGATCATCTTGCGCGTCGAAGCGCTGTTCAGGCGATTGCGCCATGCACGGCGGGTGCTGCGGCTGAGCTCGTCGGTGCCCTCGGGCACATCAATGTTCGATATATCGGTCATCGGCACCGCAGCCCCTGTGCCTTCGACCTGCTCGACACACTCTTTGCTCATTCCACTCCCCCGAAACAGTCTGGAAGCAATTCGGCTTACCTTACCATGGCGAAGGCACCAGCCGGAGGCTTGTCCGCTTATCGGTAGGACAATTCCGCAGGCGTCTTTCCATAGCTCGATACCGCAATGGCCTTGCATTATGCGACAGCCAAATCGCGGCAGCAGGCTCTTTTGAAATGGATATGACAAAGCCCCCGAATTCCACAATGTAAGCGATTTTTAAAAATGTTCTTGCCACCGAGTTCAGGCTCCGTTATATTATCCCTTGCGCACTTGCGCACCCTTGATCGGGCGTTTAGCTCAGGGGGAGAGCGCTTCCCTGACACGGAAGAGGTCAGAAGTTCAAATCTTCTAACGCCCACCAAATGTTCGCAGCTCAGAGGCTATGTCCTCTGGGCTGTTTTGTTTTATGTCGCCAAATCCGCTGGCTGCTCCAACCGCCCAAGCAACCACCCTGCCCATGCACAAAACCGCGTCAATAGCCACCGAGGCCGAGGCCAACGCGTCTCGAACCCATCCAAGCCGCAACTCCTCAGCAAAACGCCGCGATGTCTGCGCCCTGCGGTATCCTTGAGCCACTTACACCTGCAGCACCAAGGAGCCACCATGCGCACCGAGCTCGATGTCCCCTTTTCGCACAAAGAAGAAGCCAAGGCGCTGGGCGCCAAATGGGACCGGATCAAGAAAATCTGGTATGTACCCAGCGGCGTCAACCCCGAGCCCTTTGCCGAGTGGCTGCCCGGCGTTGACCGATCCGACCCCTCAGCGCCGTATATATATCTAGTACTGGGCAAGCGCGAGTGCTGGAAGTGTCACAAAGAGACCTCGGTCGCGGCCTTCGGCATTCCCTATCGAACCGATAACGACGAGAGCATCTCCATCGCGCACGCGCCCAACGAAGCCGGGCACATTGCCATCGACACGGCCAACGCCAACGCACTCGCCATCGTGCCCGCTCTTGGCTGCGTGCCGGGCGAGATCCGCGACTACCTTCATAAGCGCTGCGGCTACAAGCCCGTAGGCGCGCGAGCCTCCAAAGCCCCGTCGCTCGGCAACACGTGCACCAGTTGCGACGCGCTGCAAGGCAGCCGCTATCTGTTCGAGGAGCCCTCGTCCCCGTTTGCCCTCACTGCCATCAACAAGCTGCCGGCACTGGAGTTTGTGCGCGTCGAAGTTGCCGACGTCTTTGGCGTCCCGGCCACGCGCACCGACTTTGACCAGGCGCTCTTTACCTGGGCACGCGACCATCACGCCGAGTTCCACAGGCAACTCGGCGAGGGGGTTTATTTGTAGAGACGGAGAGGCCTTCACAGCCAGCTCCTCCGCATCACCTATCCCTCGTCGCCGGCGTCGTACACGATATCGAGGCCACAAACAGAGCATTTCTCCGGACACACCGGCATATGAACGCCCGTGCGTTTCCTCACTTCGTCACTGAGTTTGTCGCGCGCATCGATGAACCGAATGTCGAGACACGGTATTTGCGAGCCGCAGCAAGGGCAGGCAACGACAAACGACCCGCAATCAACCTCTACGCTCGGAAACATATTGTTGCCTATAAGGGCACACGGCAGTTTTCCGTACTTCCCCATCACGACATCGCCTCGCCAGCTCATACACGCTCCCCTCTCGCTATACAAATCAGGAAGAGCATGCACCGGCGAGCGTGCGCGAGATTGCATCGCCACGCGATCCGATCAAACAACACGATCGTCAAAGAATGCCAAAGCCAAATACGCTAATACGGCAGAAGCCCCGCCTTTTCACGCTTCTTTTCCGAGCGATCGAACTCAATGCGATGGGCCTCAAGAAACACCGTATTGGGTCGCCACTGACGCTCATTCGGCTGCCTTAGCGTCGCACCCGCAAAGGAAGCGTAGTCGGTCTTATCCAGCAGGTACGATCCGCACAGCCGATATTCGCCGCAAACAGGCTCAAACGAAATCAGGTGAGCATCAAATAGGGAATGAAGGTCGCGCCGAAGCAGAATGCCGTTGCTGGCAACCTGCGATTTGGGTCCCGAGTAATTCTCGATATGTGCAGCCTCCAGAGCTTCGCTGACGCCGCAGTCCGACACCGCGCAACGGCCGTCATAGGCGGCAACGAGCTGCTTGCGGAACCATTGCTGCCCCAATCGCTCGCGCCTTAACGCATAGCGGACCTTTTCGTCGTCGGTCGCACCCTGTCCGGCAAACTCAATATCGACGGGCATGTGCTTCAGATAACTCATATCGGACGCAAAACGAGGGTCCGGTCCGCCTTTATGAACAGGACCGTGCAGAACAAACCATCCGTTTTCGGGCTCGAACCGCTCAACAAACGCAAGGCCGAGCACCTTATAGCCCACCTCGGTTGCAAATATGACTCCGACTGGAACGCCACATTCCATGCAGTTGAGCATTTTACGGTTGTAATTCTGGTCTCGAAAACCAACGGTACCCGGCGCTTGAACCGAGTACTTAATGACCCACGTACCATCGTCCAAATAGAGCGGAGGCACATCGGTGTAGAAGCTCTTTTTAGAGTTATGGACCGAAAGCGCAAAGATCTTATTGGGATCTTGCTTCACCCGATCCTGGCCCGGCCAGAAGATCCCTGAATCCCGCGTTACGGGAAAGAAGTCCGAGCCAATTCTCAAACGATACTGATACTGAGGGCTATCTTTCTTGGTGTGGTGCGGAAGGCTGGTCCAAACGCCGCCGCGCTGCTCCTCACCCAGAAACCACTCCCATGCCTCAACGTATTCAGAAGGAACGAGACTGCAGGCACGGTCATAGCTTGGCCCATCCATCAACGGAACAGCAAGGTCAATGTCGTTCATCGCCAGCACCTACAACCATACGAACGCGAGTCATGCCCCTCAATAATATGGCCGAAAGTCAATTATTACGAGATCTCATTCCGCGATCGGCGCATCGTTGATGCTCTCGGTTTGCCGCTGGCGCGCTTGTACCCCGCTACACCACTCCCCTGTATACTGATGTAGCACGTGTTTCATCCGGGCTTGTTGGGCCGGATTGTTCATGAGAGGGTCTTATGGCTGCTTCGAATCCGCCTAAGGGGAGCGTTTCTCCTTCGTCCATCAAGCCGGTTACGCGCAAGGCTGTGCGTTGCCAGCGCGAGGTCGCTTGGCTTGTCACGCAGGCGGCGGGCAGGCTTGTGGCGACCACTCAGGACGTCAATGCGCCTACGCCGAACTTTGTGTTAGCGGCGGCGCTGGATTTTGTGCGCCAATTGGAGCTTGCCGCACAGGATGCCAACGGGCACCTCGACTACCAGAATGTTATGGCGCCCGACCTGCAAACGTTCTGCCACATGGCCAAGTTGCCCGCCGCACCCAATGCGCTTTCGGACGCAAGCTACATGTTTACGCTTTCGGGCGCGGACCTTATCCGCGACATCTATGCATACTGCAGCGAGCTCGCCGAGCGCCACGTCTTTGACGCGGCTGAAGTCAAACCGGGATATGTCATCAAGCTGGTTCTTAGGCTGTTCTTGATGGACGGGTTCGGGGCCATGCCGGCGTAAGCCGAGTCTTTAGCATCACCGTCGACTGAGCAACAACCGCTTTACCTTAGTGGGCGCCAATTGAGGGTCGATTATTGGGTCGCCTCGTCCACTAACGCATTTATTCCACGCGCTCTGACAGTCGATACTTGCGGTTGCGGCTTGTCAACGGCGCCGTCGGCTCAAGCTCACCATGCTCAATGAGCGCATTGACGCGTGCCCTAACCTGGGAAACCGTGAGTCCCGTGCGCTCCGCCAGTTCGCGCGTCCCCAATTCGCCGTAGCGCTTGAGTGCCGTCATAATCAAGTCCCCGCCATGATCGACCGGCTCGATCTTTGAACGGTAAAGTACGACCTTGAACCGATCGAACCCCGGGCAGAACAGGGGCTCGGCCAGACCATGCGCGCGCATGGCATCGATCATCATCGGGATGCCCGAGCCATTGCCCTCAGCCGGCGAACCTGCGCCATCCGGCAGCGGGACAATCGACATGAGTTTCACGAGCGTCGCGTTACGGCATCGGGAGCTGCCGTCAAACAAGCTCTCGCGAGTCTTCCCTCCATAAAGGCCGCCGGGATTCGTCACCTCGATACGGTCGTCAAAAACGTCGACGGCGATCGATTGCCCACAGAACCGATCCCCGTATTCCCTGTGGATAACCGCGTTGGCGACTGCCTCGCGCAGGACCTCCTCGGGAATCTCCAGCGAGTCGATACGCGAGATGCCTTGGACGGTCGAGGTTCGCCGCAAATTCTTGGCGACGGCTGCGACGGTATCCGAGATCATCTCGCCCAACGTTCCCTCACAGATTGTGCGGTCCATGAACCTCAGCGACCCCGCCATGCCCTTCTGAGTTCCCGCATGGACAGCCACGTCAATGAAGAGCTTGGGATAGAACTGCTGAGGGTAGGTGCCCACAACTAGGAGTCCAGCCTTGGTGACATTGCCCTGGGAATCAAGGATATTTAGGCGCTCCAGCTTCGTTTGTTTGTCCGACGCGCCGCGCATTGCCCGGGGCGTCAACGAGAAAGCCCGATCTATCGTACGGTCGACCAGCGTCTCGTCGAGATCGTCCGCGCCCGCACCAGCCACCGCGTCGCGATCGCTCGGAGTCGCTCGACCGTATGACGCCAATGCGAGCACCTCGGTCGATGAAAGCGGCACATCTTTGTCATCGATGCGCTTGTAGCTGCCGCCCTGGGCGCCCCGCTCTATGACATAGCAGGGCTTGCTCGACGGATCGAGCTCCTCAATCGTAATGACGAGAACGATGACGCCCTGAAGCTCCACTCGCTCTATCGTGTATTTGGGCGGATTGGCCAGCTTTCCTCGACCGCCCGCATCACCCATGCCTGACACAAATTGGTTGAGCACTTTCTCGGTCTCGAAGTTCTCAACCGGGACAAAACCTGCGCGCTCACTCACTCCGAGCACGATGATTCCGCCGGCAGTGTTCGCGAATGCGCTCACCGTTTCCCACACGTCGCGGGAAAGCGTCGTGGCGCTCTCCTTCACTTCGACGTTAAGATCATCCGAGCCCATACGCCTTAAAGACTCAAGCAGACCGGTCAGCTCGTTTTCGTTCATCTGCACGTCCTTTCGCTCGGTCCTGCGGAGAATGCCGCGGATAGATTTCCCTCGTCTCTCAGTTATCTCTCGTAATTATCTCTCATTTATCTCTCTATCTCTCGGCTTAGAGATAAGAGATAGATAGAGATGGAATGTCTACCATTTGTTTCATTTATACATATTTTTGCTGGTAGAACAATCGGTATTGAGACAATACCATGATTGTCTGTCTCTTTGCTGCTCAGTTATCTCTCATATTTTTCTCTCATCTTCCTGTCATCTCTCATATTAGAGACGAATGAGAGACGAGAGATACGCGAGTGATGGACGAGCGAGGATTTTCGGACGGTCGGATATCGAGAGTGGATATTTGGACGGGTTTTGGGGCTTTTGCGGCAAATTCCGTCCAAATATCCACTCTCGTTCGATAGGTATCCGGAAATCCTCGCTCGTCCGTCCGAATATCCACTCTCGTTTGGCGAGTGTCCAATTTTCCACGCTCGTGCGGCGGGCACGCGGGACCTATGCCCAATCCGGCTGCATCGTCTACAGTTCGCCGCAGGGTCGCGGCCCCATATGGGTATACTCTCGAGGATTCGACTCGATTCGCCCCCGCTGGGGCGTCAAAGGAGACTGCATATGCCTACCACCTCAACCGACCCGCGTGCCGCTGCCGCCGCGCTGCTGGTGCCCGGCACCACCTGCCACGGCTTTGCCGTCGAGCGCCGCGAGACCGTGCCCGAGCTCGACTCGGACGCTTACGTGCTGCGCCACACTGCCTCGGGTGCTCGCCTGCTGTACCTGGCGTGCGACGACGAAAACAAGGCCTTTGCCATTGGCTTTAAGACGCCGCCGGCCGATTCCACCGGCGTGTTCCATATTCTTGAGCACTCGGTGCTGTGCGGATCGGCCAAGTTTCCCGTCAAGGAGCCGTTCGTGGACCTGATCAAGAGCTCCATGCAGACGTTCCTCAACGCCATGACCTACCCCGACAAGACCATCTACCCCGTTGCCACCACCAACGAGCAGGATCTGTACAACCTGATGGACGTGTACCTGGACGCGGTGTTCAACCCGGCCATCTATACCAAGCCCACCATTTTTGAGCAGGAGGGCTGGCACTACGAGCTGGACCTGCCGGAGGGCGCCGAGAACGAGGGCGACGGCAGCTCCGCGAGCCTGTGCGAGGGCACGCTGCGCTATAACGGCGTGGTGTTCAACGAGATGAAAGGCGCGTTGTCCGACCCCATGAGCGTGCTGGACGACGCCGTCAACGCCGCGCTCTATCCCGACACCGCCTATGCGCACGAAAGCGGTGGCGACCCGCGCGCGATTCCCGCGCTCACCTACGAGCAGTTCCTGGACACGCACGCACGCCACTACAATCCTTCCAACTCCTACATCACGCTCTACGGCGACCTAGATGTGAACCGTGCACTGGCCTTTTTGGACGAGCGCTATCTGTCGCAGCCGAGCGCCGCGAGCCGCCGCATGGACGCTGCCGTCGCCGCCGGCGAGGACCCGTCCACGCTGGCACCCAATCCGCTGGGCGTGCAGGCGCCCGTGACCTGCGAGTACAAGAGCGTCGAGATGGCTACCACGCCCGAGAACGCCCTGGTGGGCCTGGGCCTGGTGCTGGGCAGCGCACTCGACCGCAAGCGCACGATCGCGGCGGATATCCTGTTCGAGGCGCTGCTGGGCTCCAACGAAGCGCCGGTTAAGAAGGCCATTCTGGCCGCCGGGCTGGGCGGCAACGTGGTGAGCTACACCGCGGCCGAGAGCCTGCAGCCCTACGAGCTCATCATGCTGCAAAACGCACAGCCCGGCGTGGCGCGCGAGCTGCGCCGCGTGTTCCAGGACGCCTGCCGCGACCTATGCGAGCATGGCGTTCCGCGCGAGCGCCTGGAAGCCATCATCAGCAGCAACGAATACGACCTGCGTCAGCGCGACTACGGCATCGCCGACGGCGTGGCCATTGCGTGCGACGCGCTGAGCACGTGGCTCTACGATGACGACGCCGCGACGCTGGCGCTCAAGTACGGCCCGGTGTACGAGGAGCTTCGTGGCGAGCTGGACGGCAGCTACTTTGAGGACCTGCTGCGCGAGCTGGTGCTGGAAAACGACCACATGGCGCTGGTCGAGCTGGTGCCGGTGGACGCCGCCGAGGGTTCGGAGGGCGCCGAGGCCGCCGAGCTGGCAGCCAAGTGCGATGCCATGACCGATGCCGAGCTGGCCGACGTGGTCGAGCGCACGGCCGCGCTGCGTGCCGCGCAGGAGGCGGAAGACACGCCCGAGGCCAAGGCCACGCTGCCGCGCCTGCGCGTGTCCGACATTGGCGAGGCGCGCCCCGAGCCGCCGCTGATCGTGGACACGACCGCACCCATCCCCTGCCTGCGCCACGGCATCCCCACCAACCGTCTGGCCTACGCCATGCAGTATTTCGACCTGAGCTGCGTCGCATTTGGGGACCTGCCCTATGTGACGCTGCTCTGCCGCCTGCTCAAACAGCTACCCACGAGCGAGCACTCGGCCGAGGAGCTCGACAACTTGCTCGCCGGCAAGCTGGGCTTTTTGAGCTTTACGACCGAGGTCATGACCCAACCCGACGTGGACGGCGTGCGCCCCTACCTGCTGGTGAGTGCCGGCGCCCTGTCCGAGAAAATCGATGCGCTGGCAAGCCTGCCGCGCGAGGTGTGGTCGAGCACGCTTTTGGCAGACGCCGACGCCGACCGCGTGCGAGACGTGCTCACGCAGATTCGCATTGGGCTTGAGCAGGGCTTTATCAACAACGGCCACTCGGCGGCGCTCGGTCGCGCGATGAGCTACAGCTCGCCTTCGGCCGTGGTGCGTGAGCAGCTCTCAGGCGTAGACTTCTACCTGTTCCTGCGCGATTTGCTCGAGCATTTTGACGAGCGCGTGGACGGGCTGCGTACCAAGCTTGCCGAGCTGGCGGAGCGTATCTTTGTGGCCGATGGCTGCATGGCGAGCTTTACCGGCAGCGACGAGGACTTTGACGCGTACTGGGATGCCGCGGGCGACCTGGGGCTGGGTGCGGGCGATGGTGCCGACCGCGGCGCGCTCGCGGTGCCGACGCCGTGCGACCGCCACGAGGCTTTCGTGATCCCCAGCGACATCTGCTTTGCCGCGCGTGCGTGCGATCCGCGTCGCCTGGGCATTGACGTGACAGGCGCTTGGGCCGTGGCTGCCAACGCGCTCTCCTACGATTACCTGTGGAACGAGATTCGCGTGAAGGGCGGTGCGTACGGCTGCGGATTCCGCGCAGCCGGCGAGCGCCAGACGGCGTTCTACACCTACCGCGACCCGGCGATCGATCCTTCGATTGAGCGCGTGGAGCGCGCGGGCGCATGGCTTGGCAGCTTTGAGCCCGACGAGGCCGCCTTTGAGGGCTTTATCGTGAGCTGCGTAAGCGGCATGGACGCGCCGGTGAAGCCGTACGCGCTCACCAAGCGCCGCAACACGACCTACCTGGCCGGGCTCGATCCGCAAGCACGCGAGGAGCGCCGCGCCCAGATGCTCGCCGCCACGCCCGGTGAGCTTCGCTCGCTCGGCGCCGACGTGACGCGCATCGCAGCCGTCTCACCCACCTGCGTCTTTGGCGGCCGAGACGTCATCGCCAAGAGCAACGCCGGCTTTAACGTCATCGACCTGCTGGGCTAACGCACAAAGGTAGATTTTTGGGACATGCCCGGAAATCTACCTTTTTCTGCGGCTTGGGCGAGGCGGCGCAGCCCACCGCGGCGGTTTGTCTCGATCTGTAACATCTAGACGGCGATATCGGCTCCAGATGTTACAGATCGAGACGTTCCCGAACGGCACCAGTTCTTTGTCTCAATCTGTAACATCTAAGTCCAATTTTGCCGAGTTACTGTTACAGATCGAGACAAACCGCCGCAGACGCCCATCACAGCACAGACCACCACGAAGGTGCATGTGTCCCCTTCGTGGTTGTTTTTGCTGTTTACCCAGATAAAACCAGCCAAAATAAACCTGTCCCTTTTTGGCAGGTTTGCTAGAGGAGGTTAGGATGGACAAGGTTAAATTGCGGCGAGCGGTGATTGCCCGGCGCGATGCGATTGATTTGGATGTGCGGGCGGCGAAGTCTGCCGTTATCTGTGCGCGGCTTGTTGAGCGACTGGGTCGCTCGGATCCCGCGGCACCGCACACCGTTGCCGTCTATGCCGCGATGGGTTCCGAAGTCAATCCCGCCGCGTTTGCCGCGGCGGCCGCCAAACGCGACTGGCGCGTGGCCTATCCGTGCATGCTCTCGGCAGCCGAAGCCACAGCTTGTGGCCAGCGCATGTGCATGCGGGCAGTTGCCGCCGGCGATGCGTCCGCAGCTCCGTTTGTCGACCACCCCACGCGAGCCTTCGCGGCCATGGACATCGACAGCGGCCGCTTCCCTATCGTGCCTGCTGAAGCTCTCGACATGGTCGTCGTGCCGCTCGTAGCCTTCGACCGCGCCGGCGCGCGCCTGGGCTACGGCGGCGGCTGCTACGACCGCTATCTGCCCATGCTCTCGCCCGCATGCCAAATCATCGGCATCGCCTTTGACGAGCAGCGTGTCGACCACGTTCCCACCGACGCCCACGACCTGCCGCTACCCCACATCATCAGCGCCTAACGGCTGGCGCACCTCCCGACGGTCTAGTGCTCCTCGCCGGCGCGGGCCAGGTCGTAGGGCGTGGTCTGATAGACGTAGTAGTTGAGCCAGTTGGTGTAGAACAGCTGAGCCTGGCTGCGCCAGACGTTGCGCGGCTCGGCGGTGGGGTCGTCGCCCGGGAAGTAATGCGCCGGCACCTGGGGGTTGAGCCCACGCTTCACGTCGCGCTCGTACTCCAGGCGCAGCGTGTCGGTATCGTACTCGGGATGACCAAAGACAAAGAAGCGACGGCTGTCGGTCGACTTGACGATGTACAGGCCCACCTCGTCGGACACGGCCACGACCTCAAGCTGCGGCTCGGCCTCCACGTCCTCGCGGCGCACATCGGTGTTGCGCGAATGCACGGCATAGAAACGGTCGTCGAAGCCGCGGACCAGCGGGCTTTGCGGCTTCACCAGATAATGCTCGAACACGCCGCTCGCCTTTGCCGGCAGGTCGTACTTCTGGATACCGTAATGATGGTAGAGCCCCGCCTGTGCGCCCCAACAAATATGCAGCGTAGAGTGCACGTGCGTGGTGGACCAATCCATGATCTGGCAGAGCTCGGGCCAGTAGTCGACCTCCTCGAACGGCATCTGCTCCACCGGCGCGCCCGTGATGATCAGACCGTCGTAGTGGATGTCGCGGATGTCGTCGAACGTGCGGTAGAACGTCTCCAGGTGGCCGGCGCTCACGTGCGTGGCCTCGTGCGTCTTGGTGCGCAGCAGGTCCACCTCCACCTGCAGCGGCGTGTTGGAGAGTTTGCGCATGATCTGCGTCTCGGTGGCGATCTTGGTGGGCATGAGGTTGAGGATGAGCACGCGCAGCGGACGGATGTCCTGGTGCAGCGCGCGGTACTCAGTCATGACAAAGATGTTCTCGCTCTCGAGCTGTGCGGCGGCAGGGAGGGCGTCGGGGATGCGAATGGGCATGGATGCTCCTTACGAGTCAGTTGCAGCTATGGTACAACGACCGGCCCCATCCGCGCGAGCACATCGCCCAGCGATGCCGTCAGCGGCCCAAATCACTCCAAAAGTAGAGATTAAGGCATGCCCAAAAATCTATGGCGCTTTAGCCTAGCAAAGTGACGGCAGGAGGCTACAATGGTTCGACGCGAAAAACTCGGCCGGAAGGATACTCATATGTACCAGACGCGTAAGATCGGTGTGGTCGGCCAGGGCCACGTAGGAGCACATGTCGCCAACAGCCTGCTTATGCAGGGCATTGCCGATGAGCTGTACCTGTGCGATATCAACGAGGCCAAGGTGACGTCCGAAGTCCAGGACCTGCGCGACTCCCTTTCGTTTGTCCCGTACAACACCAAAATCGTCAACTGCTACGACCACTACGAGGAGCTGGCCTGCTGCGACGTCATCGTCAACGCTGCCGGTAAGGTCGCGCTGGCCGCTGGCAACCGCGACGGCGAGCTGTTCTTTACCACCGACGCCGCCCGCACCTTTGTCAAGCGCATCGTCGACGCCGGCTTTGACGGCATCTTTGTGAGCATCTCCAACCCCTGCGACGTCGTGTGCACCGAGCTGTGGCACCTGACCGGCTACGATCCCAAGAAGATCATCGGCTCGGGCTGCGGCCTGGATTCCGCCCGCCTGCGCGCCGAGATCTCCAAGAAGGTCGGCGTGAGCCCCAAGTCCATCGACGCCTACATGATCGGCGAGCACGGCTTTAGCCAGCTGGCTGCCTTTAAGGCCGCAACCATCGCCGGCAAGAGCCTCAACGAGCTTCAGGCCGAAAACCCCGACAAGTACGCCTTTGACCACATGGAGGTCGAAGAGCTCGCG
Organism: Collinsella sp.; assembly: GCA_048236535.1. Classification (GTDB taxonomy): domain Bacteria; phylum Actinomycetota; class Coriobacteriia; order Coriobacteriales; family Coriobacteriaceae; genus Collinsella. The sequence continues at coordinate 4,864 of DBFAQQ010000012.1, read as the reverse complement.
CGTAAGGGCGGCTATGTGACCTACCAGGGCAAGCAGTGCACCGAGTACGCCGTCGCCAACTCCGCCGCGCGCGTCTGCGCTGCCGTGCTGCACAACGAGCACGCCGTGCTTTCCGCCTCTACGCTTATGACCGGCCAGTATGGCGAGGAGGGCATCTTCACATCCCTGCCGTGCGTGATCGGTGCCGAGGGCGTCGAGGAGGTCTACACGCTCGACCTGTCCGAGTACGAGCTCGAGGGCTTCCACAAGAGCTGCCAGCACATCCGCGACAACATCGCCCAGCTCGACTGGTGGGACGCCGAGGCCTACGACGCAAAGTAGGCCGCTGGCTGCCGTAACCTTGCGAATCGAAGCGCGATACCAAGCGGGCCGCGCCGGAAATCCCCGGCGCGGCCCGCTTTTTTGCTCATGCAACACGTTTGCGAATCGAAGGTGAATACTTTTCCGCGATGTGAACGAGCAAAATCGGACCCCCGAAGCATCGACATTTTTCAGGCGCTGTTTCCTGCGGTTTCGTCGAGGTTTTCCTGCGGTTTTGCCGCCAAAAAGTGTGGATGCTTCGGGGGTCCAAAATAGGTCGTTCACTTCGCGAGAAAGTATTCACCTTCGTTTTCGCGCAGACACAAATCCGGCCGCCATAACGCAAACCGGGGCCCGCGCGCAGCGCAGACCCCGTCAAAAAAGATAATTCCCGGTGCCTAGTACTGCTCGATGCCCATGTAGCGACGAACCTCGGGGCTGTGGTCAAACACTTTGCCGCGGGCGGCGCGCAGCTCGCAGCTCATGTTGTAGAAGAAGATCGGCTCCAGGTACGAACGCACGCTGGCGGACACCTCGCCTACGCCGTACTCGAGTGCATCGAGCACCATAACCGTATCGGTGTGCGTGTTGAGGAACGCCAGCGCGCGCTCCTCCATGGGGCGGCACTCGCCCGATCCGAGCTGCACAAAGTAGAACACGCCGGGCTCGGTAGCCTCGAAAGGACCGTGGAAATACTCGCCGGAGTGGATGTAGCAGCAGTGCTGCCACTGCATCTCCATAAGCGAGCAAATCGCCATGGCGTAGGTCTGGCTAAAGTTGGGGCCGGAGCCCAGGATGTAGAAGAACTTGTGCTGCTGGCAGAGCTCGGCAAAACGGGCACCCAGCTCGGCGTTGACCTTCTCGCGGGCGGCGGGCAGCAGCGCATCCATCTGCTTGAGGCCCTCGTACATGTCAGCGAGTGCCTCGTAGCCTTCCTGCTGGTCGAGCAGCTCGGCGGCGATCAGAGCGCCGATACCCTGAGGCACCTCGGCCTGCGGCACGCCCTCGCCCCAGGGGTAGACCCAGGTGGTCCACTTGCCGTTATCGATCTTGGAGCCCTCGCAGTCGGTGAGGGCAACGACCTCGGCGCCAGCGGCCAGCGCCATCTCGCAACCGTCGACGACCTCCTGCGTATTGCCGCTGTGGCTGCAGGCAATAACGAGCGACTTCGGCCCTAGGCTCTTGGGGGCCATCAGGCAAAACTCGCGTGCCGTGTAGACCGTCGAGGTAAACGTGGTGGCCTCGCGCTTGAGCAGCTCGTTGGCCGGCATCAGGTCGATCATCGAACCGCCGCAGGCGATCCAAAAGACGTTCTCAATCTTGCCCTTGCGCTCGATGATTTCCTGAACCAGATCATGTGCGTTCATCCTGATGTTCCTCCTTGTGGGGCGGCTTTGAGCGACGGCGGCTCGTATCTGCTGTCGTTCTATGTTGTCCTATTTATAACACGTGTAACAAAGCCCGTGAAGTCATCTCGGCAAATTTGTTCTATGTTGTTCTATCTATGGACGTTAGATGTCGAAGACGTAGCGCGAGCCCACGATCTTTTGGCGTCCGAGCAGCAAGGGCCGATCGTCCTCATCGGTAAAGTACGCCTCCATATAAAAGAGCGGCTCGCCGACCGGCACCTCCAACAGCGGGGCCGTCTGAGCATCGGCAAGCGCAATCTCCACGGTGCAGGGATCGGACTTGAGCGGCGCGCGGCTCGAATGCTCGGCAACAAGCGCAAAGATGGAATTGTCCGTGAGGTCCTTGTCGGCAAGCGTCTGCAGATAGGGATGGTCGGCCAGCACAAAGGCGTTGTTCTCGAGCATGACGGGCACGCCGTCTGCCGTGCGCACACGCTCGACCACGATGAGCTCGCAGCCGGGTTCCACCCCAAAAAACGCCGCGTCCTCGCGCGTCGCCGCAACCACCGTGCGCGACACCAGGCGTGCTCCGGCCACCATGTCGTTGGCAGCGCAACCCTCGGAAAAGCTCTGAACGTCACCCTTCTGGACAATCTTGCGCTTGAGCTTGGGCGCGCACACGAACGTGCCCCTCCCCTGCTGGCGGTTGAGATACCCCGCGCGCGACAGCTCCTCGATGGCGCGGCGCACGGTGATGCGTCCCACGCCGTAGTACTTCGCGAGCTCCATCTCGGAAGGAATGCGCGAGCCGGATGCGTACACGCCACGCGCGATCTCGCCCTTTAGGTCGTCCATAACCTGCTGGTACAGCGGAACGGCGGATACCTCAGTGCGCTCGGTTTTATCGTCGAATGCCATCGTTACGCTCCATCCCGTGCATGCTCGGACTCAAACTCTTCAATCGCCGCCATAAACTGCTCGCCAAAGGCGTCGGCCTTTTTCTCGCCAATGCCGTTGACCTGGATAAGCTCGTCGCGCGTCTGTGGACGCAGGCGGCACAGACCGCGCAGGGCCTTGTCGGAAAAGACCATATACGGCGCCATCTCCAGCTCGGTCGAGATCTCCTTGCGGAGGGCACGCAGGCGCTCGAACAGCTCGGCATCGTCGCCCACGCGCGGGCGCTGATCCAGCTCGGCCTCCTCGCGCAGCAGATCCACCGCACGGCGGGCGCGGACCGAGGCCTTGCGCTTGGACGCGCGACGCTTAACGGTAAAGGCAAACGTCTCGTCCTCGACCTCGCCAGCGCGCGGACCAAGCCCCACGACCGGGTACTGCCCCTGCGAGGTGGCCAGATAACCGCGGCCGCACAGCTGGCCGATGATGTCCTTGATGCGCCCGACCGATTCGCTCGACAGCTCACCGTAGCCGCGGTCCTCGTCCAGATGCATCTGGCGAATGCGCTCGGTGCCGCCGCCATGGAGCACGTCGGCGACCAGCGATTTGCCAAAGCGCATGGGGCGCGTGGCCACATAGCGCACGGCGGCGCGGGCCATATCGGTGACGTCCTCGACCTCGAACTGCGTGAGGCAGTTGCTGCAGTTGCCGCAGCCCTCGGCCTCGTCCGTGGCGGCGCTGCCCGTACCAGCCGCGGCGTGCTCGGCCGCGGTCTCGTCGCCAAAGTAGCGCAGCATGTATTCGCGCAGGCAACCGGTGGTATTGCAGTAACCCTCCATCTGGCTGAGCAGACGATATCGATTCTGGAGCGCCCACGCGCGCTGCTCGTCGTCGAGCGCCTCATCGGCAGCATCGCCGCGGTCGATCAGAAAGCGGCGCATGCGAAAATCGTTGCCGTTCCACAGCAAGTAGCAGCTGGCCGGGTCGCCATCGCGGCCGGCGCGGCCCGCCTCCTGGTAGTAGGCTTCGATGCTCTCGGGCACGTTGTTGTGGATCACGTAGCGCACGTTGGGCTTGTCGATGCCCATGCCAAAGGCGTTGGTGGCAACCATCACCTGGATATCGTCGTCGATAAAGGCGCGCTGGCTTTGGCGACGGGCGTCGTTGCCCATGCCTGCATGGTAGCGGCCAACGCGAATGCCGCTGGGGCCCAGAGCCTCGGCAAGCTCCGCGGCCAGCGCGTCGACCGTCTTGCGGGTCGAGCAATACACGATGCCGCTCTCGCTCGAATGCGCAATCACATAGTCGCGCACCCACGCGGTCTTGGCCTTGTCGCCCATCTCCTCGCAACCAAAGTAGAGGTTCTTGCGATCAAAACCCGTCACCACCGTCGCGGGGTTTTGCAGGCCGAGCATCTGCTGAATATCCGCGCGCACGCGCTCGGTCGCCGTAGCGGTAAAGGCCGCCACGATGGGGCGCTGCGGCAGGGAATCGATGAACTCGCGAATCTGCAGATAGGCGGGGCGGAAATCCTGGCCCCATTGGCTCACGCAGTGGGCCTCGTCAATGGCCACGAGCGGCACGCCGATGCCGCCTTCGGCCGCAGCTTCCTGCGCAAAGGCCAGAAAGCGCGGCTCGAGCAGGCGCTCGGGCGCCACGTACATAAGCTGGTAGCGGCCCTCGCGCGCCCGCTTGAGCACGGTGTTTTGCTGGGCCGGAGTAAGGCTGGAGTTGAGATAGCTGGGCCGCGCACCCGCCGCGAGCAATGCACGGGTCTGATCCTCCATAAGCGACAGCAGCGGACTCACCACAAAGGTGATGCCGGGCAGCATGAGCGCGGGCACCTGGTAGCAAATGGACTTGCCGGCGCCCGTGGGCATAACACCCAGCGCATCGCGACCGGCAAGGATCGCATCGACCATGCGGTCCTGTCCCGGGCGAAACGAGGTGTAGCCAAAATAGGCGCCGAGCGTGTCAAGCGCCATCTGCTGCATGCTATCGGTCATGGTTTCCTAACGTCCAAGTCATCTGCCGCCGATTATACGCCGCCACGCGGACCGATGCCGCACGGCCGCCGCCCAGACTAGTCGGTGGGGACCTGGTTAAAACACGAGTCAAACAAGAACGTCCCCAACGACTAATCCCTTGACAAGCGCGGAATTATCGTAGGTTGAGCATAAGTCAGACACTATGACCCAATCCAGGGGCACGGAAACGACAGGAGCCCCCGCTCGTGACCGCGGGTCGGGGCTGCGACAATGTTGTTGAAGTGCCAGAGGCGCAGCCGCGCCGCAACGAGGTTGGGAGGCTCCCGTGCCTAG
>DBFAQQ010000011.1:0-43450 GCA_048236535.1 Collinsella sp. | reverse complement strand
GGGCGGGGGTTAAGTTTGCTGCTCTACAGTCCTGCGCAAGACGGAAAGCACATTAAGTGCTTTCCTTTGCGTGCGGAACTCGCGACAAACTTAACCCCCGCCCTCGGCCCCGGAGACCCTCCCTGCCGTCACATTATTCAGCCAGTTTTGCGGGCGTGCGCCGCTGCGCGGCTAGCCCGCGTGCTCCTCGGCGGGGTTGGTCTGATGGATCTTGTTGAAACTCGGCCTTTGGCTCATAAAAAACGGGAGATGCGGTTTTACATCCCCCGTTTTTGTTGCGGTTAGTCTAGGTCAATAAACTTGATACTTATGATCTTGCCGTCTTTTACTAGCATCCTGGCCATGGTGGGGCCTCGGGTGCCTCTGGGGTAGCTGGCGCTGCCCGGGTTGAGGACTAAGCAGCGGCCCACTTGGGCTTCTTTGGTTACGTGGGTGTGGCCGTTGATGGCTACGTCTACGGATCCCACCGGAAGGTCTTCGCGGTAGTGGGCTACGGCGAACTTGAGTCCTTCGTAGGTAAAGAGCGCAAGACGGTCTACATCGGGACCGTAGTCGCGGTAGTAATCGTTGTTGCCCAGTACGGCCCGCACGGGGGCGATGGTGCATAGGTGCTCGTAGTCCATCTCTGACGTGAGGTCGCCGGCGTGGATGATCAGGTCTGCGCCCTCAAGCTCATCCAGGAGCGCAGGCGATAAATAGCCGTGGGTGTCCGAGATGATGTCGATACGCTTGGCGCTTGCACTGTTCATGGGATCCCTTCCGCAAAAAACGATTCGGCAGATACATACAAAAAGGCCCCACGCCTCCGCAGACGATAGGTCTACAGGGCTGCGGGGCCAGTGTGCTAGAGACTCAGGGCCTTCTTAAGCGGCACGACGCGGCGGCGCGAAACCGGCACGCGTTCGTCGACGCCCGTAATGCCCAGCTGGATGGCGCCCGAGGGCACCGTCTCCACATCCGTGACGCACGCCAAGTTGACGATATAGCGGCGGTGAACACGGAAGAAGCCAAAGTCGCAGAGCTTGGCCTCAAACTGCGCCAGCGAGGTCGTCGACAAAAAGCGATCATCGACGGTATAGATGCAGGAGTAATCGTCCTTGGCCATGATAAAGCGAATGTCGTCCACGGGAATGAGCACCTTGCGGCCGCCCTTTTCCACCGGGATACGCTCGATGGTCACCTTGCTGTCCGTAACCGGCTTGGTGCGTTGCATGACCTTCTCGATCGCGCGATCCAAGCGAGCTTCCTCGACCGGCTTCATCAGATAATCGACGGCATCCACGTCGAATGCCTCGACCGCATGGTCACTATACGCAGTCACAAACACGATCGCCGGCGGATTTTTGAGCTTATGCAGCGCCTCGGCAAGTTGCAGGCCCGAGGCACCGGGCATCGAGATATCGAGAAACACGACATCTACGCGACTTTCCATAAGCATCTCGATGGCGGAGCGGACGCTCGACGCCTCAGTGATCGTGCCGATCTTGCCCGTTTGCTCGAGCAGGAAGCGAAGCTCCGAGCGAGCCGGCGCCTCATCATCCACAATCATCGCACGCAGCATAGGGATAAAACCTTTCGTCAACTAACTACGCCGGGCATCCGTCGCATGACGTTGAGCCCGTAGCCTTTTATTTTACTCTTGAATGTCAAAGATGCTCTCTGACAAATCAAGATGAAGGAGCACTTTGGTGCCCTTGCCCGGCGCCGATTCGACACGCGTATAGGAGTGCGGCCCATAAAAGCGATGGATGCGCTCCGAAATATTGTGCATGGCCACACCGGCGCCGCCACCCTGGGGAGAGCTGGCGTCGGGACGGGCAGAACGCTCGTCAAACAGTCTGGCGGCGGTACCCTCATCCATGCCCACGCCATTATCGGCCACGGCAATCAAGATTGCATCCTCGCCGTCTTGGTGAACGGTCACGTCGATCCTCAGGGCGTCGTCATCGCCCATACCATGACGCACGGCGTTCTCGACAATCGGCTGGATCACGAACGCCGGCACCAGCGTATCTTCCACGTCCTCGGACACATCGAACGTCGCAAGCACGCGATCCTCGCCAAAGCGGGCCTTCTCAAAGGTAAGGTAGCGCTTGGTCTGTGCGACCTCGCGCGAGACCGGAATAAGCGATCCCGAGTTGTCGAGCGTGGCACGATAGAACGATGAGAACTCACGAAGCAGTTCGCGGGCCCGCAGCGGGTCGGTGCGCGTAAACGATGCAATGGTGTTCAGCGTGTTGAACAGGAAGTGCGGGTTAATCTGCGCCTGCAGCGCACGCACCTCGGCGCGCGCCGTGAGTTCCTTTTGCACCTCGAGCTCGTGGATGGCGAGCTGCGTGGACAAGATCTCGGCAAAGCCCGAGGCAAGCGCATACTGGGTACGGTCGACGGCGCGCGGGGTCTTGTAGTAGAACTTGAGCGTGCCGACGGTACGATCGCCCACCTTGATGGGGGCGATAATGCCGGCGGGGACTTGGTTGTGCGAGCCGTCCGAGCCCACGACATCCACCATACGGTTGAACGACTGCACGATGCCATGTTCGATAACGTAGCGTGTGGCAAGCGTGTGGATGGGAGTATCGGGCAGCAGTTTTTCCTCAAACTCGCCCGCGCAGGCAAGCACGTTGTCCTCGTCGGTGATGGCCACCGTCATGGCGCGCGTCTCGGGCAAAATGCGCCGGCACACCAAACGCGCCGACTCCTGCGTCAGACCGCCCTTAATGTCCTCGAGCATGGCCGAGGCCACCGAGAGCGTCTCCTCGGTGTACTGGGAGCGCACCGAATCGGGATTGAGCGTCAAAAAGATAAAGATGCACAGAAAGATGCACAGCAGCGCGCAGGCAATCACCGTGGCGATCGGCTCGATACCGGTCACCAAGGCAAAAATAAAGTACACCAGCACGCAAATGGCGCAGGCAACGGCAATGATGCGAAAGATTGATATTGAACTATCGCGCTGGGCGCGGCGGTCGATCATTCGGCCCCCTCCAGGATACTGATCAGTTGTGCGTCACGCCAAAGCCCGTCCATGATCTTGGGCCAAAAGCTCTGGAAACGCAGGTAGCTTGCAGCGTTTTGGCGCGCATAGGCCTTTGCCTCGTCGATACCATGGCGCCAGATGCGCAGGTAGCCCTCATGCTCGCGGGTAAACACGCTGCGGACCATAGCGGTCTTGCGCACGCGGTCGTCGAGCTCGCGCGAAATCCACGGGCCCGGGTAGGGCATGAGCGATGCCGCCGTAACGGGAATGAGCTCCTTTTGATGCGCGGCGAATGTCAACTTGGCCCGTTCGTAGTACCAACGGTATACATCCTGCATAAAGCGCGGTGAGCGCTTTTCGGACTCCGGAGGCAGATGGCGCACGGTCCACTCGTTATCGAACCACACGTCGTAGCCAAACATGCGCATGTTAAAGAGGTAATCCAAGTCCTCGCCGCGGGTGATAAACGGGTCAAAGGCCACACGCGTAAAGGCGCGGGCGTGCAGGGCCATCAGGCCGCCGCACACGTAGTTGGAGCGCGAGATGCGGGTGCCCGAGAGCGCCTTTTTCATCCAACGGTTGAACTCGATGCGCTTGGTCCACCAACGATGGCAGATGCCCGCCTTGTCCGTGGGAGCCAGCGGCGAGCCGTCGCAATCGTAGAAATAGCCGCTCTTGACCAAGATCGGCAAGCCCTGACGCGTCTGCTGCCCCAACGCATAGGTCGCGCGCTTCATGAAGTCGGCGTCGATGACAGTCTCATCGTCATCCAAGAAGATAACCGCGTCATGCCCCAGCACAGCGGCGCAGGCTAGCCCCATATTGCGGATGGCACCGTAGCCTCGCAGGCTCACGCACTCGCCCGAACCCTTGGGCGCGATCTGAGCAACCCGGTCTGCGATGCGCGAGGCCTGGGTGTTGGTGACAACGGTGACCTTGAGCGTGGGATGCGCGTCGACAATCTCGTGCACGCGCAGCGACACATCGGCTGTGGCAGAAACGGGACAGACCACCAAAAGGATGATGCGCGGGATGTCACGTACCTGCTCAAGCGAGGCCAGGCAGCGGTCGAGTTCGGGATTGTCGGCGTTGAGTCGCGTCGAATGGTCATAGGTGCCAGGGGCGTTTGCGCAAGCGTCATCGCCCGCCCAATACGTTGGAATCACGACCGTGGCGTTCATGCCTTACCCTCCCTGCAACACAAAAACGGGGCGCCGCCAAACACAGGCGACGCCCCGCGACCTAGCTGATTCCATCATACCCACTTGGGCAAATCATTGCTCGCAAGTCGCAATGTTTATTGCGGATAACCCCAAAAGAGTACCGTGGACAGGCACAATAGCCGCTCGCTCCTATGCGGCATGCTCTGCCGCCCGAGTCATGCGGGACAGGCGGACCAGCAGCATAAAGCCAACGATCAGCAGCACGCCAATGGAAAGGACGCCCAGCGACGGGTTGCCGGTCAGCGAGGTGACGACCGACACCAGGAAGGTGCCCATAACGCTTGCATAACGACCAAAGATGTCAAAGAAGCCGTAGTACTCGTTGGACTTTTCCTTGGGGATAATGCGGCCAAAGTAGCTACGGCTGAGCGCCTGCACGCCGCCCTGGAACAGGCCGACCATAATGGCAAGCACCCAAAACTCAAAGGCGGTCTTTAGGAAGAACGCGGCGAACAGCACAATGCCCATATAGGCGGCGACTGCCACCAAGATCATGTTGAGCGTGCCCACGCGGCCGGCGAGCTTGCCGTAGATGATGGCGGATGGAAAGGCCACGAACTGCGTGACGAGCAGCGCCAGGACCAACTGGGTCGAATCGATGCCCAAAGCCGAGCCGTAGCTGGTAGCCATGGAAATGACCGTGTGCACACCGTCGATATAGAAGAAGAACGCGATCATGTAGACCAGCACGGTCTTGTTGTGGGCGATCTCGCGCATGGTGTGTCCGACCTCGGAGAACACACCGCCCACGATGTGGCCGATAGTGTCCTCGGGACCGCGCTCGCGACCGTACTTTTGCTTATAGGTGCGAATGAGCGGCAGGGTAAAGATGAGCCACCAGGCACCAGTGATGATAAACGACAGACGCGTTGCCAGCATGGTGGGGACGCCAAGAGCGGGGCCACCCATGATGAGCGCCAGGCAGATGACGAACGGCACGGTGGAACCGATGTAGCCCCAGGCATAGCCCGAGCTGGACACGGCGTCCATGCGCTCGTCGGTGGTAATGTCGGGCAGCATGGCGTCGTAGAACGTCATAGAAGAGTTAAGGCCGATGGTGCACAGCACGTACACGGTCAAAAATGCCATGGCGGACATTGGGATAGCCTGCGCCAGGCAAAGCACCAGGCCCGTGAGGAAGAAGCCCAAGAAGAACTTGATCTTGTTGCCGGCGTAGTCGGCAAGCGCGCCCAGAATGGGCATGAGCATGGCGATGACCAGCGAGGCGATCGTCTGCGCATTGCCCCAAGCGACCACCAGGTCGGCCGAGGAAGCGCCGGTATTGATGGCGTTAAAGTAAATGGGCACCACCGAGGTATTGAGCAGCACAAGGGCCGAATTGCCCACATCATACATAACCCAGTTACGCTCGAGCTTGGTGTATTTCATGGACAGGGACCCTTCGTATTCGCCCGATATGCAGTTAGTTCATCGTACCCCAATTGTCCAGAACCGCCGGTAAGGATTCGGCAAAGGGGCACGCACGGGCCCTATTCCTCGCGGTCGAACTCCTCATCGGCATTGAGCACGCGACCGCTGTAGTTGACGCGACTGGTCACGGCATCCATGTCACCGGTCTCGATAAAACGTGCGACCGTGCACTCGTAATCGACCAGCGCGCGATCAAAGACCTCGGGGAAACTCTCGTTCGAGACCTCGTCGGTAAAGGGATTCTTCCATGTCAGATGGCCCAGGTTACCGGTGCGCTCGGGCAGCTCCGTCGTCACGCGATGGGCAAGGCCGTCGAGCAGCGAGTAGTCGTGCACCAAGCCCTCAACCAGCGAGATCGCGCGCGTCTTTGCGGAGCCGGCCGGCTCAATCGCGCGGTAAAGTCGCTGCATATTGGCAACGGCAGCACCGTACTCCCCCGCCGGAATGTCAATGCCGTACACGCGTCCGGCAACATAGCTCATCAGCACGCCGGCCACGCGATTGATGCGATCGGTGGTGACGATCTCGCCCGCCGGCGGGTAATCGTCGACCGTAGCGCCATCGCGTTTAAGCTGCAGCATCAGTACATCCAGGTCGCTCTCGATCACGGCATGGACCTGACTGCTCGAATCCTCAAGCTCTGAATCGGACTCCACGATGCCAAACTGCTGCTCATAGACAAAGGGATGGGCGTTGCGGTCGAGCACGTAATGAGACAGCAGGCCCAGCGCAAAGGCACGACCCAAGCTGGCGTCGCGCGGCAGCAGATGCGACACGCCGTCGCGCAGGCACGCGAACTGGCGAGACATGCGCGACCGATGCATGACCTGCGCCAGCAGCGTGCAGTCGGAAACACGCGGTGTCAGAATGTGAAAGAAAAACGGGTCGGGGCCTTGGTTGCCCAAGATAAAGGCAATGCGCTCTTCATCGGACGTGATGACGCCCTGCGGAAGACGGTCGATGCTTTCCTCGCCAAACAGATGATGGGTGATAAGCGCGGGCATAATGATCCTTTCGATTTCATTCGATGCCACCCATTATGCCCACCGCGCGCCCATGCCAAACCTGCGATGGTAAACGACGGCACACAGACCGTCTACGCAAGCCCCAAGTGTGCTTTAACCTCGGCGGCACGACGACGGGACACCGGCACCGTCGAGCTCACGCGGTCAAGCCTGAGCTCCATCAACCCCGTGGAGCCAATCTCAACATTGTGCACGTCTTCCAAATTGACTAGGTAGCTGCGATGAACGCGAATAAAGCCCTCGGAGTCCAAGCGACGCTCGAGCGAAGAGATCGACTCATTGATCAGGTACGTTCCCTCGGCGCAGATGGCGTTGCAAAAATCGGCGCGCGCCTCAAAGTAGCAGACGTCTGCGGCGGGAATGAACACCTTTTTGCCCCCGCGGTCCACCGTCAGACGCAAAGGCTGGCGCGGAGCATGGATAACACGACGGGCACCCAAGGCTGCCTCGATCTTGTCGAGCGCCTTTGACAGGCGTGCGTCCTCGACCGGCTTGACGACATAGTCGACCGCATCGAGGTTATACGCATCGGCGGCAAACTCGGCAAACGCCGTCACAAACACCACGACCGGCGGCGTCTTTAGGTTCTGCAGCGTCTCGGCAAGCTCAATTCCCGAGCGACCGGGCATGGTAATGTCTAAAAACAACACGTCGGGCTTGTTCGACAGAATCGACTCCACGGCTTCGGTGACATTGCCCGCCTCGGCAATCTGGCCCACGCGCGCATCCTTTTCCAACAGATAGCGTAGCTCAGCCCTAATGGGAGGCTCGTCATCAACCACCAAGATGTTCCAGCCTTCGGACATATGTGCTTCCCCTCTTTTTCTCTCAATCCAACCGCGTGCTACGCCGTCAACGGCGCGGGCTCATGCGGCTCGCCGTTCAGCTCGACGATGACCTGCGTTCCCACGCCCTCCTGGGACTCCACGCGCATGCCGGAATCTTCTCCGTAAAAGAAATGGATGCGCTGAAGTACGTTGAAGAGCGCCAAGCCGCAGCCTCGTTTGATGGAGCCGTCGGCGGTAATGCTCTCGGGCTCCTCCAGGCGATGCTGCTCAAACAGATGCGCGCAGACTTCTTCGCTCATACCGATGCCGTCGTCCTCGACGATGATCTCCAAACCGTCATCGGTCTCGAAAGCCCTAACATGAATAGAAAGCGGCTCGGTCTCGCGCTGCGCGTGCTTGATGCAGTTTTCGAGCAACGGCTGCAAGATAAACGGCGGCACCAGGCTGTCGCGCACCTCAAAGTCGATGTTGACCGAAACGCGCAGACGGCCGTCGCCATACCGGGCCTGCATAAGATTGATATAGCGAGTGCCCTGTTCCACCTCGTGCTCGAGCGTTGTGAGGGTATCGGAATCAGAAAGCGTCTGACGGTAGTAATTGGAAAAGTCGATCAGCAGCGACCTGGCCTTGTCCGGCTCGGTACGTACGAGCGATACGATGGTGCTGATGGTGTTAAACAGAAAATGAGGATCGACCTGCGATTGCAAGGCGCGCAGCTCCACGCGGGCCGTAAGCTCGTCCTGGCGCTCGAGCTCAAAGCTCGCAAGCTGCGTGGAAATGAGGTCGGCAAAGCCCGAGGCAAGCGCCGTCTGGCGCATATCGATGCTGCTCAGACGGGGATAATACAGCTCGAGCGTGCCCACGCAATGCCCGCGCACGGTAAGCGGTGCGACAATACCGGCGCGCAGGCGCGGAAAGTAGCCACCTGTCTCGGTCGAGGCATCGCGCGAGAACACGCTTTGCTCACCGCTGTTGATCACGTTGAGCGTAGTCCGCAGCACCACCGGGGTGCCCGCGGGGCATTTTGCCGAGTCCTCGCCCCAGCTTGCCAACACCTGCTTGCCGTCGGTAAAGCAGATGGCAGAGGCGATAGTTTCAGACAGGATGATCTTAGAGGCGCCCAGGGCAGCTTCGGGCGTAAGGCCGCGCGACGTATAGGCGAATATTTTCGACGCGATGGCGAGCGTGCGGTCGGTAGCGCTCGATGTGAGGTCGTCGGGAACGACAAAGACGTACGAGAAGAAGAAGCACAGCATGACCAAGCCGGCAATGACGACAACGGCCGGAACGGGATTGGGATTATCGGTTAGATCCCAGATGAGCAGCAGGATAAGCAGCGGAACGACAATACCGAGCAAGATGGCTTGAACCACATGCTGAGCGGTACGAAAGACCTTGGTAGAGTTGTAGCTCTTGCCCAGAATCAGCCTATTGAGATCCACCGTCATCTCCTTCTTACTGACGCACCCCATAGCAATAAAGAGGGCCGCAAGCGACCCTCTCCATTGCATTATGCAATCAAATACTGTGTTTTACATCAAGCCATCGATGAACGGTAGCTTAGGCGCTGTACTTGTTTGCCTCGCCGAAGGTGCCGGCCTCGACAATCCAACCGTCCTTCATGATGACATCCATGTTGTCGGTGTTGAGCACGTGGATGTCGGCGGCGACGTCACCGTTGACGACCAGCAGGTCGGCGCACTTGCCGGCCTCGATGGAACCGGTCTCGTCCTCGATGTGGCACATCTTGGCACCGTTGAGGGTGGCACAGGTGATGGTCTCGACCGGGGTGAAGCCGATCTTGTCGACGAACTCGTACATCTCCTCGATGGAGCAGGTGCCGTACGGGGTGACGAAGGAGAAGGAGTCGGAGCCGATCGTCATGACGACGCCGCGCTTCTTGGCCTCGCGCAGGCAGTCGTAGTTGCGCTGCAGCTCCTTCTCGACCAGGGTGCCCTCGTACTTGTCGTGCAGCTCGGGGACGTAGACGGGCGGATAGGTGGCGTACCAGGTGGGCAGGAAGGCGATCGTCGGGGTGAAGAAGGTGCCCTGCTCGGCCATGAGGTCCATGGTGCGCTCATCGATATCGAAGCCGTGAATCAGCTGCTCACAGCCAAAGCGAACGGAATCGTAGGCAGCGGCGTGGTTGTTGTAGCAGTGGCTCCACACGGGGATGCCGACCATCTTGGCCTCTTCGACCACGGCCTGAATCTCCTCGGAGCAGTAGTGCTGGTCGCGGCCGGAGTCCCAGCGCCAGATGCCGCCACCGGTAGCCCAGATCTTGATGGCATCGGGGTTCTCGCGCAGGCGACGACGGACGGCCTTGCGCAGATCCCAAGGACCGTCGACCTGATCGCCCCAGGGGTGCGATTCCTTGTTGAGCTCCTGGGTGCAGTGGTGGGAGTCGCCGTGGCCGGCAACGCGGCAGAAGCCAAGGCCGGTGGCCAGAACGCGCGGGCCCTTGAAGACGCCCTTGTCGATGCAGTCACGGATCTGGATACCAAAGCGGCCGATCTCGCAGACGGTGGTGAGGCCGTGGGTGAGGCAGTCGTAGGCCTGCTTGACGGCGACGGCCTGCTTCTCGAGGAGCGGCTGCATGACCCAGTCGGTGTCATCGTCGGTCAAGTTGCCCGAGAAGTGCAGGTGGGTGTCGATCAGGCCGGGAAGGACGGTCTTGCCGGCGGCGTCGATGACCTCAACGCCCTCGGGAAGGTCCTGCATGGCGCCGGCGTACTCGATCTTGCCGTTGTCGTCGACGAGAACGAGGGAGTTCTCGACCGGCTCGGCACCGGTACCATCGATGAGCTTGCCGCCAACGATTGCATACTTAGTGGACATGGTTCCTCCTTATGGATCCATATAGTGGGCGAGGCCGTGTTGGGTTAAGGCCTCACAAAGCTACCCAAGTGGCGCCGGGTTCGGTGCGCGGAAGAGAGGGGCCCGCGCACCTGATCCGCCCCGGCTCGGCGTTACTTTTTGCGGGAATTGGTGAAAGCCATGAGGGCCAGGCCAATAGCCAACCAGCCGATCACGATGCTCCACTCCACCATGTTGAGGGAGGCGGGAGAGAACGGAATCACGAGCAGGCCGATGATGATGGCGCAGGCAGCAATAGCAAGGGAGATGCCGAACTTGCCGCCGGGCACCTCGTAGGGACGAGGCAGGTCGGGCTCGGTGAAGCGCATGCGCAGGCAAGCGAGGGCGACCATGCCGCAGGAGAAGATGAAGGCGAGAGCCGACACGTTGGTCAGAGGGATGAGCATGTTCTTGCCCAGGAACGGACCGACGACGGTGATGACGCCCAGAACGACGCAGGCAAGCTTGGGAGCGCCGGACTTGGGGTCGACCTCGGCGAACTGCTCGGGCAGCTGGCCCTTGCGGCCCATGGCGAGCATGATGCGGCTCGTGGCGCCGTAGAAGGAGTTCATCGGGCCCATGGGTCCAAGCGTGGCGATGACGAGCATGGCCAGGTACAGGAGCATGTTGATGCCCTTGAGGCAGGCGAGCGCGGGAACCGGGCTCTTAACAAACTCATGCCAGTCGAGGATGGTGCCGAACGAGTAGATGCAGACCATGTAGAAGCCGCCGGCGGCCAGCAGGGCCAGGGAGATGATCTTGCCGAACTTGTTCCAGTTGAGGCCCTCAGCCGCTTCCTCAGCCTGCTGAGGAATGGTGTCGAAGCCGGCGTAGAAGAACGGGGTCAGAACCAGGACCGACACGATGCCGGCAAACAGGCTGGTGCTCTCGGTAGCGGCCTTGCCGCCGCCAGCGCCGGCGACCTGGGAGAACACGGGCATGGCGTTGTCCGGCGAGCCGGTGAACAGCGAGACGCCCATGGCAAGCAGCATGCCGCAGAGCAGGGCCTTGGTCAGGAAGGCCTGGAGCTTGGCGGCCGAGCTGGCACCGCGGAAGTTGAGGAAGATGACGTAGACTGCAAAGCCGAGCGCGATCAGCGTCGGGAACAGGTAGACGTCGGCCCCCAAGATGGTGTAGAGCTTGACGGCGCGCAGCCACTCAAGGCCGGGCAGGCTGCCGAACATCTCGGACACGAGGGTCGAAATGGCGATGGCCTCCCACGGGCACAGGATGCCGTTGCCCAGGGCCAAAAGCCATCCGGTGATGTAGCTCAGCGTACGGCCAAAGCTACGATCGACATACTCGACGATGCCGCCCGAGATGGGGATAGCGGCCGTGAGCTCACCGAAAACAGCTCCGACGGGCACGAGGAAGATTGCACCCAAGAGGAATGCGATCATAGCGGGAACGGGACCGCCGCCCACGACCATCCAGTCGCCGACCTGCAGAACCCAACCGGTACCGATGATGGCACCGAAACCGATGGTGAAGAAGTTCCAGAGCGAGAGCGTTTTCTTCATGCCGCCGTTATCCTCGACTGCAACCTCTGCGTTCTTGTCCGCCATTGTTCCCCTCCTTTCCTTTTTGACGCCCCTTGACGTCACCCCTTGCGCGGTCTGTTTTGCCGCGCGCTTTTATTCCATGGCTTTAAGATACGGCCTTGGCGCAGCAGCGCCGCTCGCAGCTCGACCGAAGGCAGAACTGCAAAACGAGCGGCACCGTTTTTGGGACGAACGGCGGGAGACGTCATTCGTCTTGGGCGCTTCCATCTTGTCTGCTTTTGAATACCTGTTGCCGTGACACTTGGCGCGCGGCGCGGCAACGTTCATACCATTTGTCAGGCTTTTGGCGCACATACCCACGTGTCGTGCATCTTTTTATGTAGGATAGACAAGTTACACATGAGGCAAGGTGATTCGAATGGCATACGGATACAATGACGGCGACCAACGGCCACAAAGCGTGCGCCTTGCCGGCCGCACCACGCCAACGCCCAGAAGCACCTCCGACAACGACAACCCGCAGCGCCCCCAAGAGCAGCCCGGGGCTTCTTCGCGGCAACAAAGCCGCACCGTGCAGCAGTCAGACCGTGTGAGCACGAGCACACGCCAACGCCAGACCGACACATCGCAGCCACGCCGCTACGATCGCCGTAAGACCGACTACTACGTCAAGCGCTCCTTTTCGCGACCTCAACGCGATCGCGGCAATTCCGCCCCTCACCCCGCGTCGCACACCACAAGCCACGCGCTTCCGGCCCGCCGCCTACGCCTTGCGCTTTGCTCCATCGCCGCCTGCCTCGTCTTTGTGTTTTTGGGATCCTGTATCTCCCACGGATCAGCCGGTCTTGAGCCCACTGCCGAGGACAAGCTGCTTAAAGCTCCCGTCGCGCCCGGTTACTCCTTTGCGTTCTCGACCCCACGCTCGCAATGGCAGGCCGGCACCATGCCCCACATCTACCAAATTGACCCCGCATGGTCGGAGCTGCCCTATGCCGGTGGCACTATTCGCGAAAACGCTTGCGGTCCCACTTGCCTCACCATGGTCTATATCTTTAAGACCGGCCACACCGATAAGACACCGGTCGATATATGCGCACTGGCCGAAGCCGGCAACTACGCCCCCACCGGTGCCACCGAGTGGTCGTTTATGACAGGCGGTGCGTGGCAGCTGGGGCTCAACGGAACACAGCTCTATAACGATCGCGAATCTATTACCCAAGCACTTCGCTCGGGTGCGCCCGTCATCGCCGCAGTGCGCCCCGGTACGTTTACCAACGTAGGCCACTACATCGTGCTCTATGGCATCGACGATGCCAACCAGATTGGCGTCTACGACCCCAACTCGGCCAGCCGCAGCGCCCGCCGTTGGGGCGTCGTAGAGGTCCTCAACGAAGTCGAGGCCATGTGGGCCTACTACTAGTCATTGGGGACAGACTTAAATGAGTGGTCATTGGGGACGCTCTTGTTTGACTAGTCGTTTAAGAATGTGTCCCCAATGACTAGGTGAATAGCAAAAGCCCCGCAGCCGGAGCGGACTGCGGGGCTCATGAAGAGGGGCTAGTTTATGGGCGCTTTGCCTGGCGCCCACGAGAGAGGCAACAGAGTAGAGACTACTCGTGAATGCGGGTACCGGAGAGGCCGGCCATGGTCTCGGCGGCCTTGTCCAGAGCGCCGATGATGCAGGTGCGGCCCTTGCGGGAACGGGCGAACTTGATGGCAGCGCGGACCTTGGGCTCCATGGAACCCTTGCCGAACTGGCCCTCGTCGGCCAGGCGCTCGGCCTCGTCGGCGGTGAGGTCCTCGAGCTCCTCCTGGTTGGGCTTGCCAAAGTTGATGGCGACATGCTCAACGGCGGTTAGCAGGAACAGAACGTCAGCATCGCAGTCCTCGGCCAGCAGCTCGCCGCCCAGGTCCTTGTCGATGACGGCGGGAACGCCCTTGTAGCAGCCCTTGTTCTCGTAGTCGCGGACGACGGGGATGCCGCCGCCACCGCAGGCGATGACGATGAACTCGTTGTCAAGCAGGTTGAGGATGGAGTCAGCCTCGACGATCTTCTTGGGATCGGGGGAAGCGACGACGCGACGCCAGCCGCGGCCGGAATCCTCGACGAAGACCTTGGAGGGATCCTCGGCCATGAACTCCTTGGCCTGCTCCTCGGTGTAGAAGGGGCCGATCGGCTTGGTCGGGTTCTTGAACGCGGGATCATCCGGGTCGCACTCGATCTGGGTGACGACGGTGGCGGCGTGCCAACGCTTATAGCGCTTGTGCATCTCGCGGCCGATGCCCTGCTGCAGGTGATAACCAATGTAGCCCTGGGACATGGCGCCGCACTCGGGCAGCGGCATCTCGGGGGTGCCGATGGCATCGTGGGCAGCGGCGAAGGCGTTCTGGATCATGCCGACCTGCGGGCCGTTGCCGTGGGTGATGATGATCTCGTTGCCCTGCTCGATGAGACCGAGGAGAGCGTGGGCGGTGTTGCTCACGGCCTCGATCTGCTCGACGGGGTTGTTGCCGAGGGCGTTGCCGCCAAGGGCGACGACAATACGATCGGGCTTGCCAAGAGGCTTAGACATTGCTGGAATCCCTTCTATAAAAGGCCTACAACCCATTAATAACCCGCGTCCGTGCGATACGCGAGTTTATTAAGGTTTATATTCTCTTTATCGCTCATTTTATTCATTTTGAAAACAGTTGAGCGGTGAACGGTCGTTTTTGTCCGCTCAGCGTACAGAACACCAGCTCAGACATATCTACGCCATTTACGTGCAACTTTATTTAAATGCAGCGAGGATTATGTCGGATTATGCAAACCACATCTCTGCTAAACACAAAACGGACAGCGTAAAATCTTACTCGCACTATACGAGATTCTATGCACTTATAAGTCGAGTATGCACCCCTGCAAAAACAAGGGGCCTTTCATCCAGCAAAAGGAATAAAGAAGCGCTCCGAAAAGACGGCAGCAACCCTGTCCTCCCCCGCGTCCCAAAGTGGCGCGAGGTTTCGCGGCAAAGCCGCGAAACAGCGAAGGGGACGGAACACCCGGCCAACTACGTCCTTCATCCGCCCACACAATCCGAGGACGTAGTCGTAGCAGGATCTGAGGGCTGACCTTCGCGGACACTCCGCAGGACGAAAGAACCCCCGCCGCACGTAGTGCGCAGCGGGGGTTCTTTCATGTCCGAGGACGTCCGCAAAGGTCAGCCCTCAGATCCTGCGGTGGGAGACCTAGGCCTCGTTGTACACCGTCTTGAGCTTCAGCAGGTGCTGATAGCGGTCCATAGCGGCCTGCTCATTCTCCTTGAAGAGCTCCTCGGCGCGCTCGGGGAAGGAACGCGTCAGCGAAGCGTAACGGGCCTCGTTCATCAGGAACTCCTGATAACCGCCCGCGGGCTCCTTGGAATCGAGCGAGAACTTCTTGCCGGCAGCAGCCTCGGGGTTAAAGCGGAAGAGGTTCCAGTAACCGCACTCGACAGCCTTCTTCATCTCGGCCTGGCAGTTCTGCATGCCACCCTTCTTGATGGAGTGCATCTCGCAGGGGCTGTAGCCGATGATGAGGGACGGGCCGTCGTAGGCCTCGGCCTCGTGAATGGCCTTGAGGGTCTGAGCCGGGTTGGCGCCCATGGCGACCTGCGCCACGTAGACGTAGCCGTAGCTCATGGCGATCTCGGCCAGGGACTTCTTCTTGGTCACCTTACCGGCAGCGGCGAACTGAGCGACCTGGCCCAGGTTCGAGGCCTTGGAGGCCTGGCCACCGGTGTTGGAGTAAACCTCGGTGTCGAAGACGAAGACGTTGACGTTGTGGCCGGAAGCCAGGACGTGGTCCAGGCCACCGAAGCCGATGTCGTAGGCCCAACCGTCGCCGCCGAAGATCCAGAAGGACTTCTTGGTGAGGTAAGCCTTGTCGGCGAGGATCGCCTTGGAAGCGTCGCAGCCGCACTTCTCGAGCTCGGCAACGTAGGCAGCGGCAGCGGTCTTGGAGGCCTCGGCGTCGTTGACGGAGTCGATCCAAGCCTGACCGGCGGCCTTGAGCTCATCGGACGGACCATCGGCAGCGATGATGTCCTGGGTAGCGGCGATCAGCTTGTGCTGAACGGCCTCGTAGCCCACGGCCATGCCCAGACCGTGCTCGGCATTGTCCTCGAACAGGGAGTTGTTCCACGCCGGGCCGTGACCGTCCTTGTCCTTGCAGTAAGGAGCGGTGGCAGCGGGGTTGCCCCAAATGGAGGAGCAGCCGGTGGCGTTGGAAATGAACATGCGGTCGCCGGCGACCTGGGTCACCAGACGTGCATAGGCGGTCTCGGCGCAGCCGGCGCAGGAGCCAGAGAACTCCAGGTAGGGCTGCTTAAACTGGCTGCCCTTGACGTTGGCCGCGATGAGCTCCTTCTTCTCGGAGACGTTCTCGACCATGTAGTCCCAAACGGGCTGCTGGTCCATCTCCTGCTCGGTAGGAACCATCTCGAGGGCGCCCTTGGGGCAGACCTTGACGCAGTTGGTGCAGCCCATGCAGTCGAGCGGGGACACAGCCATGGTGAACTTCATGCCCTTGGCCTTGGGACCCATGGCGTCGAGCGTGCGGGTAGCCTCGGGCGCGGCGGCAGCCTCGTCCTCGGTCATCGCGAACGGACGGATGGTGGCATGCGGGCACACGTAGGCGCACTGGTTGCACTGGATGCACTTGGTCTCGTCCCAGTGGGGAACGACCACGGCGACGCCGCGCTTCTCGTATGCGGAGGCGCCCAGCTCAAACTGGCCGTCGGCGCAATCGACGAAGGCGGAAACAGGCAGGCTGTCGCCGTCCATGCGATCGATGGGCTCGAGCAGGTTCTTGACCTGCTGGGCGATAGCGGACTTGGTCTCCTCGGAGAGCTCGACGGGGGCGGCATCCTCGGCGGTAGCCCAGTCGGCCGGAACCTCGAACTTACGGAAGGCGGTAGCGCCGGCATCGATGGCCTTGTGGTTGGCGTCGACGATGGCCTGGCCCTTCTTCATGTAGGACTTGGTAGCCGCGTCCTTCATGTACTGCAGGGCGTCCTCGGCGGGCAGGACCTTGGCCAGCGCGAAGAAGGCGGACTGGAGCACCGTGTTGGTGCGCTTGCCCATGCCGACCTTAGCGGCCAGGTCGATAGCGTCGATCAGGTAGACGTTGACGTTGTTGTTCGCGATGTAGCGCTTGGCCACGGCGGGCATGTGCTCGGCGAACTCCTCGTCGCTCCACTGGCAGTTGACCAGGAAGGTGCCGCCCGGCTTGACGTCGCGGACCATCTTGAAGCCCTTGACGATGTAGCTGGGGTTATGGCAAGCGACAAAGTCGGCCTTGGTCACGTAGTACGGCGAACGGATCGGAGAATCACCAAAGCGCAGGTGCGAGACGGTGACGCCGCCGGTCTTCTTGGAGTCGTACTGGAAGTAGGCCTGGACGTACTTGTCGGTGTGGTCGCCGATGATCTTGATCGAGTTCTTGTTGGCGCCGACGGTACCGTCGCCACCCAGACCCCAGAACTTGCACTCGATGGTGCCGGGGGCTGCGGTGTTGGGCGCATCCTCGGCCTCGGGCAGGCTCAGGTTGGTCACGTCATCGACAATGCCGATGGTGAACTCGCGCTTGGGCTCGTCCTTCTTGAGCTCCTCGAAGACAGCGAACGCGGACGCGGGAGGCGTGTCCTTGCTGCCCAGGCCATAACGGCCGCCGACGACCTTGATGCCCGTCTTGCCGGCCTCGTAGAGAGCGGAGACGACGTCCTGGTAGAGCGGCTCGCCGATGGAACCCGGCTCCTTGGTACGGTCCATGACGGCGATCTTTTTGACGGTCTCGGGGAGAACGTCGACGAAGTGCTTGATGGAGAACGGACGGAACAGACGAACCTTGACAAGGCCGACCTTCTCGCCGTGAGCGTTGAGGTAGTCGATGACTTCCTCGAGCACGTCGCAGAAGGAGCCCATGCACACGACGACGCGGTCGGCATCGGGAGCGCCGTAGTAGTTGAACAGGCCGTAATCGGTGCCGAGCTTCTCGTTGATCTTCTTCATGTAGCCCTCGACGACGGCGGGAAGCTCGTCGTAGACCTTGTTGCAGGCCTCACGGTTCTGGAAGAAGATATCGCCGTTCTCGTGGCTGCCGCGGGTGTGCGGGTGCTCAGGGTTGAGCGCGTGGTCGCGGAAAGCCTGGACGGCGTCCATGTCGCACATCTCGGCCAGATCCTTGTAGTCCCACATGGCGACCTTCTGGATCTCGTGGCTGGTGCGGAAGCCGTCGAAGAAGTTAAGGAACGGGGTCTTACCCTCGATGGCGGCAAGGTGAGCCACCGGCGAGAGGTCCATGACCTCCTGGACGTTGCCCTCGGCGAGCATGGCGAAGCCGGTCTGACGACAGGCCATGACGTCGGAGTGATCGCCAAAAATGTTCAGGGCGTGGGAAGCGACGCAACGCGCGGAGACGTGGAAGACGCCCGGGAGCTGCTCGCCCGCGATCTTGTACATGTTCGGGATCATCAGGAGCAGACCCTGAGAAGCCGTGTAGGTGGTGGTCAGAGCACCGGCGCCCAGCGAACCGTGAACGGTACCGGCTGCACCTGCCTCGGACTCCATCTCGACGACCTTGACCGGGGTGCCGAAGATGTTCTTGCGACCCTGGGCCGCCCACTGGTCGACATGGTCGGCCATCGGGCTGGACGGCGTAATGGGATAGATTCCCGCTACCTCGGTGTACGCATACGAAACATATGCGGCCGCCTCGTTGCCGTCCATAGACTTAAACTTACGCGCCATATACCCCTCTCCTCTCATATAGGTATACAGGCCCCGGCGATCGCCGGGATGTTGGCGTGATGGGATTTACGCTGTTGCTTCCAATCATCTGGCAGGCAGGCTCAGCAGCAGGTACGTGGCGTGGAGAGAAGACATGCCGAGGCGAGGGGCAGCTGATGCGCCCCACAGACCCGACCGCCCGTCTTGCACATGACCGAGCGCCGCAAAGGCCGCATGCCGGATGCTCCCGGGCACGCCCCGGCGATGGGAAGCGCCCGCAACGGAAATCCGCATGCGGGTTAATTGTACCCCGCCGTCAAGTGTAATTTCGGCAAATATAGGCGGGCGGTAAAGGTTTACCTTGGGTGACCGCCGGGACCATTTGGCAGGACTGGCTAGAGGGCACCGAAGAGAATGGCGTAGGTAGTGGATTCGCCGAGCTTGAGCTCGTCGCCGGGATTGAGTTGGGCGGAACGGCCGGGCTCGACCTGAATGCAGACGCGCGTGGCCCCGTTTACCACCACGGTTCCGTTGGTGGACGACAAGTCCTCGACGTGCCAGATATTTTGAGCATCGCACCAGATATGGGCATGGCGGGCCGAGACATCGTCGCCGACGTCGGTAATATCGCCCTCACCAGTGGCCAGCGCGCCAATCTCAACACCCTGCTCACTCGGCTGAATCCAGCGCGGGGCGCTCACGACAAAACTGTTTTGTACGCGCAGCAAGCCCAAGGGGTGCGCCGGGGCGGGTTCGCGTTCGCCCGCGGTCATCGACATGCCAAGCGAACGCGGCGTGGATGTGCCTCCGCCACAGGTCGCGTGTGCGTAGTCGATGGCATAGTTCACCGAGGACCGCACATCCGCCGAACAACCGACGGCGACAAACAGCACCAGCACGGCCTCGGCGCGCTCGGCGGGCATGAGTTCCGCCGCCTGGGACAGGCGATCGAGCGCGTTGCGATAGAGATTCGTGTCCTGGTGGCACTCTTCGAGCGCGCGTACCATCGGTTCACCTGCAGGACCGCACACCATATTGATCACAGCCGTGGAGTCCATGGGATTGCGCTGGCGCAGGGCCAGTTGCGACATAATACGCGCAGCCGAGGTACCGTATTCGGCAAAGTAGCGCTGCTGAAGCGTGCCGACCGGCGCGCGAACGATAAAGCGGGAAACCCAAGAGCGATCGGCGGCTCGGCTCTGTGGGCTGCGGCCGTCGGCGAGCGGACGGGACGAAAGCACCAAGCCGCACAGCTCGATATGGCTCAGATGCGCCGCGCGCTTAAAGATGTCAAACATGGCCCCGCATGGGGTGAGCTCAACTTGAGATGCCATGACCTAGGCCTCCTTGGTCGTAGAAATAGAATCGGACGATACTTCGACAGGTCCGCCAAAAGTACGGGCAGCTGCGGCTCCACCGGCAAGCGGAGTCGCCATCTGGGCTTTTGTGCGTCGCGGTGCCGAAACAGGAAGTTCAAAGGCAAAGCCCATCGCAAGCAAAAACCACGTAAGCGTATAGGTTGCAACCAGAGCGGCAACAAGGCCGCCCATCACGGCGCGTTGTGAAAATACGCTACATGCAGCCACAGCCAGCACCGGAACCTCGCAGGCAGAAAGCGCAAGCACACCCTGCAGGAACCCCGAGCGCCGATTGCGCGCAAGTGCCCCCGTGGCAACGCCGGCTATGCCTGGCAGCGCCAACGCCAGTGCGGCAATAATACCCGGTAGCGACCCAGACCACACGAGCGATCCCAAAGTCGCCGTCACGCGAGCGCCCGACGCCAGCAGCGCAGCCGAAACCACGACCACAGCCCAAACCACGCCACAGACGACCGTCGCGCCGACCATCAGCGCGCGACGAACCGCGCGGCCAGACGCATCCATGGGGCACGGCGTGAGCGGCTCGCCGCGGAGCGAACGACCGACATTTTGCGCATAGTGGTCACAAAACGCCGAGAGCGCCGCCTCGACCGCCGCCGGCTTGGGACGATCTTTTTGATGGCTGGACAGACAGGCCATCACCACGTCGAACAGCTGGGCATCGACAAACGCCAGCGCATCGCGTAGCTCTTCGGAATCCGGCTCAAGCCCTAGCTGCTGGGCCTGCTCGGCCGCGGCGAGCGCCACATCGGGCTCACGACGAAGCAGCTGAGTCAAATCACAACCGGGCGCATGGGCACCAATAGGATAGTCGGGCCGCGCGTCCATCTTGAGACGGTAGGGGCTGGCGATGTCGCGCGTCTTTTTGCGCGAACCCGAAGTGCTCGGCGCGGCTTCGTATGGCGCGACGCCGGCAATGAGCTCGTAAACCGTGCTTGCCGCGGCATAGACGTCAATCGCCGGCGACATACGCAAAACGCGCAGGTCGGGAATATCGTCGGTGAGCATCTCGGGCGGGGCATAGGCAACCGTCGCGCGACGCAGCGTGGCATAACGCTCCGTAAACGACGCCTTGCCGCCGGTACCGGCCACGGCCGACGCAGGCTCGAGCGCCAGCGACGAGCCAAAGTCGATCAGGCACAGGTCAAAGGTGCCCTCGGCAAGCTGCCGGTCAAGCGGTAGACGCGCCGTACGCACCATAATATTAGCGGGCGAGATATCGCGATGGACAAAGCCCTCACCCACCAGGCTCATACGGCAGAGCAGATCGAACAGGTCGCGACCCAGACGCGCCGCCACAAGCGGCGACAGGCGTCCGGCATCGTCCACGGCAAGTCGCGAACGCAAGCGGGCAAGCGTCTCGCCCTCGACCCATTCCATGACAATTGCAGGCACACCGTCGACCTCGCCCCAGCCATAGAGGCGGGGAAAGCCCTTAAGGCCCGAAAGGGCGCGATGGCATTCGTATTCCTCGCGAAACGCCGCCTTGAACTTGGCGACCAGCGCCTCGTGAGCGGTATCGTCGTCGAACTCATCGCGCGCCGGCAAGATGAGCTGCTTGAGTGCCACGGCCTCGCCTTGGGCGTTGACGGCACGCGTCACGCGGCCGATACCGCCACGGCGCATGGTGGCATCGTCGGCAAACAGCATCGTAAAACGACGCAGATAGGCAGGCAGCTCGTCCTGACCGAGCGCAATGGCCGGCTCAAACCCGTCGACACGCGCCAGGCGCAGGCCGACCATGGGATCGCGACCGAGCGATTGTGGTGTGGTGGATGCAAGATCGGTCATCATAGGGCAAGCGCCGCCACGTTACTGTTGAAGTTACCGAGCGCGACGTCATCATCGCCGTAATGGCCGACCCATTGACATAGGTTGGTGTAACAGCCCCACAGATTGGCATACTGCTGATACCACTTTGACCGGGGCGAGAATGTCTGACGACCGAACTCGGCTCGAATGACAAACATCTCCCCGACCAGGCTGTCGCACGGCCTGGGATCTCCCGTAGAGTTATAGGTCGAGACCACGTCATTGGCACGAGAGACATAGCCGTCGAGCATGTTGTACTTGGTCACAAGCCAACTGTGAACGCTCTCCTCCTCAGCAGCGGAAAGGCCACCGGAGTTTGCATCGTTGTCAGTGTTGCCGCCCGTCGAGCCGCCGTTTCCAGACCCTCCGGTAGAGGAACCCGACCCAGAGCCGCCGCCCGAACTCGATGAATCCGAGCCGGAGCCAGAAGTATCCGAGCTACCGGGCTTTCCGAACATCTGGGCGTCCTGCTCCTTCTGCTGCTCGACCTTATTCACCGTTGCCGCCACGCTATTGTTGGACAACCGATCGATGATCTTGGTATTGGTGAGTACGATGGTTTTTGCCATTGGCAAGCTTGACTTCGTTGTCCGGGGCCCGGCGCCGTCCGCGTCGTCGGTGCCAAACACAATATGCGCAACCACACTTGCCCAAGCATATCCAGTCGTGGTGCCCAGATCACTTTTGACCTCATGCCCCACGCGCGGTTCGCGTGCGGCATGCGCCTGCATCATGGACGGCACGGTCATGCCATAGGCAGAAACGCCAGCCATGACCAGCACCAGCGAGCACGACAGCAGCGCGTACGCCCGAGGCGCCAGGCCCAGCCGGCGTCGCATGCGCACCGCGGCGCCGCGCTTTGTCTGAGTGCCACCGGGCCGCATGCGTTCTCCTCCAACAAAAACACGCCGCTCGGGAGCGGCGCATTCATTCGAATCCATATTTGAGTGTATCAGCGAACCCAAAAGGTTGCGCAACGAATGGGCAAATTAAGGATGCGAGCGGAAGCATCCATGCGATAAGCGGATACGAAGCATCTTTGTTGCACAACAAAATCACAGTCGCACGGGGAAATTATGGCTACCCCGTGCGTCGCAAGGAAAACATACGGCAGGAGCAGGCGCGCCACCTAAATCGCACGGCGGGCCTCGATGGCGCGGCCAAGCGTAAGCTCGTCGGCATACTCCAGGTCGCCGCCCACGGGAAGGCCGCTTGCCAGACGCGACACCTCGACGCCCAACGGCTTGATGGTACGGGCCAGATAGCTCGCCGTGGTCTCGCCCTCGATGTTGGGGTTGGTGGCGATGATGACCTCATGGATATCCTCGTGGCCCAGACGCGCCAGCAGCTCGCGGATGTGCAACTGCTCGGGACCAATCTTGTCCATGGGACTGATCACGCCGCCCAATACGTGGTAGAGACCGTGGTAGCTGCCCGTGCGCTCGATCGCCTGGACGTCGCGCGGCTCGCCCACCACGCAAATGCGAGTGGTATCGCGCATCGGTTCCTGGCAGATGGAGCACTCGTCGGCCGTGGCGTAGTTAAAGCAACGGCTGCAAAAGTGGACCTCCTGCTTGACCTCCAGGATGGCCTCGGCCAGGCGGCGGGCCTCCTCGGCATCGGCCTCGAGCAGGTAATAGGCGATGCGCTGGGCCGACTTGGGACCAATGCCCGGCAGACGGCCCAGCTCATCGAGCAGTTTTTGCAGACTGTGATTTGCACTCATATATATGCGTGTCTTAGAACGGCATGCCCGGAATGTTGAGGCCGCCGGTGATGGCGCCCATCTGCTTATTGGCGAGCTCGTTGACGCCGCGGACGGCCTCGTTGACGGCAGCCATGATCATGTCCTGCAGCATATCGACGTCCTCGGGATCAAGCGCATCGGGATCGATGGTGAGGCTGACGAGCTCCATCTCGCCGTTAACGGTCACCTTGACCATGCCGCCGCCGGCAGAGGCGTCAACGGTCTGGGACTTGAGGTTCTCCTGCGCGGCGGCAAGCTGCTCCTGCATCTTGCGAGCCTGCTTCATCATCTGCTGCATGTTCATACCGGCCATGATGGCTCCTTTACGTGCGGCCGCGCGACAAGCTGCAAGGGCAGCCGGAGCACGGCGGGACTTTCAAACTCAAAAATCGTACCACGGCGCGCGGCGAGAGAGCGGGGCGGACGTGTTACCTCAGTCGATATACATGTCCTGGAGTGCAAGCCGCACCCATAGATTATGCAAAGTTGAATAATTCGCATCTGCATAATATTGAAAGCTAAATCTTGTAGAGCCGGAATCCGACATTTAATGCGTACCACTAAATGGCTAAATGCCGAGCCACTACTCGAGGCGGCGCTCATGACGGCGGGGTATAATTTGATTGCCATAGAAAGCAATTTGGAGGTGCCCCATGAATGCCCCCGACGTGCTCCAAAACATCCGCTCAAAACACCCCGTTGCATATGTGGTTCTCTATCTCTTTGTCGGCTGGGCATTGCTGGTTGTCATCACCCATGCTATAGCCTTTGGAGCAGAACTGCTGATAGCCAACTCGGACCAGCCCATCGTCAAATGGGAGACGACCGATAAGTGCACCGACGGAACCCGAACCATTTACTACAACAGCCCGTCCCTCTACCAAGAGTTCAAGGTCAAGATAAAGGACTCCAAGATTGTCGATGCCGAACTAGGCTCTTTATCGACAATCGGAGCAACCGTCAACGCCGAGCAAGTCGAGTACACGGACAGCCATGCGACGTATCGTATCGACCTCAGCATCCTAGGCCGACCGTCACGCACCTGTCTGCTCGAATGCGATATACGCGGCACCACGTTGCACATGTCCGAAATACAGATGCGCCCGGACAAAGAGACCTCTTCTTGAGCAGTATACCCGCCCGCACGGTTACTCCACCGGCTTGAAGATGGTGGCCTGACCGAAGACGCTGCGGATGAGGGCTTTGGCCTCGTCCTCGGTCTGCGGGATGCTCGGGGCTGCGCCCTGGTGGCCGAAGGGACTGCCGGCGCCGGGGTTGGACTCCCAGGGAGCTGCAGGAGCGTCCTCCTCTTTGGGGGCAGCTACAGCGGACTTGGGCGCGGACGCCGCACCCGGCACGTCGAACGGGGGCAGATCGTCCCCGCCCGCATCGCCGGCAAAGCCACCGACCATGGCGTCGTCGTAGGGCACCTGCTCGGATTCCCAAGGCGCAGCCTGCGCAGGCGGCTGAGCCTTGGGAGCGGACGCGCGCTCGGGCGCTCGGGGCGCGGGCTCGGTCGGGAGCTTGCCCGTGGCAGGAGCACCGGCAGGGTTGTCGGAGCGCAGCCAGGGGGCCTTAGCCAGGTCGGATGACTTGGGCGCGGGTGTGGCAGCGGGCTTGGGCGCGGGTGTGGCAGCGGGCTTGGGCGCAGCAGGTTCAGGCGCCGACGGAGTCGGTGCCGCTACCGGTGCCGCTTTTGGCTGCGTCGCGCTGGCGCTCGAGGATGCAGGGACCGCCGAGGACACGGGTTGCGGGTCCGCAGATGCCGCAGCCCGTGCAGATGGAGAATGCTCCTCATGTTGAGGAGCCGGCGTGCCACCCCCATCCAGGACATAGTCGACGGTGCGACGACCGAAGACTGCACTGACTGTCGGCAAAAACACCGCCTGTGTATCAGCACGCCCGAGCATCTTGATAGCAAATGCCGTAGGGAACGAGACCGTGAGCTTAGAACCATCGTCTGCCGTAGCGCGAGCGTTCAACAGGAGAGCCGCATAAGAAGGTTGTTGGGCCTTGACGCGCTCGACGACCTTAGCCCATTTGCGCTGGAGCTCGCCGGCATCCTCAACCGCGGGGGTCTCGGCGGCGCCGGCGGCAGCAACCTGGGCGGCGTTGTTGGACTTGGACGCCGGCACGGTCGATGCAGCGGGCGCGGGAGCCGGAGCCGCAACGGGTTGAGGTGCAGGCGTTACAGGTTTGGGCGCCGGCGCAGGGGCCGCGGACTTGGGCGCAGGCTGGACAGCCGGAACAGCAGCGCCGCGGTCCCAAGGCATGCCACCCTGATGCGCGGACGTAGCAGCGGGGGCGGCGGTCGTCGCAGGAGTAGCAGCTCGGGCACCCGAGATCAGCGTCGGCTGCTGGACAGCGGGTGCGGATGCAGCAGGCGCATTCGCTTGAGCAGCAGCAACGCTCGCCGGCACCGCGGCGTTGGCGACCATGGCCTCCAAGCGTGCCACACGCTCGGCCAAGGCTTCAATCGTCAAATCGGCCTCGGGACGTGCCAGGCGCGTGCAGGCGATCTCGAGCACCAGGCGCACGTCGCTCGCGCCCCTCATCTCCAGCGCGGCATCGTCGAGCACCGTCAGCACGCGGGCCAGACGGTCGGCCGAATGCTCGCCAAAGGCAGCGGCCTCGGCAGCAAGCGCCTCGGCCTGCTCGGAGCCGCCCTCAAACAACTCGGCACGGGCACCGGCAACGCAGGCCACATACACGTCGCGCACATGCGCCACCAGGTCGCGCGTCAGCTCAAGCAGGTCATTGCCCTCCTCGACCTGTGCGCGAATGAGCCCATAGAGCTCAGCAATATCACGCTCGGCAATAGCGCGGGCAAACTCGCCCAGGATCTGATCCGAAACCTCGCCCAAAAGCGAGCGGGCATCGTCCGCATGCACGGCTCCGTTGCCAAAAACGCTCAGCTGCTCCAGCGTGGAAAGCGCGTCGCGCATGCCGCCCTTGGCATGGCGCGCCACGATGGCCAGCGCCTCGTCGTCGTAATCGAAGCCCTCCTGCTCGCACACGTAGGACAGGCGATGCTCGATATCCTCGTTGCCGATGCGGTGGAAATCGAAGCGCTGACAACGCGAGAGGATGGTCTCCAGAATCTTTTGCGGATCGGTGGTGCACAGCACAAAGATCACGTGCGCCGGCGGCTCCTCGAGCGTCTTGAGCAGCGCGTTGAACGCCGCCGTCGTGAGCATGTGAACCTCGTCGATGATATAGATCTTGTACTTGCCGCGCACCGGGGCAAAGTTGACGGAGTTGATGATCTCCTCGCGCACATTGTCCACGCCCGTGCGGCTTGCGGCATCGAGCTCGTAGACATCGGGGTGGTTGCCCTCGGCGATGAGCTCGCACTCCTCGCAGGTGCCGTCGGGCATGCAGCCGCTGGCGCCCTCGGCGCGCGCTGCCTCGGCGTTGCGACACAGCAGCGCCTTGGCCAGAATGCGCGCCATGGTGGTCTTGCCCGTGCCGCGCGGCCCGCAGAACAGGTAGGCGTGGGACAGGCGTCCCTCGGTGATGGCGTGCTCGAGCGTCGAGACGATATGCTGCTGGCCCACCACGGAGTCGAAGGTGAGCGGGCGATACTTTCGGTACAACGATTCCATGGGTGCTCCCCCGGGTATACTGAGTCTTGTTGCCGCGACGGCCATGCTGTCGCACGGCATACTGCACTCATAATAACCCGTACGGCGAGCCCGCCGCGATAGGAGTCCAAAGAGCATGGCAGACGCAGAGAACAACCTCGTTCCCTCCGAAGCAGCCGACCAGGTCGAGGTCGTGCTCGAGAAGCAGGCCGCAGCCGACGACGGCATCCTGTACCTCAACGAGTACCAGTACGAAAACGACCTGGTCACCGACTTCGCCCGCCTGGTCGCCTCACCCAGGCGTCGCGGCTCGCTGTATGTCGCCGCGGCAATTGCCGCGTTGCTCGGCATTGGCATGCTGGTGGCCGGCGGCAACTGGATCAAGTTTGGCGTCGTCCTGATCGTATTCGGCGCCTTTTTGGCCTGGTGGAGCAAAAACCTGCACCACACCCTCGCCCGCGACTTTATCGACGCCGTCGAGGCCGACGAGTCCATGGGTGGCCGCTATCGCCGCGTCGCCGCCAACGAAGACGGTCTGATGGTTTGGGGCAAGAGCGGCAAGTCGCAGTTCTTCCCGTTTGAGAAGCTCGACCACGTGCTCGACGGCGAGCGTATCTTTGTGGCCATGTTCGCCGACCAAGGCGTGGCGATTCCTAAGGACACCTTCGTCCGCGGCGATGCCGAGCAGTTTGGCCCCTTCCTTAAGGCGCGCATCAACAAAAAACTCCGCATCGAGACCAAGAAGAAGAAAATGAAGGCCGAGAAGGCTGCCGCCGAGGCCAAGCAGGGCGACAAGGCCGATAAGTCCCAGGACAAGAAGGGCAAACAGCGCAAGCAGAAGAAGAGCAAGAAGAAGCGCTAAGGCCAAGCCAGACAGGCAGCCTCGCATCCCGCCATCCTCCCCATGCACCCGAGCGTGCTACACTAGCAGCATCTATGCCACCGCGAACGGCTCGGCCCCGCGCCCGCCGCTCGCAAACGAACTTTAAACGCACGAGGGTTGGCCATGCCGCTTTTCTCGCAACATACCGCCCGGTTCTCGCCGGACGTTCCCTTGGAGGGCACCAGCTCTCGCGAGCTGCTCAAGCGGTACCAGCCGCTCGAGACGCTTGCGACCGGTGGTTTTGGCTCCATCGAGATCTGCCGCGACACGCACCTGCGCCGCCGCGTGGCCATTAAGCGCATCCCCCTTATCAACGGCGCCGGCATGCCCGCCAGCGACATCATGGATGTGCTGCGCGAGGCGCATACCGCCGCCATGCTTCAACACCCCAATATCGTGCAGGTTATCGACTTTACGCACGACACCGCCTATGCCTACCTGGTCATGGAGTATGTCGACGGCATGTCGTTGGCCGAGTTTTTGCATCGCGTGGACGGCCACTCGCTCACCTTTGACGAGGCCGCTGCCATTGCCGACGCGCTGGGTCAGGCACTCACCTTCGCCCATGCAAACGGCGTGCTTCATCTGGACATAAAGCCCGCCAATGTGCTTATCGACCATTCGGGCAATGTAAAGCTCACCGACTTTGGCATGGCGCGGCTGTCGTCTGCCGGCGGCTTTGGCGGATCGCGCGGTGGCACCATCGGCTACATGCCGCCCGAGCAGCTCGATATCGAGACCGGCACGGTCGACGAGCGCGCCGATGTCTTTGCCCTTGCCTGCGTGATCTACGAGGGCCTGTGCGGCAGCGCCCCCTTTATGGCGGCCACGCCCGCCGACTCGCTCGACCGCATCATCGGCGGCGCCACCTATCCCAGCGAGCTGATCCCGCATTTTCCCCCGGGGGCCGAGGCGGCGCTTATGAGCGCCCTCTCCCCCATGCCGCAAGACCGCCCCGATAGCATCGAGGCATTCTGCGACCGACTCCTTGTCAGCTTGGGGAGCGTGCGCGAAGGCCGTCGCAGCTTGGAGCAGATAGTGGGCGAGCTCTCGGACGACGAGTGTGCGGCAGACGATATGGAGTCGCTGCCCTACGAGGATGACACCGTCGAAGTCGACCCCGCACTTGGCTGGGCGGGCACGCGCTGGAGCCACGCGCGCGACTACACCATGCGCGCCATCTCGGCGCTCTCATGCGGAGCCTTTAGCTTTTTGCTTATGCAGACAGCGGGTGTCGCGGCGCTTCCCGGGCTGGTCGTGGCGGCCATCGCCATTGGCGCGGCAGCAGGCTTGGCCCCGCAGATCGGCTCGGCCATCTCGGCCGTGGGCTTTTTGGTGCTCATGGCCAACGCCACCATGCAGGCGCAGGGCATCCTGTCGATGCTGCCGGTCGCGGTCATTTTTGCCGCTGCCATGTCCGGTTGGTGGATTGCCTGGGGACGCACCGAGGCAGCCGCGAGCGCGGCACTCACCTGCGCGCTTGCGCTGGGTTGCGTAACCGGCGACGCCCTGCTGGCATCCGGGGCGGCCGCAGGCTTCGCGGCATTTTGGCTCGGCCCGGCAAGTGCCGCGGCGGCTACGGGCATGGGCGCGCTCTTTGCCCGCCTTGCTGCATCGGCTCTCTCTACGGGAGGCGTACTGGGGCTTAGCAACGTCGCCGCAGCGCTGGGAGACGCGCTCCTTCTCGCTGCAGTTGCACTGGTTGCAGCAACAGCCGCGGCAACATCGCTGCTGCTCAATGCCTATGCCAAGCACGCCGAGCAGGGGTCGAACCTTGCCGCCATCGTCGCAATTGCCGTCGCCGGCATCGGCTCGGCCGTGTCGTTTTGTCTTGCACACCATATGGAAATTGCCAGCCTTGCGGGCCCGGTCGTCGCCAAGGCGGCGGTTGCGGGAATCCTATCCTCTATAATCGTTGGGATATGCCTTTATTTGCTCGGATACCAAAGAACCTATACGGAGAGTGATCTTTCGTGAACTTCCTGAACATCTTCGAGGACCACGTGGCCGGCATCTTCGGTGCCACCCGTGCCCCGTTCTCCTTTAAGAAGCTTGTCAAGCAGGCCGCTCGCGACATGGAGGATCAGACTCTGGTGATCAACGGCGTCAACACCGCGCCGGCGCTCTATACCATCCTGATTGCCGCCGACGATGACCCCATGCTCGCCCCGTTCTACCCCGAGCTTTCGCGCGAGGTCCGCGAGTTTGTGAAAGCGCAGGCCGAAAAGCGCCGTTACGTCTTTGTCGGCGAGCCCCTCGTTCGCTTTATGATCGATCCGCAGCTGCGCGGCGGCAAGTTCTCGGTCTTTGCCGAGAACGTCGATGCCCCCACACTCGGTCGCCTGTACGAGGAAGAGCGCGCCTACCAAAACGACCTGGGCCAGAACAACTCGGCTGCGAGCCGTGCCGCCAGCGCCCCGCGCGCCGGCCAGCAGCAGTTTGTCGCCCCGCAGCAGCACCCCGCTGCCATGCCGCAGCAGCAGCCGGCACCCCGCGCTGCCGCTCCCGACCCGCTTGCCGCGGCCGATCCCTTTGCGCCCAATGCGCCCGATCCCGCCGCCGCACCCATTCCCGTGCCCCAAACTGTCTCGCGCGACGCGCTTGCCGGCATGGGCGGAGCTGCCGCGACCGGCGCCGCCGTGGGCCTTGGCGCCGCAGCCAGCATCGCCTCCAACATGGCAAGCCCTCGCGCCCCGCAGCGTCCGCTTGCCCAGCTCGTCGACGTCGTGAGCGGCGAGAGCCACAGCATCACCTCCGCACAGGTGACCATCGGTCGCGAGCGCTCGGTTTCCGACATCGCCCTGCGCGACCCCAACGTGTCGCGCCGTCATGCCCAGCTCACCTTTACCGGCTCGGACTGGTCGATCGAGGACCTCAACTCCACCAACGGCACGCTCGTCAACAACCGCCGCATCACGCGCTGCCCGCTGCGCAACGGCGACCTGCTGACGTTTGGCCTGAGCACGTTCGAATTTAGGGGATAGTCGCTTATGAACATCGATATCGTCCTGTTTGCAGGCCGCATCGTCCTGGTCGTCCTGCTCTATATCTTCCTGTTTGCCGTCATGAAGACCGGCGTGGGGCTCGTCCGCGGCCAGCGCCGCGACTCGGCCATCTGGACGATCGATGTGGACAAGGGCCCGCGCGGCATCCGCGGCATCCACGTGGATATGCTCGGCCCCGTCATCGTCGGCCGTTCGCCGTCGTCGGACATCTGCATCAACGAACCGTTTGTCTCGGCCTCGCATGCGCGCTTTTCGCTGCAGGGCCCGGCACTTATTATCGAGGACCTCAACTCGCTTAACGGCACGCTCGTCAACGGCCGCCAACTGGTGGAGCCCGCAACGCTGCGCGAGGGTGACGAAGTCCAGATTGGCGACGTGGTCATGAAGGTGAACCGTCGATGATCGACGAGGAGAACAAGTCCGCAACCATGCCAGAGACGTCGGCCGCCCCCGCGGCCGCGCCGGCTCATGCCGCCCCAACGGGCCCTGCGCCCGTGGAGCCCGAGGACACCGTGTTCTCCCTGCCTCTTTCGCATGTAATGCAAGAATATCCGACGCTGGCCGACGATGAGGATGCCAAGGACAACGCCGACGGCGGTAACGCCCCCATCGGCGCGCACGCCGCTGCCGAGCAGGCCGCGGTCCCGCAAGACACACCCGCACCGGCTCACTTTGCCGAGCCCGTCGCCACGGCGATTATCGAGAGCTCTGCGGTATTTGCGGCTCCCGAGCCCGCAGCACCGGTGTTTCCCGTAGCTCCAGCACCCGCCGCAGCGCCCGAACCCGCATCTGCACCGGAACCTGCGGCGGCTCCCTCCCCCACGGTCGCTTCGGCGCCCGAAGCCATGCAGCCTGTGGCCGAAGACGTGCCCGCAGCAACGACGGAGGATGTCTCTCAGCCCCGCAGCACGCCCGCGCCCGCGCATCTCGCGACGCCCGAGCCCGCAGCCGTCGCCCCGCAAGACGACGAGCCTGTCGACCGTACAACCGAAGAGCCCGCCACGCCTAACACTGACGACCCAAGCAACGATGCCGACACCGTCTCGCCCGGCGATACGGCCGAGATTGACGTTGCCGCCGTGGAGGCCAAACTTAAGGACCCCGGCTCGACCATGAGTTTTGAGCCGCTGACCGACGAGCGCATCGAGACCGATTCGACCTACGACGCCGGCACGACCACGCAGCTCATGTGGGGCGCCCGCTCCGATGTTGGCTGCGTGCGCCCGCATAACGAAGACTCCTATCTGGTGCAATCGCCGCTCTTTTGCGTATGCGACGGCATGGGCGGCCACGCCGCCGGCGAGGTAGCCTCCTCCATCGCCGTCGAGACCATTGCCAAGACAGCGCCGCAGGCAGCCGACGCCGCGCGACTGGCGGCCGCCGTCGAAGCAGCAAACGCCGCGGTCATCGAGGCTGCACTCAACGGTTTGGGCAAGCCCGGTATGGGCTGCACGGCAACCTGCGCCTATATCGAAAACGACATGCTCGCTATCGCCCACGTAGGCGACTCGCGCGCCTATCTGCTCCACGAGGGCACACTTATCCGCGTGACCCGCGACCACTCCTATGTGGAGGAACTCGTGGACGCCGGCGAGATTACGGCAGACGAGGCGCGCGTCCACCCCAACCGCTCGGTCATCACCCGCGCCCTGGGCTCGGATCCCGCCATGTATGCCGACCACTTTACCCTGCATATCGAGGAAGGCGACCGCCTAATCCTGTGCTCGGACGGCCTGTCGAGCATGATTCCCGATAGCGATATCGAAAACATCGCCACACAGTCCTCGACCGCGCAGATTTGCGTCGACAACCTTGTTGACGCGGCACTGGTCGCCGGCGGGCACGATAACGTCACCGTGGTTGTCGTTGACCTGGTCGATGATGGCGTCATGCGCGAGGCAAAGCGCGTCCGCCGCCGCAACATCACCATTGCCGCCGTACTGGGCATCGCTTTTGTGCTGGCGGCAACCATCTGGGCCTACGCAGGCATCACCGGCTCGTACTACCTGGGCACCTACAAGGACACCGTCGCGGTCTACCGGGGTATTCCCGGCAAGCCGCTCGGCCTTAAGCTGCACTGGCTCGAGAGCACGACCACCATCGAGCTGTCCGACCTGCCCGAAGACACGCAAAATCGCCTGAAGGCGGGTATTCAGCAGACGAGCATCGACGATGCGCAGGACACCATCTCCAAGTACCGCCATCAGATCGACGAGGAGCAGACCCGTCAGGTGATTGACGCGCAAACGATCCGCAATAACACCGATCAGGGTTCGACCTCCGAATCGGATTCCGAGAAAACCGCCGAACAGTCCGCCGAGGCCGAAGCCTCCGATAAGAATTAGAAAGGGAGTGCCGCTTATGAGTCGCCGCAACACCGAACTGCTCTTGCTCATCGCCTCGGCGTTCCCCGTCATCCTGCTGTATGCGATGTACGTGCTCACCGCAGGCGCCGCCATCTCG
The DNA here is from genome assembly GCA_048236535.1 of Collinsella sp. GTDB lineage: Bacteria > Actinomycetota > Coriobacteriia > Coriobacteriales > Coriobacteriaceae > Collinsella. The sequence goes on along the minus strand of DBFAQQ010000011.1, from coordinate 10,025 downwards.
TTTGAGACACTTGCCGTTCCGATCGGTCTCTTTGCCGCCTTCGCCGCGGCGCATATCGCCGTACGCATTCTGGCACCCGGCGCCGACCCGGCCATCCTGCCCATCGTCTTTGTGCTTTCGGGCATTGGCATCACGTTCGTGACGCGCTTGGCGCCCACGCTCGCCATCTCGCAGCTCGTCATCCTGTTTATCTCGGTGGCGCTGATGGTAGGTACGCTTGCGCTGGTCAAAAACCTCGACGTGGTCATGCGCTACAAATACACCTTTGGCATCATCGGCATCATCTTGCTGATGCTGCCCATCTTTATCGGCACCACGATCTCGGGCTCCAAACTGTGGATTCGCATCGCCGGCTTTACTATTCAGCCCGGCGAGTTCGCCAAGGTCTTTATCGTGCTGTTCCTAGCCGGTTACCTGGCCGAAAACCGCGAACTGCTCTCTATCTCCAACCGCAAGATCTTGGGTCTTAAGATTCCGCGCCTGCGCCTGCTGCTGCCGCTGTTCGCGGTCTGGGGCGTTTGCCTGCTCGTCGTCGTCTTCGAACGCGACCTGGGCTCGGCCGTGCTGTTCTACACCATCTTCTTGCTGATGCTCTACGTTGCCACAGGTCGTTTCTCGTATGTCGTCATCGGCCTTGCGCTCTTGGCCGTGGGAGCCGTGGGCGCCTACAAGTTCCTGTCGCACGTCCAGGTGCGTTTCCAGATCTGGACCGATCCCTTTAAGGACGCGCAGGGCCAGGGCTACCAGATTGTTCAGTCCCTCTTCTCGCTGGCCGACGGCGGCCTCGTTGGCGTCGGCATTGGCAACGGTATGGCCAACAACATCCCCGTCGTCGAATCCGACTTTATCTTCTCGGCTATCGGCGAGGAGATGGGCCTTTTGGGCGGCGGTGCCGTTCTTATCCTGTTTATGCTTTTTGCCGTACGTGGCCTGACCACGGCAGCCCGTGCCAAGTCCGACCTTGCCGCCTTTAGCGCTACCGGTCTTACGGCCGCTATCAGCTTCCAGGCCTTCTTGATCGTTGGCGGCGTTACTCGCCTGATCCCGCTGACCGGCGTCACCCTGCCCTTTATGAGTCAGGGCGGCTCCTCGCTGCTGGCAAGCTTTATCATCGTCGCGCTTTTGCTGCGCGCCGGTGACGAGGCAACCGGTCGCGAGGCCGAGCTCACCGGCACCGGCACCATGGCCGCCATCACCGACGACCAGGTTGCCTCGGCGGCCTCCCCGGCCGGCACGCGCTTCGCCACTTCGTCTTCGTATAACCGCGGCAGCCACTCCTCTGGCTCGCGCATGCGCCGTCGCCTGCTCGACACGCCCGAATCCGGCGTGCTCGGCCGCGTGGCGCTCGCCAATCGACTGACCCGCGCCGTGCTCGCCTTTACGGCACTATTCGCCATCCTTATCGGCAACCTCACCTATGTCCAGGTCATCAAGGCCAAGGACTATCAGGATATGCCGACCAACAACCACACCATCGCCCGCTCCAAGTACATCCAGCGCGGCTCCATCATCACGTCCGACGGCGTGACGCTGGCCGAGTCACTGCAACAGGAAGACGGCACCTACGCCCGCTCCTACCCCAACGGAAACATGGCCGCCCACGTGGTGGGCTATGTAAGCCAGCAGTACGGCACCGCTGGTGTCGAGAGCGTCATGAACGACACGCTCACCGGCTCCAAGGATTACTCCAGCTGGAACAACGCCCTCGCGTCGCTCGCGGGCCAAAACCAGCCAGGCAACACCGCCAAGCTCACCATCGACTCGCGCATCCAAACGGCTGCCGAACAGGCACTCAAGGGCTTTAAGGGCGCCGTGGTGGTTATGGATCCGCGCACCGGCGCGGTCCTCGCATGCGCAAGCTCGCCCACCTATGACAACACCAACATCGATGCCCTGATGCAGACGGGCGGTGGCGAGGACGGCTCCATGTACGACCGTGCCATGGACGCGCTGTACACCCCGGGCTCGACCTTTAAGGTCGTCACACTCTCCGCGGCGCTCGAGACCGGCACCTCCAGCCTTACGAGCACCTACGAGGCACCCGGCTCCATGGATATCGGCAACGCACCGGTCATCAACGACGCCAACGAGAGCTACGGCACTATCAGCCTGCAGCAGGCCTTTGCCGTGTCGTCCAACGTCGTCTATGGCCAGGTGGCCAACGAGATCGGCGCCAGCTCGCTCGTCCAGTTTGCCAACGCCTTTGGTTACGGCCAAAAGCTCGGCCAGGACCTGACCACCGCCGCTTCCATCATGGCCGACCCCTCGCTCATGACCGAGTGGGAGACCGCCTGGGCAGGCGCCGGCCAGCCTGTCGGCATGGACCACACGCCAGGTCCGCAGACCACCGTCATGCAAAACTGCGTGATAGCGGCGGCCATCGCCAACAGCGGCGTGGTCATGGACCCGTTCTTCGTGGCCCAGGTACTCGCCCCCGACGGAACCGTGGTCAAGACCACACAGTCCCGCTCGCTTGGCCAGGCCGTCAGCGCCACCACGGCCGATCAGGTCAAGCAGGCCATGCTCGCGGTTGTCCAGTCCGGCACCGGCACCGATGCCCAGATTCCGGGCGTCAAGGTCGCCGGCAAGACCGGATCGGCCGAGATCGGCGGCACCAACGTCAACTCGATGTTCGTCGGCTTCGCACCTTACGATTCACCCACGGTCGCCATCTCGGTGGCCTTGGAGGATTACGACAAACACGACGTCGAGGCGGCCAAGATCGCCGGCATCGTCCTGACCGCGGCACTTGCCGCCCAAGGAGCGTGATGCCCGTGATCGAAGCACGAGCATGTGACGCACCGCAGCCAACAAGCTAGCGGCAAGGCGCCACGCGGCCCCAGCGGCCATAGATTTGGTACTACACACATCGTTGAGCGAATAAGTTAGTTAGGAGCAGGAATGGAACAGAGGGTCCTCGGGGGAAGATACCTCCTCAAGGATAAGGTGGGAACGGGCGGCATGGCGACCGTCTTCCGTGCGCAAGATCAGGTCCTCGACCGCACGGTTGCCGTCAAGATCATGCTGCCGCAATACGCCGGCGACGCCACCTTTGCCGCACGCTTTAAGCAGGAGGCCCAGGCAGCAGCCGGTCTCTCCTCCCCCTATATCGTGGGCGTCTACGATTGGGGCAAGAACGGCGATACTTATTACATCGTCATGGAGTACCTGCGCGGTACCGACCTTAAGAGCGGCATCAAGAGCCACGGCGCCCTCGATCCCAAGAAGGTCGCGCAGATCGGCTCGCAGATCAGCTCTGCGCTTTCGGTTGCCCACAAGCACGAGATCATCCACCGCGACATTAAGCCGCAAAACATCATGGTGCTGCCCGACGGCAACATCAAGGTCATGGACTTTGGCATCGCGCGCGCCAAGAACAGCCACCTCACGCAGGACAACAATGTACTGGGCACCGCCCACTACGTAAGCCCCGAGCAAACGCGCGGCCAGGACCTCGGCCCCACCTCGGATATCTACTCGCTAGGTGTCGTCATGTACGAGTGCGCCACCGGTCGCGTCCCCTTTGACGGCGACGACGCCATCTCGGTTGCGCTCAAGCAGGTAAACGAACTGCCGGTTCCGCCGAGCCAGATCAACTCTGGCGTCGATGCCGATCTGGAGCGCATTATCCTCAAGTGCATGGAAAAGGATCCGGCGAACCGCTTCCAGACGGCAGACGAGCTGCGCCAGGTGCTCAACAACTACCTGTCCGGTCGCGCTGTCAACGTCTCCGAGCCCACGCGCGTCATTGGCGCCGCCGGCGACCTGGGCGTCACCAAGACTCGCGAGCTGTCCGACTCCACGCGCGCCATGGTACGTCCCGTCTCGGGCGTGAGCGGCCAGAGCAACGCCCGCAGCGCCGTTTCGGGCTCCACGGGCTCCTACGAGGTCGATCAGCCCAAGTCCAACAAGAACAAAATTATCGCAGCCGTTGTCGCCGCAATCGCCGTGGTTGGCGTTGTGGTGGCCTTCGCCACCGGGCTCTTTGGGGGCGAGCAGGTTACGGTGCCCGATGTGCTTAACAAGGACCAGCAGACCGCTATCGAGCAGATCAAGGAGGCCGGCCTTGAGGTCGGAACCGTCGATCAGAGCTATAACGACGATGTCGATGAGGGCAAGGTTGCCGAGCAGACCCCCAACGGCAACACCAAGAAGCCCAAGGGTACCAAGGTGAACCTGGTGATCTCCAAGGGCCCTAAGCCCTCCGAGAAGGTTGAGGTTCCGCAGCTCGTCGGCCTGACCAAAGACCAGGCCGAGGCCGCGCTGGCAAGCGTGGGACTCAAGGGCGAAGCAACCGAGGAGGCCAACGAGGCCGAAGAAGGCCAGGTCTTTGAGCAGGGTACTGATGCCGGCAAGGAAGTCGAAAAAGGCACGACCATCTCGTACAAGGTCTCCAGCGGACCCGACACCACCTCCGTCCCCGATCTGACCGACATGACCGAGGCCCAGGCACGCAACGCCCTCGACATGGCCGGTTTTGGCGTCGACGTGAGCTACCAGGAGAACGATTCAGTCACCGAGGGTACCGTCATTAGCTGGAACCCCAGCGGCAAGCAGAAGCCTGGCGCCACGATCACCGTCGTCATTGCCAAGAAGTCCGGCAAGGCCGGCGTTCCGGGCAACCTGTACGGCAAGAGTATCTCCGCCGCCGTCACCGCGCTCAACAACGCCGGGTTCTACAACATCGCATTCTGCGATCAGAACGGCAACCCCGTGAGCGGCAACGAAAACGCCACCGTTACGGGCGTCTCCCCCACTGGCAAGCAGTCCACCGACAGCACGATTACGCTGACGGTCGCACTTTCTGGTTCGGGCTCGGGCTCGGGCACGGGCACGGGCACGGGCGACGATTCCGGTACGACCAACTAGTCGCCACCTCACCGCTCATTACGGCTCTCGCCGCAAACATATTCGCTCACAGGCGCCCGCTTGCTCCCCCAGTAAGCGGGCGTTCCGTTTTTGACATGGCATGAACCAGAAGAGCCCGGCACCGTAGCGGTACCGGGCTCGGCAAATTTCTGGTGCCCCCGGGCGGATTCGAAAACTCCCCCCGCGGGGAAATTGGTGACGCGGGTGTCGACGGTCCGAATCCGGCCTTTAGACCAGAAGAGCCCGGCACCGTAGCGGTACCGGGCTCGATATTCCTCTGGTGCCCCCGGGCGGATTCGAACCGTCGACACCCGCTTTAGGAGATATGATTTAATGCTACCCCCTACCATTCATCAAGCATCATTGAACATCATATAACCGCAGATAAACATAGCAGTTTGTGTCTTTTGCCTCCGGTAGCTGCGCCTACGCTTTTACAAACATATTACTAACAGCTTTAGCTAAACTGCACTCAATGAATTGTTGAAAACTATTCAAAGAAACGGAGCGCAAAGATGTCAGAACAGCCACTAATTAGCGGAAGAGGCACGTGTTGGAAAGACAAGAGATCACCTAACACCTATCGCTATTATTTTTCCCTTGGAGTCAAGGACCCTAAGACGGGGCGCTACAAACGATCCCCAACTTATACAGTTCGTTGCAAGACTAAAACAGAAGCTAAGGCTGCAATGCAGGCCAAGCTGGCTGAAATCAACTCCTCTGGCACGATCACTAAAACTAAAAAGCCCACTTTGCTTGCGTCCTACTGCTGGGCCTTTCATGAAAATAGGGACACCGAGCTTGCGCCAACGAGCTATGAAAGAGAAGCGTACGATTGCAGGCATATCGAAGACCTATTCGGTGCGTTTCAGACAATTGAGGGGCTAACTCCCGATCTAATCGAAGAAACATATGCCGAAGCTCGTCGTACGGGAAAATACAAACCATCAGAGCTTGTACGAATCAATGCGAAACTGCGTCAGATTTTGTCGAATGCAGTCGCAAAGAGAATAATTGACCGAAACCCCTGCGCTACCGTTCATGTTCGCAGACCACGCAACAAAAGAGAATCACTGACAATCGACCAAGTAGCTACCCTATGCACACGTCTTCAACACATTGAGCTCACCGCCGAAGCTGTTGGTACACTAGTACTAGTGTATACGGGTATGCGGAAAGGCGAGATGCTGGGCCTCGAATGGCGCGATTGGGACCCTGCCAATAAAACCTTGAAAATTGACAGGCAGTACACCAACGACCATGAACTGAGGGCACCCAAGTCACAAGAAAGCCAACGCAAAATTCCCGTTGGAGAAACCTTGGCCGAACGTCTTCAATCATGGTCAGCCATACAAAAAGAGCTCCTGGCCTCTCTGGGGCTGTCCCAGACTGGCAGCACTCCCATCATTAGCGATATTGCTGTCGAGCAAGGGATCCCTACTGTCTGTCACATGAAAAACTACATCTTCAACCATTGGTTTCGCGATTTCGCAGTTAGCTGCAATCTTGGAATCTATGAGCCGAACAATTCGACTGACGGAAAACTATATAAGGGCATCTGCCCGCATCAGCTCAGGCATTGTGTAAGCACTTTTATGCTGGCGAACGGATCGGACGTTAGAAGCGTGCAAGGTATTCTTGGCCACGCGGACCCCAATATCACGCTCAAAACGTATACAAGCCTCGTTCAACAATCAGAAATAAAAGCAGTTAAAGGCTACGAAGCCTTCATCAACGCCTATATACAGAGAACCGAGAAATAGCATGTTTTTCATTCATCGTTTATTTCATAATATTACGGTACTATAATACCGTTTCCGCAGGTAGATGCTTTATTTGATTGACATCTAATGAGTTTTAATACATGCTAAAGCTGTCAGATGGCTACGCATGTAGTCATAGAAACCGGCCCCCCAAGTGCTTATGAACCTGGTACGTCTTACAAGCACAGGGAGGGCCCTCATTGAAAGGATAGCTCATCATGGCTACTCCAAAGATTAGCACTCAGGCGTCCACACCGACTTTCCCCACTGGTGCCGCTCAGTGCGATCGGTTGCTCCGCGTTAACGATATCCGCGAACTCACTGGCTGGAGCGAAAACACCGCACGCAAGTTTATGCGAGAGTCCGGCAAGCTCATCCAGATCCATCGCTCTAATTACATGTTTGAAAGCTCGTTCTACGAGCTTTTCAAGCAGCTTGAAGGTCGTACCGCCCACCTTGATTAGGTGGTAAACATGAGCGAGCTTCCGTCGATTTCCGACATATTTAGCGATGATGCTACTGAGCAACGAGAGATTACGGGAAAAATGGATAAGGCTATTTTTATTTCAGTGCCCGAGTGGGCGTGCTGCGTCACCACCGTTGCCGCCGAGCGTCTCATCCTCGGCCTTGTATGGAAGTTTGGAAAACCTTCCAAAAACAAACGGCCCATGGGCTTCTGCGCTAAAAGCAAATGGATTGAGGATCACTACCGCCTGAGTAAGAACACGATATCCCGGGCCTATACCTCTCTGAAGGATAAGGGGTATATTCAAAAAGTTGGTGATGGCAGCTGGATGCTTAATTACGCCGCAATCTACCGCGCCGCGATTGAAAACGCTTGGGAGCCTCCGAAACTTTAAGCCCACAAACCGACTATCGAGGTCGTGAGAGTCGGTCACCGTCAGGATGCCCACAAGAACATGCCGCGGATGTAAAATGAAGCAGGGTCGAACCGAAACAGTTCCCGGACAATTGGCGTCCGGCCAGACACTTCGATTCGACCCTTTCTCATGCCTGTATCTAAAATACTCCCACAATCATTCTCGACATCTTTAACGCCCTCACCTCCTGCCACCAACACGTCGTAGACGCTATTTACAACGAATCGATATGGCCGCCCGTTCTTTAAGGCACGTGTTACCATGAAAACGTGCGGCATTTCTCCAACCGAAAACCTGCGTGAACGCATGACTTGAGACGCCTGTTAGAACTCACCGATCGCAGGGCGAACACAAATCAACAGCGGCCGTGCATTGTTCCCAGCCATATGGCATGGCGGAGCCATGCCCGTTGTTGATTGGAGTGCCGCACCATGGCAAACGAGAAGAAAATCAGGGAGATCTACGGCGTGAAGTCCGTCCTCGATGAGGCCGCCGAGCGGATCGAGGCGACGTGGCGGGAGAAGCTGCTGCACGAGACGGGCGACCTCAGGACCGAGAACGCGTTGCTCAGGGCCCAGCTCGACGAATTCAACCGCAAGCTCGTCGAGGCAAGAGACCGGAACGAAAGACTTGAGGCCGACTGCAATGAGCGGGTCGCCTTTATCGAGGAGAAGTTCGAGCTCGATACCGCGAGCCTCGAGCTCGAGAACAACGAGCTCCACGCCGCGAGCGTCAGATATCTCGCTGATGCCAGGGAGCTCGACAGGCAGGTCGTCCAGCTCCACGCCGAGGCTGAGACCATGGTCGATGAGATCGAGCGGCTGCGCGGCGAGCGTGACGCCGCGTTGAAAGCCCAGGCTGAGCAGAGCGATGCGCTTCTGGCCCAGCGCGACCTGATGGCCGAGGTCGCCGCCCTCAAGGACCGCCTTGCTGTAGCCGAACAGCAGGCGGCCGTGGCCGAGGCCAAGATCGAGGTCATGACCCAGATGAAGATCGAGTAGGCCGCATAGCATCTAATTTTCTAGAAACCCCCTAGAGCATTTCTAGGGGGTTTCTAGAACTGAGAACCGGGCGCAGCACTTTCGATCGGCACGATGTCTCGATAGACCAGACGGTGCCTGTCGTCACGCCACTCGTCACCGTGGTAGTGGCCGAAGAACCAGGCTCGGTAGCCGAGCCGGTCGTCGAGCTCGGCAAGGAATCGCTGAAGTCGGTCGCCCCGATACTCGCGTCCGCGCTCCCGGCACAACCCCTCAGCAAGGGCAGCAGGGGCCTCGTGAGTCACAACGCAATCGACCCTCCAGCCTACGCGGTTGAGCGAGGCGCGGCAGTGGTCCATCTCCTCCTCACTCGGCATCTCCTCTGGCCACCAGCTCCTCCCCTCCTTGCGATACTGCCTGTCGTTGCTCGCGGCGCCGCCCATGGCAAGGACCGTGGTTCCCGCGATGTCGAACACCTCTCCGCGCATGAGGTGCAGCACGTGCGGTCGCACCTCATGGACGAGCCCGCCGTTCCACTCCCGCACCGGCAGCCCAGCCAGGGCATGGTGGTTCTCATGGTTGCCGTCTACGAAACACGTGGTCCACGGCTTCGACTCGAACCAGTCGAGCCAGTATTTCTCGGCGTTGGATCCATCCCAGACAAAGCCGAAGTCGCCGGCCACGATCACCGCGTCATCGCGCGTCAGGGTCCGGCCCAGCGGCCAAGACCTGAAGGCGAACCTGCTGGCCCCGTACTCGGCCCTGCCGTGCACGTCTCCTGTCACATAGACAGCCATCAGTACGCACCCCACGGCAGGAGTTTGTCCCCGAGCCTCACGATCCGGTCGTACAGCACGGTATGACGTTCGTCCGGGTTGCCGTCTCGGTGAAAATGGCCGTAATACCAGCGCTTGTAGTCCAGGCGATCCTCGAGCTCGTCAAGGAATCCGGTCAGCCGGTCCACATCAGGGCGCTCCCAGCCTGGGTCCGGGTAGAGCGTCGGCGAGAGCATGCGCGTCGAGCAGGTATGGGTGATGACGCAGTCGACCTTCCAGCCGACTTCGTCGAGCTTTGTCCGTGCGGTATCGAAATCGCGCTCGTCCGGGAGCTCCTGAGGCCACCAGCTGGAATAGGGCACGCGGTATTCCCTGTCCACGCTCGTGGCACCGCCCATGGTGAAGACCGTCGAGCCGTCGAGCTCGAAGACCTCCCCGCGCATGAGGCGGCGGATAGACGAAGTATCCGACAGGCGCTGCGTCAGCCCGCCGTGCCACGGTTCCATGGGGCGTTCCTCCCAGTGGTCGAAGCGCTCGTGGTTGCCGTCGACGAACAGTACCGTGTAGGGGCGCGACTCCAGCCAGGCGATGTCGGCGCATTCCTCGGCAGAGAAATCCCACGGAAAGCCAAAGTCGCCGGCGATGATCAGATAGTCGTCGCTGCCAAGGCTATCCCCAAGCTCCCAGTCGCGGAGCTTTTGCATGTCGAGCCCACCGTGGATGTCGCCCGTCACATAGACCGTCATCGGATCGCCT
>DBFAQQ010000010.1:0-29623 GCA_048236535.1 Collinsella sp. | reverse complement strand
CTGCTCATGCTCAGGTGCGGCGACTGCCAGCCCCAGCTCCCGGGTCGCCCGGTGAAGGCGAGGAAGAAGGGCGTGAAGGGAGCGAAGAGCGTTGCTGCCTAGGCTAGCCCCTTGTCACACAAACTACCGAAGCCTCTTTTTAATTGAGTTACGCAACAAAATCGCGTTCTTTGTCCAATAGGACGACGCTATTTAACCTCGATGAGCTCGTACTTGCTCGTGCCCAAGCCGATCTTCTCGGCATGCGCGATGCACGCGCGCCAGTCAGTGTCAGGATGTGTGATGCAGAAGGGGTCACGCGCCTGCTCGCCCTCCAGATGCTCGTGGTTATGCTCCATCTTGGCCGCGCTATCGGTGAGCTCGGTGTTGGGCAGCGGCTCGGATGCCATGACGGCATCGGCGCAGGCCTGGTCGATGGCGACCGGGTCGAAGCTCGCAAACATACCGATATCGTTGACGATAGGCGTGTCGTTTTCGGGATGGCAATCGCAGTTGGGGCTGATATCCATGGCAAGCGAGATATGGAAGCTCGGGCGGCCGTCGACAACGGCCTTGGTGTACTCGGCGATCTTGCAGTTGAGCACGTCGGCCGCGGCGTCATAGCCGGGCTTGATGCAGTCCTGGTTGCATGCCGCAATGCAGCGCCCGCAGCCCACGCAGCGATTGTGGTCGATAGCGGCGACGTGCACCGTGCGGGTGTTGCCGTTGGCAAGCTCGCGCTCGCGGGTGTCGTCGAACGAGATAGCGTTGTGCGCGCAGATCTTTTCGCAGGCATGGCAGCCAACGCAGTGCTCGGTCGCGACGTTCGGCTTGCCGGCGGCATGCTGCTCCATCTTGCCGGCGCGGCTGCCGCCTCCCATACCCAGGTTCTTCATGGCGCCGCCAAAACCGGCCTGCTCATGGCCCTTAAAGTGGGTGAGGCTGATCACGATATCGGCATCCATGAGTGCCTGACCGATCTTGGCCTCGTGCACGTACTCGCCGCCCTCGACCGGGACGAGCGCCTCGTCGGTACCCTTGAGGCCGTCGGCGATGATGATTTGGCAACCCGTGGCATACGGGGTAAAGCCGTTCTGGTAGGCGGTGTCGATGTGCTCGAGCGCGTTTTTGCGGCTACCGACATAAAGCGTGTTGCAGTCGGTGAGGAAGGGCTTGCCGCCCAGCTCCTTCACGACATCCGCGACGGCGCGGGCGTAGTTGGGGCGCAAAAAGCTCAGGTTGCCCAGCTCGCCAAAGTGAATCTTGATGGCGACGAACTTGTTCTCAAAGTCAATCTGCTCGATACCGGCGTGACGGATGAGGCGCTTGAGCTTGTCGAGCTGACTCTCGCGAGCATGCGTGCGCAGGTTGGTGAAGTACACCTTTGCGGGTGCTGCGGGTGCAGTTGCGGTCATAAATCTATCCCCTCGGTCTATATGGCGTTACAGACATAAGAGGATGGTACCCGCTGAAGCGGGGTTGATGTCAAGCACGGCACCTAGTCATTGGGGACAGACTTAAATGACTACTCTTGGACTTTGAGTGCCTCGGCCAGGCCCACACGTTTGATGGAACGCATGTGCAGCAGCGCCACGACCAGGTAGGTTGCAAAGCCAATGCCGACGCATGCGGCCATGGACCAAGCGGGCACGTAGATCTCGATATTGCCGTTGTAGGCGAGCAGCATCGAGCGGAAGATGGCCGTGAGCGAGCCAATAATGACCGGCAGGCTCAACACGAGCGACGCCGCCACGCACAGCGTGATCGAGCGGATATACAGATGCGAGATCTCGCTATCGCGATAGCCAAAGACTTTCATGTAGCTGATCGAACGGGCGCTGTGATCGATCACAGCCTTGGTCAGCAGGTACATAAACAGCAGGAAGATAAACACCGCGAGACCAATCATCATTCCGATCATTTTGCTCATCATACCGATGAACTGGTCGCCCACGGCGCGCATGTCGTCGGGCGTGGTGTCGCCGGCAAAGTAGCGCGAATCGAGGTCGAGCTTCTCGTCGCTCACATAGCCGTTAAAGTAGGCGGCGTCGTTGTCGAACAGCTCGTTAAAGTCGTCGATACTCATATAGATATTCATGTCCGACTTGGAGCCCCAGGCACAGTCCTCGCCCGCGTACTCAAGGGAATAATGCTCGCCCTCGTACTTGTCGCGGAGCGTGACCTTCTGGCCCTCGCTCCAGCCAAACTTGTCGAGCAGGCCACCGCCAAAGACAACGCGCCCATCGCCGACGTTGAGGTCTTTCCAATAGCGCGAATCGGATGAAATACCGTAGACGGAAATCGTCTCCTCGCCATTTCTATCGCCGCGGTCGTATTGCAGCTGGTAAACGGCGTATTTCTCGGCCTGTGCGATTGCGCCTGCACCGTTGTCGATCGTATTGACCGGGTGGATATCGTCGTTGTCAGTGTCGATCTTAGAGGCCTTGTCAATCACCTTGTCAATCAGGTCGATAGCCTCGTCGCGGTTGCAGCCGAGGGCATCGGCAAGATCGTCAAGGCGCGCGTAGAGCGCATCCTTCTTGTCCTGGACCTTGGCAAGCGCATCCTGCGCTGCAGTCAAGCTCTCGGCAGACGGAGATGCGGTCGCGGCATCGGCTGCCGTCTGCGCCGCATCGGCCGCGTCGTCAAGCTCGTCATCGGCATCCTGGGCGGCGGAAAGCAGCGCGCCGTCAACCGACTGCAGGCGCTCGAGCGCCGACCACTGCTCGCGTTCCTCGGCAGTGCCCTCGAGCTCCAGCGGAGCCTTGAGCGTGTACTGGTGCTCGGCGACCAGGCTCGTCTCCAGGTTGTCCGCGTAGTGCGTCATCGTGGGCAGAATCGCCAGGCCAAAGAGCAGCAGCAGCGAGGCAAACGCAATGCCCACGAAGAGCGTGACGAAGTTGCCCAGGTTGCGCAGGAAGATACGCAGGCGGAAGCGGGAAACAAAACCCATGCGCTCCGGCAGCTGCAAGCCGCGCTTGGTGCCCGATTTGCCGCTCGCCTCGTGACGAAGGAACTGCAACGGCGTCTTGCCCATTTTGCGAAGCAAACCCACCAGCGTGATGAGGATGAGCGCGACGGCGGGAACCACGGCGCACTTCAGAAAGATCTCCCAGCTCCAGTACACCTGGAAAGGCGGCAGACTGTACGAACCGTAATAGAGGCTGCGCATGGGCTCGGTAAAGAACACAACGCCGAGCGCAGTGCCCAAAAGCGCCGCGACCACGCCCACGATGGCGGGAAGCGCAAGGTAGTGCAGCACGATCTCGCGTCGACGATAGCCGCTGGCGAGCAGCGTGCCGATGATGGCGCTCTCCTCCTCGATGGTGGCGTCGGTGAGGACCACAAAGACAAACGCCATGATCACGATGATGATATCGAGCAGCGTCATCCACATCACGGAGTCGCCGTCCACGTCGTCGCGCGCATAGCCAATGCCCTGGTTGGAATCGGCATCGATGAGGTCATCCACGCGTGCATCAGCATCGGTGAGCGCCTCCACCATATCTTGCTCGACATCGATGCGGTCTGCGGTGGAGAGACCGCGATCGGTAAAGGTGAAGGAGTAGGTGTAGGCGGGTGCGCCGCCGGCATCCTCGAGCGCGACAAAGCCGGCATCGGTAACCTCCGCAACACCATAGGTGATGGTGTTCACCGTAAAGTCCGAATTGTTGAGGAGCAGCGCCTGGCTATCGGGCTGGGTCATGATGCCGCAGATGGTGTAGGTGCGGCCCTCGAGCTCGACCTTATCGCCCACGGCGAGGTCGTTGTTGGTGGCGAAGACGCGGTCGATAGCCACCTCATCGTCCGTCTTGGGCTGCCTGCCCTCACAGTAGGACGCGATATCGACCTTGGTGCGGTGCGCATAGGTGCGCAGCGTGCGCTTGGTGCCGTCGTCGCCGGCGGTCTTTTTGATGATGGCATCGATAGAGAAATTCTTGTAGAGCGTGACGCCGCCGACGTCACCGGCTGCATCCTCGGCGGCCTTGAGTTGATCGTCGGTAGCCTCGAAGGAGGTGGTCACGCGGCCGTCCTCAATCGTGTACGCATCGCGCATGTCGTCGATAAGGCAGCCGATGGAGTGGGCCGCAAGCAAAAAGCCCGATGTAAGGGCGATGCTTCCGCACATAAGCAAAAAGATGCCCAGGTACTTGCCGATATTGCGGCGCAGCTCGCGCGGGAGACGTTTTGCGAGAGGTGTCATGGCGCCGCCTACCAATCGAGCTCGGCGGCCGCGACGGGCGACTCGTTGAGCTCATCCTCGACGATGCGCCCGTCGCGCAGGCGCAGCACGCGATTGGCCATGCGCGCGATGGCGGCGTTGTGCGTGACGATAATGATGGTGCAGCCGTAGGCGCGGTTGACATCCTCCATGAGCTGCAAGATTTCCTTGGACGTCTTGTAGTCAAGCGCGCCCGTGGGCTCGTCGCACAGCAGCAAGCCCGGGTTTTTGACGAGCGCGCGGCCGATGGCGCAGCGCTGCTGTTGGCCGCCCGAGACCTGGCGCGGGAACTTGTTGCGATGTTCATAGAGGCCCAGCGAGCGCAGCAGGTCGTCGACGCTGAGCGGGTTTTTGGACAGGTGCGCCGTGACCTCGATGTTTTCCTTGATGGTGAGATCGGGCACCAGGTTGTAGAACTGGAAGACAAAGCCCAGCTCGCGGCGGCGATACTCGCCCAGGTCGGCGGGCTTGAGCACCGTGAGGTCGCAGCCGTCCACCATGATGGAGCCGCCGTCGGCATCCTTCAGGCCGCCGATCAGGTTGAGAAAGGTCGACTTGCCCGAGCCCGAGGGCCCCAGCATGACGCAGATCTCGCCGCGGTTGATGGACGTGTCGATGCCATCGAGTACCGTCAAGCGCGCATCACCGTCGCCGTAGTGTTTCTTGAGCCCTTTGACCTGGACATAGGCTTGCTTTGTCGCCATGATACCCCCCATTGTTAGCCTGTTGCTACTTTTATAGGGTAATAGTAAACCGGGGCGAACTATTTTTAAGCGACAGTCGCAACTTTTTCCAAACTAGCCATTGGGTACTCATTGGGGACGTACTTAAATGACCGAAACCACTCATTGGGGACAGACTTAAATGAGTGCCGCCAGGGACGCTCTTTCGCCACCCGGCGCTCAGGGACGTTCCTTTTCTGTCGGCAACTGGGGACAGTCCTTGCCGACCCGGTCGGCAAGCCGGCGAATCGGCAAAGACTGTCCCCGATGACTAGTCGTTTAAGAACGTCCCCAATGGCTAGGCGGCTAGGCGCGGGATTTGATGCGCGAGAGTGCGAGGCCTACGGCGGCGATGGCCGCGGCAAAGAGCACCGTGACGCCCAGATCGCAGGCGATGTCGCCCAGCACGGTGGACGTCAGGTCCGCGGCGAGCGCCTTGCCGATCGCGTCGTTCACCCAAAACGTCGGCACAAAATGCGCCACGGTCTGCACGGCCGAGCCCATGAGCGACAGCGGCATCCAGGCGCCACCCAAAAACGTCATGAGCATGCCAAGCAGGTTGCCCACACCGTTGAGCAGCTCCTCGCGCGCGCCCAGACTCGAAAGCGTAAAGCCAACGGCCAGAGGCGTGCACGCCAGGGCAAACGTCGTCGCCAACGCCAGGCACACGCGACCCACGCCGACCTCGGCGACCGCGCCGGCAAAGCCCACGACGCCCATCATGCTCGACACAAACCAGATGCAGACGGTAAGCACGGCGGCGGCCGCGAACACGGCGAGCGAACGCCGGCGCTCGGAGATTGGGCCGGCCTCCATGCGGCGCACGCGCTCGGGCTCGCTCATGCCCGAGAACACCAGCCCTACCGACACGATGACCGACGAGATGATCGCGTACGCGCCAAAGTTGAAGTACGACTCGAGTGTGGCGGCGGCAGTCGAGTCGACCTTGACCTGCTCAATCTCGACCTCCGCGCGCTTTGCGGCGGCATGCTCGGCGGCCTTGGCGACGCTGCCGTTAGAGGCGGCAGGCTCTAGGGCCGCCGCAGCGCCCGCGAGCGAGATCCAGCGCGAGGCCTCGGCAGACGAAAGCGCCGCCGCCATGGTGCCGGCACCGTAGGTCACATCGAGCTTGGGCAGGGACTCCCCCACGCGGGCGGCTGCAACAAGGTCGCCCTCAAACCCCTCCGGGATAAAGAACACGCAGTCGGCGCTGCCCTTGGCGCTATTGCTCTTGGAGAGCGCGTCCGCAAGATCGTACGTATCGTCGCCGATGCCCGTGACCAGTTCAAAACGCGACCCCAGATGCTTGGTAAGCGCACGCGAAAGGTCGCTGTCGTCGCGGTCGACCACGATCACGTTGGCGTCGTAGGGCTTGTACTCGGTGAGCTGCGACGAGTTCCAGCTCACCGAGGCCGCGATGAATACGCCCATGAGCGAGATGAACACCGTATAGATGAGCAGGTAGAACGGGTGCGCGAACGCCATGTGAAGCGCAGTCTTAAAGGTGCTCATAGCGGCTCCTTCCAAAGATCAGCGTGGCGGCGGCAACGAACAGCAGCGCCATAAGGACCAGCGCGCCGGCGCGAACGGCAAAGGGGCCCAGGTCCTCAAAGAAATACAGGCGGTTGAACATGTCGCAGATGAGCTTGACGGGGTTGAGCCAGCACTCGGCCGGGCAGGCGCGGGCGACGTCGTCGGCAAGCGCCATCGCCGACTCGCCGTAGAGGCCAGCGAACAGGGCGCACGTGGTAGCAAAGCCCGTGAGGATGCCCGACTTGGACGCCTTGCCGCCCTTAACGGGAAGCGTGCCCACAAAGAGTCCCAAGCCCGTGGCGGCAAGCGCGGAAGCGGCGCCGCCCACCAAACACAGTCCCTCGCGCCCGCCAAAGTCGACGCCCACGACCAGGCACACGTAGCCGATTGCGATCGTCATCGAGGCGAAGGAGACCAGCCACGAGCCGACAAAAATGCCGGCCAGCGACGCCGTCTTGGAAAGGCCGCCCACGCAGCGGCGTGCGCCAAGGCCCGACAGATTGGGCTGCAGGTCGACGACGCTCAAGGCGGCAAACTCGGCAGACATCATCGCGACCAGGCCAAAAAGCGCGTAATAGTAGATGACCGTGCCATCGGGCGTAGTGCGCGTCAGGCTTACGCGGCGGGTGCCGCCCTCGAGCGACAGGGCGCGCGCAACCGCCTCGGGGTCGGCGAGCGCCGCCGGGTTGTCCTGGGCAATCTGGGACATGAGCTCGGCATTTTGCGTATACGAGCTTGCCACCGTCTCCAGAATGCTGCGGTCGGTGAGCACCGACGACGCGCGCGAGCTGTCATAGCTCGAAAGCAGCATGAGCTTGGGCGTGCCCGCGCCGTCGACCGTGTAGATGCCAGCGACCTCGCCGGCCTTGAGCGCACGGTTCGCGTCGGCTGCGTCGTCGCACTCGTGGATCTCGAGCAGCTGGTCGTCGCCTTCCTTGGCAAGCGACGTCGCCACGTCCCTAAAGGACGAAGCGCCCCAGGCTTCGTCAGCGACAACGGCCACCGGCACCGGGTCGACCTTGCCGTCGGAGCTGAGGTTCGCAAACATAAACATGAACATCGTGGAAAGCGCGACGGGAAAGATCGCGCCCCAGACCCACGTGCTCGGCCGGCGCAGCAGCGTCTTGACCGTAATGATAATGGTGTTGAACATGGCTGCCCCTAGTCGCGCAGCTCGCGGCCGGTGATCTCGAGGAACACGTCGTTGAGGGTCGGCGGCTCGCTCCACACGCGGCCGAGCGCCACGTCGGCAGCGCGCAGCGTGTCGAGGATGTCGACCAGGTTGTGCGGGCTCGCCTCGCAGGTGCAGACGAGCTCGCCGCCGGACAGCTCAACCGAAAGCACGTGCTCGAGGGCGCGCAGGCGCTCGACCGTGGCGGGCTCGACGGCGCCGACCTCGACGGTCACGCGCTCACCCATCTGAATCATGCGCTTGAGCTCGTCGTTGGTGCCCTGCGCCAACACGCGCCCGCCGTCCATGATCATGATGCGGCTGCAGATCTGCTCGACTTCCTCCATGTAATGGCTGGTATACACTACCGTGGCACCCTCGTCGCGCAGGCGGCAGATGCCCTCCAGGATGGCGTTGCGGCTCTGCGGGTCGACCGCCACCGTGGGCTCGTCAAAGAAGATGAGCTCGGGCTTGTGCGCGATGCCGCAGGCAATGTTGAGGCGTCGCGCCAGGCCGCCCGAGAGCTTGCCTGGGCGGAACTTGGCAAAGTCGCCCAGCCCGACAAAGTCGATCGCCTCGTCCACCAGCGCGCGACGGCGCTTGCGGTCGCTAACGTAAAGGCTGCAGAAATAGTCGATGTTCTCGCGCACGGTGAGTTCGTCGAACACCGCAACTTGCTGCGGGACCACGCCGATGCGACGCTTGAGGTCGTAGCGGGCGGGCGTCATGGGCTCGCCGAACAGCTCGATGGTGCCTTTGTCGTAGGCAAGCAGCTGCAGAATACAGTTGATGGACGTGGTCTTGCCCGAGCCGTTGGGGCCCAGCAGGCCAAAGATCTCGCCGGGGGCGATGCTCAGATTAAAGTGGTCGAGCGCGATAAGATCGTCGTAGCGCTTGACGAGATTTTCGACGTGGACGATGTCTGTCATGAGGCGGCCCTTCTGTTGATTGCGGCCCGGTACGATTGCATCATCGCAGGAGCCGCCGGCGCGCACCAGTGAGCTTTGTCACGAGTGCGAGGGTCTTGGTCGTGCGGCACGCTGACGCCCCCGCTTTGTCGCGCGGGAGGAATGTCACGGTTGCGCAGGCGATCCCTCCACCACACGCAGCTTCGCGTACAATACCCGTATGAACAGGCTTTTCGACAAATCGATCGTGCTGGCGTGCTGTATTGCGGCCGCCATGGGTCTTGCTGTGGACGCTCGCCTGGTCGCGGCGTTTTGCCTTGGCGTTATTGCCACCTCGCTGGCCGAGGTCGCACAGGGAAACCGCGCCCGCCGTGCAAGCGAGGCCGCGAGCTACGTCTACATCATCGCAGCTGTCTTCGTGCCGCCGTTTGTGCCGTTTGCGCCTCTCGTCCTCTATGACATCGCGCGGCGCGTGCGCCGTGAGCACGCCTGGGTCGCGCTGGGCATTGGCTCCGTCTTTGCCTTTGCGCTCGTCGCGGACCTTCGCACCGACGCGCTTACCGCCCGAACGCTCCTGCTGGCCGCCATCCTTTCGGTTGCCGCCACCTTGCTATCGCTACGTACCGCCCAGTTGGAGCGCGAGCAGCTGCGCATGCGCCGTACCCGCGACGAGCTGCAGGAACGAGCCCTCGCGCTCGAGGCGCGCAACCGCGATCTTGCCGACCGCCAGGACTACGAAGTCGAGCTCGCGACGCTCGCCGAACGCGCCCGCATCGCGCGCGAGATCCACGATAACGTCGGGCACCAGCTCACGCGCGCCTCACTGCAGGCCGAAGCCCTGCGCGTGGTCCACGCCGACGAGCCCGGCGTCGCCGCCGATTTCGCCGACGTCAAACGCACGGTTGACGAGGCGCTCCAGCTCGTACGCGCCAGCGTCCACGCCCTCAACGACAACGCCGTCGACCTCTCCGTACAGCTCGAGCGCATCGTTGAAGGCGCACGCTCGGACAGCGGCCCGCAGGTTGAGCTTGAAGTTTTGGCCGAGCATGCGCCCGCAAATGTCGCCAACTGCTTTGCGGCGGTCCTGCGCGAGGCGCTCTCCAACACCATGCGCCACGCCCATGCCAAAACCATTACCGTGCGGTGCATGGAGCATCCGTCGTTTTACCAGCTCATCGTTACCGACGATGGCGCGGGCGGGGTCCAAGCAAGCGGCTGCGGCGCCGCAGAGGGCATGGGGTTGAGCTCCATGCGCGAGCGCGTCGAGGCGCTTGGCGGCACCTTCACCGCCGGCCCGCGCGCCGGCGTCGACGGCTGGCGTGTGTTTGCCACCGTTCCCAAACAGCAAGGAGATGAGGGCCGATGAGGCTCATCGTTGTCGACGACGACCGCCTAGTGGTCGATTCGCTCAAGATTATCCTGGGTGCCCAGCCGCAGATCGAAGTGGTGGGCACCGGCGCCAACGGCGACGACGCGGTCGTGCTCTACGCCGAGCACACACCCGATATCGCGCTGCTCGACATTCAGATGCCGGGACGCGACGGCCTATCGGCGGCGCGCGAAATCCTTGAGCGCGATCCTGCAGCACGCGTGGTGTTTCTGACAACATTCTCGGATGACGAGTACATTGTGTCGGCGCTTAAACTGGGCGCCCGCGGCTACCTGATTAAAACCGATGTCGCCGCCATTCCGCCGGCGTTGGCACAAGTCATGGACGGCAAACGCGTGCTCGAGGGCAAGGCGATCGAGGATATCAACTTTGATGGGGCGGGCGTCGAGGCCGGCGCGACCCGCCGGCCCGCGGCCTTTGTCGGCCTGACCGACCGCGAGTTCGAAGTCGCAGAGCTCATTGCCCGCGGCCTCGACAACAAGGAGATCGCCGCCACGGCATACATGGGCGAAGGCACCGTACGCAACCACATCAGCTCGATCCTTGCCAAAATGAGCCTACGCAACCGCACGCAAATCGCTATCGCCTACCTGCGAGGGTAATTACCCAACGGCCGACCGCTCCGGCATAGCAAAATGGCTGCTAGCGATTTAATACCATTTCAAAACTATGCCGGTTTACGGGGCCAGACTCAGGACCCCCATCCATACCCGCGTTTTCTGCAAAATGACGGCTCGTCTACCTGCGGTTTTATTTTCACGCTTTTCGGTATGGTTGAGGATTCGGAATCCGGCCCCGTAAACCGGCATAGTCTTGTTCGAGCAACCCTGCACGAGTGCCTCCGCAAGCCTTGCGGGACCAAAATGATCCGTTTTCCTCCGTCCCCGGGGGATCATTCGGCGGCGCCAACCACGAAACCGGCCCATCTACTACGTTTGACTCGATACCCCTGACCATACCTTCGTTTTGAACAAAACCGCAGGCGTTCTACCTGCGGTTTTGTTTTCGCGTTTTTTGGCATGGTTGGGGGTAAGGGACTAAACGTAGTAGATGGGCCGGTTTCGTGGCGAACCCTTCTCGCCTACGCACAAAAGCGCCGCCACGGAGGAGGGAGATACCTCCGTGGCGGCTGGGGCTGGGGATGGGGCTATGTTCTGGCTCCCCGCCGGCCGCCCGGGGCCTTTTGGCCCCGGGCACTACCAGCGTGCCTAGCGCTTACGGATACCCCAGACCAGGGCTCCGACGCCGGCCATGGCAATGACGAATGCCATGAGCAGTGCGGCGGCCTGCTGGTCACCCGTGGTGGGCAGGAAACCCTTGACCGTCTTGACGATGTTCGTCACGGTCTTGGGCGTGCCGGGATCGGGCGTCGGCACGGGCGTCTCGGGCTTCTTGTACGTGTTGTTGAACACGATACCCTCGACGCTCTTGTCGCCCTTGGTAAAGGCGACGTTCGCCTTGAGGTTGCCCTCGCCGTCATCGACCACGTTGACGGTCGCGGTAAAGACGGACTTGTCGTAGGTCATACCGGCCTCGTCGCCCTTGACCTCGCTGATGGTGTAGACGTACGTACCGGGCTCGTCGTACTCGAACTTGTCGAAGTTGATCTTGCCGTCGGCATCGTTGGTGACGGTGGACTCGATGTCCTCGCCAACGAGCTTAAAGCTAAACTCGTCCTTCTTGAGCTCGCGTCCCTCGAGCACCTTGATGGCGCCGATGGAAACCTGCGTGGGCATGGCGTGATACTTGTTGGTAAAGCCAGCCGACTCGGTAGTTCCCTCGAGCTTGTGCGTCGCGGTCAGCGTGCCGTCACCATTGTCGGAGACGGTGGTCACGACGGTGTAGGTCGCGCTGTCATAGGTGACGCCCTTGTACAGGCCGAGCGCGTTGGGGCAAGCCTCGCGCAGCGTGTACGTGTGCGTGCCGGGTGCCTCGTAGCGGATCGGGCTCAGCGTAACGGTGCCGTTGGCGTCGTTGGTGCCGCTAGCGACAACCACGCCGTCCTCGAGCAGATCAAACGTGAACTCGCCAGCCGCAAGGTCGCGGCCGGTCAGACGCTTGACGGTCTTGACCGGATTGGTCACGACAGAATCGGTAGGTGCCACGCCGTACGTGTTGGTGAACGTAAAGGCCGCACCGTCGCCGCCGTCGCGCTTGACGATCAGATGTCCAGCACCGTCATCGGTCACGGTGTAGGAAACCTTGCGCGTAGCGTTGGTGTCGTTGGTCACGCCAGGGGCGCTACCGGACTCGGTCACCGTATAGGTAAAGGTGTGCGAGCGCGGAGCAGCGGGGGCCTCGGGCTTGGACTCGTCCTTGGTCTCGTCACCGCTGGCGTCAGCGTCAACCTCGGCCTCGTCGGCGTTGGCTTCAGCGTCGCTCGATGCATCGCCAGAAGCATCAGTCGTCACGCCCAGGGCGCGGTTGAGGTCGTCGAGCGTAAAGTGGATCTTGCCAAAGTCCACGTTGCCGGCCGCGTCGTTGGTCACGGTTGTGTGCTCGGGCATCGGGGCACCAGCCTCGTCGGCAGTCACGGTGAAGGTGAACTTGCCCGTGATATCGGCCGGGGTCAGACCCTCGGCAGCCTGGAGCTTCTTGGTGCCGGCGAGTGCGGCATCCGCGGCCTCGGCGCCGTAGACGTTCTCGAACACGGGCTCGGTACCACCGTAGTCGGGCTTTGCCGTCAAGGTACCGTCACCGTTGTCGACGACGACGACCTTAAAGCTAAAGCTCGGCTTCGCGGCAGTAATACCCTTTGCTGCGAGCGGGGACGTGTACTCAAACGCCGTGTAGTTGATGGTCCACGCAAGCTTGGCATCCGTGTCGGTGCGGATGGCGCGTCCGGCGCTCACCAGATCGGCGAGCATCTTGGTCGTGTAATGCAGCTCGCCAAAGCTCACCTGGCCGTTAACGTTGGTAACGCACGTACCCTCGATGGCTTCCTTCTCGCCCGCATAGGCGATGCCAAAGTAGAACTCGCCGTCGGCCAGCGGACGACCGGTCAGGGTCTTGGTGGCAACGACCTGAGCAACGGCACCACCATGTGCATCGGTCGTGGCGCTATAGCTGTTGGCGAACGGGACCACGGCGCTCTCGACCTTATTCTCGCCGCTCTTGTAGACCGTCACAGGCGTGCCCTTGGGTCCGCCAGAAACGGTCGTCGTAGCGGTGAGCGTACCAGCGCCATCGTCGGCGATAGCGATCGTCACGGTGCGCACGGCCTCGTCGTAGGTGTAACCGGGCTGGCCGTCATTCTTCTCGGCCACGGTGTACGTAAAGGTCTTGCCGGCATCAGCCTGCTTAAACTTGACTTCATGACCTGCCAGAATGTCAATCAGACCGACCGTTGCCTCTGCCGTCGCAGGGGACTTGAAAGTGTTGGCCCCGTGCAGCAGGCCGAGCGCGATGGCCGAAGCCTCGTCGGCGGGCGTCACGGTAAAGGTGAACTGACCCTCGGTCATGGGACGTCCGGAGAGGGTCTTGCTGAGCTTAAGGCCGCCGGCCGCGGCGTAATCGAGCTCAGAGCGGTACGTGTTGGTGAAGCGGCCGCTTTCCTTCTTGGTGACGTTGGCGGTCAGGACGCCCTTGCCGTTATCAGTCACGGTCACTTCGGCGGTCGCGACATGTCCGTCATACGTCATGCCGGCCGCGCTGCCCGCGTTCTCGCGGATCTCGTACTTGTAGGTTCCGGCAGCCGTGTAGTGAATCTTGCCGAACTTGATGGCGGCGATGCCGTCCTTCGCGTCCTTCTTGCTCACAGTTACGGTTGCAGGCTCGGGCAGCGGGGTGCCCTCGGGAGCGGTGATGGTAAAGCTGAACTTGTCGGAGTCCGTCCAGTCGCGACCGTCGATGGCCTTGCTCAGGTCAAAGTCGAGCTCTGCGTCGAGCGGGGTCACGCTGTAGGTGTTCTTGAACTCGGCGGGCTCGGTGCCCTTCAGGACATGCTCGGCCTTGAGAGTGCCGTCGCCGTTATCGGTGATGGTGGTCTCGATGGTGAACTTGGCATCGCTGTAGGTGATACCGCCGGCGTTGCCCTTGGCCTCGCGCAGCGTGTAGGTGTGCTTGCCGGGCTTGTCGTACTTCACGGCGTTCATCGTGATCTTGCCTTCGGCATTGTTGGTGCCGGTGGCGACGACCTTGGCGTCCTTGCCCTCGCCCTCGACGAGCTCGAAGGAGAACTCGCCGGCAGCAAGCTCGCGTCCGGTCAGGACCTTATTCGCGGTGATCTGGTCGGTGACGCTGAACTCGTCAGGATTCGGCTTGTAGCTGTTGTTGAACTTCGCCTCGTCGGCTCCATTCAGGACATGCTTCGCCTCGAGCGTGCCGTCGCCCTTGTCGGTGATGGTCGTCTCAATGGTGTAGGTCTTGCCGTCGTAGGTGATGCCGTTGTTGGCGTCGCCCGGGACCTCGCACAGCGTGTAGGTATGCTTGCCGGCAGCGGTGTACTCGATGGGGCTCATCTTGATCTTGCCGCGGTCGTCATTCTTGCCGGTGGCGACAACATCGTTGCCCTCGACGAGCTCGAAGGAGAACTCGCCTTCCTTGAGATCGCGCCCGGTCAGGACCTTGGTCGCCGTGATCTGATCAGTAACACTGAAGCTCTTGGGGGTTACGGTGTAGGCGTTCTCGAAGGTCGCCTTGTCAACATTCTGCAGCTTGTGCTCCACGCTGAGGGTACCATCGTTGTTATCCTTGACGGTGGTCACAATAGTGTACTCAGCGGTGCTGTAAGTAATGCCGTTTTCGGTGGTGTCGGCCTTGGTCTCGCGCAGTATGTAGGTGTGCTCGCCAGCCGCAGTGTAGGTGACGGGATCCATTACGATCTTGCCGTCGGCATTGTTGGTACCGGTGGCGACCACGTTATTGCCCTCGACGAGCTCGAAGCGGAACTCTCCGGCCTTGAGGTCGCGCCCGTCCAGGACCTTGTCCGCGGTGATCAGGTCGGTGACGCTGGAGCTCTTGGGGGTCACGTTGTAGGAGTTCTTGAACTCGGCAACCTTGACGTCCTTCAGAACATGTGTGGCACTGAGCGTACCGTCACCGTTGTCGGTGATGGTGGTCTCGATGGTGTACTTGGCATCGCTGTAGGTGATGCCGCCGGCGTTGCCCTTGACCTCGCGCAGCGTGTATTTGTGCTTGCCGGCCTTGGTGTACTCGATGGGGCTCATCGTGATCTTGCCATCGGCGGCGTTCTTGCCGGTGGCGATAACCTTGGCGTCCTTGCCCTCGCCCTCGACGAGCTCGAAGGAGAATTCGCCCTCAGCCATGTCGCGCCCGGTCAGGTACTTGGTCGCCTTGATCTTGTCGGTGACGCTGGAATCCTTGGGCGTCACGCTATAGGTATTGATGAACGTAAAGGCTGCGCTGCCATCCGACTTGCGGGACACCCTCAGATTGCCCTTGCCGTCATCGGTCACGGTGAAGGAAACCTCGCGCGACAGCTTGGCGTCGTTGGTCACGCCAGCAACCTTACCGGACTCGGTCACGGTGTAGGTAAAGGTGTGCTCGCGCTTCTCGGGCTTCTCGCCCAGAGCCTTGTTGAGGTCGTCGAGCGTAAAGATGATCTTGCCAAAGTCGACCTTGCCGTCGGCGTCGTTGTGCACGCTCCTGCTCGCAGGCATAGGCGCGCCCTCTTCGCCGATCACGGTAAAGGTGAACTTGCCGGTGATGTCGGCCGGGGTCAGGCCAACAGGAACCACCTGCAGATTCTTCTTGCCCACAAGCGATGCCTCGACAGGCGCGGCAGTGTAGGTGTTCACAAACTTGTTGCCGGCGTCGCCGTAGACAGCCGTCGCCGTCAGGGTACCATCGCCGTTGTCGACAACGGTCACATACGCGTCAATTGCCGACACGGTAGCGCTCATGCCCGCGGGCAGCTCACCGGTCTGCTCGGCAGCGACGTAATGAATGGTCCACGTGGGCTTGCCTGAGCTGGCATCAAGCGATGCCTTGTCTTCCTCGACCAGCTTGGCGAGCGACTTGGTCGTGTACGTCAGCGGACCGAACTCAACCTTGCCACCCTTGTTGGTGGTCTCTAGCAGAGCCTCGTCGTGCCCCGCGTAGCTCAGCGCAAACTTGAATTCGTCATCGGCCATCGGGCGCCCTGTGAGCGTCTTGGTAGCCTCAAGAGTCAGCGGAGTTTCCGTCTTGGCGCTATAGGTGTTCGTGAACACCTTGTCCTCGGCCTTTGTAACCTTGGCCGTCAGCTTTCCGGCAGTATCGACGGTTACCTTCACGGTAATCTTCGCGACGTTATCGCTGTAGGTGATGCCACCCAGCTTGCCCTTGACCTCGCGGACCTCATAGGTGTACTCACCCGGCTTGTTGTAGGTGATCTCGCCGAAGTCGATAGCCGTGTTGTCCCTGGTCACAGTCGCGTCCGTGGACGCAGGCATCGGAGCGTCATTCTTGGGCGTCGCGGAGAGCTCAAACTTAAACTCATCGGTAGCCGTCCAATCGCGGCCCTCGAGCACCTTGGTCAGGCCAAAGTCGGCCTTGGTATCCACCGTTGCCGGCGTTATATCAAAGCTGATCTTGCCGTTGTTGCCCAGGTGAACGTCAACCTCCGTGGCGTTGTTGTTCCACTTGGGGTTGAGCACGTCATCCGCGGTACTGGTGCGGTTGCCGCCCACACTCTTCTTGGTGGTGTGGAGTTCGTCAATAAAGGCAAGGCGTGCGGTTCCCTTCTTGAACGACAGGTTTCCGCTCGTGTCGCGCACGAAGGCGTCCTCAGAGCTCGCGGCGTCTTCGCCGGTAAACTCGATAACGGCAGTACTGGATTCAACCTTGCCGCCTTCGCCCGCTACCTCAAACTCATCCTTGTAGTAATAGGTGCCCTTGGCAGCCAGCGGGATCGAGTCCTTCGCTGGCGTCTTGCAGTCCCTATCCGTGTAAATGGGGGTCTGCTTCTGGAAATAGTAGTAGCGGTTGGAATCGGCAGGCTCGAAGTTCGCGATCGTATCGCCCAGCTCGCCACGGCTCCACTTGTTCGCGTAGAAGCTAACGGTCTTTGAGTCGTTCTCCGTGGTGGTCGTATTGCTCTTGATGTAGTCCTCGAGCCTCGGTACGCTCTCGGGCGTAAACAGGTTATTGAGCGCGTCTTTCTTAACGCTCGAGGTGTAGTTCACCTGGATGGGCTTAGTATCGTCGACCGTAAGTACACCATCGGTGATCTTAAAGTGGCGCAGCGGAATCAGCGACGCGGGAATCTTGACCGTTACGATATCGCCGGTCCGGGGCTCGTCCTTTTTGGCATGCTGAACGGTGATGACCAGGTGCGCGGCATCGTCAGCAAATGTGTAGGTGTCGACGTTGTCCTCGATCTTTGTCGGCTTGTCAAGCGTCGTGCCGTTGTATATAAAGCCGTCGACCTGCATAAAGTCGCCCAGCTGGTCGGTAAACGTGATGTAGCCGGACTCATGCTCGCCATAACCGTCATGGACTTCGGTCGGATAACCAGTCTGGATAATGCTTCCCGAGATCTCTTCGAAGATCTTCTCGAGCTCAGCGGCGCTAGTTGCCGACTTGTAGTAACCGGAGTTTTCCGCACGTGCACCATAGTCGATGACCCACTTTTTACGGAAGCCCTCATTAGTAATGCTTGACGAGGCGCTCGGATAGTTGCTCGACACGGCATGCATGAACTTGTTCTCGTTGCTTGTGTCCTCAGCCGTGGGTTCGGCACTGGGGTCTGCGCCGTCAAAGATGCCGATTGTGTAAATGTCGGCGCCATTGGCCTTGAGGCTCTTTGCACTGTTGATGGCGCTATTGGCAACACTTGCCTCGAATCCATTAGAACTCGTAGGTGAGCCATCCGTGAAGAAGACAACGACCTTCTTGGCATCGGCGCGACCAGACGGAGACGAAAATTGCCCATCAGCCAGCTCCAAGCCATAGTCGGCGCGCGTGGAACCGGCAGGACTGATGAGGTTGACCGTACTCTTTAGGCTCTCCGCACCTTTACCTTTGCCCTTGCTGCAGAGCGTCAGATCCTTCATGGTCTGCGAGTAGTTGTAGGTGTAGCCACCTTCGCGATAAGTGCCGTTGCCGACCTGATTAGTCATCTCGCCCGAAAACTTTACGATGGCGACCTTGTGCTGCTTGGACGGATCTTTAATGCTTTCGTTTTGCGTTGCGATAGTGTCAATAAAGCTATTGGCGGCCGCCTTCAACGCATCGATACGCTTGGTACGGTCGCTTCTGCTCATCTCATCATCCATCGAGCCCGAGGCATCCAGCACCATCACGATGTCGAGCGGCTTGCCGGAAATCGTTGTATCGGATGTCGAGGAGATAGCAGACAGCGTGGTCAGGAAATCTGACTTTCCGTCCTTGACCGCCTTGACCGTCTTGTCGGTCCAGATTCGGCCGATGTTTTGAGTTGTAGTTTCCTTGCCGTCAATGCCGCCGGCCCAGTACTTCCAGTGGTCGCTGGTGTCGTAGTCGACGATCTTTTCACTCGCCGTCGGTCCATCCATTCCTGTGCTGGACCTGGCGTTGGCCTCGGGCAGCATGGCGAATGCTGCGGCTGGCAATACCAGCACTACGGCCAGTATCACCGCCAAGAGACCCCTCGTGTACCTGCTCATCGTGTCTCCCTTCTCGCAGGATCAGACCTTGCATCAGCCTAAAGTTACGAAATGAGACACAATTAGGGCAGGTGACACACGTTCCAGATTCAGTTTTGGGCGTGAGACAAATGTCTCACCAAAGTTGAGACACGGCGTTTTCGCAGGAAAACAGGTGCGACTCGGAGCCGACAGGCCAAAATGATCCGTTTTCCTCCGTCCCCGGGGGATCAGTTGGCGATGCCCGCCACGAAACTGGTCCATCTACTACGTTTGACCCGATACCCCTGGCTATAACCGTGTTTCACGAAAAACCGCAGGCGTTCTACCTGCGGTTTTGTTTTTGCGTTTTTTGCCATGGTTGAGAGCAGCGGCTCAAACGTAGTAGATAGGCCCATTTCGTGGCGGACGGGTCGCGCGGGCGCCCTCGCGAGGCCAAAATGATCCGTTTTCCTCCGTCCCCGGGGAATCAGGGGCTGCTACGGATATGGTGCCATTTCAAAAGTATGCCGGATTACGGGGCTAAAGTCAGAACCCTCATCCATACCTGCGATTTCTAAAAAATGGCAAGCCGTCTACCTGCGGTTTTGGTTTCGCGATTTTCGGTATGGTCGGGGGTTCGCTCTCCAGCCCCGTAAACCGGCATAGTTTTGTTCGCGGCAGCTCAACCACGCGTTCACGCGCGGGGCCGGCGGGGCATTTTTGCCCCGCCGGCCCCTATTCCAGCGCTATTCCGGCTTGGTTTCTACCGTGGGAGTCTTATCCACCGCGACTGGGGTGCGGGCGGTGTCCATACTCAGGCAGTGCTTGGGGCAGCTTTCGATGCACTCGCCGCACACCACGCAGGCGTACGGGTCGATCGACCAGGTGCCGTCCTTGCGATCGACCGCGAGCGCACCCGCCGGACAGCGACGTGCGCACATGCCGCAACAGATGCATACATCCATGTCGTTAACGATATGCCCGCGCAGGCGCTCGGGCGATGCAAGCTTTTCCTGCGGATAGCACACCGTGACCGGCTGCTTGACCATAGAACCCAAGGCCGTCTTGGCAAATGTCAGTAAACTCATGCCACGCCTACCTTTCCGTGCAGCTAATGCAGGGGTCGATGGTCAGGATAATCATAGGGACGTTGGCAATGAGCACACCCTGCAGCGCATGCGTCAGGCCCGCAAGGTTTTGCGACGTCGGCGTGCGCACACGGAAGCGGTCCAGGTTCTTGGTGCCGTTGCCGCGCACATAGTAATACGCTTCGCCGCGCGGCTGCTCAATCACGACCTCGCCGCGCGCGCCGTCAGCCGGCGTGAGCTTGGTGCGCCCACCGATGCCGTCGTGCGGAATCTTGTCCACGAGTTCCTTGATAATGTCCATGGCCTGCGTGACCTCGGCGCAACGCACCTGGCAGCGGGCATAGCAGTCGCCATCGGTCGCCACGATGGGCTCAAACGCCGCCAAATCCGCATAGGCACCGTCGCCGAACATGCGCACGTCGTAATCCACACCCGAGGCGCGACCGAACGGGCCGACCATCGAAAGCTCCAGCGCGTCCTTCTTGCTAATCACGCCCACGCCATGCAGGCGCTCGCCGCAGCTGGCATCATCCAAAAACGTATGCACCAGGGCCTCGTAGTCGGAACGCATGGCATCGAGCATCTGGACAATGCCCGCCAACTCGGAGTCCTCGATGTCGTGCTTAAGGCCGCCGATCTCGTTGATCGATAGAATCACGCGGCCACCGCAGGTGCTCTCAAAGATCTTGAGAATCTGCTCGCGCAGGGTCCACGAACGATAGAACAGCGCCTCAAAGCCAAAGGCATCGGCAAGCAAGCCCAGCCACAGCAGGTGCGAGTGAATGCGCGAAAGCTCGTGCAAAATAGTACGGATATACTGCACGCGGCCGGGCACCTCGATGTCGAGCATGCGCTCGCAGGCGCTGGCATAGCCGCAGCTGTGGCCCACGGCGCAAATGCCGCAGATGCGCTCGGCGATGTAGCCAAACTGATGCATGTCGCGCTTTTCGGTGAGCTTCTCGAGTCCGCGGTGCACAAAGCCGATCTGCGGAATTGCCTCGATGACGCGGTCGTCCTCGATCACCAGGTCCAGATGAAGCGGCTCGGGCAGCACCGGGTGCTGCGGGCCAAACGGAATAACGGAGCGATGTGCCATGGGCCTTACGCCTCCTTTTTCTGCTTATCGCGGGCGGCCTTGGCGGCAAGCGCCGCGCGGACCTTGGCCGCTTTCTCGGGATCCATGGCGGCGAGCTTTGCCTCCATCTCGGCAGCCCTGAGCGCAGCCTTCGCAGCAGCCTCATCGTGCTGAGCATCGGAGCCGGCAGCCGCAGCGGGCTGAGCAGCGGCGCCCGCGGCATCGCCGGCGCTCGCAGTGCTCTCCCCTGCAGCAGCCGCAGCCGCGGCAGCCTTCTCGGCAGCGGCCTTGCGCGCCTTGGCCTCGGCGGCGGCACGGACCTTCATGGCCTTCTCGCGCGAGGCCTTCACCTCGGGCGTGATAACGCTCATGGGCTCGGCAGTCGAAACCTGGTAGAAAAAGCCCTTAAAGTCGATCTGCATGTCGGTGATGGCAAGCCCGAACAGGTCGTGTGCCTCATTTTCAAACGGGAACACCGCCGGATAGTACGAGCTGATGGACGGAATCTCCTGGTACCGATCAATTCCCTCAACCACCAGGTTCTCGATCGCATAGCTGCCGTCCTGCGCAATATGTTCCTGAGCAGCACGAACGTTGATAAACGTATAGAGCAGGCGATACGTGCCGTCATCTACGTTGCGCTCAGCGTGCATTTGCACAAAGCGCGCGCCGACGCCCTTGAGCGCCTGGACATGCGACAGGAGCTCGTCGATCCCGACGGTGGTATAGATAGCCTTTTGCATTACTCGGCCTCCTTTGCAGCGGCGAGCGTCTCAGCAGGCGCGTCGCCAGTACCGTCAGCCCCGGCCCCCGCGGCCACAAACCCGTCCTCGCCCAGCTCAACGCCACCGTCCCAGGTAGCGGCACCGCCCACGGTGAGCGGGTCGCCGCCGGCGCGCATCACAGCCTCCTTCTGGTCCAGGATGCCGCACGCCTCCACGATGGCATCGATCACGGTCTCGGGGCGAATGGCGCACCCGGGCGCGTACACGTCCACGGGGATTGCGCGGTCCACGCCGCCGATCACGTTATAGGCATCGCGGAACACGCCGCCCGAACACGCGCAGATACCGCAAGCCACCACGCACTTGGGCTCGAGCATCTGGTTGTAGATCTGGCGCACGACGGGCAGGTTCTGGGCATTGACCGACCCCGTCACCAAAAAGATATCCGCATGCTTGGGGTTGCCGGTGTTGACCACGCCAAAACGCTCCGCATCGAACAGCGGCGTGAGCGAGGCCAGCACCTCGATATCGCATCCGTTGCAACTCGAGCCGTCGTAATGAATAACCCACGGCGAGCGCGACATTTTATGATCCATGGATGCCGCCTCCTAAATAAATACGTCGACGAGGATGGGCATAAGGTTGAGCAGGCCAAACACCAGCGCCACGCCCCATCCGAGCCTAAAGCAGCTGCGCCAGGTGCTGCGTGCGAAGGTGTTGTCGATCAGGACCTCGACAAAATACGTCGCGGCCATCACGACCAGGGCTACAACCCAGCTCACGGGGTTGTCCCAAACAAAGAACATGCCCACCCACATCAAAAACAGCACGGTCTCGCACCAGTGCATAAGGGTCATCTTGGCCAGCGTGCCGCCGCTCATCTCGGTGGCGACGCCCTGGACGATCTCCTGATGCGCGTGATGCGAGTACGAAAGGTCAAACGGCGACTTGCGCAGCTTGATGGTAAGCACCGCGAGCAGCGCGAGGAAAATGGGCGCGCTGTACACGATGATGGGGGCCGACTGCCCCGTCACGGCAATGGAATCGAAGCTGTCGGTGGCAAGATACAGGCCCACGCTCATCAGCAGAACGGCGGGCTCGTAACTCATGACCTGCAGCAACTCACGATCGGCGCCGACCTGGGCAAACGGGCTTTGCGTCGAGGCGGACGCCAGCACCACAAAGATCGCAGCGAGCGTCACCATAAAAGCGCACAGCAGCGTGTTGGAGCCCGACACAAAGATGCCGCCGCCCACGACGGTAAAGATGAGCGCGCACGCCATGTAGGTATCGTCCATGGTGTTTACGCTGGCAGGGGCCTTGCGCAGCAGCTTGGCCACATCGTAGAAGGGCTGCAGCAGGCGCGGGCCCACGCGGCCCTGCATACGGGCCGAAAGTTTGCGGTCAACGCCGTCGATCAGGCCACCCACAAGCGGCGCCAGCAAG
The DNA here is from genome assembly GCA_048236535.1 of Collinsella sp. GTDB lineage: Bacteria > Actinomycetota > Coriobacteriia > Coriobacteriales > Coriobacteriaceae > Collinsella. Next base: position 6,815 of record DBFAQQ010000010.1, on the reverse strand, counting down.
GCAAACGCCACGGTACCAATAAAGATGCCCAAGACGCCCGAACCTTCGAAATACTTGCCGCGCAGCACCGAGGGCGCGCTCATGGCAAGCCTCTCGGGCCCAATCCACGCGCAACACAGCAGCGCAAACAAGATAATGCTGCAGCACACGACGCTGCCCGCGGGGCCGATACGCTTCTCGCCAAGGGCGTCCTCCGAGTACCAATTGCGCTTTTCGGCCTTCACCTCGTGTCCCATCGAGCCGCGGAAATGGCGATATTTGTCGGTTCCCACACCCGAAAGGTACACGTTGACGTGCGGCTTGTTGCTCACGCGGAATGAAGTCAGCAGCACCACGGCGATAAACGCCACGATAACCACCATCAGATACATGGCGTCCTTGCCAATAACGTACGGCACGCGGCCAAACACCATGGCCAAGTAAGGCGACACCAGACCGCTCGAGATAACCGGGAACGCCACGCAGCACAGAATCAGCAGCGCGGCGATGGTGTTGAGCGCCATCCATTCGGTCTTATGGACATTGACCTCCACGTTTTGAGCCGTGGGGTCGACGCCCGAAAGCTTGGCAAGCCACTTGCCCCAGAAGAAGAACGTCGCGGCCGAGCCAAAGGCTAGCACCATGATCATGAGCACGTTGCCGGTCTGGGCAAACGCCACCAGGGCGCCCCACTTGGACACGAGCATGCCAAACGGCGCCACAAACATGCCCATGATGCCCAGCATCATCAGGCGCGTCAGGTGCGGCATGCGGCTGAACATACCGTCCATGTCCTCGATATCGCGGCTGCCGATATGATGCTCGGCCGTGCCCACGCACAGGAACAGCAACGACTTTGCCACCGTGTGGAACAGGATCAGGAAGATGGCCGCCCAGACGGCCTCGGGCGCGCCGACACCCAAGCAGGCACTGATGAGACCCAAGTTGGAAATGGTGGAGTACGCGAGCACGCGTTTGGCATTGCTCTGCGAGATGGCCATGAGGGCAGCAAGCAAAAACGTGATGGCACCCACACTCGTGACCATAAACCCGGTCACGGGATAGATGGCATAGAGCGGGCTCAGCTTGACCATCAGGAACACACCAGCTTTGACCATGGTTGACGAGTGCAGCAGGGCGCTCGTGGGAGTGGGGGCGACCATGGCGCCGAGCAGCCAGGTATGGAACGGCATCTGCGCTGCCTTGGTTAGCGCGGCGAGCGACAGCAGAACGACCGGCATCACCAGCAGCGCGGACTGCGCGGTTCCAGCGCCGGAAAGCTCGATCATGCCCGAGATGGTCAGCGGCATGCCGTTAACGTGCAGAAACATAAGGCCCGTCAAAAACGCGATGCCGCCCAGCATGTTGAGGATAATCTGGGTAAAGGCGTTCTTGATGGCCTCGGGCGTGCGCGTGTAGCCAATCATGAGGAACGAGCACACGGTGGTGATTTCCCAACCGCAGAACAGCCACTCCAGGTTGTCGCTCGTCACGATGACGAACATGGCCGAGAGGAACAAGAACATAAGCGCCAGGAACTGCGGGCGACGGTCGGGCGCGGCCTGCCCACGCAGCGCGGCCTCGTGCTCATCGTGCGCTTGGAAGTCCTTCATGTAGCCCAGGGCATACACGCAGATTAGGCTGCCGACGATGCCGACGGCGAGGACCATGATCACACTCATGTAGTCCAGGTAGAGTGGCGTTGCCGTGACGGCTTCGGTCGCGGGCAGCGTCATGGCCGCAAAGGCGAGCGAACCCACCAGCTGGACTATGCCGAGCACCGTGGTGAGCGCGTTCCTATATTTATACGCGTTGTACAGGATGACGGCGCACAGGATGACATCGATGGCGGAGCTGATGATCGAGAGCACATGCGAGGTGCCGGAGGCAACCTCAAAGCTCTGCGGACCCGTACCAAAAAACATGACGGCGACTACAACTGTCACCGCCATAATAATGCCGGAGCCTATGAGCCCCACCGCATCGCGGGCGCGGTCACCACGCGCGAGCAGCATGCCCAGCGCCGGTACCAGCGGAAACAGGGTAAGGAAATACAGTAGCGTCATACCATCACTCCCCCATGCAAAAACGCTGCAATTGTTTAACGTTATAGCTCAATTGAGGAGCAGCAGCGGCAGGTTTTCGGTCAACTGGGGAGTTTTAGGCGTACGGGGTAAGGGCACGTCCGCTTTGGAGCAGAGGGGCGGCAAGAAAAATGCGCCCCTGTGGGCGCACCATCCCGTTTGCTATTCCGCCTTTTTAACGCGCGGCTTGCGACCGCGCGGCTTATCGACCAGTGCGGACTCACCGCCCTCGCGGTACTGACGGCACCAAGCCTTGACCGAAGACTCGCTGGGAATCTTGTGCTTGATCATGGCCTCGCGAACCGTCAAGCCGTTTTCCAGACGGTCCTTAACCACAGCGAGCTTTACGTCGTACGAATAGGTGTGATGATGCGAGCCGGCATTGAGAACGGCGTCGGCACCGCCCACGGCATACGCGCGGGCCCACTGACGAGCCGTGGCCTGGGGAATGCCAAGCTCCGCGGCGAGGGCGCGATGACCGACCCCCTCTTGAAGGATCTCGACGGCGCGCTGCCTAACCTCGGGCGCATGCGTGCGAGTCCTAGTTGCTTCCGACATACCTGCCACTTCTTAGCCTTAACCGTTAATCTGCTTTCTTACGTGCAAGTTAGATAGTAGCATTTTACCGTTTGCTCAAAGCAGTTAATTAAAATAGACGCGGCGTTATCTGGGCATTTGGCACCAAATTACGACATTTCTTTATCGATTATTTACGCTGGTAGCTGACTCGCAGCTAATCGTCATTCGCTTGTCAACAAAATTGGCATCTCTTTATGTCCTTTGGTATAGAGGATATAGTTATTAACCCCTCCCTCAATAATTTTGAGTGATCTGCAAGACAGTAGACGTCCTCACTCCTCATGATTACCGCGCATTGCCGTCCACCGGAGCAAAACAAAAAGGGCGGGACCTGCTGCGCTTGCAGGCCCCGCACCGGTTGACACCCGACGGGACACAGCCGGGCGAGACGGATCCGTGCTACCGCCCCGCCTGGCCGCGATGTTCAACTACAGCTCGTTGGCCGCGTGATACGCCGTGCGAATGGCGCTCGCGATGTCGGCGGTGCGCTCACCCGAGCAGTCGCCCACGCAGGTCGCGGGCACCGTCACGCCATCCAGGTCAAACGCGTTGGCCTTGGAGCCCACGGCCATCACCACGTAATCGCAGGCGATCTTCACCGGCTCCTCGGCGCCGTCCTCGGTGGTGCGAACAGCCTCCACGCCCTCGTCGGTAATGGCGGTCAGGCGGGTCTTCACGTGCTGCTCCACGTTGTGCTCTGCAAAGTCGCTCATAATCAGCGGCAGAATGGTCTCGGACTCGCCCGCGGCAATCTTGTCGAGCATCTCGACGATCGCCACCTCGCAGCCGTGCTGCAGCAGATACTCGGCAGTCTCGGTGCCCACCAGGCCACCGCCAATGACGGCGACGCGGCCGCTGAGCTCCACCTTGCCGGCCAGCACGTCCCAGCTCGAGACGACCTTCTCCGAATCGGCACCCGGAACGGGGATGACCACGTCGTGCGCGCCCACGGCCACAATCGCGGCGTCGGCTGCGTTGAGGTCCTCTGCGGTAGCGGCATGGTTGAGCTCAACCTTCACACCCAGGCCGGGCAGAATCTTCTCGTAGTACTCGACCGAGCGCATGATCTCGTCCTTGCGCGGAGGCGCGGCCGCCAGCACAATCTGACCGCCCAAGTGATCGCTCGCCTCGTAGACGGTCACGTCGTAGCCGCGCTTGGCCGCCACGCGCGCGGCCTCCAGGCCGGCGATGCCGCCGCCCACCACGGCGATCTTCTTGTCGCCCTCGCCCGGCTTGATGGCGATGGTCGCCTCGTCGCCGTTCTCGGCATTGAGCACGCACGAAATGTACTTGCGGTTTTGAATCGCATCGACGCAACCCTTGTTGCAGTTGAGGCACTCGCGGATGGGCTCACCCGTGGCGGCCTTCAGTGCAATGTCGGGGTCGCACATGAGCGAGCGGCCGTAGGCGATGATGTCGGCGGCGCCGTCTTCCAGAATCTTCTCGCCGGCCTCGACCGAGACAACACGGCCGACGGTTGCCACCGGCACGGAGACCAGGGCCTTGACGCGCTCGGCCACCGGCAGCGTCCAGTTGTAGGGCATGGCGCCCATGGGCGGAATGGTATCGCCCATGTTGCCAGTGTGGTTGGCCTGTGCAACCTGGATCATGTCGATGCCCGCACCCTCGAGCAGCTTGGCGAACTCGCAGGCCTCGTCGGGCTGCAGGCCGCCCTTGCCGCGCGGCGTACCGTCGGGGTTCTCCATGATCACGGGGAGCTTGTACTCCACCATCAGCTGCGGCGCGGCTTCCTTAATGGCAGCGACGACCTCCAGCGCGTAGCGAACGCGGTTCTCGAACGAACCACCGTACTCGTCGGTGCGCTGGTTGAGGATGGCCGAGCACAGCGAACCCACCAGGCGGTCGCCGTGGACCTCGATGGCATCGATCCCGGCCTGCTGCGCGCGAGCGGCCGAGGCGGCGATAGCCTCCTTGATCTGGGTGAGCTGCTCTACGCTCGCCTCGTTCACAAAGTGCTGCATGTCGTGGTGCAACTTGGCGTATGCCTGCTTGCGGATCTCGTTGGACTCGGCCATCTTGGCGGCAAAGGTCTCCTCGTCGCCGGCGGCCTTAGCCTCCTGCGCGGCCTTGGCAGCGGCCATGGATCCCATGACCATGCGACCGACACCGGGCACGTCGTACTCGGGGTGGAACAGCTGCAGCGCGACCTTGGCGCCGTGCTTGTGGACGGCATCGGCCAGCGCCTTAAACGTGGGGATCTGGGCGTCGGTTGCCAGCTTGGGCGTGGGGCTTGCGGTCATGACGGGAGCGACGTCGCCGATGACGATGTAGCTCACGCCGCCACGGGCCAAGCGCTCGTAAAAAGCCAGGCTGCGCTCGCCAATGGAGCCGTCGCGCTCCTCGTAGCCGGTGGTCAGCGGCGGGAACATAATACGGTTCTTGAGCTCAAGGGGGCCAACCGTAATTGGCTGGAGCAGCTTGGATGCAGGTGCGGTCATGAACATTCCTCTCTTGTAGGCGCGGCGGCGATGATGCCGCGTAGTTGTCTAGAGGATATGGCATGGGAATACAACAGCGCAACGGAAATCGGCGGACAGCAGGTAGCGGCAGGTGGATGGGGCAGGGCGGCCCGTCGGTTTGTCTCAATCTGTAACAGTTACGCGGCAAAACTGGGTCTTACTGTTACAGATCGAGACAAACCAAACCCGCCTGCTGGAAAATCTCAATCTATAACAACAACTCGGCAAAATCCGTCCCTCGTGTTACAGATTTAGACAAACACGACCCAACCCACCGGTATATCTCGATCTGTAACACCTAGCCGCCCAAATCGGGTCTAGATGTTACAGATCGAGATTTTGTTTGAGAGGCCGAGAATTGGACCGAAAACACGGTCCCGAAATAACAAAAAAGCTCGCCGGCTAGGCCGACGAGCTGCAAGTTCTTGGTCGCGGGGGCAGGATTTGAACCTACGACCTCCGGGTTATGAGCCCGGCGAGCTACCAGACTGCTCCACCCCGCAATGTCTGGGCGCCTCCTGTGCGCAAGAAAGAATATTACACGGGAGTTCGGTAAGCGGCAAGGAAAATCTCGTGGAGCATAATTCCTTCATATTTAAACCCCTCAGCCCCTATCACCGTAAACGAATCGCAGCCGAGCGCCGTCGGCGGCGCGTATACAATGGTGCGCGTCCTTTTATGCCAACACTGGGAGTAGACATGCTGCTCGCTATCGATATGGGAAACACGCAGACGGCCATGGGCCTGTTTGACGGAGACGAGCTGGTGCAGTCGTGGCGCATGCCCACCGACCGCTCTTATACCGCCGACGAGATCCATGTGCGCCTGATGGGTTTCTTTAAGATGTACGGCCTTTCGCTCGACGCGGTCGACGCGATCGCCTTTGCGGGCGTGGTGCCGCAGCTCTCGCGCGAATGGCACGCCGTGGCCGACCGCATTGCCGCAGACGCCATCGTCATTGGGCCGCAGACGGCCGCGGTGACCAAGCTGCGTGCGGCGCGTCCCCAAGCCGTAGGCGCCGATCGCGTCGCCAACGCCGTTGCAGCCGAAACTTTCTACGGCGCGCCGGCAATCGTGGTGGACTTTGGCACCGCGACCAATATCGACGTCATCGATGAGGACGGTTATTACATTGGCGGAGCGATCGCGCCGGGCATCCGCATCTCCATGGACGCGCTTGCCGCCCGTGCCGCCAAGCTCGCCAGTGTGCCGCTCGAGGCGCCCGAGCATGCCATCGGCCGCGATACCGAGGAGTGCATCAAGGTGGGCGCCGTAACGGGCGCCGCCGCCATGGCTGAGGGCCTGGTCGCGCGCATGAAGCGCGAGCTGGGCCGCGAGGATGCCACCGTTATCGCCACGGGCGGCCTCGCCAGCATCGTCGCCGATTCGACCGATGCCTTCGACGTGGTCGACGGACAGCTCACCATCAAGGGTATCTGCGAAATCTACCGCCGTATGCAGGAGCTTGGATAGAACAGGGGCTTAAGTCGAGCACGCCCGATGCCACAGCCCCCTCAAATGCTCGCCAAGCCTATTCCTCAAAAACGAAAATTTTTGGCTCTTCGGTGGTTTCTGTGGGAGAGATTCCGGCATAGGCCCAGCTCAGCGGGCGAAAACAACGATCTGGAACTGAAACGGCCCCGGGAGGGGCCGTTTCCGCGTCATCCGCCTATGATTGCTAAGCCAAATTCAG
>DBFAQQ010000009.1:0-25890 GCA_048236535.1 Collinsella sp. | reverse complement strand
TCCTTGGAGTTGCCGACTTCGGTCTTTCCGGCATATTTGGCGTTCAGGATGATGTTGACTGCGTCATTGGCACCCATGGCACGGAAGAAGCCGATGGCTCCCTGCTTGAGCTGCGCGTCGGCGGAATCGAGTTTCGCCTGTGCCTCGTCGACCTTCTGCTGGGCGGCGGTCACGGCGGCGTCTGCGGTATCCTTTGCGGCCTTGGCGTTCGCGAGCTCTACGTCGGCGGCTGCCTTGGCGGACTCGGCGTCCTTGACAGCCTGCTTCGCGGCATCCAGCTTGGCGACGGCGTCGGCATTCGCCTGCTTGGCCGCATCGAGGTCGGAGTTCGCGGCATCGAGTGCGGACTGGGCGTCGTTCACGCCGGACGCGGCATCGACCGCGGCCTGCTGCTTTACGGAGAGGGACGCCTGGGCATCATTCAGCTCGGTCTGTGCCGTTGCCGCGGCGGACTGCACCTGCTCGAGCTCGGACTCGCACTGGGACTGCACCGCTCGTGCGGCGGCGAGGGCTGCCTCCGCGTCCGCGACCTTCTGTTTTGCCGCATCGTACTCCGGGCCGCTCGCGCCTGCCTCCGCTGCGGCGAGGTCTGCTTTCGCCTTCTCGTAGGCGGCGCTGGCGGCTGCGGCCTTCGCATCCGCCGCGTCCTTGTTCTGCCTGGCTGCAGCGAGGACGAAATCGGCGGAATCCTTTGCAGACTGGGCCGCAACCAGCTTGGACTGGGCATCGGCAAGCGTCGCGTTGGCGTTGTCCAGTTCGGCCTGTGCCCTGTCCACGGCAGCCTGGGCGTCGCGCACGGCCTGCTCGGCGGCACTGATTGCCTCCGGGGTGGCGCTTACGGCATCTGCCTTGGCTTTATCGAGGGCATCCTTGGCATCCTGAGCCGCCTTGAGGGCGGACTGGTACGCTTCGTCCTTCTCGGACGCATCCGCCTTGGCGTCTGCGAGACCCGCCTTCGCCTGCTCGAGGTCCTTGCCGGCGGCATCGGCGGCGTCCTTGCCCTCCGCGACCTGACGGGCGTACTCGTCCATTGCCGCTCGGTCGGCTGCCGCGCCGGCGCTGACTGCAGAATCGTAGGATGCCTTGGCCTGGTCGCGGGCGGAAGCCGCCTCGTTGTAGGGGCCGGCGGCCTCATCGTAGGATGCCTTGGCGGCGTCCTCCTTCGCCTTCGCCTCGTCGACTGCCTTCTGCAGGTCCGCGATGGTCTGTGCGGCGGATTTCGCGCCGGTACCGGATGCCGCGCCGGCGTGGGCGGCGATCGGCGACATCACGGCGGGGTGCTGCGTGCCCCCGTCACCGGTCTGGGCGAATGCCGTGAACGGTGAGATGAGGCTCGATCCGGTCATGGCGGCCATGGTCGCCGCGGTGACGGTCAGACGCGCGATCCCCTTCGGGGCGTGAATCTTTTTGCTTGGCAGCGCGGCGAAGTGATCGCCACCGGCAGCGAAGTGCTTTCCCTGAGTCATTGTGCGGTTCCATTCCTTTTCCGTGCCCTATCCGACTGGGCATCAGAGTGCTTTCCAATAGAGATAATTATGCGCCTTAACTGGGATTGTTGTATATAGTCCGTTGGCATAAATACAACAATCCATGACTCTTTTTGTCATGGATATCTCGCCGCTACAACAATCCTTTGGTCTACGGTGCAAAGAACTCAGATCAGAGTCTGGTTACTCACAAGAGCAATTTGCGAACCGCATTGACATGGACAGGTCTTACTATGCCTCGATAGAAGTCGGGAGAAGAAATGTCAGTCTTTCTAACCTCTCTAAAATTGCCAATGGATTCAACATATCAATTGCTGCACTTATGACTGGTGTCAGCGATAAAACGAATTAGTCCATCATCATCAGCGAACGCAGTGAGCGTATCAATCGACGGCGTAGCCGGCGGCAAGATCACGGCACGTGACCGCGCAGCGAGCTTTGCGAGCGAAGGGGACGGCATCGCCGTCCCTATTTCTTTATAGTATATTTCTCTATTAATTGGTCTCACCAAAATGGGTATAGCACAAGCTTCTGAACAGGCGTTTTTATCAAAAACTCAAAGCAGTCGAATCATCAAAATGGTGATATTTTTTACCCAAAATGAGGAAGCGCTTCACCAAAATGGAACCGACTAACGGCTGTTGAAAACTTTTTATCCCCAAAATGGTGATTTCCTGTTTTCAGTGGAAAACTCGGTAAGTTAAATAATTTACTTACCAGATTTACAAACATAAGCAGTTCTTAGCCCAAAAACCAGAACAGGTCAGAAGCAAAAATAACTCCTGACCTGCGATTTTCCTGGTGCCCCCGGGCGGATTCGAACCGTCGACACCCGCTTTAGGAGAGCGGTGCTCTATCCCCTGAGCTACGGAGGCATGTTGTACTAGTGTAGCAGATTTACTGCATCGCAATACGTCGCATGACTAGACTTCGAAGTTGCGGTGGAATAGTTCCTGTCTGAAGCATCTAAAGCCGTATTTAGGAACTATTCCACCGCAACTTATGAGGAGCTAGTTACCTTTGTGGAAGAGGTTTTTGATAACGGAGGGGATGCTCTTGGCACCCTTGGCCGTCACATCGATAAAGTCGGGCGAACGCACGAGCTTATCCTCGTCGACGTACTTGCGGACAGCACGAAGCGTCTCTTTGTCGTCGCGCGTCGAAAACGTAAAGTGACCGTTGTCCTTGGTGAAGATGGCAAAACGCGTAATCTTCTTGGTGCCGCGCAAAACCTCGGCGGCAATATAGTCGACCTCGTCCCACGGGATTTGAATATAATCCTCGGGATTGCGCTCGTTATAGTACTCAAACGCCTTATTGCCTACCATCACGTTACCGTGGCTGGTAAGCCCCATCAGGCAGGTTGCCGGCGTTGCCAGATCGACCGTGCTGTTCTGAGATTGCGCCATACGCGCCTCGCCCTCCAATAAAAACAATCGGACCGCATCCAGTGTACCCACCGGGTGCGGTCCGTTTCAATGGCTCAAAAGCCCTTACCTAGCAACTCTCGGTCTTAAGCCGAAACGTGCTTACATGAAGCCGCAGAAGCGACCGATGATGCCGACGGCGAAGAGAGCCAGGATGATGACAATCGGGCTGACCTTCTTCTTGAGGAGCTTGCAGACCAGCAGGGTCAGGCACACGGCGGCAAGGCCGGGGATGAGCTGATCGAGGTTGGCCTGAAGCGTGGTGACCTTCATCTGATCAAGGGCGGTAGCACCGACGGAGTTGTACATCGTCAGCGCTTCCTTGATACCCTCGGAACCGGAGGGCAGGCTAGCCCAGTCGATAAAGGCGCCAGCAGACTGCTTGACCGTGGAGACGATCGGGGTGAAGGAAATGGACACCCAGCGCTCGACCAGGGCGCCGATGATGAACATACCCAGAATGGAAGCGCCCTCGGTGACCTTGCCCATCAGACCACCGGAGAGGTCCTTGGCGATGGAGGAGCCGACCTTGTAGCCAAACTCCTGCGTGTACCACAGGAAAGCGTAACGGATGATGTTCCACGCGAAGAAGAACAGCAGCGGACCGACGATGCTGCCGGACATGGCCAAGGAAGCGCCCAGAGCGCCCAGAATCGGGCGAAGGGTGAACCAGAAGACGGGGTCACCGACGCCGGCGAGCGGGCCCATCATACCGACCTTGACGCCCTGGATGGCGACGTCATCGATCGGAGCACCGTTGGCGCGCTCCTCCTCGAGAGCGAGGGTAACGCCAATGACGGGGGCGGAAACATAGGGGTGGGTGTTATAGAACTCCAGGTGGCGCTTAAGAGCGGCAATCTGGTCATCCTTGCTGGTGTAGAGCTTCTTGATCGCAGGGATCATTGCGAAGCACCAGCCGCCGTTCTGCATACGCTCGTAGTTCCACGAGCCCTGAAGGAACTGATGACGGAAGCAAACCTTCTTGCGGTCAGCCTTGGTGAGCTGAATCTTGTTCTCTGCCATATGTATCACTCCCCTCCTACTCGTAATCGTTCAGAATGTCGCCGAGCGGGTCGCCGGAGCCACCGCCCATGCCGCCACCCTGCTTGGCCAGATCCTTAAGGCCAAGGTAGATGAGGGCAAGGGAGATGCCGATGAGACCAAGGGCGATCAGCGTGAGCTGAGGGATGGCAGCAAGGACAAAGCCGAGGACGAAGAACGGCCAGGTCTCCTTGGTGGCCATCATGTTGATGACCATGGCGTAACCGACGGAAGCGACCATGCCGCCGCCGACAGCCATGCCGCCGGACAGCCAGTCGGGCATAGCGTTAAGCGCGTTGGTAACGGCCTCGGCCGGGATGACGCACAGAAGCACTGCCGGGATGGCGATACGAAGGCCCTGCATGAGGATGGCAGCATACTGCCAGCGCTCGATGCCGGAGAAGTCGCCCTTCTCGGCGCAACCGTCCATGGCGTGAGCGATAGCGGTAGCAATGGTACGGCAGATCATGGTCAGGAACAGACCAGCGACCGACAGCGGGACGGCGACGGCGATAGCGGTGGTAACGGCCTTGGCCGAATCGGTGGCGCCACCGTTGAGGGCGAGCACCATGATGATCGAAGAAGCGACCGAGGCCAGAGCGGCGTCAGGCGCGACAGCGGCGCCGACGTTAGCCCAGCCAAGGGCCATCATCTGGAGCGAACCGCCCAGGAGGATGCCCTCCTGAAGGTGACCGGTTACGAGACCGATAAGCGTGCATGCCACGAGCGGCTGATGGAACTGGAACTCATCCAGAATGCCTTCCATACCGGCAAGCAACGCGACAATCGCAACAAGCAGAATAGTGATTGCAGACATGTATCGGACCCTCCTTTACTATGCTTGAGCGGCCAGTTCGGCCTTAGCTTTCTTCAACATGGCGTCGAGATCCTCGGAGGAATCCGAAGGAACCTTGCGGACCTCGAACTTGACGCCCTTGGCCTTGAGGGCCTCGAGAGTCTTAACGTCATCATCGCCCATAGCGACGGCGTTGGTGACGACGACCTTGCCCTTGGAGTGAGCCATGGAACCGATGTTGACTTCCTTGATGTCGACGCCGGCCTCGATGGCCTTAAGCAGATCCTGCGGGTTCTCGAAGAGCAGCATGGCCTTGGTGTCACCAAAGCGCGTGTCCTTGACGACCTCGGCCATCTTCTTGATGGGCACGACGTTGGCATGGACTCCCGGAGGGGCAGCCTGCTCGATCATGGTCTTGCGGAGCTCGTCGTGAGCAACGCCGTCGGAAACCACGATGATGCGGTTGGGGTTGATCTGCTTGGTCCACGTGGTGGCCACCTGACCATGAAGCAGACGGGTGTCGATACGGACGTGGGCGATCTTGATGTGCCCATCGCCGACGACCGTTCCCGGAGGGATGGCGCCTGCAGGAGCAGCGGCGGCCGCAGCCGGCTTCTTCTCCTCGGGCTCCAGAGACTCGGGCTTGACACGCACGCCAGCCTTAGCCTCAGTCACGAGATGTTTTGCGATCGCATGTGCAGTGTTCTTTGCGTCAAAGCGCTGCGAATATGCCTCGATGAGCATAGGCAGGTTGACACCGGTGACGATAGCCCAGGAATCGTGGCCCTCGATGAGCCCGCTGATCTGGTTGAACGGCGTGCCGCCCCACAGATCAACGAGGAAGAGCACCTGCTCCTGGTCCTCGAAGGAAGCGACTGCTTCCTCGACCTTGGCACGGAAATCGTCGGGGCCCATGCTCGGCTCGAGCGAGACCACGGCAACAGACGGCTGATCGCCAAAGACCATCGAGCCCGTCTGCTTAATTCCAGCTGCCAAGTCCCCGTGGCTAGCAAGAACAATACTTACCATCACATAACCTCCTTTTTGTCTACGTATTTCCTACACGACATGAAAGGAGTATACCAGTTTGGATTGTGGAATTATAGCTAAATCCGCAAAAGGTTGGATTATTTGTTTAAACGTCTAAGTTTGTTACAAGTTGATTACGTTACTGCTTTTTGACTCATTACACGACAAGGCGTCGCTCATCAAGCCATGCATTTTACAGATACAAGCAGGCTGTTCATTAATATCGATTTTAGGCAAGCGCGAATGCGCTTATACTGCCGCCATTTTGTTTAAACAGACATGGCTTGACTTTTTTCGTGATTTATGCACTAGCGCATATAGTCATTGGGGACGTTCTTAAACGACTAGTCGTTGGGGACGTTCTTGTTTGACTAGTCATGTAAGAACGTCCCCAACGACCAAGTTAGGCGATGTGGAGGGGGTTGGCGGCGTCGACGGCGTCGGGGGCGTCGGAGGGGTCATCGGGAACAGTGTCTGCCGGGTCCTCGTCGGGGGTCTCGATCTGTTTGATCATGACCTCTTGGCCCTGCAGCAAATAGGTCTCGCCGCTACCGCAATGGGGACAGGTCTTGCCGTGCTCGACCGTCGCGTAGTCGCGGCCGCACGCCTCGCAATGCGTCACGGCCTCGACAGGCTCCACAATAAGCTCCGCACCCTCGGTGATGGACTTTTTATCTGCCGCCCAGCGCCAAGCGTCGAGCAGCAAGTCGGGAACGACGCCCGAGACCTCGCCCAACAGCAACGTCACGCTCGAAACGCGACGCACGCCATGAGCGCGCGCCACATTCTCAACATCGCGAATGATATGGTAAACGATCCCCAATTCATGCAAGGCGAAACCCTTTCTGCAGAGGTTGATTCGGTGCAAACTCAAAGCAAGGGGACGGCGAAATCTAGTCTGCGCCGTCCCCTTACCCGCCATGGTTACCTATTTTCGACCGAACTTAATCTTGATGGCGCGCTTCAAAGCATACTTGCCCAGGCTTGGAAGCTTTTGCTCGTATTTGACCATCGTGGAGCACTCGGGGCGGTCGCGATCCAGATGGATGGCGTCAAACGCGCACTTGGTGGTGCACAGGCCGCAGCCGATGCACTTGTTGGGGTCGACGATCGAGGCGCCGCAGCCCAGACAGCGGGCGGTCTCGGCGCGCACCTGCTCCTCGGTAAAGGTCTCAACATACTCGCTAAACGGCGCAGCCTTCTCGCGTTCGCGGTCCACATGCGCAACCTCGCGGCTCGCGTTGTCGTAGCTCTCGAGCACAACATCGTCGCGATCGAGCGCGGTGTAGCGGCGCTGATTGCGGCCGATGGTGAGCGTAGAGCCCGGCTGCACAAAGCGATGGATGGACACAGCGGCCTCGTGACCGGCGGCGATGGCATCGATGGCAAAGCTCGGACCGGTATAGACGTCGCCGCCCACAAAGATGTCGGGCTCGGCGGTCTGATAGGTCTGGGGATCAGCAAGGGCACGCTGGCCGCGGCCAAGCTCCACCTTGGAGCCAGCCAGCAGGTCGCCCCACACGATGGCCTGGCCAATTGACATGACCACGCGGTCGGCATCGACACGGCGCAGATCGTTCTCGTCGTACTCGGGCGCAAAACGGCCCTCGTCGTCAAAGACACGCGTGCAGCGCTTGAAGGTGATGCCGCACACACGGCCGGCCTCGTCCAGATGGACCTCCTTGGGGCCCCAACCGCAACTGATGTGCGCGCCGTCCTCAACGGCCTCGCGACGCTCCTCCTCGCTGGCGGGCATCTGGGCCTCGCTCTCCAGGCAGAACATCTCAACGTGCTCGGAACCCAGACGGCAGGCGTTGCGGGCAACGTCGATGGCCACGTTGCCGCCGCCCACCACAATGGTGCGGCCGGACAGGGTATCAATCTTGCCGCTGTTAACCTCGCGAAGGAAGTCGACGGCCACGGTCACGTCCTCGGCATCCTCACCCGGAATGCCGGCAAGGCGGCCGCCCTGGCAGCCAATGGCAACGTAGAAGGCCTTAAAGCCCTGCGCGCGCAGCTCGTCGAGCGTCACGTCTCGACCGACTTCCACGCCATAGCGGAACTCGGCACCCATCAGGCGAATGACCTCGACCTCGGCCTCAATGACGTCCTTCTGCAGCTTAAAGCTGGGAATGCCGTAGGTGAGCATGCCGCCCGGGCGCTCGTTTTTCTCGAACACGACAGGCTTGTAGCCCTTCTCGGCCAGATAAAAAGCGCAGGACAGGCCGGCCGGACCGGCACCGATGATGGCAATCTTCTGATCGAAGCCGCCGGCACGCGTCGGGGTCACCACAGGCGGGACATAGCGGGTCGCGGCATCCAGATCGCGCTGGGCGATAAACTTCTTGACCTCGTCGATGGCCACGGCGGCGTCCACACGGCCGCGGGTGCAAGCATCCTCACAGCGGCGGTTGCACACGCGGCCGCAGATAGCGGGCAGCGGGTTCTCGCGCTTGATGAGCGCCAGCGCCTCGTCATAGCGACCCTGAGCCGCGAGCTTCAAATAGCCCTGAACGGCGACATGCGCGGGGCAAGCCGTCTTGCAGGGCGCGGTGCCGGACTCATGCGTCTCGATGCGGTTGTCGTTGCGGTAGTTGGGCGACCACTTGGTGTGGTCCCACTTGGTAGCGTCGGGCAGCTCCTGGCGCGGATACTCGGGCACCTGTCCGCCGGCCTTTTTGCTGCAGAGCTTCTGGCCCAGCTTGGCAGCGCCGGCCGGACACACCTCAACGCAGCGACCGCAGGCCACGCACTTGTCCTTCTCGACCTTGGCGACATAGGCCGAGCGCGACAGGTTGGGCGTGTTGAACAGCTGAGAGGTGCGCAGGGCATAGCACACGTTGACGTTGCAGTTGCAGATAGCGAAGATCTTGTTCTCGCCGTCGATGTTGGTGATCTGGTGCACAAAGCCGTTGTCCTCGGCCTGGCGCAGGATGTCGTAGACCTCGTCGCGCGTCACGTAATGGCCGCGGTCGGTCTCGACCACGTAGTCGGCCATATCGCCCACGGCGATGCACCAATCGGCCGGGTCGTCGGCGCAGCCCTCTCCCATCACGCGACGGCTCGCGCGGCAGCTGCAGGTGCTAGCGGCATATTTGCCATCGTATTTGTCGAGCCAATGCTCGATATGCTCGATCGGCACCGAGGTGCTCGCGGCGTCGATGGCCTTCTCGACCGGAATGACGTGCATGCCGATGCCGGCGCCTCCGGGCGGCACCATCGGCGTGGCCTTGGACAGCGGTCCCTTGGACGCCTGCTCAAAGAACTTGGCATAGACCGGGTGCTCGTCGAGCTGGCTCACGCGCATGTTGAGGAATTCGGCAGAGCCCGGCACCAGCATGGGCAGCACCCACTGCTTGGCGCGCTCGGGGTTTTCCCAGTTATACTCAAGCAGACCCGTGTAGCTCATATCGTCGAGCATCTTCTCGATATCGGCTTCGGGCATGCCGGTGAGCTTGACCATCTCGGGCAGCGTATAGGGACGGCGCATCTTCATCTTGCAGAGCACTTCGGCCTGCTCGTCGGTTGCGGCCTCGGCAAACGACCAGTACTCGTAGCCCAGCAGCTCATCGCGATGCAGCAGACGGTTGGTGCAGTGCTCGCACAGCTTGACGATGGCCTCGCGCGGATGATCCGGCAGCGGCGGCACGAACTCCGAACCGATGTCGGGCTCGGTGTAGCTAATCCCCGGTCCGTTGAGAATCATGGTTGTCCCTTCTCTTGCCACAGCCCGGCGGGACCGCGGCGCCCCTCTTTTTTTGCAGGCCGGGCATGCCCCCATGCCGTTCACCCGCCATTGTTGACATTGTGTCAAAAATAGTATTGACGAACCGTCAACAATATTCAAGACTGTTAGGCGAACGGTCAGGCAAAAGAGGATGAAAGGCGGCAAAACATGGGCAACGACACAGCAGATACCTCTGTGGTCGATGCCATCCCCGCATCCGATAGCGCGGCAAAGCGCCTGACGGGCGACGAACGCCGTCGCGAGATCCTCGATGCCGTACGCACCGTAAGCTCCGAGCTGGGCGTGTCCCACCTATCGGTATCGGCCGTGACCAAGCGATCCGGCTGCACGCGTTCATTGTTCTACCACTACTTCGCCGACATGGACGCCGCCGTCACCGCCGTCATGGACGAGGCGATCGACGGTTTTATCTCCGAGCTCGAGCAGTGGAATGCCAACCGCATCGTCGGTGATATCGAGGGCGCACTCGACACCGTCGCCCCGCTCTTTAAGCGCCTGGTCGCCAGCGGCCACGAGCTGCCGAGTACGCTCACCTCAAGCAGCGGCGCGCTCTACGGCGGCTTTTTGCACAACGTGGTTCAGCGCGTGGCGCAGTATATCTGCGACACCACCGTGGTGGATTTTATCGCTCATCATGAGCTACGCATCGACCATGTCTACGAGACGTTCTACACCCTCATCATGGGGTTGTTGATGTATATCCGCACGCACCCCGATGTGCCCGACGAGACGGTCAAGGAAATCATCGCCTCGACACTCCACATCGAAGGCTATACCGCCAAGTATCCGGAGCGCAAGCCCCAGGACTGACGACATTTGGCCAAACTGCCCGCGATCAGAAGAGGGGCCGCGGGCGTGTGAAAGGAGAGCAGCATGCTGTTCGATGTTTGGGGTAGCGATACCCTTATCCACTGGGCCGGCTGGGCCATGGTCTTTATTGGCCTGATCGTGCTCAACGAGGTCGGCCGCCGCACCAAGCTGAGCGCGGCAATCATCTTTGGCGTGGCTCCGCTGGCCATGACCATCTACTGCATCGCCATCGCCGTCGGCGTCTCGCAGGGTGCCGAGTGGGCGCTCACCAACCCCACCCATGTGTACCAGAACAGCTGGTTCCACTACGCCAAGGTATACGCGGCGCTGGCCGGTTGCTGGGGCTTCATTGCCATTAAGTACCAGTGGGGAAAGATCGGCAAGGCGCATTGGTTCCGCGCGTGGCCGTTTGTGATCGTCGCCATCAACATCATGATCGCCGTCGTGTCCGACTTCGAGAGCGCCTATCACTTCTTTGTCCTGGGCGAGTCCACCTGGGTCACCTCCGAAGGTGCTACGCAGCTGGCCGGCTGGAACAACGTGTTCAACGGCATCGCCGGTCTCATCAACATCTTCTGCATGACCGGTTGGTGGAGCGTCTACGCCTCCGAGGACAAGACCGACATGCTGTGGCCCGATATGACCTGGGTCTACATCATCGCCTACGATATCTGGAACTTCTGCTACACCTACAACTGCCTGCCCACCCACTCCTGGTTCTGCGGCTTTGCGCTGCTGCTGGCGCCCACCGTCGCCGCCTTTATCTGGAACAAGGGCGGTTGGATCCAGAACCGCGCCTTTACGCTGGCCATTTGGTGCATGTTTGCCCAGGTGTTCCCCTACTTCCAGGAGGAGTCCATCTTTGTGACCCACTCCACGCTCGACCCCGGCGCCGCCACCGCGGTCTCGGTCGCCGCGCTGGTCGCCAACGTCGCCGCGATCGTCTACGTCGCCTACCGCGCCAAGAAGCTCGGTCGCAATCCCTACAAGCAGGATGTCTTTGAGGGAACCAGCGATTGGAAGAAGGCTACCGCTCGCCGCGCCAAGGTTGATTACGCGCACGCCGAGTAACATGTTGATCGCTGTTGGCAGTTGGGCATAGGCCCGTCCGCCAGGATTTTCATCCAATGTCTCGCAGAGCCCCCGGAAAGCGTTTCGCTCGCTTTTCGGGGGCTTTTGTCGTTGCGTCTCTATTCATCTATTCAAAAACATGCGCATATATAAAATCGGATTTCAAATCATGCGGCGGCTCTATGGGGTCCCGTTTTTGGGTACAGTGTTGTCCCGATATTGAGCTTGGGGGATATATGAAAGATGAGACGATGGACCAAGAGGATGCGGCCCGAGATGCAGAAGCGTGTGCCGAGGCCCTGGAGAGCCTAGACCAGATCGCGCTAGCCGAGATTGCGTTTGACGATTCGAGCGTTGATGTGCAGGATGAGCCGGAAATCGAGGCGCAGCCCGATGATCAGGACGCAAAAGACGATGGCGCCGCGCCCACCGAAGACGAGGCGAGGCACGAGGAATCCGAATGTGAGGCCGACGACCAGCCCGAATCCGACACGAGCGAGGAAACCATCTTGCTCGACAACTTGCCGGCCGAAGATTCGCTGACCCGCGAGCTCCCTGGCTTAGGCTCTGCGCCTGCCGTGGACGAGACCATCGCCATGGGCGATATTCCCCTGCCGTCCGTTCCCTCGGCACGCGAGGCCGAGGTTCGCCATCGCAAAATGTCGCCCAAGCGCCGCAATCTGATGGTTGCCGGCGTCGTAGCCGTCGCGCTTGTTGCCGGCGGCGCAGGCTATGCTGCCTGGAACGGATATCAACAAGAGCAGGCTGCCGCTGCCGCCGCCAATGCCCACACGATGATGTCAGTGCAGATTGGCGTGCATGCCGCGGGCCTCGACTGTTCCACCGGCTCCAAGATTCCCGTACAGGTGAGCGGTCAGGACGCTGATGGCTCCTCCGTGAGCGAAACACTCTATGTTGACGAGCACGGCCGCGGCATCAAACTGCTGCCCGGCGATTACACGCTCTCCATCGCCGCCTCCCCCATCGCGGCCGACGGCACCGTCTATACCGTCCCGACCACCAAGACGCAGGTCACCGTTAAGAGCGATGGACAGGATTTAAGTGCCCAGGCCGCCTTTAAGCTCAAGGTGCCTTCGGCCGACACGGTGACTGACGACCAGATCGATGCCGCCGCCAAGTATGCCGAGGAAGGCGGTGCGAGCTCCGCCGCGGCCGCCAAGATACTTCAGCAGGCGGCAACCGCGCGGCGCGACGCCGCCGTCAATGCCGTGAGCGCGCAAAAGGCACAGGCGTCCCGTGATGCTGACGCTCGCCACAAGGCAACCGACCTCTACCAGCTCGATATTCCCGTCGAGTGGTACGGCAAGGTCGCAACTTGGCAAAACGGAAGCACGCTATGCATCTATCTGGGCGACGACGCCAATACGCCGCTCGTGACGCTCGTCGCGGTGCGCGAGGGCGAGAGCTTTACGCCCGATGAAGGCGATACGGTTTTGGGCGCGGCCAATCTAGGCAACGGTTATACCGTCTACGCCAGCGGCCCCGTCTATCCGTACGTGGTGCCCCAGACCATCAACGGACGGACGCAGAACCCCGTGTCAACCTACCCCATGGACACGGCCATTGAGCTTGTCGAGCTTACGACCGGCAACCGCTACACCTATAGCCAGATCAAGAACGTACTGGTCGGCAAAGACGGCAAAGCCGACGCCGCGACCAAACTCGAGACCGACTACCTCGCCCAGATTCTCCTGCCGAGTATCAAAGCCCAGGACTAGCCTGGCGCAGCAACGTGCTCCCCAACCGTGATGAAGGAGCCAGGAGGTCCTGACCCCACAGGCCCATAGATGATTAGGCAAGGAGCCACTTCCATGCGGGCATAACGTGTACCACACCGTGCTCGCATGGAATATCGGTCTGTTCATCCATGGTAACGATTGCCGACTCGCCAAGATCAAACTGGGCCATCGAGGCATCAAGCGCGGCAATTTCGCGCTCGCGCGTTTTCTCACTTGCCATATCCGCACTCACCTGAATCAGGCTATAAGCCCGCATGAGAAGCGCGTCCCCAGCCACAAAGTCTACCTCATGGCTTTTGCTCTTCTCTTTGATTAGCAGGCGGCAGACCGAGCCGGTCCTCACCGCGGGAGTCCTTCTTCTTAGCGCATTGAACACTGCGGTCTCGAGCCTCTGGCCCTGGTCCAATGCCGATGCAGGAGAGAATGCTCCAAACATCGCAGGGTCGACAGCGTAGACCTTAGACGCAGACCGCATGTTATTTGCCAGTGAACGCGTGAACTCCGGCACAGAAAATAACAGGTAGGCGTCCTCATAATACTCAAGTAAATCGCTGAGCGAATTACGACTGACGGGTATCTGTCTGCTCTTGAACTCGTTGTACACTTTGTTCACTGACAGCTCTCGTCCCGAAGATGCCATAC
The DNA here is from genome assembly GCA_048236535.1 of Collinsella sp. Lineage (GTDB taxonomy): Bacteria > Actinomycetota > Coriobacteriia > Coriobacteriales > Coriobacteriaceae > Collinsella. The sequence goes on along the minus strand of DBFAQQ010000009.1, from coordinate 12,079 downwards.
ACCGCGTCAAGAACAGCGATGCCAGGCGAGGGTTCTTGACGTCGTAACGTTCAACGACGTCCATGGCGACCGTCCGCGAAGCATATTCCTGTAGCAGCTGAATCGCGTCTGCAGGCGTCTGCTCAAGTGTCGCGATGAATCCCCCTTGTTCAAGATACCCGATCAGATGATGTCGAAGCAGCGCTGCATCGCTCGGGGAAAAGGTCGCATCTGGCTCAGGGACGCTCCCCGTCTTATATCGAACGTATTCCGAAAAACTCAACGGAAAAAGCTCTCGCACAAGAGAACGACCCCTGAACTCGCTCTTAAGTTCTGAGGACAGCATCTTGGAAGAAGATCCCGTCACATAGACGGTCGCTTTCTCCGTATCGACTACACGCCGCAGAAACGCACCCCATTCGGGAATTTCCTGGATCTCGTCAAAGAAAATGTAAGCGCCCTCGGTTCGAGCAGCAGGATACAGCGCATAGAACGTGTCGAGCACGTCCGCCAGCAGCGATGGCTCATACGGGCGCAAGCGCTCATCCTCAAAATTGAAGTAAAGCATCCGGTCAAGCTCAACGCCCCGGCTCTGAAGCCGCCGCATCTCCTGATACAGGCGATACGTCTTTCCACAACGGCGGGCCCCCACAATCACATTTACGATGTTGTCGCGCTTTGGCTCCTGTGGGTTTCCTAGATCAAGGTCTCGCTCAAAGACCAGCGGAACCCCCTGCTGTTCAAAGTCCTTTATTTTCTGGGCGATCAAGTCGTTGAATGCCATGATTCTCCAATCTTGCTCTCTAGCTAATCAAAATTATACCGATTCTTGATTAATTAGAGAGCAAGATTTTGTCTGACTTGATTAACACTTACGCAAGTTTTTTCACTATTACTGCTCCGAAGGATGTCGAGTGGCTGAGAGGACTACCAAGTTCGAATGCGACTCCCCGAGCAGTCGATTTGGGACGGGGATATTATGACCACCCTACAAAAGTTAGCGCCACGGGTCGGCTTCGAACATCGGCTCGCGCTCGGGGCGGCGATCGCTGTAGGGATCGTAGCCGTCATCGTCCTCGTTCTCAGCACGGATGTAGGGGTCGCGCGGCTTGGGCGCCGGCTTAGGCGAAACCTTCGATGCGGCGGGCGCTGTCTCAGCCGCCGGTGCGTTAGCCTTGTTCTCGTCTTTCATCTGCATAGCTCCTTGCATCGCATCCGTTCAACATCATCGATTGTCGCACGAAAAAGGGCGGCGGACCCAATTGGATCCGCCGCCCTTGGCGTTTAGAAACGGCCGGCAGATTTTAAGGCATGTCCCAAAAATCTACTCGGCATCGGGGACCTCGTAGGTGGCCGCCGGCGTGTTATCGCACACGACGGTAAAGCCGCCGTCCTTATCGACATCGACCGTCACCTGATCGCCCTCGCGCACCGTGCCGTCGATGATGGCGGCGGCGATGGCGTCCACGACCTCGCGCTGGACCAGACGCTTGAGCGGACGGGCGCCAAAGACCGGGTCCAGGCCGCCCACGGCGAGCATCTGCTTGGCCGCCGGGGTGATGGCAAGCGTCATGCGCTCCTTGGCCAGACGCGCGCGGACGTCGGCAAGCTGGATGTCGACGATCTTCTCGATCTGCGCCATGCCGAGCGGATGGAACACCACGATGTCGTCGATACGGTTGAGGAACTCGGGGCGGAAGGTCTGAGCCATGGCGGCGTCGACCTGATGGCGCATCTCCTCCTCGTCCTTGCCCGAAAGCTCGGCGATAGCCTTGGAGCCCACGTTAGACGTCATGATGATAATCGTGTTCTTGAAGGACACCTGGCGACCCTGGCCATCGGTCAGACGGCCGTCGTCGAGCACCTGCAACAGCACGTTAAAGACATCCGGATGGGCCTTCTCCATCTCGTCGAGCAAGATCACGGAGTAGGGACGACGGCGCACGGCCTCGGTGAGCTGGCCGCCCTCGTCGTAACCCACGTATCCCGGGGGCGCACCGATCAGACGCTGGACGCTGAACTTCTCCATGTACTCGGACATGTCGATACGCACGAGTGCGCGCTCGTCGTCGAACAGGCACTCGGCAAGCGCCTTGGCGAGCTCGGTCTTACCCACGCCGGTGGGGCCCAGGAAGAAGAAGCTGCCGATGGGCTTGTCCGGATCGGAGAGACCCGCACGGCTGCGGCGCACGGCCGCGGCAACGGCGGAGACGGCCTCGTCCTGACCGATGACGCGCTTATGCAGCTCGCCCTCCAGGCCCTTCAACTTGTCGAGCTCGCCCTGCATCATCTTGGACACAGGCACGCCGGTCCAGGCGCTCACGACCTCGGCGATCTCATCGGAGGTCACCTGTTCGTTGAGGCCCTCGCCGTCCTGCTGCTTTTGTGCCTCGAGCGCGGCCTCGGAATCCTGAATCTGCTGCTGCAGGCCCGGAATCACGGAGAAGCGCAGCTCGGACGCACGGCCCAGGTCGCCGTTGCGCGTCGCACGCTCCTCTTCGCTCTTGGCCTCGTCGAGCTGTCCTTTGAGCTCCTGCACGTGGTCGATGGCGTTCTTTTGGTTGAGCCAGCCGGCCTTTTGCACGTTGAGCTTTTCCTGGACCTCGGCGATCTCCTGGCGCAGGGCCTCCAGACGCTCCTTGGAGGCGTCGTCGGTCTCCTTCATGAGCGCCTGCTCCTCGATCTGCAGCTGGGTGAGCTGACGCGTGGTGGCGTCGATCTCGACCGGCATGCTGTCGAGCTCCATGCGCAGGCGGCTTGCCGCCTCATCGACCAGGTCGATGGCCTTGTCGGGCAGAAAGCGATCGGCGATGTAGCGATCGGAGAGGTCGGCGGCGGCCACGAGCGCGCTATCGGTGATATGCACGCCGTGGAAGATCTCGTACTTCTCCTTGAGGCCACGCAGGATCGAGATGGTGTCCTCGACGGTAGGCTCGGAGACCATCACAGTCTGGAAACGACGCGCGAGCGCCGCGTCCTTCTCGATGTACTTGCGGTATTCGTCGAGCGTAGTCGCGCCGATCGCATGCAGGTCGCCACGGGCGAGCGCCGGCTTGAGGATGTTGCCGGCGTCCATGGAGCCCTCGGTGGCACCAGCGCCCACGATGGTGTGGAGCTCATCGATGAACAGGATGACCTTGCCTTCAGATTTTTGCACTTCCTTGAGCACGGCCTTCAAGCGGTCCTCGAACTCGCCGCGGTACTTGGCGCCTGCGACCAGCGCGCTCATGTCGAGCTCGATGAGGTCGCGGTCGCGCAGGGTGCTCGGCACGTCGCCGGCCACGATACGCTGGGCGATGCCCTCGACGATGGCCGTCTTGCCGACGCCCGGCTCGCCAATGAGCACGGGGTTGTTCTTGGTGCGGCGGGACAGGACCTGGATGGTACGGCGGATCTCGTCGGTACGGCCGATGACCGGGTCGAGCTTGCCGGCGCGGGCAAGGTCGCAGATATTGCGGCCGTACTGCTCCAGCGCCTCAAACTGAGTCTTGTCCTCGGCAGACGTCACGCGGTCATCGCCACGCAGCTCCTCGTAGACCTGCTCGATACGCTCCTTGGTAACACCGGCGTCGCGCAGCACGCGGCCCGCCTCGCCCTTGTCCTCGGCAAGCGCCATCAGCAGATGCTCGGTCACCACAAAGCTGTCGCCCATCTTGGTGGCCTTCTTCTCGGCCTTCTCGATGACGCGAACGAGCTCGTTGGACAGGCCCATCTGCTGCCCCTCGCCCGAAACCTTGGGCGCGTGGTCGATGGCGTCCTGTGTGGAGCGTGCGAGCTGAGCTGGGTCGGCACCGATGCGCTCGATAATCACGGAGATATTGCGCTCGCCGGCACCGAGCAGAGCAGACAGCAGGTGAATCGGCTCCACCGCGCCGGCCTGCGCATCGGCAGCCGTGCTCATGGCGGTCTGCAGCGCCTCGCGCGACGTCATTGCTAGCTTATCGATTCTCATGGAATCACCTCTCTTGGGGTGGCCGCCCTACGGGGCGGCTTCACGTTGTTCGAGAAGTATTGTTGCCAGCTTTGTGCGATCTTATACACAAATCTAAGTCTCTATATATAAGATTTTCTGAGTGATTAAGAGATAGGGGGGCAGGCACGCTCACCCGCTGCGGCCTCGTCCCCTCACTATCTCGATCTGTAACATCTATCGACCGTTTCCGGCTCCAGATGTTACAGATCGAGACGAATTGTTCAGCGGCGCCCGTTTGTCTCAATCTGTAACATCTAGTCGGCAAATTAGGGTCTAACTGTTACAGATCGAGACAAACCGAGAATCACCACGAAGAGGACAGGCACCTTTGTGGTGGATCTCGATTTCGACGGCCAGCTGTCACACGTTATGAGATTAAAATTGAATTGTTAGCTGAGATTATTCATTTGTCATCGAGCTTGCCTGCTCTTTGTCTCGAGGAGCGCATATGAAGCCGTCTCATTCCACCGGTCGCAACGTCATCGCCATTCTCGCCATACCCATCGTGATGCTCTTCCTTATCGTCATCACGCCCTTTTCTTTTGGTATCGCCTCGCCCTTCGATCTTTGCGGGATGATCGACGCCGGCTCGCGTGCCACCTCGCTCTCCTTTGTCTGCCGTGGCGTGTTCTACGAATATGCAATTCCCACCGGAAGTTGGCAGTCCAAGTTACCGTTGCTCGGCAAGGTCGACGGATGCTCCCCCTATTTCTGCCTTGAACCTCAGGCGCTAAACTATCTAATCGACGACCAGCCACTCGACTCCATCACCCTCGCCTACGACTACGCACCAAACACCGATGAGCGCCACATGAACCAAGTCCTCGACAAGATGCTTGGACAGTGCGGGCTCACCGAGGAGGCCGGTCGAACCATCTATAGCAACCAGAAATTAAAGCGAACAGAACTCCGCCGTGTCGGAAAAATCAAAGGGCGAAACGGGGCCGCCTACTGGGATGCCTGGGCAACACGCGACAAGGGCGAATTCGGACACAGCACCTATATGGTCACTGTCTACACCAAAGACGGAATTAAGGACAATGTTGACGATTTCGCGTCATCCAAACTCGGCATCCCCAAAACAACCAAACCCGCCAGCCCGGATGAAATCCTGTAGAGACGCTCATTAGAATGTCGTTCAGCGAGCGTGGCAGCATCGAGCTCGCCCCCACCACCACAAAGGGGACAGGAGCCTTTGTGATGATCTTCGGCCCCGGCTTTCACCATCTCGATCTATAACATCTAGCTGCCGTTTTGGACCTCAGATGTTACAGATCGAGACGAAATGTTCAGCAGTTCCCGTTTATCTAAATCTGTAACAACTACTCGGCAAATAAGGGTCTACCTGTTACAGAACGAGACAAACCGCGGACCACCACAAAGGTGCCTGTCCCCTTTGTGGCGGTTTTCGACAAAAAGAAGCCGCCCCGATAACAGAGGCGGCATCAAACAAGTCTATTTATCAGCGTCCCTCAAGACCCAACGAGAACGTCGCGGTAGCCCCGGACACACCTTTCCCTCGGGCGACCCTCGCGAAGCGCGTGAGCACGAGGGAAAGGTGTGTCCGGGGCGTACAGCAACGTTACTCGGCAGCGGCCTTGAACTTGTTGTAGTTGATCAGGCAGCCGGCCTTGACGATGGCACGCTCCTCTGCCGTCATATCGGCAATGTAGAGCTCGATCTGCTCAACCGCACCGTCGGCGCGCACTACGTACGCGGCGATGTCCTTTAGGTCGCCATCGAGCGCAGCGCGGATACCCGGCACAAAGACGTAGTCGCCCACCTCAAAGTTGGGCTCGGCCTCCATCTGGAAGGGCACCATGCCCCAGTTCATCACGTTGGAGCGATAGCGCTTGGTGGCGTACTCGTGGACGATGTTGGCCAGGCCGCCAATTACGCGCTGGCAGCTCGCGGCCTGCTCGCGGGCAGAACCGTCACCGGGCTTCTTGGCATAGAGCATCGAGCCGTACTCGGTCGCCTTGGCGTCGGCCGCGACACCCGCGCCGGCCAGCGCCTCAAACACACCGGCAAGCTCGGCATCGAGCGCCGCCAGGTCGCCCGCGGCCTCGCCGGCAACGCGACGCTTCTCCACGGCATCGACCTCCTTGGAACGACCCACGTAGGCCGGGTCGCGGCGGCTCAGCGTAAACTCGGCCAGACCCAGCGGGTTGGAGCGGAAGGAGCTCGTCTCGCCCGAAGGAATGAGCTCGTCGGTCGTGGTGACCGGGTCCATGATCTTGGAGCACACCTTGAGCAGGATATCGTCGCCGAGGGGCTCCATCGCGGGCCACGGCTTGATGTTGGGGCCTTCGACCAGCTCGTCGGCAGGCTCCGCCTTGCCAAAGCCCCAGTACACGCGCTTTTTGTACGGTGCGTCGTCAAAGGTGTACTCGCAGGCCTCGTCCCAAGTCTCCTCGGGCAGGTCGGTCGCCGGCGTCAGGACGCCGCCGTTGGCAGCCGTCGCCGCAATGGAGCGGGCATCCATCAGGGCCACGGCGCTCAGCTGGCCATTACCCGGCTTGGAACCCTCGCGGTTGGGGAAATTGCGCGTGGTGTGGCGGATGGACAGGCCGTTGTTGGCAGGCGTGTCGCCGGCGCCAAAGCACGGGCCGCAGAACGCCGTGCGCACGATCGCGCCGGCCTCCATAAGGTCGTAGATGTAGCCACGGCGTGTAAGCTCGAGCGCCACGGGCTGGCTTGTGGGATAGACCGACAGCGAGAACTCGCCGCAGCCGGTGTTGGCGCCCTTGAGCACGCGGGCAGCCTGGACTACGGAGTCGTAGTTGCCGCCCGAGCAGCCGGCGATAACGCCCTGCTGCACGTGCAGCTTGCCGTCGACGATCTTGTCGAGCAGGCTAAAGTGCGTCTTGCCCTCGCCGATCTTGGCGGCCTCGAGCTCGACCTCATGCAGAATGTCCTCGAGGTTCTCGTTGAGCTCGTCGATCTCAAAGCCGTTGGAAGGATGGAACGGCAGCGCGATCATAGGCTTGATGCTCGACAGGTCGACCTCGACGCAGCCGTCGTAGTAGGCGACATCGGCGGGCTTGAGCTCGCGGTAGTCGTCGCCGCGGCCGTGCATGGTCAGAAACGCGTGCGTGTCCTCGTCGGTGGCCCAGATGCTCGACAGGCAAGTGGTCTCGGTGGTCATGACGTCGACGCCGTTGCGGTAGTCGGTCGTCATGCTCGCGATGCCGGGGCCCACGAACTCCATGACCTTGTTCTTGACGTAGCCCTTGGCAAAGACGGCGCGGATGATGGCGAGTGCTACATCGTGCGGGCCGACGCCGGGGCGCGGGGCGCCCGTGAGGTAGATGGCAACGACGCCGGGATAGGCGACATCGTAGGTGTCGCGCAGCAGCTGCTTTGCCAGCTCGCCACCGCCCTCGCCCACGGCCATGGTGCCCAGGGCGCCATAGCGGGTGTGCGAGTCGGAGCCCAGGATCATCTTGCCGCAGCCGGCGAAGTTCTCACGCATAAAGGAGTGGATGACGGCGATGTGCGGCGGGACGAAAATGCCGCCGTATTTTTTGGCCGCGGAAAGGCCAAAGACATGGTCGTCCTCGTTGATGGTGCCGCCCACGGCGCACAGCGAGTTGTGGCAGTTGGTGAGCACGTAAGGCAGCGGGAACTGCTCCATGCCCGAGGCGCGCGCCGTCTGGATGATGCCGACAAAGGTGATGTCGTGGCTCGCCATGGCATCGAAGCGAATCTTGAGCGCCTCGGGATCTCCGGACGTATTGTGTGCCTGGAGGATCGAATACGCGATGGTGCCACGCTTGGCGTCCTCGGGCGTCTGCGTAATACCACGCTCGGCAGCCTCGGCTGCAGGCACAACCTCGCTACCGCCGCGCAGGTAGATGCCGTCCTCGTACAGCTTGACCATACTGTCTCCCACTCTGCCCAAAATTTGAGCGCATAGCATACATTCGTTCAATATCGTGCCATAGAACGGTTGCGAGTGGGTTACGAATCTGCACGTTCACTTTATCTCGGTAAAGTAAAGGACGAGCCCGGTGTGGGCCAGCAGATTTGGTGCAAGAGTGTCCCTTTCGACTAGTCATTTAAGAACGTCCCCAATGACTACCAACGACTACCGCATCCGGAGCAAGGCAACGCCGCAGGTAGAGGACGGACAGCGAGCGACGTCCAGAGCGAACAAGTTGGCATGAAAAAGGCAAGGCATAGACCTTCTGGTCATGCCTTGCCTTTTGGATGACAAATTGTCGCTCTGGGCGGCGCGCAGCGTCGACCGGTCCGCCGTTCGTTAGAACGGCGGAACCTACAGATCCCCTCCGGCGCCCAGCAGTTTGCGCATGACTTGCTCGGGGTTGACCGAGCCATCGCGCGGGGCCAGGGCGGTGATCTTCTTCTGCATCTTGTACTCGTGCAGCTCGTCCTCGAGCTGGCGCACGCGGGCACGGAGTTTTTCGTTCTCGCGCTCGCGCTCCTCGGCACGCTCCTTCATATCGAGGATGCGCACCACGCCGGCAAGGTTGATACCCTCGTCGGTGAGCTGGTTGATGAGCTCCAGGCGCTCGATATCGGCACGCGAATACAGGCGCGTGTTGCCGCCCGAGCGCTGGGGGTTCACCAGGCCCTTGGACTCGTAGACGCGCAGAGTCTGCGGATGCATGCCGGTCAGCTCGGCCGCCACGCTGATCATGTACAGCGGTTTGTTCCTATTGTCCTCGGCCATGCTACCTGACCCCTTTCCGTCTCGTTATCGTCCATCATAAGCCTGTGGACAGGCGCGTGCGCCACGACCGCCCTAGTACGTCGCCTTGTAACGGTTGACCTTCTCGCGATAGTCGCGCGTGTCGGCCTCGCGCAGCTTGGTCATGGCATCGCGCTCGTCATCGGACAGGCTCGTGGGAACCTGCACCTTGATCTCGACAAGCAGTGCACCGGTGCGCCCGCGATGCTTAACGTCGGGCGCACCCATCTCCTTAAAGCGGAACTTCTTGCCCGTCTGGGTGCCCGCCGGCACCTTCAGACGAACCGTCGCCCCGCCGGGCGTGGGCACGTCCACCGTGCAGCCGAGCGCCGCCTCGTAGACCGAGACCGGTACCTCCATGGTCACGTCGGCACCTTTACGCTTAAACAGTGGATGCTCCTCCACGTGCGTGGTCACGACCAGGTCGCCGCGCTCGCCGCCGGCAACGCCATACTCGCCGCGACGCTTGTAGCGCAGTTTGCCGCCGTCGACCGCACCCGCGGGCACCGAGACCGTAATGGTCTGCTGCTCGCCCGTCGAGGGAATGCGATAGGTAACCTTGTGCGTCACGCCGCGGAACGCGTCCTCGGCCGAAACATCGACGGTCAGCGACAGGTCGCCGCCCTTGCGAGCACGGCTGCGGCCCGCGCCGGCATTACCCGCAGCCCCGGCAAAGCCCGAGCCCCAATCGCTGCCCCAGGCGCCGTTGCCGCTAAAGATGCTGTCGAAGATATCGCCCCAGCCGCTGGCGCCCGCGCCGGCACCGTAGCCGCCGCCATACGCGCCGCCCGCGCCCGGCATGCCGCCAAACATGAGCATCTGGTCGTACTCTTTGCGCTTCTTCTCGTCCGAAAGCGTCTCGTAGGCCTCGCTGATCTCCTTGAACTTGGCCTCGTCGCCGCCGGCATCAGGGTGATATTTTTGCGCGAGCTTGCGAAACGCGCTCTTGATCTCTTTGTCAGAGGCGCTCTTGGATACGCCCAGGATGTCATAGAAGGTTTTGCCTGCAGCCATCGTAGCTCCTCTCCTGTTACGTCCGCCGTCCATGCAGACGACGGCCCATGCTTTCATATGGCACTAGGCCAGAAAGGGCCCCGGGTGTTGCCCCGGGGCCCTTCTCAATTACTCCTCGGTGCTCTCGGCCGTATCGGCCGCAGCATCCTCGGGCGCCGCTTCGGGCTCCGGTGCGGGGCGCTTCTCGCCACCGTAGGTCACCGTCACCATCGCGGAACGCAGGATGCGATCCGCCATGCGGTAGCCCTTCTGGTACACATCGTTGACGGTCTCGTCGTACTGCGATGTGTCCTCGACGCGACCCACAGCCTGGTGCTCGAGCGGATCGAACGCCTCACCCTTGGGGTCGATGGGCTCAACGCCCTCGTGCGCAAACACATCGAGCAGCTTGGCATGTACCGCGTCAACGCCATCGACGAACTGCTTAAAGTCGTCGGAAAGCTCTTGGCTGCGGGCATGGTCGATCGCGCGCTCGATATCGTCGATCACCGGCAACAGCGCGGTGACAAGCTTCTCGGTCGCGCGCTCGCGCTCGGCGATGCGCTCGTTGGCGGTGCGGCGACGGAAGTTCTCCCAGTCGGCCTGCAGACGAGCGGTGCGCTCGGTAGCGTCCTTTGCCTTGTCCTCGGCGGCCTTCTGAGCCTCTGCCGCAGCATCGAGCTCGTTGCGCACGTCGGCAAGCTCTTTCTGAGCCTGCTCGAACTTGAGCTTAAAGTCGTTGTCGGCGGCTTCCTCACCGGCGCGGATAGCGGCTTCCACCATCTCGTCCTCGGTCATCGTCGCCTCCTTGTTGGAATCCTCTACCTGGTTCTCGGCAGCCTCGGCGGCCGGGGCCTCGTTGGCCTCGGTATCGTCGACGGCCTCTACGGGAATCTTCACGTCCTTCTCCTCAGAGTCAACGGGGGCGGCGTCAGCGGCGGCCGCCTCCGTGCGAGCTTTACGGGCGGACATGATTACTTGTCCTCGTCGTCCACAACCTCGTAGTCGGCGTCGACAACGTCATCGTCGGCAGGCTGGGCACCGGCGGCACCGTCGGTCTGCTGCTGAGCGTCGGCGTAGACAACCTGGGCCAGCTCGTAGGCCACAGACTGCAGGGACTCGCCGGCGGCCTTGATGGCCTCGACGTCAGAGCCCTCGAGCGCCTTCTTGGCGTCGGCGATAGCGGCCTCGGCCTTAGACTTCACGTCGGCGGAAACCTTGTCGCCCAGCTCGTTGAGGGTCTGCTCGGTGGAGTAGCACAGGCTGTCGGTCTGGTTGCGGACCTCGACCTCTTCCTTCTGCTTCTTGTCCTCCTCGGCATGAGCCTCGGCGTCCTTGACCATACGATCGACTTCGTCGTCGGACAGAGCGGTGGAGCCGGAGATAGTGATCTGCTGCTCCTTGCCGGTGCCCTTGTCCTTAGCGGAGACCTTGACGATGCCGTTGGCGTCGATGTCGAAGGTGACCTCGATCTGCGGCACGCCGCGGCGGGCAGCCGGGATACCGGTCAGCTGGAACTTACCGAGCGACTTGTTGTCACGGGCAAGCTCGCGCTCGCCCTGGAGCACGTTGATCTCGACGCTGGTTTGGTTGTCGGCAGCGGTGGAGTAAACCTCGGTCTTGGAGGTCGGGATCGTGGTGTTGCGGTCGATCATCTTGGTCATGATGCCGCCCATGGTCTCGACGCCCAGCGACAGCGGGGTAACGTCGAGCAGCAGGATGCCCTCGACGTCGCCGGTAAGCACGCCGCCCTGGACGGCAGCGCCGTCGGCAACGACCTCGTCGGGGTTCACGGACATGTTGGGCTGCTTGCCGGTCATGGTCTTGACGAGTTCCTGGACGGCGGGCATACGGGTGGAGCCGCCGACAAGGATGACCTCGGTCAGATCGGAAAGCTTAAGCTTGGCGTCGCGCAGGGCGTTGGTGACAGGCTGCTTGCAGCGCTCGAGCAGGTCGCGGGTGATCTTCTCGAACTCGGCGCGGGTCAGCGTGTAGTTGAGGTGCAGCGGGCCGGACTGATTCATGGTGATGAACGGCAGGTTGATGGTCGTCTGCTGGGCGGCAGAGAGCTCCTTCTTGGCGTTCTCGGCGGCCTCCTTCAGACGCTGCAGGGCCATGGGGTCCTGACGCAGGTCGACACCGTTCTCCTGCTGGAACTTATCGGCCATCCAGTCGATGACGCGCTGATCCCAGTCGTCGCCGCCCAGGTGGTTGTCGCCCGAGGTGGACAGAACCTCAAACACGCCGTCGGCGAGATCAAGGATGGAGACGTCGAAGGTGCCGCCGCCCAAGTCGAAGACCAGGATGCGCTGGTCGGTGCCCTGCTTGTCCAGGCCATAGGCCAGAGCAGCAGCGGTCGGCTCGTTGACGATACGCTTGACGTTGAGGCCGGCGATCTTGCCGGCGTCCTTGGTGGCCTG
>DBFAQQ010000008.1:0-1928 GCA_048236535.1 Collinsella sp. | reverse complement strand
GGACTCGGAGGCGGTGAGCACGACGGACTTGTCGGTCATGCGCTTGTGGCCGGAGACGTTCCACTCGGCGGCGTGGATCAGGTAGACCTCGAGATCGCGGTCGCCGAACTTGTTCATGAGGTACTCGAGCTGCATGAGCTCGTCCCAGGTGCCGCCCACGCCCATCAGGAAGACGGCGTCGTAGCCCTCGTCGGCGACCTTGTCGGCGAGCTCAATCATCTTCTTGCCGGTCTCGTAGACGTTCTTGCCGTCCTCGACGTAGCCCTCCTGGCTAAAGTGCATGATCTCGATCTTCTCGGTTTCCTTCATGGCTTTTCCTTTCTGTCCTGCACGCAACTCTATACATCGCGTTTCTTTTCGATACCAATTATAGACATACACCTAATGTGTTTTTAATACCACTTATCAATCTGCTCCAATCCTCGGTGAACGGTCGAAATTCTCTGGTGAGTGGTATTAAATTAGAATTTAATGTATAGCTAACGCCTCTGACGCCTCCCTTGTGTGACAAAGAACAGCGTTCCTACCAGCGCAATAATGGTCGATGCCCCAAACAGTACCGTCTGGACACCCAAAGCCTCCGCCAAAAACGGAGCCGCCAGCAGCGGCAGCACGCCGGCGCTCATCAGGCCAAAACGCACAAAGCCGGTAATGCGCCCCAGGTATTTGATGTCAGCGCGCTCCTGAATCAAGATCATCTGCAGCGGTTCCAGGAATCCCCAGGCCAGACCGTTAATCGCCTGACCGATAATCGCGACCCCCAGCATATCGGTGCCCACGTACACCATGGACCCAATGCCCACGGCCATGAGCGCGCCGAGCAGCAATCGCAGGTTGACATGGCGGGCAGAAAGCTTGGTCAGGATGAACGCGCCCACCGAGGAAGTGAGGCCCACGACCGAGGACAGCCAGCCCAGCCAGACGATATCCACGTTGAGCACATCGCGATAGAACAACGACTCCAGCGAATCGAACGCGCCAAACGCAAAGAAACCCAAAAAGCCCGAGATAAAGATGAGACGCAGGTCGTGGTCGCGAAACGTAAGTCGCGCGCCCTCGGCCATGCCGCCCAGAATACCGCCCTTCGGCTTCCCCCCTTTTGCGGGAGCAACACACTCGTGACAGCCCAAGGAGAGCATGGCCGCCATGCCCATCATGCCAGCCATGAGCAGGTAAACAGACTGCGTGGCAAAACAGCTCACGATGGCGCCGCCGAGCAGCGGGCCGGCGGTATAGGCGATATTGCTATAGAAGACCATCAGGCCGTTCACGCGGGTGCGGCCCTCGGTGGTCGATTCAAGATAGCCCGGAAACGCATGCGTGCAGGTGTTGATAAAGCCGCCCGCAAGCCCCAAGACGCACGCGGCAAACACAAGCCCGGGGACAGACAACGGCGCCAACCCCACGCCAAGCGATAGCACCGCCGTAATCACGCACGTCACAAACGACGTCCGGCGCGGTCCAAAGCGGTCGATGACCGAGCCCGACACCATATTGCCCGCCGACGTCATAAGATTGCGTACAAGCGTAATGGCAGCAACCAAAAAGGCCGTACCGGCCAGATCATACGTGGCCGCACCGATAAGCCCCAAAAAGTAGACCGCGTTGTTGGCGCACCACTGCAGGGACTCAATAAGAATCAGCCTGACCTCCGCCGGCGTCAGGCGCATTGCTTCGCGATCCTTCGCGAACATACGAACTCCCTCTATACAAGTAAGGGGATGGAGGGCATAGGCCCGCTCCATCCCCTTTCCAGGTTGCAACGAAAATCTATGCAGCCGGGCCCTTACGCCAGCACGCCGAAGAACGCGCCGACGATGCCCACGACCATGGTGGCCACGATCAGCACCATGGGGTTGATCTTCTTGGACAGCAGCCAGTAGTACAGCCAGAAGGCGAGCATGCCGAGCATGCCGGGCATGATGCCG
>DBFAQQ010000007.1:0-2021 GCA_048236535.1 Collinsella sp. | reverse complement strand
CAGGGCGACGCCCAGGACGGGCACGTTGGCGTAGGAGCACAGCAGGAAGCCCAGGAAGTAGAAGGGCACGAGCTGCTTGGTGAGCACCAGGCGGCCGAGCATGGCGAAGCCCATGGCCGGCAGGATGTTGGCTGCAACGCCGCAACCATCGATCACAAAGGTCGGGATGAAGTCGAGCAGGCCCTGGATGGCGTCGGAGCCCAGGTAGAATGCGCCGCCGCACAGCAGGAAGTACTCAAGGCAGCCAAAGAGGCCCATGCTCCAATGTGCCGCGTAGATACCCTTGAGGTTGCCCTTGGCAGCGCACTTGTCAGCAATGTCAACAATGATCGAGAATCCAGCATCCGTAATGTTGCCGATCGTCAGCGAAAGGACGGCGATGGGCATGGCGAGCGCGATGGCCGTCTCGGTACCCTGACCGAGCTGAATGGCAAACGCGCAGGCGAGCACGCCGCCGACGGTTTCGTTAGGCGGTACGTAGGCGCCGATGGAGATCGAGCCCATGAATAGCAACTCCAGGCTGGCGCCAACGGCAAGGCCAGTCTGCAGGTCCCCCAGCACCAGGCCCACGAGCGGGCACAGGACGATGGGGCGGAACGCGTAGAGGGTGCCGAGCTGGTAGTCGAGGCATCCAAACGCTCCGACTAAGCCGACGAGGATTGCTTGGACAAGCATAATTCCTCCCAATAAGGAATATCGAACCGTCGTCACACCCGTCGCGCGCGTTGTTGATATCAATTCCGGGAGTTCGATCACACGGCTCGAAGCGTACCTGGTGTGCTGCGAACACCCATGCCAGGTACAAATGATTTGATACCAATTATAGATATGCAGGTTCTTACTATTTAATACCACTCGCTCAGCGGGGTGTTTTTTACCGTAAACGGCAGACGTATCCCATCAGGCGCGCCCTTTGTTTCGATGGCGGACAAGCGCCACCAGAAAGCCATCGCCAAAGGCATCGTATGCCAAGTTGCCTACAATCACCAAAACGATTATCGCCGCGCCCAAAAACTCGTTCCAGCGAAAGACCTCGCCAAAGAGGAGCGCCGACCAGCAGGGAGCGAGCACGACCTCGCTCATGCAGACCAAGTTGGCCGCAAACGCGTTAGTGCGCGCAATCCCCTTGGCATACAGCACGCTCGCAAGGCCACTGCAAAAAAGGCCGTGCACCAGCATAAGCCCCCACTCAAACGGTCTCACGGAGTCTAGGGCACCGGCAAAATAGACGATCGGCAACATCGAGATACCGCAGGAGATGAGCGAGGACACCATGGGCGACGCATCGGGGCGAGAGTTCAAAAAGAAACACAGCCCAAAGGTGGCGCCCGAAATGACGGCAAGCAGGTTGCCGAGCATGCCCTCGGCACTCAAATCGCCTAAAAAGAAAAGTCCCATACCCGTAAAAGCAACCACCACGGAGGCAATCTTCGCAGGCGAGGGCAACGTGCGAGTTGCGAGCGATTGATACACGATAACGAAAATCATCGAGGTGTACTGCAGGACGATCGCGTTGCCGACCGTCGTGAGCTGGTTGGCAAAGTTAAACGTGGTGCCCGTCACGAAGTTGCAGACGGCCACAAGGACAATAAGACGGCTGACGCGGAGGATGGGCCTGCCGACGAGCAGGATAAAGAGCGCCATAAATATTGCCGTAACGGCACCGATCAAAAGAGCTGACTGCGAATTGGCGCGAACGAGGATGCCGATAAAACTCCACAAGAGCGCCGTGCCAAATAGATACATCGCCCCGCTCACGCCATTATCGGGCGGATTGTCAGATCGAATCACGAAGCACCTCCAGCTAGCTTTCGGTAATAAAAAACGGCGACCGCAGCGGGTCGCCGTTTCCCTTGGGGGCAGAATAAAACGCAGGAACCTACGCCAGCACGCCGAAGAACGCGCCGACGATGCCCACGACCATGGTGGCCACGATCAGCACCATGGGGTTGATCTTCTTGGACAGCAGCCAGTAGTACAGCCAGAAGGCGAGCATGCCGAGCATGCCGGGCATGATGCCG
>DBFAQQ010000006.1:0-26646 GCA_048236535.1 Collinsella sp. | reverse complement strand
GTCTGAATTTGGCTTAGCAATCATAGGCGGATGACGCGGAAACGGCCCCTCCCGGGGCCGTTTCAGTTCCAGATCGTTGTTTTCGCCCGCTGAGCTGGGCCTATGCCGGAATCTCTCCCACAGAAACCACCGAAGAGCCATTAAAAACCGCCTGTGAGCACGGTGCTCGCAGGCGGTTTTTCGGAAGTATGCGGCAAATTCTGAGACTGCCGAGCACACGACGTTTTTTGGCAACAAAACCCCTGATAAATTGTTGGTAAAACTGCGGTCCGGTTGGCAGTTCCGGATTTTGCCGCATACTTCCGAAAATAGGGGGTTAGATAAATCCCCAGACGCCGCTTTTTCCCTAAAAATTCCTATCGAGGAAGTCGTCGACCGTATTCCAGTAGAGCTCGGGGTCAACTTGCGCACTCTTGGCGTGGGTGGCGCCATGGATAGTGAGCTTTTGCTTGACCTTGCTGGCGCACGCCTCGTAGTTTTGGTCGAGCATGCTGTACGGCACAAAGGTGTCTTGGTCGCCGTGGATAAACAGCATGGGAACCGTCGCGTGTTTGAGTTGCTCCACACTGCTCGCCTTATGAAAGTCGTAGCCCGCGCGCACGTTGCACACCAAGTTTGCTACATCGAGCAAGGGAAAGCTGGGCAGGCCGAACACGTCCTTGAGCTGCAGAGAAAACTCGTCCCAAACACTCGTATAACCGCAGTCCTCGATAATGCATTTCACGTTTGCGGGCAGAGATTCCCCCGCGACGTTCATGGCGGTTGCCGCACCCATCGACTCGCCAAAGACCAGGATGCGCGCCTCGGGGTCAGCCTGAACGATTCGCTCGATCCATGCGACGATGTCGAGGCGCTCGGGCCAGCCCATGCCGATATAGTCGCCGCCGGAGCGCTCGTGGGCGCGGGCGGCAGGCGCGAGCACGTTCATGCCGCGGTCGTGGAAGCGCTTGGCGTATCGGGCCATGCCGATGGGCTCGTTGGTATATCCATGCAGGCAGACAGCGTAATTGTGTGTGGTCTCTGGGGCGGCAAAATACCAAGCGGCAAGCTCGGTTCCGTCATCTGCGGTGAGGCTGCTGCTCTCGCGGTTCTCTTTAAACCATGCCCGCGCCTCGGTTCCCTCGGCATCCGGCTGCTCACCTTCTTTGTCGTTCTTGCTATCCTGCATCATCTTCATGGTGTACGGCGCTTGGGGGTTTAGAGCAAAGTCAAACAAAAAGTTGCCGGCAAATCCCAGCAGCGCGACAACGAGCACCAGCACAACGATGCCGGCTATCTTGAGCTTTCGATGGGAACGTGCGTTTTGAGACATAAGAAGCTTTCCTATAAGATGTTAATACATCAACATTTAATGCAAGCGCATTATGGACGTTCGCCGTTGATGCGTCAACAGGCAAAGAATGGGTAAACAAAGGGTCACGTATGGTGCAAATTTCGCACGTACCTAGACGCTTTGATATAGTGTTGAGAACTCTTTACGTTGGAGGATGTAACCGGCATGTCCGATTCGAGCGACAGTTCTAAGCCGCGACCCAAGACCGCGGCCGTTCCGCACTACACGGTGGGCGAGGAGATCATGAACTCCGTCACCCATGGTGTCGGTTGCCTGCTGGGCATCGCAGGTCTTGTGCTCCTGATCGTATTTGCCGCTCTTCGCGGTGGCGGTCCGGCGCATATGGCCGCGGCAATCGTCTACGGCGCCAGCATTATTCTCGAATACCTTGCCTCCACGCTCTACCATGCGATTCAGCCCGCGGGCGCCAAGCGTGTGTTTCGCATCATCGACCACAGTTGCATCTACCTGCTCATAGCTGGCAGCTATACGCCGTTTTGCCTCATCACGCTGGCAAACGACGGTGGCCCCGTGCTGTTTTTTGCCGTATGGGCCATCGCCATTATCGGCATCGCCCTCGAGTGCTTTTTGCGCGAGCGCCAGCCGCATTGGGTGAGCGGCCTGGTCTATCTGCTGATGGGCTGGCTCGTCGTCTTTAAGCTGCCCGAGCTCGTGTCGCTGCTCAATCCCGTGGCACTTGCCCTGCTCGCCGTCGGCGGCGTGTGCTACACCGCGGGCGTGCCGTTCTATATCGCCAAAAACGTGCGCTATCTTCACAGCGTGTTTCACCTGTGGGTACTCGCCGGCAGCATCTTCCAGTTCATGGCGGTGATCCTCTTCGTAATCTAGCGATCGCGTCTGTGCCCGCGGACCCATCCAAGCGTCCGCCGGGCGCAACTGCCCTAGCCGCCACCTACGCTTACTACCTAACGTCCCGAATCTTGGAGGTTCGAGAAACTCCCGATGGACATAACCATCTCTCTTATCACTACCCTCGTTTTGACCCTCATCAACGGCTACTTCTCTATGTCCGAGATGGCGCTCACCACGGCCAAGCGCGCCGTGCTGGAGCACGAGGCCGAGGAAGGCGACAAACGCGCCGAGCGCGCCGTTAAGCTGGCCGCCGACTCCGACCAGCTGTTGGCCACCATCCAGGTCGCCATCACGCTCGTGGGCTTCGCCTCGTCCGCTGTCGCCTCGACGAGCCTGTCCGACCCGCTTGCCACGTGGCTCATGAGCTTTGGTATCGCGCCGCTTTCCGCCATCGCGCGCGGCCTGGCGCCGGTCATCATCACTGTCGCCGTCGCCTTTGTGTCCATCGTGATCGGCGAGCTCGTGCCCAAGCGCATCGGCCTCGCTAACGCCGAGGGCGTATCCAAGCAGGTCGTGGGGCCGCTTTCCGTGTTCCAAAAGATCGCCCGTCCGCTCGTGTGGCTGACCGGCGCCTGCTCCGATGGTCTGGCTCGCATCCTGCGCATCAAGAGCGCCGACGATCGCCAGAACGTCTCGGAGGAAGAGATCAAGTACATGGTCTCGGAGCAGGACGACCTGCTCGACGAGGAAAAGCGCATGATCCACGAGATCTTCGACCTGGGCGACACCGTTGCCCGCGAGGTCATGGTGCCGCGCGTTGACACCACCATGTGCGAGGACGACGAGACCGTCGCCGACGTGCTGTCCACCATGCGCCAGACCGGCTTCAGCCGCATCCCCGTCTATCACGAGGATCCCGACAACGTCGCGGGCATCGCGCACATCAAGGACCTGATTCAGCCCGCGCTCGACGGCAAGGGCGACCAGCCCATCGCCGATTACCTGCGCGACGCCACCTTTGTGCCCGACACCAAGGACATCCTGCCGCTGCTGTCCGAGATGCAGACTTCGCACGACCAGATCGTAGTGGTCGTGGACGAGTACGGCGGCACGGCCGGCATCATCACCATCGAGGACATCGTCGAGGAGATCGTCGGCGAGATCGAGGACGAGTTCGACCCCGACAACAAGTACCTCACGCGCCTTTCGCGCCGCGAGTGGCTCGTCGATGGGCGTTTTTCGTGCGATGACGCGATTGAGCTTGGTTGGCCGCTCGAGGAAAGCGATGATTATGAGACCATCGCCGGCTGGATTTTGGAGCTTTGCGACTCGGTGCCCGACATCGGAGAGGTGTTTGAGGTTGCGGGGTACAAGTTTAAGGTGCAGTCGATGCGTGGCCAGCGCATCTCGCTTATTCGCGTGATCGCTCCGGCCGAAACCGATAAGAAGGATTCCGAGTCTTTGGCAGAGAAGCCGGCGGCGTCGGGTGCGGGCTCTGTGGATCCGCACGATGGCGACGAGTAGGGCAAGGAAGAGTAGGGGAGAGTTATGGCAGGCCTGTTCAACATCCTTAAGGTCACCGTCAGCGAGGACAAGATCTGCGCGCATGTGCTGGTGAACCCCGGCATGCCGCTCATGACCTCGGAGGATATCGAGGCCACGGCGCGCGTGTATTACCTGGTGCCGGCGATTGCCAAGCACCTGTGTCTGGGCGATTCCGATCGCGAGTTCCAGGACTGCATGGGCCAGACCGAGCTTTGCCATCTGCTTGAGCACGTGACGGTCGAGCTCATGAACGAGACCGGCCTTGCGGGCAGCATTTCGTGCGGCCGCACCCGCGTGAGCGAGCACGACGAGCGCGTCTTTGAGATTGAGCTTTCGTGCCCCGATGATGCGCTGGCCATCGGTGCGCTGTCTTCGGCCACCTTTATGATGGACTGGGCCTACCTGCACGCCGACCAGCCAGCTCCCGACGTGGAGGGCACGGTCGCGGGCCTGCGCAACCTGGTGCTGGGCATGCGCGCCGAGGCCGAGGGCAAAGATCCGCACGAGGCCGTCGCCGCTGCGAATGGCGAGGACGTGGCAGAGGATGCTGTTGAGGACGACGCCGCTGCTGGCAGCGAAGCCGCCGCCGAGTCCGTTTCCGATGCGGCCGCCGAGCCGGAGTCCGAGCCTGCCGAGCCCCAGGGCGTTCCAAGCTTTGACGACGAGCCGCGGGTGGCTATTGATACCGAAGGTGCGACCGTCGAGAGCCACGAGGTCCCCGCTGCCGTCTTTGGCGGTGCGGCAACGGTTCCGGCAGGACCCGCGCACGAGGGCAGCCTGCCGCTCGTGGACGGCTCCGGCGAGGACCCTGCCGCCACGGTGGCCATGCCGTCCCTGCCGCAGGAGTAAGCTCACGCGTTTATCGCCGCCGTCTACCTGCGCTTTTACCGTACGCAGATGAGCGGGGCGGCAAGCGTTGCGCTGCGGGTATAATGGACAGCATTCAAACGGTGGGCACCGAGGTGCCCGCAGGAGAGGAATGATCATGGGAAAGACTTTCAGCTTTGTCTCCGGCGCGCTCTTTGGTGCTGCCGCCGGCGCTATCATCGGCGTTGCCCTGGCCCCGCGTTCGGGTGCCGAGACCCGCGCCATGGCTGCCGATATCGCCAACGATGCTTGGGATAACATGCGCGACACCTACGAGCACGGTGCCGAGGAGGCCCGCGCCGCGGTCAGTGACTTCGGCCCGATGGTCGACGCTAAGACCGATGACCTGCGTGCCAAGGTCGACTTGGCCCGCGAGCGCATGGACCAACTGCGCGAGCAGCTCAACGATGCCATCTCGGGTGGCAACGTGACGCCCGCCGCCGATGTCGTGGTCGAGAACGCCGTCGAGGCTGACACCGAGGCTGCGGAGCCTTCGACCGAGGCATAATGCGCACCGGGGATTTTGTCGGCATCAAGGTTTACCGCAAGCCTGCCGAGGACAAGCGCACCAAAAAGGACGGCACGCCGCGTAGCCCCAAAAAGCTCGGTAAGATTCACTTTCCGGTCTTTTCGCCGGGCGGCACGCGCGTGGTGGGTTTTATGGTTCGCCAGTCCGATATCGCGGGCATGATCGAGCGTCCCGACCGGTTTGTGGCGCTCGATGCTATCGGTGTCTACGAGGGTGCCATCGCGGTCGATGACGCCAAGGGCACCTATGATGCCGCCGCTGCCAAGCGCCTCGATATCAACCTGGACGACTGCATTATCTGGGTCGGTATGGACGTGCGCACGGAATCGGGCGATGCCGTGGGCTATTGCTCGGACGTTGAGTTCAAACCGCGTTCGGGCATTGTGCAGACGTTCTATGTGACCGCCAGCGCTGCGTCGAGCATGTTGGTGGGCGACACGCAGGTGCCGCCGACGATGCTGCGCGGCTACGATAACGGCGCGATGATCGTTTCGGATGAGGTCAAGACGCTCGGGTATTCGGGCGGTGCGGCCGCCAAGGCTGCCGAGGCGAGTGTCGTGGTGGGCGACAAGGTCAAAAAGGGTGCCAAGGTGCTCGACGAAAAGGGTTCGGTTGCCGTTGACAAGGGCAGTCGCGCGCTGGGCAAGCAGCTCGGCAAGACACGCGGCATGTTCAAGGCCTTTAAGGACGAATATCAAAAGGCGAGCGGGGGCTCGTCGAAAGCTAACAAATAGCGACATACCAAACGATGGGAGGCGAGCCGGAGACATGTAACTCCGGCTCGCTGTGTTTATGGGGGAGGGCACATGCGCCAAAACGGATCTAATGTTAACGGGCGATCGAGTGCGCGCTCGATGGCGCGTCGCGACTTGGGGCAGCTGCCCAGCGGCCAGCGTCGCCGTCGCCGTAAGCCCGGCGCGATGTACCTCAACCATAGCCGTGGGTTTAGCGACCGCAGTGCACGCATCGGCAACGGGCGTTCGCCCCGCCGTTCGTCTCGCCTGCCCTACGCGCTCATCGCCGTGGGCTGCGCGTTCGTACTGTTTGTCGCCGCCGTTGTGGGCTATATCAACCGTAGCGTGGACGTCGTGCTCAACG
This sequence comes from Collinsella sp., assembly GCA_048236535.1. Lineage (GTDB taxonomy): Bacteria > Actinomycetota > Coriobacteriia > Coriobacteriales > Coriobacteriaceae > Collinsella. The sequence continues at coordinate 20,461 of DBFAQQ010000006.1, read as the reverse complement.
GAGAGCAGACCGCGGTGCGCGTGGGCTCTACGCTGCAGACGCTTATCGACGATCAGGAGTTGACTGACACCTATTCCGCCGGCGACCTGCTGGCGGTCGACGACAGTGTGCTCAAGCGCCATGGCGGCGAAAAGCTGTCGGTGAAGGTTGACGGCAAGCGCGTAAAGCAGGGCAAGTGGGATAGCCGCGAGCTTACCGGCGGCGAGAAGATCACGATTAAAGAAGGCCGCAACGTCTACGAGAAGCACGAGGTGCAGGCTACGACCATCGAGCCCAAGCTCAAAGTCGAGGGCACGGGCGCCATCGAGTACGTGCAAACCTGGGGCGTCCAGGGTCGTTCCGAGGTGTGGGTCGGCGAACAGTCGGGTAAGACGCAGGACCGCGGCGAGGTCGTGCCCGCCACCGATTGCATTGTCGCCTGTGCCAGCGTGGCGCCCAAGGGCAATGAGAAGGTCGTGGCTCTGACGTTTGACGAGGGCCCCAGTGGCGCCACCAAACAGATTTTGCAGGTGCTCAAAGAGAAGGGTGTCACCGCGACGTTCTTTCTTTCGGGCGATAGCGTGGAGGGCAACCCCGCTACGGCCAAGGCGATTGTCGATGCCGGATGCGAGGTCGGTTCCAACAGCTACAGCGACGATTCGCTCAAGGGCGAGGACCGCGAGACGGTGCGCAAGCAAATTTCGAAGGGCACCGACGCCATCAAGTCGGCGACCGGCGTGAAGACGATGCTGCTGCGTGCCCCGTACGCCGCTTTTGACGAGCAAAACTGGATCGACTCGATGGATTTGGTGTCCGCGGTGGTCTCGTGGAATATCGATTCGGGCGATTGGCTGCTCAACGGTGCCGACGAGCAGGTCTCGACGGTGCTGGATTCGGTGACGCCGGGCAATATCGTGCTGCTCACCGATAGCGATGAGTGCTCCGAGCAGACGCTCGAGGCGCTGCCGCAGATTATCGACGGGCTTATTGCCGACGGCTACAAAATTGTGACGTTGAGCGATCTGGTCAAGACGGATACATCGCTGAGCAAAAAGCTCACCTCGTTGACGAAGGTCACCATGCCCAAAAACGCCGTGTTCCCCCAGCTCGCCGAAAATGATGACACCACGGAATAGTCGTTTAAGAACGTCCCCAATGACTATGTCACGGATGTGTCAGCGTCTGGTATGCCTGCAATGTGCAGCGCATAAACTCGGTGCCGCAGCGCGATGCTGATGCTATAGTTACTGCGGATAACAAGGGTCAAGAGAAAGGTTACAGGTGAAATCCAAACCTCGACCATACAGTCGATGACCCCTTGCAGGTGCTTTCTGCGCATGCACGGGGTGTAAGCGCCGAGCGGCGTGCCGCCCGCGCATGCGTATACATATCCAGAAGTCCACGGAGTGCGTGCCATCACGGCCGCAGCCCGAAGGAATAATGATGGGGAGCACCATTGAATTATCTGAGTGAGATGCTCAAGTTGCCGGTCTTGGACGTCGATGGCGAAAAGCTCGGCGTAGTGAACGATTTTGGCATTGCCACCGGCGAAGTTTTTCCGCACGTGACGTCGCTTGCGTTCCGCGGTCCCGGCAAGACACCGTTTATGATCAGCTGGCGCAAATGGGTCGACCGTATCGACGAGACGGGCGTGTACCTCAATACATCTGCGACCAATATTCGCTTTTCGTATCTGCAGCCGACCGAGCTGCTGCTTGCGCGTGACGTGCTCAACAAGCAGATTGTCGACACGCAGGGCATGAAGGTCGTGCGCGTAAACGACATCAAGTTTTCCATGTCGGGCGAAAATCAGCTGCGTTTGCTGGGTGCCGAGGTGGGCGCTCGCGGCCTGCTGCGTGCGATTAGTCCCACGCTCGAGCATGTCGTCGAGGGCTTTATGAAGCATCTGGGCAAGCCGCTTGGCGAGGACATCATCGCTTGGTCCTACATGGACCTGCTCGACCGCTCGACTAAGAACATTCAGCTTTCGGTGTCGCACAAGACACTCGGCGAGCTGCACCCTGCCGACATTGCCGACATTATCGAACAGCTCGACCCGCGCCTGCGCGCACAGGTATTTGCGCAGCTCGACACCGCCCAGGCCGCCGAGGCCATCTCGGAGTTCGACGATGACGAGCTTATGACCGAGATGCTCGAGGGCCTGTCCGACACGGACGCGTCGTCGATGCTGGCCATGATGGATCCGGACGACGCCGCCGACCTGATCGACGAGCTCGATTACGAGAAGGCCGAGAAACTCCTGCGCCTGATGGGCGTCAAGGAGGAGAAGGCGATTCGTAACCTGCTGGGCTATGAGGACAACACCGCCGGCCGCATCATGACCTCGGAGTTTGTCTCCCTGCCCGCCACGGCGACGGTCGGTGACGCCATTGACGCGATTCGCCGGCTCGATGAGGACTTCGAGAGCGTCTACTACGTCTATACCGAGGATCCGAGCGGCATGCTGACGGGTGTGCTTTCGCTGCGTACGCTGATTGTGGCCGACCGCGATGCCACGCTGGGCCAGTTGGCCTACCGCGACCTGGTCTATGTGTCGCCCGACGAGGACCAGGAAGACGTAACGGACGAGATGACCAAGTACGACCTGGTTGCCATCCCCGTCTGCGACGAGAACCGTCACATCCTGGGCATCGTGACCTTCGACGACGCCATGGACGTTATCGCCGAGGAGCACCAGGAAGACCTGCAGATCGCCGGCATCGGCTCGGGCGATAGCACGTCCGATGACTCGACCAACGTGCTCAGCTGGTTTGTGCATCGCCAGTACTGGGTTGTCGTGTGGGGCATTGCCTCGTGCCTTATGGCAACCGTGCTGGGAACGGCACTCGGCTCCGCGCGTCTGGTGGTGTTTCCCATGTGTGCCATGCCGCTCGTGCTGCTGGCGGCCTCGCGCATGGTGTCGTTCGTCAAGAACTACTTCTTGGAGTACGACGGCCACGACGACGAGCCTAAGCCCTACCTGGGATTTTTCTTCCAGAGCACCGGTATGGGCCTGATTCTGTCGCTCGTGACCTATCTGTGCGCGCAACTGGTGCGTACCGCCGCGTTCCCCGATGCCCCCATGTTTGAGGACCAGCTCTTTACCGGCTGCTTTAATATCGCTGCCGTCATTTGCCTGGTTGGCAACATGAGCGCCGTGATTTATCTGATGGTGCTGTTCTGGCGCGACGAGCATGATCTCAACACGTCGGGCACCGCCATGAACGTCATCGCCGTCATGATCTCGTGCGTGGCGTACTGCGTCGCCGCGGTGCTGCTCACCATGTCGGTCATGGGTTAGGTGGTCGCGTGCAAAACACGAAGCAAAAGGCGAGCACCAAGCAAAAGCTGACCATTGCGGCCATCTTTGGCGCCATGGGCCCCGGTCTGTTGGCGGCGCTTTCGGGTAATGACGCCGGCGGCATCGCCACGTATTCCAGCGCCGGCGCCAGCTATGGCTACAAGATGCTCTGGATGCTTCCCGTCATGACCGTGCTGCTCATCGTGACGCAGGAGACCGCGGCACGTTGCGGCTGCGTCACAGGCAAGGGCCTGGCCTCGCTCATCCGCGAGCGCTTTGGCGTGCGCAGGAGCGTGCTGGCCATGGCGGCGCTGCTGATCGCCAACACGGCGGTGACCATCTCGGAGTTCGCGGGTATCGCGAGTGGCCTTGCCCTGTTTGGCGTTCCGGCGAGCATCTCGGTGCCGCTCGTGGCGCTGCTGGTGTGGATGCTTACCATGTCGGGCAGTTTCCAGCGAATCGAGAAGATTTTGCTGCTGGTGAGCTGCGTGTTCGTGACCTATATCGTTGCCGCCTTTATGGCCGGCCCCAACTGGGGCGAGGTCGCGGTCGACTTGGTCGTACCAAATATTCAAAACGATCCGAGCTACGTGTCGCTCGTGGTCGCAACGATCGGTACCACCATCGCACCGTGGATGATCTTCTTGGCCCAGAACAACGTGGTCGATAAGAACGCGGGCGAGGACGACATCGTGCTGCAGCGTATTGATACCGTGAGCGGCTCGATTGCCGCCGACATCATCGCCGGCTTCATCATCATCACGACCGGCACGGTGCTGTTTCCGTCGGGCGTCCAGATTAGCGACGCTGCCGATGCGGCCCGCGCGCTGGAACCCATCGCGGGCCAGTGGTCCACGGTGCTGTTCGCCTCGGGTCTGGTCGCGGCGAGCTTTTTGGCCGCTTGCGTGCTGCCGGGCGTTACGTCGAGCGCTATCTGCGAGGCATTTGGCTGGGAGCGCGGCGCCGACCGCAGCTGGGACGAGGCTCCGGTCTATCGCGGCATCATTACGGCCATCATTGGCATTTCGGCCGTGCTGGTGCTTATGCCCGGCGTCGATTTGTTCCAGATTATGATGACCTCGCAGGTCATCAACGGCGTGCTGCTGCCCGTAGTACTGGTGTTTCAGGTGATTATCGCTGCCGATCGCCATATTATGGGCGGCAACCGTAACGGCCGCGTGTGGAATGTGCTCACGTGGGCGACCATTGGCGTGATTACGGTGTTGACGGTTGTCATGTTTGTCCTGCAGGCGATGGGCTACAGCGCGTAGCGCCTCTTTTGGGTTTCGAACAGGCCGCAGCGATGGGCTGCGGCCTGTTTTTTGTCTGCTATAGGGCGTTAGTTATATGGCAGTGGGCAAAAAATGCCAAATATGAGTACTGTTGCTAAGTGAATAGCATTTACATCCAAGAAGATAATGAACATAACAAAATATCTGTTCATTAATATCGATACAGTCAGGCTTTAAGCCGATCATTCTGGTCGGTCCAAAGGGGTATGGCGACCGAAAGAGCGCCATTTTGGGCCATTTTACCTGTTACTAAAATGGTGCCAGTACTCATATTTGGCATTTTTTGCCCACGGCCTCTTGGGACCGGCTCGAAAAGAGCAGCTTTGGGGTGTTTGCTGCGGGTGTGGGGCTTGGAAACAACGCTCGGGGTGGCGCGGAGCTCAGAATTCGGCCGCGGAGAGGGCATTCATTGGCTGCGTCAGGAGTGTCCCTAAGTGCCGGCACATAAGGAACGTCCCTAACTGCCGGAGGGGGCGTCGGTTGTGACCGACGCCCCCTCCGGGTACAGGCGGATCTGACGGTGCGTTACTTGTCGCCGCCGAGCTTGTGTGGCTTGTAGGCGAGAGCGTTGACGAGCGCGTCGCCGGCAGACTTGACGGCTGCCGGTTGCGGATCGTTAACGTGGTCCTCGGGGTGCACGGGCAGGTCTTTCTTGACTGCATCGTGGATGAGATTGAGGTACTCGGTCACGCCGGTAGTCGACAGGTGCGTGCCGTCGCCGTCGAACAAGTCGTTGCGATTGGCGCTGTATCCGTACCAGTCGATAACGCGCACGTTCTTGTAGCGCGTGGCGGCATTTGCGATAGCCTGGTTGGTGGAACCCACCCACGGCTGCGGACTGCGTGTGTTCACAAACGCGACGATACGCTTGTCGCCGGCATCGGCCATGATGGCATCGATCTGGTCATCGGTTACCAGGCCATTGGTGCCCAGTGCAAAGACCACGACCTTGCCGGCAAGGTTCTGTTGGAGATAGCCCTCAAATGTTGCGCGGCCTGCATCGAACTGGCGGCCCTTTTCGGCATCGATGTGACTGTGGGGGAACACGCCATCAAAGGAATCGACGGCGCGCAGCGACACGGAGTCGCCGATCATCAGCAGGTCATAGGATCCGTCGGGGAAGCCGTCGTTGTCCTTGTCGGTGTCGTCGGCTGCCTGCTGGTCTTTGGGTGCGGTATTCTTGGCTTCTTTGTTGAGGATTTCGGCACCTTCACCACTTAACGCGGAGGTCTCCGGCACAAAGATGAGGCCTCCTAGGGCAATGATCAGCACGACGCCGCAAGTGGCGCACACGGGAATATGCGCACGCACCCAGCCTGCGGGCGTGGCGGTTCCGTCACGGAACTCGGAAACGGTGCGCCCAAAGGCGCCCTTCCTAAACGGAGTCTCGATAAGGCGATAGCAGCACTCTGCCACGGCGACCACCACAAGTATCTGCAAGATGTACTGCCACCAGGGCGTATCGTTGATGTTGGCGACCGGGTTCATAAGCAGCAGCAGCGGATAGTGCCACAGATAGATGCTGTACGAGCGCTTGCCGACCCACACGAGCGGCTCGGCGGCAAGGGCGCGCGCGACCAGGCCCTGGGGCTGTACACAGGCGGCGATGACCATGAGCGTGAGGATGGAGCACAGCAGCGTGCCTCCGCGATATTGGAAAGCGGTGTAGCCGTTGGTGAGCGCGACCATGGCCGCAAGGCCGACCAGGCCCACAATGCCCAGTACGTCGATGGATGCGGGCGAGGACCAAAAGCGTGTGAGCGCACTCGGCTGAGCTGGGGCGGTCTCGGCTGCGGAATCGGTCTTCTCGTCATGCCCGCCCTTGGCGCTCTTGTCGAGCTTACCGCGCTTGGCAGCGCTCACTAGGCGGTCGAGTCCCAGGCGATGGGCAAGGCGAACCGGCGCTAGGTCGCGATCGGGGATAAATGCCATCCATGCACCCAACAGCAGCGAGAACACGCGGGTATCCGTGCCGTAGTACACACGGCTGGGGTCGGCGGTAGGGTTGTAGAGCACCATCATGGCAAGGGCGGATGCCGCTGCGAGCCCCAGGACCACACGGCGCGTGTTGGGTTTGCTCATATGCATGGACACCATGGCAAACAGCAGCGGTGGCCAAATCAGATAGAACTGCTCCTCGATAGCGAGCGACCAGAAGTGCGTGAGCGGCGAGGGGTCGCCCAGAGCATTAAAGTACGAAACATCCTGCGCAATCTGCCACCAGTTGTTGAAGAACAGCAGCGACGGCAGGATGTCGGGGCGCATCTTGGTGAGCATTACGTGGTTAAAGATGGTACACAGCGCGCAGGTCACTACTACAACGGTTACCACGGCGGGGAATAGGCGGCGAATGCGGCGGATCCAGAAGCTCTTGAGGTCGATGCGGCCGGTCTTGGCTACTTCGTTGAGCAGCAGGCGCGTGATCAGATAGCCCGAAAGCACAAAGAAAATCGTGACGCCGAGCAAGCCGCCCTGCGCCCAGGTGAGGTTGAGGTGGTAGAGCACCACCGCGACAACGGCGAGTGTGCGTAGGCCATCGAGGGCGGGGATATAACGGGACTTGGGGCGAGCGGGCGTCTGATGGTCGGCAGCCGGTGAGCAGACACCGTCGTTGGCGCTGGCGTGCGCGGACTTGCTGGAGGACGCGGGCGTACGACGTGAGTCCGCGCCACGGTGTGTCTCGTTGGTGCGGGGTTTGCCCTGCGGACGTTCGTGCGGAGTCTGCGCCTGGGCCGTGCGGCGTCGGCCGCGTGAGCTCGATTGCGGGAGTTGTTCCATAAAATATCATCCAATGACGAGAATAGTCAGCACATATTCATTGTAGCCGCCTGCTCCTGTGAATGCTTGCTGCTGGCGCAACCTCAAGCGCGCGTCCACATCAAAGTGAACTAAAGTTATAGGGGGTGCGAAGGCGCACAATCGACGGTCGACGGTGGGTGCAAAGCCCGCAGACGAGGAGGTTTCCATGGCAGATAACGGCATCGTTGCGGTGTTCGGCAGTATGAACATGGACCTTTCGGTGGCGTGCGAGCGCATGCCACGTGCGGGCGAGACCGTCGGCGGCAGCGGGTTTATCACCAACGCTGGCGGCAAAGGCGCCAACCAGGCCGTGGCAGCTGCGCGCATGGGCGCGCGCACGTGCATGATCGGCGCGGTCGGGCGCGATGCGTTTGGCGATGCGCTGGTGGCGGGACTTCAGGATGCCGGCGTGGGCGTTGAGTTCGTGGCGCGGCGCGACGACGTGGAGACGGGCACGGCGACCATCATCCGCTGCGAGAGCGATAACCGCATCGTGCTGTCTCCGGGCGCCAACCATGCGCTTACGGGCGATGATGTGGCCTGTGCGCTGCGCTATCTGGTGGCCGATGAGCTCGACCGCGATGCCTGCGGGCTCGCCCCCGCGGCCGGCAGCGTCTTTATCGCCCAGGGCGAATGCGATCTGATGGCGACGGCCGAGGCGCTTGCCTGCGCTCACGAGCTGGGGTTCTATACGGTCTTTAATCCGGCGCCTGCCTGTGAGTTGCCGGCGGGTGCGTGGCCCGCAGTCGACCTCGTCTGTCCCAACGAGACCGAATGCCAGGCACTGACGGGCATTCTGCCCGCAGATGACGCGAGTTGTGCCGAAGCGCTTAATGCCCTGCGCGCCAAGGGTGCCGGAGCTGCGGTCATCACGTTGGGCGGCGCCGGATCGGTTACGCTCGGCGATGACGGTGAGCCGCTGCGCATGCCGGCGCTTTCGAGCTCGGTGGTCGACACCACGGCGGCCGGCGATACGTTTATCGGCGCACTTGCAGCTACCCGTCTGGAGGGCCTGCCGCTCTTTGAGTGCATGGCCGCGGGCGCTCGCGCCTCGGCGGTGACGGTGTCGCGCTTGGGTGCTCAGCAATCGATTCCCACGCGTGCCGAAGTTGAACATTGGTTTGGTTAAACGATAAAGACGGAGAAGCGGAGTAGAACAATGGCAACCAAGAAGCTGATCCTTGATCTGGATATGGGTGTGGACGACGCTATGGCGCTCGCCTATGCCGTTGCGAGCCCCGAGGTGGAGCTCGTCGGCATAACCACGTGTTTTGGCAACGTGCGCGTCGACCAGTCGGCGCATAACTGCTTGGCGGTGCTTGACCTGTTGGGTCGTCCCGAGGTGCCGGTGTATCTGGGTGCCGACCGCCCCATTAAGGCGACCGAGCCCTATACGCCGCCGGCGTCAACCACGCTCATCCACGGCAAGAACGGCATCGGCGGTGCGAGCGTGCCCGCGTCGCCCTATGAGCCGGTGGGGGCAACGTCGGCCGACGGCAACGCTGCGGTCGATTATCTGATCGATGCCGCGCGCACCTATGGCCCCGACCTGGTCTATGTGGCGACCGGCCCGCTCTCCAATCTGGCGCTCGCCCTGGAGCGCGATGCGGCCGCGATGATGTCTATCGGCCGCGTGGTGGTGATGGGCGGCGCCCTGACCGTGCCCGGTAACGTGAGCGCGGGCGCCGAGGCCAACATGGCGAGCGACCCCGAGGCTGCCGATGCCGTGCTGCGCTCGGGCCGCAAGCTCACCATGGTGGGTTTGGATGTGACGCATCGCGTGGTGCTCACGCGCCGCGATATTGCCGGCTGGACGGGCTCGGGCACTATGGCCGGCTGCGCGTTTGCGAGCATGGTCGAGCACTACATTGGCTCGTACGAGATGAACGCACCTTACCTGGGTGGTTGTGCGCTGCACGATCCGCTGGCTGTTGCCGTGGCAATCGATCCGACGCTCGTGGGTGCGCTCGGCTGCAATCTACGCGTCGACCTGCTGGGCGAGTACCGCGGTCGCACCATCTGCGATGAGCGCCGTGTGGCAGATCCCGACAAGAGCGCGCTTGTGGCGCTGACCGTTGATGCCCCGCGCTTCCTTTCCGAGTTCAAGGCACGCATGGCCCGCGTCCTGGGCTAAGTTGTCTTTTTGGGACGGGGCTTTTTGGCTGGTATGATTGGTGCGGCCATTCGAACCAGCTAAAAGAGCCCCGTCCCAATTTGACTACCGAGAGGATTTGCCATGGAGCGCATCGCCAGCTTTTCCGTTGATCATCTGCTACTTGAGCCCGGCGTGTATGTGAGCCGCATCGACCGCGATCCGGCGACCGGTGCTGCCGTCACCACGTTTGACCTGCGCCTGACCACGCCCAACAAGGAGCCGGTCATGAACACGGCCGAGTGCCACACCATCGAGCACCTGGGCGCGACGTTCCTCCGCAATCATGCCGAGTGGTCGAGCCGCATTGTCTACTTTGGCCCCATGGGCTGCCGCACGGGCTTTTACCTCGTCGTCTTTGGTGAGCTGACGAGCGAGGAAATCTTGCCGCTCGTGCGCGAACTGTTCGAGTTTGTCGCCGGCTTTGAGGGCGATGTCCCCGGTGCCGCTCCCGAGGAATGCGGTAACTACCTGGACCAGAACCTCCCCATGGCAAACTGGCTCGCGCGCCGCTACCTCGACCGCGACCTGGCCGATATCGACGAGAAGCACCTGCACTATCAGCAGGCGTAAGGCCCTTGCGGGAATAACGCTTGTACCAGAAGCGCTCCCGCTCTTTGCGGAGCGCTTTTTTATACCGAGCGCTCAAAACATAAAGAGATTGTTCTAGAATGTTTATACTGTCACATAAACGAACAGGAGTGAACATGCATATCTACTCTGTCAACGATCCCGAGTTCAAATCCTATGGCAACGTTTGGGATAACGTTCCGTCCGAGCTTACGTCACCCGTGCTCGAGGCGCTTGCCTCCACGCCCATCCCCGAAGGCAGTAAGTACGTGGCGAGTGCGCCGGAGCTCGAGGGCGTCAAGGATGCCGACAAGCTTGGCTTCCTCATGTTTGGCGGCCGTCCCTTCCAGCTCGGCTGGTGCAACGGCCACAACACGCGCCTCAACTGCCTGGAGTACCACCGCGCGAGCGAGTTCAACCTGGGTGCTCGCGATTTTATCCTGCTCGTGGCGCATCGCTGGGAGATCGAGGACGGCAAGCTCGACACCGCGTGCGTCAAGGCGTTCCGCGTGCCGGCCGGCACGCTTGTTGAGGTTTTCAACACCACGCTTCACTACACGCCGTGCATGGTCGACGATGGGGGCTTCCAGGTGATGGTGGCGCTGCCCGCCGGCACCAACGGTCCGCGTCCCGAGGCTGCGGCCGATATGCCCGCGGCCGGCGACAGCTACTGCTACTGGAAGGCCGACAAGTGGGTTCTCTGCCATGCCGACAGCCCCAAGGCTGCCGAGGGCGGCTACGTAGGCCTCATCGGCAAGAACCTCGATATCGCCTGCGACTAGCATCTTCCATCTCGATCTGTAACATCTAGCGGGCTAAATCGTCTCTACTTGTTACAGATTTAGACAAACCATAGGGGACAGACCGAAAATCTCGATCTGTAACACCAGGCCCGGTTTTGGCTGCCTACCTGTTACAGATCGAGACAAACCGCCCGCCAACCACCACAAAGGTGCCTGTCCCCTTTGTGGTGGTTGGCGGGCGGGTATCAAAAAGTGTCAGACGAGGCGGCTGCCGAGTACCTGCGCGCGAAAAGAGGTATCGGTCTGCGTCAGCATGTCGCCGCAATGCGCGACGCGGTGACCGAGGACGGCGTTGACCTGCTGGGCTACACCACCTGGGTCCCGACCGCCGCGCTTCGCAAATCTTGCTATATAACGTCCTAACCAAAGCGCCCGGCGAGCAGTTAATGCTCGCCGGGCGCTTTGTTGACTAGTCGTTTAAGAACGTCCCCAACGACTAGTCAAAAATGAGCCATGTGTCCCAGTTGTGGAGACTCGTTGAGCCGTCTGGGTATCGTGAAAGATCGCGCGCTCGCCCATCATCAAAAGTGACACACGCTACCAGTTGATGGGAGGCAGCTATGGGCTTCTTTGACAAGATGTTCGAGAAGAAAGAGTGCGCGATTTGCGGTGCTGAGCTGGGACTTTTGGGAAAGACCAAGATTAGCGAAGGCTACCTGTGCAAAGAGTGCGCCGGTAAGCTCTCCCCCTACTTCCACGGCTATCGCTCCAGCACCGCGGACGATATCCGCGAGCAACTCGCCTACCGCGAGGCCAATGCCGAGCGCCTGGCCTCGTTCAACCCCACGCGCACGCTGTCTGCTGGGCGCACCAACATCATGCTCGACGAAGACGCGGGTCTGCTGATCATTACCTCGCAGAGCCGCTGGCGCGACGCCAATCCCGACATCATCGAGTTCTCACAGGTGCTCGGCTGCGATATGGATATCGACGAGCATCGCACCGAGATCTATCGCGAGACCAAAGATGGCGAGCGCGAGAGCTACAACCCGCCGCGCTACGACCTGGATTACGACTTTAACCTGACCATTCACGTCAACACGCCGTACTTTACCGAGATCAACCTGCGCGTGAACGACTCCACCATCGATCAGCGCGGTTCCATCGAATACCGAGAGGCCAAGCGCCAGGCAACCGAAGTTCGCGACGCCTTGGTGCAGCTGCGTCAGGAAACGCGCGACAGTGTCGTGGCCGCCAAGGCTCCCAAGACCGCGGTCACCTGCCCCTTCTGCGGAGCCACCACCATTCCCGATGCCAGTGGGCGCTGCGAATACTGCGGTGGCGCCATCGGCGCATAGCCTCCGGCAGCGAAAGGACCGATCATGGCCTTCGAGAGCGTCAACTATCAGTGCCCCGCGTGTGGCGGCCCCCTGCATTTTGCCAGTGCCGAGCAAAAGCTCGTCTGCGACTACTGCGATTCGCGTTTTGAAGTCGAAGAGGTCGAGGCCCTCTATCGCGAGCGCCAGGACAAGGCAGACGCCAAAGCCGACGCCGCAGCGGCGGCGCCCAAGCCCGCGACCGACGCTGCGGTGCAGGAGCTCGCCCAAAACGCCGGCTATATCTGCTCGTCGTGCGGCGCCGAGCTAATCTCGGATGGCACCGTCGCCGTTACCACCTGCCCGTACTGCGGCAACCCCGCCGTGGCACCCGGTCAGCTCTCGGGCGACTTCTCACCCGACCTGGTGATTCCGTTTAAGCTCGGCCGCGACGACGTTATGGCCGCGCTCAAAGAGCACTACAAGGGCAAGATCCTGCTGCCCAAGAGCTTTGTCACCGGCAACCACATCGACGAAGTCCAAGGCGTTTACGTGCCGTTTTGGCTTTACGGCGCCCGCGTGGACGGCGAAGTGTACTTTGATGCGACCAACGAGACCGTGACCGAGGAATCCGACCGCACCGTCACGACCACCGACCACTACGACGCCTACCGCAAGGGAAACATCTCGTTTAAGCGCGTGCCCGTCGACGGATCGTCCAAGATGCCCGACGGCCACATGGACGCCATCGAGCCGTTTGACTACGATGCCCTGCGCCCGTTTTCGGTCGCGTATATGCCCGGCTACATCGCCAACCGCTACGACGAGGACTGCGAAACCTGCAAAGCACGCGCCGAACGCCGCATGGAGGAAAGCACGATCTCGGCCCTGCGTGAAACCGTCGTCGACGAATATGACGATGCCACGGTCGAAAGCAAGCAGCTCGACTACACCTGGGAAAACAGCGATTATGCCCTGTTCCCCGTGTGGATGCTTTCCACCTCGTGGAACGGCAAGAGCTACCTGTTTGCCATGAACGGCCAAACCGGCCGTATGGTCGGCGAGCTTCCTTGCTCCAAGCCCAAGCTCGCTATCGCCTCGGTGCTGTTCTTTGTGATCGGATTTGTCCTCTCCCAGATCCTCTTCATGGGTGAGAACGCCTTCGATCCGGATTACCTCGCCTTTGACATCGAGGGCATCCTCATCAACATCGTCGCGCCGCTGATCATCGTGATCATCGCAGACGTGCTGCTGGTCGGCCAGCTCAAGACAGCTAACGAGGCCACCCACGCCGACGAGTACTGCGGCGAGCTCGAGCTGGTCGAGAAGCACGACACCTTCAGCCACACCGAGACCACCGTTGTCATGAAGGATGACAAGGATGACTAACCATCCTGACCAATACCACCCGGCCTTTGACGAGAAAGGAAGATCACCATGGGACTCTTGAAAGCTGGATTGGGTGCTGCCGGCGGCGTCATGGCCGACCAGTGGAAGGAATTTATCTACTGCGAATCGATGCCCGCTGACGTCTTGGCCTGCAAGGGCAGCAAGCGCACCGGCGGCCGCAGCTCCAACACGCACGGCGAGGACAACGTCATCTCCAACGGCTCGGTCATCGCCGTCAACGACGGCCAGGGCATGCTCGTGGTGCAAAACGGCAAGATCATCGAGGTTGCGCTGGAGCCTGGCGAGTTCGTCTTTGACACCGGCAGCGAGCCGAGCGTCTTTAGCGGCAATCTGGGCGACTCCATCAAGGAGACGTTCGCCAATATCGGCAGCCGCTTTACCTTTGGCGGCGACGCGGGCAAGGACCAGCGCGTCTACTTCATCAACACCAAGGAGATCATCGGCAACAAGTACGGCACCGCCTCGCCCGTGCCCTTCCGCGTGGTCGATAACAACATCGGCCTGGATGTCGATATCTCTGTGCGCTGCAACGGCGAGTATTCGTACCGTATCACCAACCCGCTGCTGTTCTACACCAACGTGTGCGGCAACGTGACTGATAGCTACACGCGCGACAAGATCGACAGCCAGCTTAAGTCCGAGCTGCTCACCGCCCTGCAGCCTGCCTTTGCCAAGATCTCGGAGATGGGCATTCGCTACAGCGCCATCCCCGGTCACACCACCGAGCTCGCCCGCGCGCTCAACGAAGTCCTCTCGGCCGATTGGCGCGACCTGCGCGGCGTCGAGATCGTGAGCTTTGGCGTCAACTCCATCGCCGCTTCGCAAGAAGACGAGCAAATGATCAAGGACCTGCAGAAGGCCGCGGTCATGCGCGATCCCACCATGGCAGCCGCCAACATCGCCAGCGCCCAGAGCGACGCAATGCGCGCGGCAGCGGCCAACCCCAACGGCGCGATGGCCGGCTTTATGGGCATGGGCATGGCGGGCGGCATGGGCGGCATGAACGCCAGTCAGCTGTTCGCCGCCGGTCAGGCACAGCAGCAGGCTGCCCCACAGCCAGCTCCGGCACCCGCCCCCGCACCGGCTCCTGCCGCTGCCCCCACGGCCGGCACGTGGACCTGCAGCTGCGGTGCCACCAACACCGGCAAGTTCTGCCCCGAGTGTGGCAGTCCCGCACCCGCCCCGGCACCGACCAAGTGGTTCTGCCCCAACTGCGGCAGCGAAAACGGCGGCAAGTTCTGCAGCAACTGCGGAACGCCCAGGCCCTAACCCCTCTCTATCTGGTAATTGGCGGGGGGTCCGCCACCCCCGCATTTGCTTCTATGGGTTTCGTTCGATAAAGGAGGACACCATGAAGACAACGTTCAAAAAGTCCGTACTCGCATTTCTGACATGCGTCCTGGCGCTCGCCTTTGCCCTGACGGGCTGCAGCGGCGGCGGCAAAGACCCCAAGGCCAACTTCGTCGGCAGCTGGGAACTCTCGGGTGGAACCGTGGAGGGCGAAGAGCTGACCGATGAGTACATGAAGATGCTCGAGGATTGGGGTGTCCACTGCGTCCTGATTCTCGATGAGGACGGTACAGGTGCCCTCGACCTGTTCCTTGAAGTCGTCGACCTTAAATGGGAGGTAAAGGACGCCACCACCGTAACCATCACCGCCGAAGACGAGTCGCATGACATGAAGCTCAAGGACGGCAAGCTCATCCTCGAAGAAGATGACGGCAATCTTGTCTTTACCAAGTCCGACAAGGACCTGTCCGGTACGGTGAAGAAGGATCGCGAGGCGGCCGAGAAGGAAGAGGAGATCGATGAGGCCGTCGAAGACGACGATGTCCAGAATGTCGAAATCTCCCCCGCCGTCACCGTCGCCGATGACGATCTGTGCACCATCACCATCACCGAGAAGTTCAAGGACGACTGGGGCGACATCGGTTTTGTCGTCAACATCACCAACAAGAGCGACAAGGACCTGACCTTCTACGCTCCTTCCGGCAAGACCAACGTCAACGGCACCATGAAGGAACCCTGGTTCTCGGCTCACCTGATGCCCGGCACCAGCGCCACCGAGGAATTCACGTTCTCGAGCGGCGAGCTTGACAGCCTTGACGACCTGGTCAATACGACCATCGGCATCGACGCCTACCTGACCGATTCCTACGAGGACGTCGCTTCTTACAGCGCAACCATCGCGTAACGGCACGTAACATCAGCCGCGGACTGGCGGACACATCCGCGCACATGCCAGGCGGGGCCGCAGGAAATGATCCTGCGGCCCCGTCGTCTTGCGCCGACAGCACCGCCCGCAAAAGCAGGCCGCCCGCCGTTTTTAGATGCGAAACGGCGGGCGGCCTATCTTTACGGCGCCGGAACACGGGCGAGCGCGTCGATTACGGGCGCTCCATGTTGGGAACGATGCTACCCTCAGTCACCGCATGTACGGCCAGGCGCATGATGTTGTCGTAGCCGGTCTTGCTCAGAATCTCCGAGATGCGGCGTTTGATGGTGCCCTCACTCATAAACAGCTCGGTCGCGATCTCGCGACGGCTCTTGCCCTCGCAGGCAAGGCGCAAAATCGACAGCTCGACATCGTCGAGTGCCGCCGTACCCGAAAAAATGCTCTCGGGCGGCTTGGGAAACGTGCAATAGCCCGCCAGCGTGGAGCGCATCACGGCGAACAGCTCGTCGATACCGACGTTCTTGTACACAAAGCTATCGACGCCCGCCTCGCGGGCCTGGTCGACAAAGGTGATCTCGGGCATGCCGGTCATGATAATAATGCGACACTCAGGCAGCTGCTCCTTGATGCGTGCCGCCGCCACGATGCCGTTTGAATCGTGTTCGGTACATACGTCCATCAGTATCATGTCCGGGCGCTCCTTGAGCGCGACACCCAAGGCCTCGGAGGCATCGGCGATCGCGGCGACGACGGTCATATCGGGCTGGTCGCCAACGGAGCGCGCCAGGCTCTCGCGCAGGATGGCCTGATCTTCGACAATTAACACGCGGATCATGAGTTTCTCCTTTGAGACGTGTCGTTGGCGTTAAGCGGAATGGACACCGTAAGCGTAAAGGGCGGGGTGGCGTTGACTTCTAGGCTGCCACCCAGATCTTGCGCGACATGCCTCATACCTGGGATACCCGTTCCCTCGCGATACGATACGGGGGCCGGAGACCCGTCGTTAGAAATCGTCATGCGCGCGACGGCGTCAGCATCCGTCCCCTCCTGCCACAAGCGCACATGGACCCGATGCGCCTGCGCATGCTTGGTGGCATTGGTCGAGGCCTCGCGGATAATCTGCAAAAATGCGGCGGCGACACGTGCGTCCTCAGGCAGCGCGCCCTCAACATCGATCTGCACACTCACCAGGCCAAAAGCATGGACGATATCACCCAGCTGCTCCGCCGGCTCACTGACGCCGCCACTGCGCAGGTCGACGGCGATTGAGCGCAGCAACGGATCGATCTGCTCGAGTGACTCGTCGTCCAGGCGCCCCTCCTCCAAATAGCGATGGAGGATGGACAGGCGCTGGCCGATCACATCGTGCACGCGGGAACGCATACGCAGGTAGGCCGCATTGTCGGCAACCTTTTTGACTTCTTCGATCTGGGCCTGGAGCTCTTGCCCCGCAAGCTCAAGCAGATGATTGGCTTGCGTCAGGCGGTCGTAGGCGTGTGCGTATTCCGTCACGTCCAGGCCGACGACGCGCTCGAACGGACGGCCCGAGGCCGTAACGGAGTCACGCACGAACAGACGAATCTCGGAAGGAGAGATCTCGATCACGGCGCGATCCCTGCCAAAGCGGTCAAGGTCGATATGGGCGCGATTAGCGCTGCTTTCGGGCGTCTGCATACTGAGTGTTCGCAGGTCGTTCCATGTGCTGCTCATGTCGCGCAGATCGGTGGGCATATGAAGCTCCACCAGGTTTTTGCGCATGCAGCGGTTCATGAGCAACGGACGGCCCCTCGGGTCTAGATACAGGATGCCCACGGGAATCACGTTGATGGTTTCAATCGTCGAGAACGCGGTAATATCCTCCTGGCGGTTACGGACGTCCATCAAGAGCGCCGCGATGGAACGGAACAGGAAGAACGCTCCTTCTGCGATTAGGACAACGGTCCACGCCGAGCCCATGGCAAAAACCACCGGCGGCGTAACGGCGGCAACGAGCAGCAGCTCAGTCAGCATGACGGGACGGCGATAGTGCACCATAAGCACCACGCCATATACAAAGATCGCGGCATTGAGCCACAGCGCTCCGCCCATTGCCCTGGCGCAAACGCCAAGCGGCGCCACCAGATACGAGCCAGACGACGCGAACAGGATGAGCGCCGAAACCATCAGGTGAACCACGAGGCTCGCCTCGTAGGCGCAAGTCACCTTACGGTTATAGGACGAGCGGCGCGATACGATGAGCGGAACGTGGATCGTCTGCAGGCAAGCAGCCAGGGCAAAGACAATATCGAGCGCAACGATTTGGGGGAGAATGAGCGGGATCTGCATCGTCACTCACCCGCCCGCGGCATCAACACGATCATGCGCAGCTGGCCGGGCTCGCCTTCAAGGCGATATGCCACGTTGCGCCCTTGCAAAGCGCTTTCGAGCTCTTGCGCAGCGGGTGTCTGCGAAAGATCCTCCTCGTCGTTGGAGAAAAGCGTGGCACGCAGCTCCACACTGCACGAGTCGTGGTCGCTCAAGTGATACATAAGTGCCGGTCGAGTAGTGGTGTAGCCAAAAAACGCAAAGTCATACACGCAGTCGTACAGCGCGCTTACCGCACTGGCGTGCATCGGGCGCCGTATGGCAATAATCGAGGCGCAATCGACGTCGATGGTGCGTAGGTCGCTTGCGAGCTCGTTGGCAATGAGCTGAATGCGGTCGCGGTCAAAACCGCTCTCCCCGTGCTGTGCCAACGTGAGCGACCCCTTGCGTTTGCAATAGGCGACGAGCATCTTGGCGCGCTGCAGCATGCGGTAACGCTCGTGCGAAGATGCCTCGTCGGTCAACGGTGGCAGCGAGCTCAGCGAGTCGTACATCTCTTCGAGCGCGCGGGCAAGCGCCCGGTCCACGTCTTGGACCAGCAGGGTCTCGGCCTCTTGATCTGCCAAATGCGTCTTAAGATCGTAGTCGGCGACAAGCAGCTCGTTTTAGCGTTGCAGCTCCATGCGACGATGCGCTAGTTCGCGATTGAGCTCGTTGAGCTCCGACACGTCTTGGGCAAGCAGCGCCGATCCGCCCAGCAGCGGAAAGGCGCGATACATTACATCGGGATCGGACGCCACGGCAAAGGCATGGGCGTGCCCGTGCTCCTGGACCCGCAACTCCTCGCGCACGCCCTCTGGGATCGGCTTTGACGCTGGCGTGGCATAGACTTCCTGCAAGTCGCGCGTTAGAACTTTGAGGTCAAGCGGCAAGGTGCCGAAAATACCGGCGATGTCGTGATATGACGGAATGACACCGCAATCGAGGCAGATTTCCATCGCCACCACGCACAGGACGCAATAGACGAGCGAAAAGTTGAGCCTCCATGCCCAGGGCACGCGCAGCGCATATGAGATTGCAAAGAATGCGCCGCCCAGTAGCACGAGCGCCGCCGTACCCGAAAAACGTTGGATGTGGAAGGACGAGGACCGGCCCACCAGGATAAAAAAGGCCACGAAGTTAAAGGCCGTCCACACTAAGACGGCACCGTAGCCCCAACCGTATGTGTAATCGTTGCTCCAGGTTCCACTCGATCGATCGAAGTGGAAGACCTGCTGATGAACATCGTTAGTGAGCACAAAGCCAATAAGCAGGACAGCCATAACCCACAAAACGGTGCGGTACCGACGCCCCATACGATGCTGTTCCAAACCCGCAAGGCGCAGGCCGCAGAGCTGGTAGAGCAGCGGAATGAGCGTCATGGGCACGTAGTACAGGTACCACAGCACGGTGGCATAAAACGGTGTGAACGACTTATATTTGAGGATGACCTCGATCATCCACAGGGCGCAAATGGCGGCGATGGCAACAAGGCGGCGGCGCAAGACGTAGTCCAAGCAACGCAGGTACGCCAACACACCCCAGATCGAAAATGCAATTGCAGCGACAAGCAGCGGGAGAGAGCTCGAATGGACGAGCGCATCCACGACCTCTTCGGACACCTCACTATAGACGGGCGTGGTGTTGGAAAGCTTGAAATCTGAGGCGAACAACGCCGGCAAGACTGCCAAAAGTATAAGGAACAGCGCAGTAGTGACACCGGCGATAGCGAAGACGCGGCGGCGGTATACACGATGCGTTATGCCAACAAGGAATCGAGGCATGGCGAAGAGCCTGCCGCCCCTGGGATCCGCAGCCGGCGCGGTCCGGGCGGCCGCGTGGCCGATATGTCGCTCGCGGGTACCCATAGTACTTTTAGTGTATCGACAGATGGGTCAAAAAAGCGGGCCGCATGTCCCAAAATCCGCAGACGGCAAGGCGCCCGGCGAGCAGTTAATGCTTGCCGGGCGCGTTTGCATCGGGATGCCCATCAAGGAAGTGGCGTTGCGCGTGTCCCTTCTGGGCCATGCGGCTCAAAATCGCGGCGTGATGTGGACGACTGGGGCCGAATTAGCAGCATTTCGAGCTTGGTTTCGATATTGAGACTGGTTCTTTATTAAAATAGAATTCCAGACAATTGGGCGGCCGGGGGTTAACCATGAGGGGCATGGGAGACACAACCGCATATTTGCGTCGGGGCATTCGGGAGATTATATGCCTGGCGCTGTTCTTCTTCACGTTTTTGGAGGCTTCGGTAGTTTGTGTGACAAGGGGCTAGCCTAGGCAGCAACGCTCTTCGCTCCCTTCACGCCCTTCTTCCTCGCCTTCACCGGGCGACCCGGGAGCTGGGGCTGGCAGTCGCCGCACCTGAGCATGAGCA
>DBFAQQ010000005.1:0-129132 GCA_048236535.1 Collinsella sp. | reverse complement strand
TCACCTCAATGGTCCTCCTAACGCCGGCGTGTTGGCACCACCAGCGTAGTGGCGGCGGGGAGGCACGGTGGCCATTATTCGGTGACCGGGATTGGTCAAAATAGTTTGACTATTAGCGGCTAAAATCGCCCGGCGCTAACAACACCATTCCGTAATCGGTCCACCGCCTCCGCCACCGCCAGCAATATCAGCAAATGAGGGCGCCGGGGCAACCGTCATGCAGACAGCGGCAAATGCAACAACTCCCAGCACTGTTAGTCCGTGCCATCTTTCTCGAAGGTTTTTCATACGACATCCTTTCTCCGAGATTTAAGGCTCTCTTAAGCTATTTTTAAACTATCAATTCAGTATTTCAACGGGAAATCGATAAAAGGTGTCTTTGTGACTGCAATTTAAATATGAGTCGCCACACCTCAACCGTTACACTAAATAGCTTCTGAGTCAAACCGAGCACATAAGCGAACCAATTTAATTAATACGGCCACCTAAAAATCCTGACACACGTTTTCGATATGACAAGAGCCGCTTCAACGAGGAGTACTTGAACCCCACCGCTCTTGCAGCTCTTGAGGATACTTTGCCGGATCTTGGAATTACTTCGCTCTAAAGCGAGAAGTACTCACTGTCGGAGGATAGGTTTGGTCCGAGCCACGGATCGCCTCCCAAGAAGAACTCAGGCCAGCGCTGCATGAACAGCGCTTGCTCGCGCTTCCAGCGGCGCAGCTTTTCCTCGTTGGCCTCTTCCCTGCCGCGCGAGGTGAACTCGTAGTGGCACAGCTCGGCATAGGGCATTTGCCCTCCTCCAGCAAAACACTGTCACTAACTTAGCCCACCAACCTCGCCATTTGTTAAGCAACAAGTGCGAGCGGTAGGTATTGATCTACAACCGTTGGGGATTGAAAAAAATGCAGTAGCCGAAAACGTAATATCTTCCGATTGGCGCGGCATAAAAATAGAGGGCGTCCCATAAAGAGAAGCCCCCTTGCAAAACGGCCGAACCGCTTTTCGAAGTGGGAAATATTTTGCACCAGATGCCTAGGAATCGCAAGAAGGCATATCTTCAGCGTCACACAAATACCATGCGCCGATCACTTTCGACAAAAACGAGAAGGAGGAAGTTATGACCTCCGCACCTTTATAGTAGTTGATGTTGCGATTTGCCCTAGAAATAAACTTGGAAAGCGATTGTGCTTTGTGCTTAATAACGCCTTTAGACGACACCTCTTTGTGCAGATATAGCGTTGTAACAATCTGACGTATTCGCTCATTGCTCATCCTTGCCTTACGCTGATAAGAGCCAACCCCATCTATTTTGCTCAATGCCTTCATAACGCCGTTATTTGCCCTTCGGGCATTCTCACCCGAAGCAAGACCATTAAGAATGCAACTATTGTGAGCGCACGCGTTGCGGAGATCTTTTGCCGCGCGAAGCAAATAAAACCTATCGCGAAGCTCATCATCGTCAAACCGTTTGGCGCAAAACAAAATGAATGAATTAAAGGCGCCAAAGGTAATAACTTCCAGAAAGGCCCAGACAGGCATATTAAAACCACTGTATTTTGCAAGAATGCCTGCAGAATAGGCACTCGACTCACAACGTGAAATCTCTTTTTTAACCCAGTTGGTCACATTCCCCTTGCTATCAAATGTATCCTGCTCGCTCAAATAGTCTTGAACGATTTCGTAACCGTCCTCGGCATGCTGCTCTATCCTGCCCAGCAAGTCAACTTTGCAGAAGTGCTCGATATCAAGAGTGAGTGAAATCATCTCGTTTCGAAGCAACATATCGATAATCGAAAGGTCAACAAGCATCTTGAAATCTAAGTTGACATATTCACCCTTGCGTTTTCCATCAGAAACCTTTGGAAATCCGGTGCGGTACGAGCGCAAGCGAAAGTAATTGTTGTTCTTCGTCAGATACTCGACTGCCTCTGCCTCGCTCATATAGCGGAAACGGACACCCTTGCTCTTAAGATGGGAGACTTGTTCCCAAGGAGTAAGCCAAGGCTTTTGATCGCACCTATCTTGTTGACGAATAGGACTATTCATTGCGCTCTCCAGCGTATTTGATGAAATAACAGATTGATTTTATCCTAAATTTAAATACCTATTAAACAGCCGGACGCTCATGCAAATACATCATGGCGCGCCGCCGTCCATCTTACCTTGAGCTCGTTACAACATTTGCATTAGCTTCCACAGAATCAGGAGGAGTATCCGGTAGCGCGCAGAGATTCAATACAGCATTCTTTCATTCCGCCAATCCGGACAATAACGGCTCGATGCCGAATAAAAAACGATCTTCAAGCTCCCGGCAGCGATCGCAGTATTCAATTGTGCCGACAAACAAAGATGATATTCCTGCGCCTAAAACCGCTAACAAAACCTCGTTCATCTGTTCATCCGTCAAAATGACTGCGTTTAGAGGGCAAATATAGAAAATAAACGAGATAGCCGCAACGATGGATGACGCTATTACGATCGTTCTCGATAATCTCATGCTGTTTCACCCTTAGACAAGCGGACTGCACCTGAAATCCCGATAATCGCATCGACACGTATAAGAAAAGCTAAGCGTAGGCTCCACGAATCAAACTCCAGCAATTTAGCAAAAACCCAACGTCCTCACAGCCCTTGAGCACCCTATGCTGGATTTCACGTCACCTCGCGCTAAAGCGAGAAGTACTCACTGTCGGAGGATAGGTTTGACCCGAGCCACAGATCGCCATCGAGGAAGAACTCCGGCCAGCGCTGCATGAACAGAGCCTGCTCGCGCTTCCAGCGGCGCAGTTTATCCTCGTTGGCCTCTTCCCTGCCGCGCGAGGTGAACTCGTAGTGATACAGCTCGGCATAGGGCGTATAGATGGTTCGATAGCCCGCCTCCCACACGCGCAGACAAAAGTCCGCGTCGTTAAAACCGACGGCGAATTCCTCGTTATAGCCCCCGACCTGCTCAAATACGTCGCGTCGCACCATCTGGCAGGCACCCGTTACGGCGCTAAAGCTGCCCGGGCGCACAGCGCGGGCAAGATAGCCCTCGCGCTTTGCCGAGAAGTCCTGGTTGGCATGGGCAAGTGCGCCACGCACGCCAACCAAAATGCCGGCATGCTGCACCAGATGATCGGCAAAGTAGAGTTTGGCGCCCACCACGCCCGCATCGGGACGCTGCAGATAGCCCATCATCTCTTCAATAAAATCGGGGCTTATGACCTCGGTATCGTTGTTCAGCAGCAGCAGGTAGTCGCCCTTGGCGTGCTTCACACCAAAATTGATAATCTGAGAGTAATTGAACTCGCCCGGCCAGTACACAACGCGCGCGATGCCCTTGCCTTCGGATGCTGCAGCCACGCGCTCTGGCAGGGTTTCGTAATACGCAAACGTCTCCGGGGCTTCACTGTTGTTCTCCACCAAGACGATCTCGTAATTGGTATACGTGGCCTTCTGGGCGATCGACATCACACAGGCATCGAGCGTCTCAACGTGGTCCTTGGTGGGAATCACAATGCTCACCAGCGGCGTAGACTCCGGCAGCGCATAGCGCATGCGATAGACAAACGGCGTCTCGGTCTCCTCGACTGTTCCGCAAATGCCCAGCGCGTTAAAGTGGCGCTGCAGCGCAAGGCGCCCAGCTTCAATAGCATACGGCTTGCTATCGGCAGAACCGTCGGCGGTGGAACCGGGGTGCACGCGCCAGTGATACAACACGTGAGCAACATGCTCAAACCGCGCGTCCGCCGCAAGGCAGCGAAGCGTCAGGTCGTAGTCCTGGGCACCCGCAACGTCTTCCGGGGACGAGCCAATACGATCGATAAGTGTCTTCTCCACCATCAGGAAATGCGTCACGCAGTTATGGCTATAGAGCAGATCGACGTTGAGCCGCGTCTTAAAGACCGGCTGGCCCCACTCCCCCGTTTTCTGAAACATGTCCTCGTCGCAGAACAAGACCTGGGAGCGCTCGCCCTCGGCCGCCTTATTCAGCGCGGAAACATACTGGAATAACGCGTCCGGCTCCAGAATGTCGTCATGGTCCAGGAACGCGATGTAGTCGCCCGTCGCTTGCTCGATACCCGCGTTGGTGTTGACAACAATGCCGCCGTTGCAGGGCAGCTCGATTCGGCGGATCCGCTCGTCGTGAACGGCTGCCGCAAGATTGGCCACCGCCTCCCATTCGGGCGAGGCGTCCATCAGCAGCAATTCCCAGTTGCCATAGCTCTGCGCAAGCACCGAATCCAGCAACTCGCGCAGGTAGACCTGATCGGTCTTATAGCACGGCACCACAATGCTCACGAGCGGTCTATAGGCAAATGCCGCGGAAGCGGAGCGCTGGCACGCCAAGTCGCACGGCTTTGCGCGATGTTGCTCAAACCAACGGCGATAGGCAGCGTCGTCCGCACGTGCATCCTTCATGCGATTCCAGCTGTCGTCGACCATGCCGTTATACAGGCGGCCATCCATGGCACAAAAACCACTCTGGATCTGGCCCGCAGGATCAGTTGCAATCGCGACAAAATCTCGAATGTCCTCGGGCATCTCCACGCTCAGATACGTTTTATTGACGCAGCATCCGTTCTGCTGAGGCACGTCGACCTGCGACTCAAACATATGAACCGTGACATCGATGGCATTCATATGCGTATCAAGTATCTCAAGCTGGGGCGCGCACTGGGGGTCTCCCGCCCATGTGACCTCATAGCGCCACACGGCGCCCGAATCGGCCGGAAGATAACGGACAGCATCGATCTCGTAGCGGCCGCAGCATTCGCCACGCTGCGCATCGCGGATAAGCGCGCACAGCGCAGGCTTTGCTTTGTAGTTAATCTTGGATTCCAGCTTGGCCACGCGGCTATCGAGGCGAATGGAGCCCAACCTTTGGCCACCGGATGCAAAAACGACATCCATCGACGAGCCATCCAAAAACGGAAGCACCAAGACGGCGAGCTCGCGCTCGTAATCGAAAACAGAAGGGCAAAGCGCCAGCACGCGGCCATGATCGACCGGGAGCACTAGCGACGGCACACGAGAACCGCTCGTCGTCGCATGGGCAAACGCTTGAGAACCCTCCCGTTCAATAAGCGCGGCGACATCCTGACCGGCAAAACGAAGCAGCACAAACAGACGGCCCTGACTGCGGCAAAGTGCCAAACGCTTGATACTCATCTACACTTCTCGCTTTCCCAGGGCGTTCGCTGCCATGCGCTTGCAGGCACCCAGGCGCCCAAACCTCAAGACGTCGTAATCGAACATGAGCTTTTTGCACCCACGGGCATTGGGGGCCTTGTTGGTAAGCGCCGCACGCACCATAGCAGCAACAGAAGAAGCGAATTGTGCGAGCGCAGCATCGCTGCCCACGGCAGAACCGGCAAGCGCCGTGGCAACGGCAGCAAACACCTTGCCGCAGTCCGAACCCAACAACCTGAGCGCATCGTACAGCACCAGATCGCACAGGAAATATGCCAGGTCATCGGCATGTTGAGCATCGAGACCGTCGCGCTGCCAGTCAGACAGCACCGCGGAGTAAATCTTCACGTGCTCCAGCAGGCGCGTCTCGTCGTCATAGCGCATGGTGTCCATGAGCGAGCCCTTGCGCGCCACGCGGTAGTCATACAGTTTGTTCGAGATAAGCGCGGTCTTGCGCGAGCGTCCGTACACAGCAAAATCGAAGACCTGGTCCTCGCCATACTTAACGGTTTCGTCGAACACGATCCCGTTGCCCAGCAAAAACTCACGCTTGCAGGCGGTACGCCATGCAAAGGGGCGAGATGCTTCCTTAAACAGTAGGTCGGAGCTATAGCCTTCAAACGACACATCGCGCGGGCTCAGCACATAGTTAAGCCACGGATACCCCGCCTCCAGCGGATACGGATTCGCGCCAAAGGTCAAAACGTCGCAGTACTCGCGCTCAAAGGCATCGACGATCACGCGGCATGCATCGGGCGTAAACCGGTCGTCGGAATCCAAAAACGCAACGATAGACGCCGTGGACGCAGCGATGCCTGCATTACGTGCACTCGACAGGCCGCCGTTCTCCTTATCAACCAGCCTAAAGCGCGCGTCCTTTTCGCAATAGGCAGCCGCAATATCGCGCGAACCGTCCGGCGAGCCATCGTTGACTAACACGCCTTCCCAATCGGGCATGTCCTGCGCAAGCAGGGAGTCCAGGCACCAGCCCAGGCACTCCTCCACTTTATAGATGGGAACGACAACGGAAATCTTGGGGGTAGCCATAGTCAAGTGCTCCTACTGTGCGGCCGGAACGTCATCAGGGTGCGGGTTGTCGCCGTAGGTGCGCTGATACGTCAGCACGCGCCAGACCAACGGCAGGCCGCCGATCTTAAAGTAATGCTTAAACGTATTGAGCTTGCCCGGCTTCTTAAAGTCAAAGCGCGAATCGATATAGGCGCGGGGCGACTTGACCATTAGGCGCAAGTCGGTCTCGCCACGCGGATCGAACAGCGACAGGTCAAAGCGACCGGCATCCCAATCGGCCTTGAGCTCGGGAGATGCCTTCTTCCAAAACTGCTCACGCAGTTCATCGACCAGACGTTCATCATTCCAACGGTACGTATCGACCTTCATGCGCATTAAAATGCCCTGGAGCTGAGTCTTGAGCTCGGGGCGTTCATCCAAAAAACGTTGCATCTCGGCATATTCGTCGCACACGCAAAACACCTTGTTGGGCGAATTAACGGAGCTCTTCTCGTTGTCTTGGCGGTAGCACAAAATGGGGTCCGCAATAAACGCGGCACGCTCGGCGCAAGCCCAAACCTTAAAGTTAAAGCCTGCGTCCTGATACGAGGCACCCGGTGTGGGAAGGAACCGAATCTGATTGTCGTTGAGGAACTCGCGCCGATAGATAGCCGACCAAATGGAAGGTTTGCGGTAGAAGATGCCCGGGCGATCGACGGGGCGATACGCGGCGCCCGTCATATGCTCGTCGATGATCCCAAACAGCTCACGGCGCTCGCTGGGCGTGGACCAATACAGGTAAAAGTCGCCCTTTACCACATCGGCATACTCAGTATCGGCCTTGGCGACCAGCTTTTGGAGCGAATCCTCAAACATAAAGTCGTCGGACTCAAGGATGCCCACGTACTCACCACGCGCCATCTCCAGGCCGCGGTTCATCGAGTCGCCGTAGCCACTGTTGGCTTTATCGATCATCTTTACACGGGGGTCGCGCTCCATGTACTCGCGGATGATATCTGGCGAGCTATCGGTAGAACCGTCGTTGATACAGATGATCTCGATGTCCTTGAGCGTCTGCGCCACGGCGGAATCGAGGCACTCGTGCAGGTAGCGTTCGACATTGCAGATGGGGACAAGCAGCGAAACTTTAGGGGTATCAGAGTTCTGCAAGAGAACCTCCTGTTGAATAGCGTGTAACAGGGTTATTTTAGCAGCCGGGTTGCGGCGGGCGGCAGCGCTTGGAATTAGAGAAAGCGCTCCAGGCAGGCTTTGAGACCGCGAGTCGAAAGATAGAACAGCGTGGCGTCTGCCATCGAAACGCCCGAGGTCGCCGCAACGAGCTTGTGGGCAACACGGCAAACGGCGCCCTTGGCGGGCATATCCGCCCACGCCGTTCCCAAAAACGTCGTGAGGTCCATGTTGACGCGGCCGGCAACACGGTGGAAGCCGTCCGCATCCAGACGCGCCAAGTCGAACACAATGAGGTCCAAGAACCAGGTGATCAGCTCGCCGGGGCACAGGTCCAAAAGACCGTAGGCCGCCCAGTCCTCCAAGACCTCCTCGAGCATCCTCATGTGGGCGTCAAGCTTTTTGGCGCGAGCCTCGGCACTGTTGAACTCGTGCGTCGCCGATTCGCTCTCCATCACGTAGTGGTAGAACTTGTCCGGCATGACGACGGTCCTGCGGGCAAGCGCATAAGCCGCAAATTGGAAGACGACGTCCTCGCCCAAAGCCAAACCGGGGGCGAAGCGAATGCCTTCGCGATTGAGCAGCTCGCGCGAAAAAGCCGCACGGCAGGCATAGGGCTGCGCATTCGAATGGAACAGCAGTTGAGGATCGCGGGCGCCGAAGGTACCAGCTTTGGGGCTCATGAGTTGCTGGACGCGCTTGGGAGCAGCATCGGCAGGTTCACAGACGCCGCCAAAAACGGCGGCCTCGGCATCCGCAGACTCCATGGCATGCAGCACGCGCTCGACCGTCTGGGCATCGATGTAATCGTCGGCGTCCACAAAAAAGAGGGTCTCGCCCTCGGCGACATCGATACCGGCATTTCGAGCACACGAGACACCCGCATTTTCCTGGTCAATCACCAGTACGCGATTGTCGGCCTGCGCGATCTGGCGCAACGCGTTCAACGAATCATCAGTCGAACCGTCGTTGACGCAGACAACCTGAATCGAGCGCTCGGACTGGGCCAGCAGCGAATCGAGGCATCGCTGAATGGAGCGCGCAGAGTTGTAAACGGGGACGACAATGGTAACTTTAGGACACGAGGCCTCTCCCATGTCGACCTACCCCCTCAGCGATTCGATGAGGAAAGCGGCGACTACGCCTGGGCCTCCAACCGAGGCGTAATACTTAGCACGCCCCAAGGCACCATCCGTCGCAAAACTCGGATGCTCGTCAACCCAGCCCTCAGGATCTTTGAGGATGGCAGCGAGATTCGCGCGCTTCCACGGCTTGAGGTCGTCAAGCGAAAAGTCCCCGGCGTCCAAGGCCGCTTGGAACTCCTTGGCCATCTGAACCAGGAACTCCTTATAGAACTTAGGCGCCAGGCGCACGTAGTTCCACATGTACGAATCGTACTTAATGAGCTGATTGAACTTGAGCATGCGCGCGACATCGCCGCTTGCGTGGTCGCGGGCATAATCCTCTCGAATCCAACGCTCAATCTCGGCATACTCGGTATTGACGCAAAAGACCTTAGCCGAAGAATTGACCGAGGAATTCTCGTTGTCCTGGCGATACGACAACACGGCATCATGCAGGTAAACAGCCTTATCGGCGCACGCGATCACCTTAAAGGCGAATGACGTGTCCTGAAAGGATGCCCCCGGAGTCGGCAGGAACGTAATGCCGTTGCGCTCAAGAAAATCGCGACGGTACACGGCCGACCAAATCGACGGCTTTTGCTTAAAGAACTGCGTCGTATCGCTCGGGTGCACCGGCTTGCCGCAGTCCTTGGCTTTAAACATCTCGTGCAGCGAGCGGCGCTCCTCGGGCTTAGACCAGTAGAAATCAAAATTCGCCTTCGCAAAGTCGGCATTATTGCTATCGGCGGCCGAGACAAGCTTTTCGAGTGCGTCGGGCGCCATAAAGTCATCGGACTCCAAGATGCCAACGTAGTTGCCACGCGCCATCTCCAGGCCGTGGTTCATCGAGTCGCCGTAGCCGCTGTTGGCCTTGTCGATCATCTTGACGCGCCCATCGCGCTCCATATACTCGCGGATAATCGCCGGCGAGTTGTCGGTCGACCCGTCGTTAATGCAGATGATCTCAATATCCTTGAGCGTCTGCGCCAGGGCGGAATCGAGACACTCGCGCAGGTAGCGTTGAACATTGTAAATGGGAATAAGCAGCGACAGAACAGGGCTGCCAGAGGCGTTAGTAGACAAATGTGCTCCTTAGGAAATACCTGCCGTTAATGGTATCAAAGGGTCGGCGCGCCGACGGTCGTTTATATAATCTATGGAGCCCAACCTACGAAAGGACGTCATGCAGCCTAAAGCCGCACGCAACATATCCATCGAAGCCTTGCGCTTGGTCGCGGTCGCCGGTATCGCGGTGTTTCACACCTTTCAGTGGACCTTCCAGGCAACCTGTGTCGGCGCCGCAGAATATGCCCCACTTGCGATGTTCCCCTATTCCGGCGTGCTCGGTTTTATTAACTTGCTGGGCTGCTGGGCCAACGAGGTCTTCTTTATGATCTCGGGCTATTTTCTCATCGCTTCGGCCGCGCGTGCTTGGGACGGTGGAGCAACGTGGAAGTCGCAAATGCAACGGACGTCGCAGCGCCTTGGCAAGGTCATCTTGTCTACTGCGTTTTATTGCCTCGTGGCGCTCGCGTGGTCCACGGTCGTCTCCCCCATTCCCGATGTTACCCTCAACACGCACTACTGGTACACGCTAGGCCTTGAGTTCATCTGGGTCTATGCCGCCACGGTCTTCATGGCGCCATGGTTTGGACTGGCTAAGAGTCGACTCCCCCAGAAAACCTACAAGACGACGGTCATCGCCGTTGGCATCCTCGCATTTGTTGTTAACGGGTATTTAGCCGCCATGAGTGCGACAAGCGCCGGCGAGTTTTCTTGGCTCCAGAAGCTCATGAGTGCTACCACGTACGTAGTCGCGTTTTTGATCGGCGGGCTGCTCCGCGACGTTACCGATGTCATGGATTCGGACAGGGCGGGCGCCTTGGGCATGTGCTTGCTCGTAACGGTTTTGGTGCTCACCACCATCCTGGAAGGCGAACTCTCCTTCACCGGCAACCTCACGGCGATGGCAACCCTCTCCTACAAATCGACCTCGCTGATCTCGTTTGCCCTCGCTGCCGCTTCCTTGCTCTTTGCGGCAACCCGACGCAGTGCCTCAGACAATCCGGGGACTGCAGGTGCCATCGTCACCTTATCGACCGCCACGCTCGGTTTCTATGTGATGCAGTCGCTCACCAGTAGCCTGTGGCGTCCCGTCTTCAATACGTTGCTCGCAAACATACTGGTCAGCCAAAACAGCCCGGCAGCTATATGTATCGTCACGGGTACCGTCATTAGCATCGTCTTTGCCCTGACGCTTCTCACCATCGACGCGGTTAGAAGCCTTATCGCTCGCAAGCTCAAGCGGCAATAGACACGCTGCCGTCAGACCCTAAAGCCGCTACAGCCGTGGCAGGTTCCTGCGTTTTATTCAAAGCTTGCCGTCAAGGTGCGCCGAGCCTTTACAATAGGACAGTCTCAAGGACGCATTCGATAGCTTCCGCGCAGCACTCGCCCGCCGCGCGTGAAAGGATATATTGCCCCATGCCTTCAACCCTCCCTGCCCCCATCGATAAGCTCGCCATCGTCGTCGTTACGTACAAACGCCAGGAACTCCTGGCCAATTTGTTCGACTCCATGACCGAGCTCACGGCAACGCCCTGGCGCATCGTGATTGTCGATAACGAGAATTCGCGCGAGACCGAGGCCATGTGTACCGCATTCAACGAGCGCCTGGCCAACCTGTGGGGCATCGACACCGAGCAGCCCGACGCGCAGGGCAGCACCGACCGTGTCATCTACGCCCCGCAGCTCGAAAACGGCGGCGGTGCGGGCGGCTTCTCCGCCGGCACTAAATGCGCCTACGACTTGGGGGCCCAGTGGTTCTGGGTCATGGACGACGACGTGCTCGTCATCCCCGAAGGCATCGAACGCTTGGCCAAGTGGACCGACCGCTACGACGTCATCCAGGGTTCGCGCCTGGACTTTGACGGCGGCGCCTTCTTTTGGCAGTACCAGCTCATCCTTTCGCTCGGCATCCCTAACCCCGTCGCCAAGTGGGACTTAGGCCCCGAGGGCTATCGCGCCATGAACCAGCTGTGCTTTGAGGGCGGCATGTTCTCGCGCCGCGTGGTCGACAAGATTGGCCTGCCTGACGCGCGCTTCTTTATCTACGGTGACGATGCCTGCTACGGCTACGTAGCCAGCCAACACTTCCCCGCCGCCGTGGTCGCCGACGTGGTGCTCAAGCGCGCCCGCGCCGTCTCTAACTGGGATATCGCCGGCAAGCGCCAGCTCAACTCCACGAGCGACACCAACCGTTACTACATCATGCGCAACCGCGGTTATCTGGCACGCTACATGCAGATCTACGGCGACTACCACCCTGTGCTGTTCCGTCTGGGCAACGCCGCGACCTTCTGCAAGGAATTCATTCGCCTGGCCGCGGTCGACAAGTGCTTTAAGACCGGCATTCCGGCGCTGCGCCGTGGCATGAAGGACGCCCGAAAGATCATCAAGGACCCCGACTGGAAGCCCATGCCGCCCATGAAGGACACCGAGTAACGGAAGCCGAAAACACCTCGGCGCTTAAAGCCGCTGGCACACCGTAGCCACATGCTGCCCATCAAAACCGAACCCCCAGCGCATGCGACCCACGCCGGGTCGCGGCACACGGATTTCGTCGATGCCGTCGCGCTCTATGTCGAGTAGCGACTGCACGGCCAGCAATTCCAGACCCAGCGCATCCACACCGGGGTCATACATCATGTTGATCGTTATCAGCGGACGTTCATCGAGCATACCGATCGTGTCAGCTACGTCGAACACAGCGCCCGTAGGAAAAACCTGGATGTCCCAGCGACCCGCGCCACACTTTCGCCTCGAAGCAGGATTGGCATAGCCCGGCAAGCCAAAGCAGAGCCCCTGCAAGAGCAGATGATATGGCAGCGGCTTATC
Organism: Collinsella sp.; assembly: GCA_048236535.1. Lineage (GTDB taxonomy): Bacteria > Actinomycetota > Coriobacteriia > Coriobacteriales > Coriobacteriaceae > Collinsella. The sequence continues at coordinate 116,737 of DBFAQQ010000005.1, read as the reverse complement.
TGGGTCGGTCTCACCGATACCCGCATCCCCCAGGATGCGGCTTAGCGCCCGCCTCACGGTATCCTCGTTCCCACGGCACAGCCCGTCGCGAAACGCATCGACATCTCGAGTGTCTTCGGCAGCGCACTCAAACCACTCAACAATCACTAGACGCAAGGCCTGGCGAAGCTCTTTATTGGGCAATCGCAAAGCACGGAGGCGATCGCCACGCTCTAGCTCCTCAGTCATATCCGTCGTGAGAAAACCAGACAGATACAGCGCTGTCCACATGCCATCGTCAGGCGAGACATCTGGCTCTGCAGCGCCCAAACAAAGCGGGACCTCAGCGCACCCATGGGCCTCGAGCAAATCAAACAAGACCGAAAGGCGGTCGAGATTCCACCCGGCAACTACCCTACTCAGACAATCCGCATACCCATACAGATCGGCGCGCACAGGCGCCGTGCAGCCTCGGTCCAGAAAACCGATCACACGCGCTGGACTCGAGCAATAGGCCCTGCCAAACCGATACCCCTCGAGCCATTCACGCGCATCATCCAGGTATTCCTCGCACCCAGCATGATTCAAAAGAGCCTCGACCTCGGCATCCGAAAAACCGAAACATCGGTCACACCACGCCGACAGCGGCGTCGTCAGACAATACGAGCAGCCGCGCGAAGAAAGCGCCGCTTCGGCAGGATCGGGACATTCCCCCATCAGACACGTCAGCCGCAACGAATCGCGCGCAGTGGCAATGGCGTCAAACAGCACACGGTCAAGTAGTTCTGCCGGATCGGCACCGGAAGCGCCCCTCGCGCTTGCACGGCCCAACCATGCCGCATCGTACCCATCAACGAGCAATACAACCTGCTCATCGCAGGCCATCTCCAGCAGCTCAATGAGCACACCGAGCACCGAGTCAACCTCATCCGCGCTCGCCACGCCACGCGCGACACATTCGATGTGACGCACCTTGTCTCGAGCTAAATCCGGAGTCTCCAAAAGCGCCAACAGGCGGGCACACTCGCCCGAAAGGGCATCGCGCACGACGCTGGCAATAGCGGCGCCACGCCTCGCAGCGCCAGAAAAATCCAGCGATATCACCGGATAGCAAGCGTACTCATCCCGATAGCGCCCGCCGTCTGCATCCTAAATCTGAGCATCGGCAAACAAACGCTGACCAGCGCGACCGACCGCTGGACGCTCCAGAAAAGCCCTGAGCATCGACAAGTTCATGCTCTTGCCAAAACCCTCGGGTCGACAGCACACCACAACGGACGCGTCGCAGTCCAACACATCGGCAATAAACATGGTCTTGTCAACCAGCATGCAGCAACCAAGGGCCTCCGCATAGTCGTGCATGCCAATGGGCAAAGCCGCATCGTCGGCACAGCCGATCAAACGCACGCCAAAGCCGGCAGCACAACCATTATTTGCCTGTTCAGACACCAAAACGTTCCCCCTAAATCGCAACACGGTGCCAATTGTAATGACCGCCTCGCGCGTACCGATGTCGCCGCGCAAACATATCGGGCAACGGTAGCAACAAGACGTGTGAGGGGGCACAACTAATCGTTGCACAACAAAACGGGACCCGATGCATTCGCACCGGACCCCGTCCCAACTCTTTAGTTATCTAGCAACGAGAGGCTACTCCTCCGAGCCGTCCTCCCCAGAAGCTTTCTTCTGCTGATCGAGCTTATGCTTACCACTTACGATAGACGTAGCGCCCAGTGTGGCCAAGCTTGCACTGGCAAGGCTCGCCATCACAATCAGATCGCCCGTCTTGGGCATATTGCCGCCAGATGACTTGGTAGTTGTAGTCGTCGTGGTTGTAGTGGTCACCGCCTTGGAGTCATTTTGCTCTTGACTCTTGTTGTCGGTGTTGCCCTTACCGCCGTCCTCGCCCTGCTGCTTTCCGTCCTCGGTCTTGTCCTTGCTCTCGTCCTTCTTCTCAGATTCAGACTTCTTATCCTCGTCCTTCTTCTGAGCGGATTTGTCGTCCTTCTCCTCAGAGCTAGAACCCTTATCAGATTCGGTCTTCTCGGAAGCCTTGTCCTTGGAGTCGCCCTTTGCGGCCTCGGTCTTTTCCGTGGAAACCTGATCAGAGTTGTCCTTGTTCTGGGTCGAGCCATTATTGACGCCAGCCATCAGCGAAGAGCCCAGCGTAGAACCGAGTTGCACGGAGAAAGAAGGCTTCTTGTCCGGCGAAGCAACAGGGGCGTCCGGCGCCTTATTCGAGTCGTCCTTGGAAGCATCGGAATCAGGGGCTGCGTCAGAGCCGGAGCCGTTGTTAGAGCCGGTGTCAACGGACGAATCGCTCGAGCCGGTAGATGAGTTAGAGGTGTCAGCGCCAGTCGAACCAGAAGCGTCGCTGTCCGTATTGCCGGCAGAGCTTGAAGGCGAATCGCCCGCAGCAGAGCCGTTCAAATTGGAGCCGTTCGGGGTAGAGCCGTCGTTGGTAGTGCCACCAGCAGAGCCATTACCGTCAGCATCGGTCGAGGGCGCATCCATCCTGTCATCGTTGGCGTCGTCACTCGAGTCGTCATTCGAATCAGGTGTCGGCGAGGGCACCGGCGTAGGCTCGGGCTGCACGGGCGTCGCAGCGGCAGCCTCATCCTCGGCGATAAAAACCAAGCAGTCCTTCAGCTCATTCTTATAACGATTCTTCCAGCCCTCATGATACTGGGGCTGACTTGAAAACTTGGTGGCGACATTGTTGACCACGCTATTGGAGAGCGCCGTCACAAACTCGCGGTCGGACATATCGTTGGAAAGATTCGCCCAGCGGAAGAAGTCTCTGCAGCCACCGGTGCCGCACATGTTGGTGATGCTCCACACCATGCCCTTGACGCAATCGGCGCGGCCGGAGATGTCAATGCCAAGAGCGCTCTTAAGCCACGCCTCGGTCACCGCATAGTACGAGTTGTACGCATACGCATCCTGCAGAGCCGAAAACTCAGCAGGATCGGTGTTATAAGCACCTTGGAAGGCATCCTGCGCGATATGGCCCAGCTCGGTGAGCTGGCCGTTCTCGTACATGGCATTGCTCGTGTTGGAAATCTCGCTGCCGCGATCAATCGCATCCTTGAGCATGCAGTATTTTTCGGGGTTGTAGTTGTAGGCCTGCTTCATAAACGGGATGAGCGACCAACGACGGTCGAACTGGTAATAACCCAGCGCGTTGTAGCCGTCGCCATACGAAAAGCCCTGGTTGTAGTTGCCATGGCTCTCGTACTTGGTAAAGTACTTCATCTCGGGAGTCACGTTGACAAACGAGACACCCTGAACCGACCTCAACACGCCCGAGAAGGACTGTTGGGTGTAAAGGCCCTTATCGATATCGGTGGCATCCGAGGCAACGCCCGGCGTGGGCTCCTCGGCAGCGGCGGGTGCCGGCGCGGAAACGGCGCCAAACGAAAGTGCCAGCGTCAGGCCCGCGACAATAGCAGAATGCTTGGGCTGCATAAGATCCTCCCTGCATTGGTGTAGTTAAAGTTCAGTTTGCAAAGATAAAAATAAGTATTGCAGCTCGCCCGTTGTTGCACAACAACCCCTCGGTAAACGGCAACAACCCTCCGCGAAATCTTAAGGAATTGCGCTCAACCTACAGCTTAATGTCAAAGTTGATCTCGGGGACGGCGGCTAGGTCGGCCAACGTCACGCCGTCGACGTACTTTTCGATTACGTCGTCCAGACCGCGCCAGAACTTGACCGTTGAGCACAGATCACTACGGGTGCAGCTGTTGTCGATGCCGTCGCACGCCACTGGAGCCGTGCTGCCCTCGACGGCACGCAGGATGTCGCCGGCGCGCACCTCGGCCGGATCCTTGGCCATCATGTAGCCGCCGCCCTTACCGCGTACGCTCTTAAGCAGGCCCGCTTTCATAAGCGGACGAACCAGCTGCTCCAGATACTTTTGTGAGATATGCTCGCGGTCGGCGACCTCGCGCAGGGCGATCTTGCCCTCGGCATCACCAAGCGCTGCGATATAGATCATCAGTCGGAGGGCATAGCGGCCCTTAGAGGAAATGAGCATACCTACCCTCCCATCGTTGCTGGGACAACATAACCAGGTTTGTTGTCCCAAATTTAAAGCAAGTGGGACAAACACAACAGGTTATTTTGTCCCAGAATTTGAAAAGTCGAGTGGATTAGTCGGGTTTTCCCTTGACTAACGCCGAACCCATAGTAACTTTATTCCGAGAAGATTCCTAGGGTTTAGTACACCTATGAGTACACCATATACAGAGAGGGACAGCATGAGCGCAAATCCGCTGCTTTCCATCGAAGGTCTGACCGCCTCCGTGGACGAGAAGACCATCCTCCACAACGTCAACCTTAACGTCGCCGCCGGCGAGACCCACGTCCTGATGGGACCCAACGGTGCCGGCAAGTCCACCCTCGGCCACCTGGTCATGGGCGACCCCGTCTATACCGTCAATGACGGCCGCATCGTCTTTGACGGCCAGGACATCACCAAGCTCACCACCGACAAGCGTTCGCGCGCCGGCCTATTCTTGAGCTTCCAGGCTCCGGTCGAAATCCCAGGCGTGCCGCTGTCGAGCTTTTTGCGCGCCAGCATCGCCGGCCGCCCCGGCCTGGAGATGAAGGGCAAGGAGTTCCGCCGTCGCGTCAAGGAGCTCGCGGCCGAGCTCAACATGGATACCGCCTATCTCAACCGCGAGCTGGGCGTAGGCTTCTCGGGCGGCGAGAAGAAGAAAGTCGAGATGCTCCAGCTTCTGCTGCTGCAGCCCAAGCTCGCTATTCTGGACGAGACCGACTCGGGTCTGGACGTCGACGCCCTGTCCACCGTCAGCCACGGCATGGACGCCTACCGCAAGAGCTGCGACGGCTCCATGCTCATCATCACGCATAACACGCGCATCCTGGAGCACCTGGATGTCGACCGCGTCCACGTTATGGTCAAGGGCCACATCGTGCGCGAGGACGATGCCTCGCTCATCCCCTGGATCGACAAGAACGGCTTTGAGACCTTCGAGCGCGAGGCCGCCGAGCAGCGCGCCCAGGCCGAGTCTGCCGCTGCCGAGCAGCAGGCGTAAAGGGGCGACGCAATGACCAAGAACCGCACCGAGGTCGCGGACATCGACCGCAGCCTCTACGACTTCACCTATGGCGAGGAGGGATTCGAGCGCCTCGACGCTGGCATCACGCCCGACATTGTGCGCGAGATCAGTGCCAAGAAGGACGAGCCGCAGTGGATGCTCGACCTGCGCCTCAAGTCCCTCGAGATCTTCAATCGTTTTCCCGACCCGACGTGGGGCCCCTCCATCGAGGGCCTGGACATGGACAACATCGTCACCTACGTCAAGCCCAACACCGACCAAAAGCACGACTGGGAGTCGGTGCCCGACGACATCAAGAACACCTTTAAGCGCCTGGGCATCCCCGAGGCCGAGCGCAGCTACCTGGCAGGCGTCGGTGCTCAGTACGACTCCGAGCTCGTCTACCACAACATGCAGGACACGGCGTCCAAGATGGGCATCGTCTACTCCGGCATCGAGGAGGCCCTGCACGACCCGCAGTGGGAGCCGCTCATCCACGAGAAGTTCATGACGCTCATCCCGCCCACCGACCACAAGTTTGCGGCCCTACACGGTGCCGTGTGGTCGGGCGGTTCGTTTGTCTACGTGCCCAAGGGCACTAAGCTCGATTTTCCGCTGCAGAGCTACTTCCGCCTTAACGCCAAGGGCGCCGGCCAGTTTGAGCACACGCTCATCATCGTCGAGGACGACGCCGACCTGCACTTCATTGAGGGTTGCTCCGCGCCCAAGTACAACGTGGCCAACCTCCACGCCGGCGCCGTCGAGCTCTTTGTGGGCAAGCGTGCGCACCTGCGCTACTCGACCATCGAGAACTGGTCCAAGAACATGTACAACCTCAACACCAAGCGTGCGCGCGTGGACGAGGACGGCGACATCGAGTGGATCAGCGGCTCCTTCGGCAGCCACGTGGGCTACCTCTACCCCATGAGCGTGCTCAACGGCCGCCGCGCCCGCTCGAGCTTTACCGGCATCACCTTTGCCGGCGCCGGTCAAAACCTCGACACCGGCTGCAAGGTCGTGCTCAACGCACCCGATACCTCGGCAACCGTCGAGACCAAGGGCATCTCTAAGAGCGGCGGTATCCAGACCTTCCGCAGCTCTATTGTAGCGACGCCCAAGGCCGAGGGCTCCAAGGCAACCGTGAGCTGCCAGTCGCTGATGCTCGACGACCAGAGCCGCTCCGACACCATCCCCGCCATGGACATCCGCGCCAAGAACGTCGACATCGGCCACGAGGCCACCATCGGCCGTATCGGCGACGACAAGGTGTTCTACCTGATGAGCCGCGGCATCTCAGAGGAAGAGGCCCGCACCATGATCGTCAACGGCTTTGCCAACCCGGTCTCCAAGGAACTGCCACTTGAGTACGCCGTCGAGATGAACAACCTGATCAAGCTCGAGATGGAAGGAGCGATCGGATAATGAAACAGGAAACCAACACCGCTGCTACCACGCTCGAGCAGGTCAACGCGATGCCCGCAGCAACCTGGGGCTGGTTGAAAATGAATCAGACCAAGCTCGAGCTCTCTGACGAGCTTGCCGCCGCTCCCGCCGAGACCATTGAGGTCGAGGGCTTGGACGAGCAGTTTACTGGCGTGACAGACGCGTTCGACGCCGCCATGGACGCCATGGCCGAGCGCTTCCCCGAGCGCCGCGCCTCCGCCCCCGGCGACGCCGCCGACCGCGCCCGCATCACGCCCGAGACCGAGCTCGACGTGCCCGCCACCTCTGTCTACCAGGCCGGTGCCATCAAGCTCGAGGAGGAGCTCTCCCCTGCTGAAGCCTTCGAAACCGGCATGGGCGAGGCTGCCTACGCCTACTTGGCCGAGCACGCTACCAAGCGCTTCGTCATCGATGTGCCCGCATACAATCACGCCACGGTTACCGTGCGCGTGAGCGGCGTCGACGCTGCCGCGACCATCGCCGCCATCGATGTCGTCGCCCGTCCGCAAGCAACGCTCGACCTGCGCATAGCCCTGGACTCCCCCGTTGCCGGCCAAGGCGTCGTGGGCTCCGCGCTACGCGTGTGCGCCCACGAGTACGCCACCGTCAACGTGACCTGCACGCAGACGCTCGACGATAGCTGGATCGCGCTCGACGACACCGGCCTGTTCCTGGACGAGGGCGCGCGCGTCAACGTGCAGCACACCGTCCTGGGTGCCGGCGCCAGCGCCACCGGCCTTGCCGGAGACCTGCTGGGCGACACCGCCAAGGTGACGATCGATACCGATTATCTGGGCGCCCGCGAGCAGGTGCGCGACTTTAACTACGAGCTGCGCCACCGCGGCCGCAAGACCGAGTGCGAGATCGACGCCAACGGTGTGCTGACTGGCACGTCCAAGAAGGTCTACCGCGGCACCATCGACCTCGTGCACGGCTGCAAGGGTGCCGTCGGCACCGAGCGCGAGACCGTACTGCTCGCCAACAAGGGCGTCGACAACAAGACTGTCCCCGTCATCCTGTGCGACGAGGACGACGTCGCCGGCAACCACGGCGCCACCATCGGCCACGTCCGCGACGAGCAGCTGTTCTACCTCGCTTGCCGCGGCCTTGACCAAAACGCCGCCGAGGACCTGTTCATCCGCGCCAAGCTGGAGGACGCCGCGCTTTCCGCCACCGATGAGCGCACCCGCGCCGCCGTCGTCCGCCTGGGCAACAACCTGATCGATAACTTTGAAGAGGAGCTCGCATGATCGATACCGAGCACGTTAAATGCGATACCTGTACTGCCCCCGAGCCCATGGAGCTCGACGCCAGCGACGAGGCCTCGCGCGGCTGGCCTACCGTCGACATCGAGACCAACCCCTACAAGGCGCAGTTCCCGCTGTTCCAGCAACACCCCGAAATCGCCTTCCTCGATAGCGCCGCCACCGCGCAGCGCCCCGCCTGCGTGCTCGACGCCGAGCGCGATTTCTACCAGCGCATGAACGCCAACCCCCTGCGCGGCCTATACTCGCTGTCCGTCGAGGCCACCGAGGCCATTGCGAAGGTGCGTCAGCAGATCGCTGACGTCATCGGCGCCCCCAATGCCAACGAGGTCGTCTTCACCCGCAACACGAGCGAGTCGCTCAACCTGGTCGCCAAGAGCTTTGCGCCTACGGTACTGGAGCCGGGCGACGAGGTCGTCATCACCATCATGGAGCACCACTCCAACCTGATTCCGTGGCAGCAGGTCTGCCGCGAGACCGGCGCCAAGCTCGTCTATCTCTACCCCGCCAAGACCGGCCAGCTCACCACCGAGGAGGTTCTTGCCAAGGTTGGTCCCAAGACCAAGATTCTGGCCGTGGGTCAGGTTTCTAACGTGCTGGGCGTCGAGAACCCGGTCAAGAACCTCGGCAAGCTCGTCCACAAGTACGGCGGCTATCTGGTCGTCGACGGCGCACAGTCGCTGCCGCACATGCCGGTCGATGTGGCCGACCTGGGAGCCGACTTCTTTGCCTTTAGCGCACACAAGGCCATGGGCCCCATGGGCATCGGCGTGCTGTGGGGCAAGATGGACCTGCTCAACGCCATGCCGCCCATGCTCACCGGCGGCGAGATGATCGATTCGGTCACCGAGCAGGACGCCGTCTGGGCGCCCGTCCCCGAGAAATTCGAAGCCGGCACGCAGGACGCCGCCGGCATCTTCGCCACGGGCGCCGCCCTTGATTACCTGGTCAACACGGTGGGTTACGAGAACATCCAGGCCCGCGAGCAGGCACTCGTCCACTATCTGATGGGCGAACTCATGCAGCTCGACTTTGTCCAGATCATCGGTTCCATCTATTGGGACAACCACCACGGCGTTGTGAGCTTTAACGTCAAGGGCATCCATCCGCACGACGTCGCGAGCATCATGGACATGGACGGCGTCTGCATCCGCGCCGGCCACCACTGCGCGCAGCCGCTGCTCACCTGGCTGGGCGTCGAGAACCTCGCCTGCTGCCGCGCCAGCGTGGCCTTCTACAACGACAAGGCCGACATCGACAAGTTCATCGCCGGTCTGCATCACGTTTGGAGCACGTTCAATGGGTAATCTGTACACCTCCACCACGTTTATGGAGCACAACTCGCACCCCGACTATAAGTACGAGATGGATGCCCCCACGCACGAGCACGACGGCATCAACCCCAGCTGCGGCGACGAGCTCACCTTGCAGCTGCGCGTCGAGAACGGCGTGATCGAGGAGGCCTCCTTTACCGGCCACGGCTGCGCCATCAGTCAGGCCAGTGCCGACATCATGGCCGACCTCATCACCGGCGAGACCGTCGAGGAGGCACGTCGCCTAGCAGAGCTCTTCCTCGCCATGATCCGCGGCGAGAAGCTCTCCGAGGAGGACCTGGAAGACCTGGACGAAGCCGCCCAGCTCCAGGACATCTCGCACATGCCCGCCCGCGTCAAGTGCGCCGAGCTCGCCTGGCGCACCCTCGACGGCATGCTCGAGGGACAAGCTAACCAGTAGCGTATGCTCCGAATCCAAGGTTTTTGATTGCCGAGCCGCCCGATACGGGCGGCTCTGTTTTTCCTAATGAGCACAAACACACAAAATCAGCGCGTCCGGCGCCCCGTCTGTCATTTACCACACAGCAGACGCGAACACGGGCGTTTTCCACAGCACCAAAGGCCTGCGGCAGGGCCCCGGACCCGCCAAGCAAAACGCCAAGTCCCGTTCTGCTGAGCTCCGACTCGCTTCGCGCCTGCAGCAGAAGGGTCCCATAGGATGCGGCGTGCATTTTTGCGAGTATTCAGCACGCCAAGCTGTATGTATACGCATCGAAAGCGTTAATCAACGTCTCCAGGCGCATATATATTGTGTTTTAGAGCAAGCATCACGGTCTCAGGGATCACATACATGCGCTTCGGAGGCGCATCGGAAGGCATAGATAGCTTCGGAACCCGTATGTTGCAAGATTGCGGCAGTGCCGACAGCACCACGATGCTGAAAACTCCGTTTTTTGCACGGCGCAGACGGGGGTAGGCACGGGCAAACCCGGACTGAGCTGTTATTTTATGCAAGATGACGATTGTTCTATGCATATTAAGAAGTGCAGTTACCGTACCAAGCTTTTGAACGCTGGTTGCGGCGTATGAACGACCCCAGCTGCGGTGAACAGGCGACCTTACATCACGTTTCCGCCAGCCCGCATCGCCGTTCGCGCGCGGGCGCGCACGATACGAGAGACGGTACTTTTGCCAATCCCGGTATACCGCTCAATCTGGCGCACCGTAAAGCCGGCATTGTTCAATCCAACAATAACGGTATCGCGCTGCGCCGGCGGTGCAGTTTTAACCCCATTGAGCGGAACCCCGAGGCTCTTCGCCATCTTGTCGGCAAAGGCGTGGCGTTCCCACTCTGTCTCTTTCATATCGCACAGCGCCGGCTCGCTACCGTCGGGCGTCGAAAGCGAATAGGCAGCAAAGGCCTCGGCAGAACCAAATAGCTCAAGCACGCAAGAAGGATCGCAAAATCCCCTCGTGGCATCTGCCGCATCACTGTCGTAAGCGCGCAGATGCTCCGCAAAGCTGCTCCAGGAATAACGCTCGATTAGGCTAACGCCCACCTCCTGCGGATCAGCGTGTACAGAGCGAATAGCCTCCATCACCTGCCAATCGGTATCGAGCGAACGCCGGTCAAAACGGTTCTGGAACAGACGGCCTGTGCGCCCCATGCGCTTATTGAACCGCCGCGCGTACGTCAAAAGCAGCCGGTGCATCGCCGCGCTCATCCTGTCCTCGTAATCTGCAAGCACCAAATGCACGTGATTGCCCATAAGGCACCAGGCGATAACCGTCACACCCTCCTCGCGGCAGCACGCGCGCATCAGCTCCAAAAACTCCCACCGGTCTTCATCGCCCTCAAAGATGAGCTGCTTGCCCGTACCGCGGGCACAGACATGGTAAAAGCCGGTAACCGTTCTCCAAACGCGCTGCATGGCGCTCCCTTCGCCGGGATCTGCTTGCCATCCAATACAGCACGATTGAAGCGTGCCATCAAAACATTCACGCAAAACAATTCGCTCGCGCGGCCAAAGGCAGTAAACAGGCGGCGAACGGCACCGTTGCAACAGGTCAACCCCTGCAACGCATACAAGAGCTGCCCAAAAGCTTGCCCAAGACGGACCCCCTCTACGGAAGTTCGCGACCACAGAACATAGAGTTAAACCGTTTCAATTAAAACTTCCGGACTTCTCGCTACGAAAACTGAGCCGTTCGCCGAATATTCCGTGCATTTCGCGGTATTATAGGGGCTGCATGTCATGTCCCTTTCGAAGGGTCGCCCGGCAATCGCCAGCCACGACCCCCAGACGGGACGCCAACACGATAGAGAGGAGAGGCATGCAGTACTCACAGGAAGTGGAGAACATGTGCCCCGTTGCCAAGGGTGCATACCACGGCCCCGCACCCATCCCCGAGGAGGGCAAGTGGGTCCAGGCTAAGGAGATTTCCGACATCTCCGGTCTTACGCACGGTGTGGGTTGGTGCGCACCTCAGCAGGGCGCCTGCAAGCTCACGCTGAACGTCAAGGACGGCATCATCGAGGAGGCCCTCGTTGAGACCATCGGCTGCTCGGGCATGACCCACTCTGCCGCCATGGCTTCCGAGATCCTTCCCGGTAAGACCATCCTCGAGGCCCTCAACACCGACCTCGTCTGCGACGCCATCAACGTTGCTATGCGCGAGATCTTCCTGCAGATCGTTTACGGCCGCAGCCAGACCGCGTTCTCCGAGGGCGGCCTGCCCGTGGGCGCCTCCCTCGACGACCTCGGCAAGGGCCTTCGCTCTCAGGTCGGCACCATGTTCGGCACCAAGGCCAAGGGCGCTCGTTACCTCGAGCTCGCTCAGGGCTACGTCACCCGCATGGCTCTCAACGACAAGAACGAGATCATCGCATTCGAGTTCCTGAACCTCGGCAAGTTCACCGACGCCGTCAAGGCCGGCAAGACCCCCGAGGAGGCCATCGCTGGCGCTATGGGCCACTATGGTCAGTGGGAGAACGCTGCCAAGTACATCGACCCGCGCACCGACGAGGAGACTCACTCCGTCGCCAGCGTGTTCCCGGTTCACGAGTAGAAAGGGAGGGAAATAACTATGACTGTTACGTTCGAAGGTTACGAGCGCCGCGCTGACAAGATCAACAAGTGCCTCGCCGACAACGGCATCGCCTCCCTCGAGGAAGCTCTGCAGATCTGCACCGACAAGGGCTTCAACCCGCGTGAGATCGTCAACAACACCCAGTCCATCGCCTTCCAGAACGCCGAGTGGGCCTACACCCTCGGTTGCGCTCTCGCTGTCAAGCGTGGCGCCAAGTCCGCTTCTGAGGCTGCCGCCATCATCGGCGAGGGCATCCAGGCCTTCACCGTCCCCGGTTCCGTCGCCGAGGACCGCAAGGTCGGTCTGGGCCACGGCAACCTGGGCGCTATGCTGCTCTCCGACGACACCGAGTGCTTCGCCTTCCTGGCCGGTCACGAGTCCTTCGCTGCCGCTGAGGGTGCTATCGGCCTGGCTCTGAACGCCAACAAGGCTCGCAAGAAGCCGCTGCGCGTCATCCTCAACGGTCTGGGCAAGGACGCTGCTCAGATCATCGCCCGCATCAACGGCTTCACCTACGTGAAGACCCAGTTCGACTACTTCACGGGCGAGCTCAAGGTCGTCGAGACCATCCCCTACTCCGATGGTCCCCGCGCTGCCGTCAACTGCTACGGCGCCGACGACGTCCGCGAGGGCGTTGCCATCATGTGGCACGAGAACGTCGACATCTCGATCACCGGTAACTCCACCAACCCCACGCGCTTCCAGCACCCCGTCGCTGGCACCTACAAGAAGGAGCGCCTCGAGGCTGGCAAGAAGTACTTCTCCGTCGCTTCTGGTGGCGGCACTGGCCGTACCCTGCACCCGGACAACATGGGCGCCGGCCCTGCCTCTTACGGCATGACCGACACCATGGGCCGCATGCACTCCGACGCCCAGTTCGCCGGTTCTTCCTCCGTGCCTGCGCACGTCGACATGATGGGTCTCATCGGCATGGGCAACAACCCCATGGTCGGTGCCACCGTCGCCTGCGCTGTCGCCGTCGAGGAGGCCCTCAAGGCCTAATCGCGCCCGCGCGATGCTCATATAGTTGAGCTTTGGAGCCGCTACCCACCCGGGTAGCGGCTCTTTTTGTTTGCGCTGTCGCAGGGTAGCTAATGCCGATATATCAGTTGGGGCGAAATACAAGATGTGATGAGATGGAGCGTCAGAGCGTCCATGACGCCCACCTGCCATATTTGCCCTTTACCGATTTGCCGGGTCTTTGCGGCCCCATTGCCGATCACCCGTGCGACAATGCGCCGAACGAGAAAGGAATCCGATGGAATCGACTGATGTACTGGTAATTGGATCTGGCATTGCGGGCCTTTGTGCCGCCATCGAAGCGGCACGCACGGGTGCAACCGTCACTGTGGCAAGCGCCGGCAAGACCATGAGTGGATCGAGCTTCTTCCCGGGTACCTGGGGCCTCGGCCTCATCGGTCCCGTCGACGAAGACGACGAAAAGGACCTCATCGACACCATCCTGGCCGTCGGCGGCGGCGTTGCCGACCCCGAACTCGTCCAAACGTTCGTCCACGGCATTCCCCAAGCGATTGACTGGCTCGAGCAAGACCTGGGCGTTGAGCTCCAGCGTCCGCAAAGCGCCAAGAGTGCTCAACAAAAGCAATTTATCCCCTGCTTTGACCACAAGACACGCATGTGGCGCGGCCTCACCCGCAAGCCCCTTGAGGACGCTCTGACGACCTGGATCGAGTCGCTCGGCATTCGCCTGCTCCCCCGCCATGAGCTTATCGACCTTGTTGAGGACACGAACGGCAGAATAACCGGAACCGTACTCTACGACCTTACCGAAAATCGAATCGTGCCCTTTGCTGCCAAGGCCACGATCATCGCAGCCGGTGGCACAGGCGGCCTGTTCGAGCGCAGCCTTACGTCGGCTGATGTGCTCAGCTCCTCGCAGGCCATCGCACTGGCGCACGGCGCAACACTTACTAATATAGAGTTCATGCAGATGATGCCCGGCTTCATCGAGCCCAGGCGTAACTTGGTCTTCAATGAGAAAACCTGGCGCTACGTACATGTAGACCAGCCGGTAGATATTGCCGACGACAAGCTGGACGACCTGCTCGAGCAGCGCTCTGGATATGGTCCCTTCACGTCACGCTTGGCCTCCCGCGCTATCGATCTCGTCATCGATCAGGCAGGTGCCGAAGGCCTGGCACTCCACTACGACTTCCCCCGCGAGGATGTCCCAGAGTTTGTGCAGAACTTTGCCACCTGGCTGCAAGACGAGCACGGCATCGCCCCGACTGACGAGATGCGCGTTGCGATGTATGCCCACGCCGCTAATGGCGGCATCAAGATCGATAAGACCGCGCACACGGGCGTTGAGGGCCTCTACGCTTGCGGCGAGGCGACAGGCGGCATGCACGGCGCCGACCGCATTGGTGGCTTGTCAAGCGCCAACGGCATAGTGTTTGGGCGCATCGCGGGCGCATCGGCAGCCCAAGCAGCACAGAATACACCTGAGGAGGCCCCGAAGGCGGATATCGCCCTCCCCCAGTACGGCATTGCCACAACAGTCGCCGATCGCCTGACACGCAGCCTTAAGCACACGATGAGTACCCATTGTATGATCAACCGCACCGAAGGGGGCCTATCCAAGGCACTACACGATCTTGAGGGCTTGAAGACGGAGGCAACGACCTTGAGCACACAGAAAGCTCAGGACAGCGAAATCGCAGCCCTCGCCCGCCTGCAATCGCAGATTCAACTAGCACAGGAAATGGTCAAAGCCATGCGCAAGCGAACCGAAAGCCTCGGATCGCACTATCGAACGGACTAAACTGGACACCCATCTAAAGCAGAACACAACTAATCGATATCTATGGGCCCCGTGAGCTCGAGGTGGCACGGGGCCTATTCGTGTCCGCACGGCAGCGTATCCTAATTCTGAATACAGAGCGGGCAAAGCCCGCACAGACAATAGACCAGCGAGGAGGAGATATGGACAGTAGTGATATCGAGAAGTGGCGTGTCAAACTTGATAGCTACGCCAATGTGGAAGACGGCGTTGAGTATTGACTCGCACGCGATTTAATGGAACCCATGGGGTACACTCGATGGGAGAACTTCGCCGAAGTTGTTAAGAGGGCAAAAGTCTCGTGCGAAACAAACAAAACTCCAGTTGATTCCCATTTTCGTGATACCACGAAAATGGTAACTGCCGGTGTCGCCGCTCGCGCGGTTAAAGACTACAAACTTACGCGCTATGCATGCTATTTAATCGCACAGAACGGAGATTCAAACAAGCCAGAGATCGCGCTCGCCCAGGCAGACTTTGCCGTGCAGACGCGCCGCCAAGAGCTCATAGAGCAGCGCTTCGCAGAGATTCAGCGCTTGCAGGCGCGCCACTCGCTATCCGATTCAGAGAAACAGCTTCGGGTATTGCGTTCAAACGCGGCGTGGACTCCAAAGGATTCGCGATCATCAAGTCAAAGGGCGATGAGGCGTTATTCGGCGGCAGAAGCACGGCGGAAATGAAGCAGCAGCTCGGCGTACCCAAGAGCGCGGCATTGGCGGACAGGTTAGCCGATGTCCTCATCAAAGCAAAGGACCTTACGAACTCGATGACGGCCTTCAACGCCGAGGAACACGACCTGTACGGCCTGGACCAGATCAAGCAAGAGCACGTCGAGAACAACACAAGCGTGCGTGGCAGCCTCATCGACCGCGGAATTGTCCCCGAGAACCTACCGCCTGCCGAGGATACAAAAAAGCTCGAGCGTCGCGTGAAGGCAGACGAGAAGAAACTCAAGGAGGGTACTGACGGTTTTACCGATCCCCAGGGTAAGCTCGATCTGTGAAAGCGGCTGTGCCCTTTCGGGTTCGACCCCATGTGAGGTCAACAAAAAAGCGACCAGCCTAAGCCAGTCGCTTTAACATGCTTTGGGTGAGCCGTCAGGGGGTCAGCCTGCTGCGCAGGCGGTCGCTGCGGCGCTTCGCGCCTTGCGCGCTTCGCTGGCAAATGCTTACGCATTTCCTCAGCTCCGCGCCCCGACGGGTTCGACCCCATGCGAGGTTAACAAAAAAGACGGTCAACTTTTGCTGACCGTCTTAACATGCTTTGGTGGGCCGTCAGGGGGTCGAACCCTGGACCTTGGGATTAAGAGTCCCCTGCTCTACCAACTGAGCTAACGACCCAAAGCTAAAGTCCGTTGTGGCGGACTTTAGAGGAGATATCGTGTGGTGGGCCGTCAGGGGTTCGAACCCTGGACCTTGGGATTAAGAGTCCCCTGCTCTACCAACTGAGCTAACGACCCGATATCAACACGAAGCAAGAACTGGGGTGGGTAAAGGGACTCGAACCCTCGACCTACGGGACCACAACCCGTCGCTCTAGCCAACTGAGCTACACCCACCGTGTCCTGTGCGCTTCGCGCTCGACTATTATTGCAAGGAACGCTACGCGATGCAAGCCCCAATTTTCAAGAATTTTGAAAAGAGTTTTTCGAGACCATTTCGAGCAAATCCCACCGGTTTCATAGGAGTAAACTTGCCCCACTGTAAATCCTCGAAAGGACCGGCATGAAAGAACTCTCCAACCGTACGGCAACGTTTACCGATTCGGTCATCCGCCGCATGACACGCATCTCCAATATGTACGGCGCTGTCAATCTCTCGCAGGGCTTCCCCGACTTCGATCCCCCGGCGCAGCTGCTCAACAGCCTCAGCGCCATCGCCAGCGACCCCAAGCCGCTCTATCACCAGTACTCCATCACCTGGGGCTCCCAGGCCATGCGCGAGGCGCTCGCCGCCAAACAGGAGCACTTTATGGGCATGCCGGTGAACCCCAACGAGAATATCGTAGTCACCTGCGGCTCCACCGAGGCCATGATGGCCGCCATGATGACGGTCACGAACCCCGGCGACAAGGTCGTCATCTTCTCGCCGTTCTACGAGAACTACGGCGCCGACACGATCCTTTCGGGTGCCGAGCCCATCTACGTGCCGCTCAACCCGCCCACATTCGACTTTGACCGTGAGGTGCTCGAGGCGGCCTTCCGCGACAACGACCCCAAGGCCATCGTCCTGTGCAACCCTTCCAACCCTTGCGGCAAGGTCTTTACGCGCGAGGAGCTCACCTTCATCGCCGACATCTGCAAAAAGTACGACGCCTACTGCATTACCGACGAGGTATACGAGCACATCGTCTACGCGCCCCACGAGCACGTCTATATGGCCACGCTGCCCGGCATGTTCGAGCGAACCATCAGCTGCAGCTCGCTGTCCAAGACGTACTCCATCACCGGCTGGCGCCTGGGCTACACCATCGCCCCTGCCGAGATCACCGAGCGTATCAAGAAGGTCCACGACTTTCTCACCGTGGGTGCCGCCGCTCCCCTGCAGGAAGCCGTTGTCACCGCCCTCAACTTCGACGACAGCTATTACGATGAGGTCCTCGACCTCTACACCGCCAAACGCGACCTGTTCTGCCAGGGGCTCGATAGCATCGGTCTTGAGCATAACGTGCCGCAGGGCGCCTACTACGTCATGATGGACATCTCTGAGTTTGGCTATGACAGCGACCTCGAATTCTGCGAGGACCTCGCATCCAAGGTGGGCGTGGGCGCCGTGCCCGGCTCGAGCTTCTTCCGCGAGCCCGTCAACCATCTGATTCGTTTCCACTTTGCCAAGCGGGACGAGACGCTTAACGCGGCACTGGAGAACCTCAAGTCGCTACGTGATAAAATCAAGCCGCGCGGGTAAGGACGGCCCGGCAACTAAAGCAACCAAAGAAGCCCCGCACCGCCCGCCACGTTGCGAGGCTTCTTTTTATAGCGCTTTCTTAAATGGTTTAGAGCCCTATACTTTAGTCACGGAGCAACTCGTCCCAGAGAGAGGAATACTATGGCAGAACAGCAGCTTATCGGAGCGCTCGAGGCCGGCGGCACCAAGATGGTCTGCGCCACGGGCTATGCAGACGGTACGGTCCTGGAGCGTGAGCAGATCGCGACCACGACCCCGCAGGAGACCGTTGAGGCCGTCAATGCATGGTTTGCCGACAAGGGCATCGCCGCACTGGGCATCGGCGCCTTTGGCCCCACCGCAGTCAACCCCGCTTCGCCCCAATACGGCAAGATCCTGGAGACGCCCAAAACGGCATGGCGCTACTTCGACCTGCTGGGCACTATCCAAAACGAGCTCAATATCCCCTGCGGCTACGACACCGACGTCAACGTCGCCTGCCTGGGCGAGGTCACCTTTGGTTGCGCCCAGGGCCTCACGGACGTGGTCTACCTGACCATCGGTACCGGCGTGGGCGCCGGCGTGCTCTCGGGCGGTAAGCTCGTGCACGGCATGATGCACCCCGAGGCCGGCCACATCCTGGTCACGCGCGACCCGCGCGACACCATCGGCGAGCATAGCGCCTGCCCCTTCCACGACAACTGCCTAGAGGGCCTCATCGCCGGTCCCGGCGTTAAAAAGCGCTGGGATGGCAAGAGCGCCGGAGACATGGCCGATGACCCGGAGGCCATGGACCTGCTCGCCGGCTATCTGGCACAAGCACTCATGACCTACACGCTGTGCTACGCGCCGCAAAAGATCATCATCGGCGGCGGCGTGGCCGACCACACCCCCATCGTGCCGCTCGCACGCAAAAAGTGCGCCGAGATGCTCAACGGCTATATCGTCACGCCCGAGGTCAACGACATCGATAACTACATCGTCAACAACAGCCTCGAGGGCAAGCAGGGCATCATGGGTTGCCTGGCCCTGGGCGCACAGGCGCTTCAGTAGCAGACGCACCCACAGGGCGTGGCGCGCCCGGCAAATCCGACCTACAGAACGACGCCACCACACCTCATATAAGCCCTCAAATAAAAAAGGCCGCCTAGGACCAAACAATACGTCCTAGGCGGCCTTTTTGGCGCACATCAGCGACCGTAAGATATATCGGAGCACAACGCCCGTTGCCGCTCCACAGCAGTCGATCATCACGTCGGTGATCATGCCGGCGCGTCCCGGCACAAAGAGCTGAATCGTCTCGTCGATCGAAGGAATCAGCAGCAGGAACACCGCCGTGGGCAGCAGCACGTCAAAGGTGCGCCGGCCCTCAAAATCAAAGGCGTGCGTTGCCAGGATGCCGAGCACCATATACTCGGTAAAATGCGCGCACTTGCGAACAACAAAGTTGGTCACCCATTCATATGGAAGTCCCACGCCGTGCAGGAAACTGCGGATAGCTTCCATGACCGTTAGGCTCAGCGAGCCCGACCCCGAGCCGGGAACCAGCGAATTGACCCAGATCAAGAGCGCCATCAGGCAGGTTACAACCGCCCATTTTCGATTGATCTTAACCATGCAGAAGTTATGCCTCCGCGCGGAGCGGCGCGAAGCTGGCGGTACCGCCCTCGATAACGCTCAGATAGGCACGGCCCGTACGCTTGGCGGTTGAGGACTGCAGGCGCTCGATCTCTTCCTCGAGGATCTGATTGACGCGCTCGTGACGACGGTTTTCCATAATGCCGGCGGCAATAGCCTCGGCCCGCTCGATGCTCTCGCGCGAGATACGGGCAGTATCCTCGGGGAACACAGCACTGTGACGGCCGACATAGGCGGGAGCAGCAGGCTGAGGGGCAGCGACGGGAGCGGGGGCTGCAACAGGAGCAGGCTCGTCAATCTCATCCAGAATCGCGGTGGCGGCGGCCCACATGCCCTCGTGGCCCGAGTAATCAGCCATGGGGACATCAACCTCGAGCGAGGCATCTGGAAGGTCGCCGGTGTCGATGCGATCTTGGGCATCAATCGATGCGGTGATGGCTGCAGGCTCATCGAGGTCATCGAGATCGATGTCCGCGGCACCGGAGATGATAGGCATGCTGGCGAGGTTTGCATTGTACGGCGCAGCCTCAGCCGCCTGCTGCTGGGCAGGAGCGCCCCACAACGAGCTTTCGGCGGCACGGCGGTCGGCAACGGCCTCCTCGTCCGCAGTCATGGCTTCATCAACGTACGAATTGTCGGCAGAAGCGTTCGCGTCCGCCGAGGTAGCGTTGTAGGCGTTATTGGCTGCCGCGTTGGCAACGAGTGCCACGAAAGCCGCCGTGCTGCCCGCAGGGGCGGCCTGGGAGCCCGACACGGCACGCGCCGCGGCGGCGATGTCGTCGCGATTGAAGGAGCCGGTCTGCCCGCCATTGGTGAGCTCGTCGATGGCGACTTGATAGACGTCGCGCGAGCGCGCAGGGTCGCAGCTCACCGGCGAATCGTCGTCGAGCATACTGTCGATCATGGACCAAGCCTCGGCCTCGTCCATGGCATCTGCGGCTCGAGCGATGGTAGGGACACCATCATCGGCATGACGGCGCTGGAACGCACCAGTTAGGCCGGAAAGGAATGCCGAGGTAGACTGCTCCGCCTGAGCCTGAGAAGCAGAAGCCGCAGCGTAAGGAGTCGCATCCTGCTGCTGAGCTGGAATCGAGGCGGACTTGAACTCGCTTTGATGCTGATTGAGATTGGCGGCACCGCCCATGGCATCAGGCTGGAACAGACGCTCTTCACGCTGCGCACGGTACTCGGAGATACCCAGCGAGGCGGCATAGATACCCACGCCCGCCACCGCGCCCACGGCGAAGGGAACCGCACCCGCCACGACTGTCTCGTTCACCGACGAAAACGGCAGCGTCGCGGCATACATAACCACGGGAGCGGCAAGGCCGATCCCGCACGAAAGTCCGGCAAGGACTGCTCGTTGTGTTGCATCAGAAGAAGCCATGAGCTCTCCCCATCTTCAAGCACCCAAATCGCATCATTCAGTTGGCTGCGCGAGAGAAGATGAAGCGGGGCTATGCCCCAAAGCAACGGTATATGGTTCGTTTCATCTGCGTTTTCCGTCGCGAAGCTTAAAAGCTATTATGCGAAACCGCCCTGTCGATTGCAAGCGACGATGTCGGATTGAAACGGGAAACCTGCTGCTTGCCAGTCTTATGGTCAAAAATAAGTGCGAAGCGGCGATATAGAAAAGGGCCGAGGCTCAAAGCCCCGACCCTTTATCGCATTGATGATTAACGCTGCGTGTGGATGACAACCTAGAACGTCTGCTCGTAGTCGCTGTGCTTTTTGGCCGAACGCACCAGGAACTCCTGGTTGGTGTTGGTGCCCTTAAGACCCTTGATAAACGATGCGGCCGCGCGCTCGGTGTTGTTCATGCCGGCAAGAATGCGACGTAGACCAAAGACAAACGGACGCATCTGCTCGTCGACCAACAGGTCCTCGTTACGCGTACCGGAGGCAACGGGGTCGATAGCCGGGAAGATGCGGCGATCGGCCAGGTCGCGGTCGAGCTTAAGCTCCATGTTACCGGTGCCCTTGAACTCCTCAAAGATGACTTCGTCCATCTTGGAACCGGTGTCGATGAGGGCAGAGGCCAGGATGGTGAGCGAGCCACCGTTCTCGATATTACGGGCTGCGCCCAGGAAGCGCTTGGGCGGGTACAGGGCCGCCGAATCGACGCCGCCCGAAAGGATGCGGCCCGAGGCGGGCGCCGCCAAGTTGTAGGCGCGGGCAAGACGCGTGATGGAGTCGAGCACCACCACAACATCGCCGCCCAGCTCCACGATGCGCTTGGCGCGCTCGATGACGAGCTCTGCCACGCGAGTGTGGTTGTCGGCGGGCATATCGAAGGTCGACGCCACAACCTCGCCCTTGATGGAACGCTGCATATCGGTGACCTCTTCGGGACGCTCGTCGACGAGCAGGCAGATGAGGTGCACCTCGGGGTTGTTAATCGAGATAGACTGGCAGATCTTCTTGAGGATTGTGGTCTTGCCGGCCTTGGGCGGGGACACGATCAGGCCACGCTGACCCTTGCCGATCGGCGACACGATGTCGATGGCGCGACCGGTAATGGAGTCCTTGCCGTGCTCCATGCGCAGCGGCTCGTTGGGATAGACCGGGGTGAGGTCACCAAACTTGGGGCGGTTGCGAATCTGCTCGGGGTCTAGACCGTTGACGGTCGTGATTTTGGCGAGGCCGGCGCGCTTGTCGCCGCCGCGCGAAGGACGAAGCGAGCCCTCGATGACGTCGCCCGTGCGCAGACGCGCGGAGCGGATGAGGTAGGCGGGGACGAAGGCGTCGTCGTTGGACTTCATGTAACCGTGGGCATGGATGATACCGGAGCTGTCCGGACGAATCTGCAGGATGCCCTTGATGTCGCGGAAGCCCTCGGCCTTCGCGGCGGTGACGTAGATCTCCTCGACGAGCTCGGCTTTCTTCTTGCCGGTCGTCTCGATCTCGAACTCCTTGGCCTTCTCGCGCAGTTCGGCGACCTTCATGGCAGCGAGCTCCTCACGCGAAAGCGTGGGCTCGGTGGGGGCGGCGTTGCGCTCCTTGTTGCGCTGTTTGCGATCGCGCTGGCGGTTGCGACGGTCGTTGTTGCGCTCGTCCTTGCGCTCATTGCGCTCGTCGTTGCGCTTGTGCTGGCGACGGTTGGGGCGAGCACCGTCTTCGGCCTCGGCGGGCGCGGCGCCATCAGTTGCAGCGGCGTCGGCATTGGCCGAAGCGGCGCCATTGGCCTCGGCGCCGGAATCGACCTGTGCTTCGACATCAGCCTGCTGCTCGGACGCCTTGGCCTTAGCGGACTTCTTACGACCGCGCTTGGGCTTCTCGGACGCAGACTGTTCGACGTCTTGGGGCTCGGCGGCATCAGTCGATGCATCGGCGGTCGTCTCGGCCGAATCCTCGGACGCGCCCTTCTTGGCAGCCTTGGCCTTGGACGTGCGCTTAGCAGCAGTACGATGGCTGCGACCAGGGCGGACGTCGGCGGGCTCGACATCGGCGGGAGCGGTCTCGGAAGTCGTAGCATCCTGGACGGGTGCATCGGCAGCGGTTGCAGACTCGGCGGTCGCCGCAGCATCCCGAGCGGCTGCAGCTGCGGCTGCGGCCTTCTCTGCCTCGACGAAGGCCTTGGGCTTGCGACCGCGACGGTGCGGGCGCAAAGCCGGATCGACAACGGGAACTTCGCTGGCCTCGACAGGCGCAGCGGGCTCAACAGGCGATGTGCCCTCCCCTGCCGCGGAACGGACCGAAGCCTCAGTGAGCTCGGGGGTTACCTGATCGGCAACCTGCTCGGCCTTAGCAGCCGTGCGACGGCGTGTGCGTGGTACCGGCTTCTCGGTCGGCTGGTCGGCGACAGGGGTCTCGGTAGCGGCAGGCGTCTCGGACACAGACGGAGCTGCAAGCTCGGTCAGAGCCGCGGCCTCGCGCTCGGCAGCACGACGGCGGGCGCGCACCACCTGAGCCTCGCTAATCTGCGCCAACGCACGTGCCTGCGCGACCTCATCGGAAATCGGCGCCGAGGAGTCAGCTGCAACGGTGCGCTTGGCGCGCGTCGTGCGCGTGGTACGGCGCTTGGGCTTGGTGACCTCCTCGCCGTCAGTGGCAGGCTTGACCGTGCGGCGCGTACGCTTGGGCTTTGCCGGAGCAGCCTCCTCACCAGTTGCAGGCACGGCCTTCTCAGCCGCTGAAGGCGTAGGCGTCGAAGCAGCCTTAGGCGTCTCAGGAGCCGAGGCTTGCGCGGGCGCCGCGACCTGGTCCGACGCAACCGGTGCAGCGGGAGCGGCTTGCGTCGTCGTTATTTCGTTTTCTTGCTGTTGATCAGACACAGTGTTTGCTCAACTTTCTTTTCAAGCCCTGTGATCACATGCTCCCTGCATAAACCTTCAGGGCGGCTAAACAGTCTAGCTCCGTCAAATACCGACGGACATCATTGATCTGTATCGAGATATTTGCGTCATATACGCAGCGTTAGTGTAACACAACCGCCGCCACCTGCAACTTAGTCATTGGGAACGCTCTTAAACACCCAGTCATCAGGGACACTCCTCCTCAAAAGCGCCTGAAATGTCGCGTCAGAGGAGTGAAGCCGTGGCATCCGGAATGGCCGAGCCACAAATCGCGCCCATCTACTACGTTTACCCCCGGGCCCCTGACCATACCCTTGTTTTTTCAAAAACAACGAGTCTGCTACCTGCGATTTTAATATCGTACTTTTCGGCATGGTTCGGGATATGCGTCCAAACGTAGGAGATGAGCCCAATTCGTGGCGGACGGTATCCCGCCACCCCTCCACGAGACAAAAATGATCCGTTTTCCCCGTCCCCAAGGGACAATTTTCAAAACTATGCCGGATTACGGGGCCTGAATGATGCAAGCCAACCATACCTGCATTTTCAAGAAACAATAAACCGTCTACCTGCGGTTTTATTTTCACTGCTGTCGCTATGGTCGCCAGGCAGCGATTCAGCCCCGTAAAGCGGTGCAGTTGCTTTTTTGTAGCATTTTCCAACACGCCCAAAAGCCCCGCCA
Organism: Collinsella sp.; assembly: GCA_048236535.1. Lineage (GTDB taxonomy): Bacteria > Actinomycetota > Coriobacteriia > Coriobacteriales > Coriobacteriaceae > Collinsella. Next base: position 92,317 of record DBFAQQ010000005.1, on the reverse strand, counting down.
AACGAAAAAAGCCCGACCTCCGCATGGAGATCGGGCTTATAGGGCTCAGCAAGGCCGAACCTACACGGTCAAATGACCCGCAGATTACATCTGCTCGGGCGCGGAAACGCCAACGAGGGTGAGCACCAGAGCGAGCGTCACGCGGACGGCGTCGCAAGCAGCCAGACGGGCGCGCGAAAGCTCGGGATCGACGGGACGGCCCTCGCTCGGCAGAACCTGGCAGGCAGCGTAGAAGCTGTGGAAGTCGCCGGCGAGTTCCTCAGCAAAGTGCGTCAGACGGAACGGGGCGCGGTCGCGAGCGCAGCTGGCGATGAGGTCGGTGAGCTCGTTGAGCTTGCGCGAAAGGGCGAGCTCGGTCGGGTCGGTCAGCAGCGAGTAATCGACGTTCTCACCGATGGCCTTGGCGGCGACGGCCTTCATGCCCATCTCGTCAGCCTGCTCGGGCGTAACGTCAGCGGCACGGCGCAGGATGGAGCACACGCGGGCGTGAGCGTACTGCACGTAGTACACCGGGTTGGAGTTGTCGCGCTTCTTAACGGCCTCAATATCGAAGTCGACCATCTGGTTAGAGCTCTTGGAGATGAGCGTGTAGCGAGCGGCATCGGAGCCGACCTCGTCGACGAGCTCCTGCAGGGTCACCATGGTGCCCTTACGCTTGGACATACGGACGGGCTTGCCGTTGCGCAGCAGGTTGACGAGCTGGCCCAGCAGAACCTCAAACTTGCCGGGGTAACCCAGAGCGTCGCAGACGCAGCGGACGCGGTCGATATAGCCATGGTGGTCGGCGCCCCAGATGTCGATGACGTGGTCGACGCGCTGGAACTTATCCCAGTGATAGGCAACGTCGGAGGCGAAGTAGGTGTACTCGCCATCGGACTTGATCAGAACGCGGTCCTTGTCATCGCCCAGGTCGGTGGAACGGAACCACAGGGCGCCGTCCTTGGTGTAGAGGTAGCCCATCTTGTCGAGCTTCTCAAAAGCGCGGTCGACGGCGGAGGTGCCGGCGGTCTCGCCCTCGGTGTCCTTCACATACAGCGAGCGCTCGGAGAACCAACGATCGAAGTCGCAGTTAACGGCGTGGCAAAGGTCGCGCATGTTGTCGACCATCTTTACGTAGCCGCGCTCGCGGAAGCTCTCCATGCGTTCCTGCGGATCGGCGTTGACCCACTTATCGCCGTCGGTGCGCCAGAACTCGGCGGCCTCGTCGATAATGTAGTCGCCGCCATAGGAGTCCTTGCCCAGAGTCTCGGCAAAGTTATCCTGGTACGGATGGGTCTCGGGGTGCTCGTCGTTCTCGTCGGCAACAAAGGCGTCGCGGTCGGCGATCAGCAGCTTGTGAGCCTCGTCGATATCCACGCCCTGCTTGGCGATGATGTCGGCAAGCTGCATATAGCGCGTGCTGATGGAGTTGCCGAAGGTGTTCATCTGAGAGCCGTGGTCGTTGATGTAGAACTCACGCTGGATGTCGTAACCGGCGTGGTCCATCACACGGCAGAGCGAGTCGCCCAGCGCGGCCCAGCGGCCGTGGCCGATGTGCATGGGGCCGACGGGGTTGGCGGAAACGAACTCGACCTGGGTCTTCAGGCCACCACCGACGTTGGACTTAGCGAAGTCCATGCCCTTCTCGCGAGCCTCGCCAAAGATGGCATTCTTGACGGCGACGGAGAGGTAGAAGTTGATAAAGCCGGGGCCTGCAATCTCGACCTTCTCGATCGCGGGGTCCTCGGGCATATGGGCAACGATGGCCTCGGCGATCTTGCGCGGGGCGCAGTGGGCCAGCTTGGCGGACTTCAGGGCCATGGTAGAGGTCCACTCGCCATGAGAAGTGTCAGCCGGTCGCTCGATAGCGCAATCGTCAAGTTCAAATGCGGAAAGGTCGCCGGCCTCCTGGGCCGCAGCAAGCGCAGCGCGTACCAGCTCTTCAATCTTCTCGGGCATAGATCCTCCTTGTGTTAAAGCCCCCGAGCTCTTGGTCACTCGTAGGGCAAAAGCCAGAGTTTGTAGCACTCTATCACAAGCGACGGGCACTGTCGCAGGGTAAAGCCAATCGATATTGCATATGCACAAAAATGACTACAGCTTGTATGGAGTCACTCAAAGATGCCGGTCTGCCTGCAGATTATGCAGGCGTTGAAAATGCATAAAGGTGTGAATGAGCTGCGTCTGTTATCGAATACTCTTACCTATCAGAGTTGTGTGCTTTTCCTGCATAAAGTAAGGGTTTGCGCACGTCAGCGTGTTATTCTAGACATACGTAAATTCGTATAAGTTGGAGGTAGCATGTTCTCAATCGGTCAACACGTCATTCATCCGGGTCAGGGAGTCTGCACCGTCGTCGGTTTTAGGGACGACACACCGCAGCCCATGCTGTTGCTCGAGACCAAGCAGGGACATGCACAGACGATTCTCATGTACCCCGTGGCGCAGGCCGACCGTTTGCACGCCGCCATCTCGCAGCAAGATGCCGAGCACCTGCTGAGCCACTATGACGAGCTGGAGTGCGACACTTTTACCGAGCGCAACAGCTCACTTGAGGAGACGCACTTTAAGCAGCAGCTCAAGCTGGGCGCGCCCGAGACGGTCCGCGTGGCAAAGACCATGATGCACCGCATTCGCCAGGCCGAGGAAGCTGATAAAAAGCCCAGCTCCTACTACATGCGCGTACTCAAGGAGGCCAAGCGCCGCTCCATCGAGGAGTTCGCCGTGGCCTTGGGCGTCACCGAGGAGGCCGCCGAAGCCCGCCTAGCCCAAGCCGCCCTCAACTAACCCATCCGCGCCAAAACCACCGCAAAGGGGACAGACACCTTTGTGGTGGTTTTCTTGTTCTAGTAGTATTCATTCTTATCGATACCCACGAGCACAAGGAGTCTCCTATGGCAGAGCCGCTTACCGCCGGAATCACCCGCGACCGCGCGTTCGAACTGCTCAATGAGCACAACAAGGACCCGTTCCATATCACCCATGGCGAGACGGTCGAGGGCACTATGCGCTACTTTGCGCGCGAGTTCGACCCCGAGAACGAGGAGTTTTGGGGCATCGTCGGTCTGCTGCACGACCTGGATTGGGAGGAGCATGAGGACGACCCCATGAACCACACCATCTATGCTGCCGAGATTCTTGAGGGCGAAGGTGCGTCTCCCGAGCTCATTCGCGCCATCCAGACGCACACGTCGGACTTCAACACCTCGCTGCCCAAACCCGAGCTGCAGATGGAAAAGATCCTGTTTGCCTGCGATGAGCTCACCGGCCTGATCGGCGCCGCCGTCATCATGCGCCCGAGCAAGAGCGTTATGGACTTTACGACCAAGTCGCTCAAGAAGAAGTTCAAGGACAAGCGCTTTGCCGCCGGCTGCTCGCGCGACGTGATTTCGCAGGGCGCCGAGATGTTGGGCTGGGAGCTCCCCGAGCTCTTTGACCGCACCATCGCGGCCATGCAGTCCTTCGCCCCCGACCGCGATACTTTCCAGGCCTAACCACCCACGCCACCTAAAACCACCACAAAGGGGACAGGCACCTTTGTGGTGGTTTTCGTTTACGAGGGGTTTAGGGGCGGACCTGGCCGGTGCCGCGGAGCTTGTATTTGTAGGTGGAGAGGGCCTCGGCGGCAAAGGGGCCGCGGGCATGGAGCTTTTGGGTCGAGATGCCGATCTCGGCGCCCAGGCCAAACTCGCCGCCGTCGGTAAAGCGCGTGCTGGCGTTGGCATATACGGCCGAGGCATCGACCGCATCCAGGAAGCGCTCGCAAGCATCCGTGTCCTCGGCAACGATGGCCTCGGAGTGCATCGTGCCGTAGCGGTTGATGTGTGCGATGGCCTCGTCCTCGTTTGCCACGACCTTCACGCTCATCTCGAGCGCCAGGTACTCGCGACCCCAGTCCTCCTCAGTCGCGGCGACGTAGTCATCGCCCTCTACAAAGCCGGCGTCGGCGCACGCGGCGCACGTGACCTCGTCGCCGTGAATGAGCACACCGTGGTCGTGCAGCACGGCAACGACCGCGGGCAAAAACGCATCGGCCACAGCACGGTCGACCAGCAGCGACTCGGCGGCATTGCACACGCCTACGCGCTGGGTTTTGGCATTAACGATAATGTTGAGCGCCTTATCAAAGTCGGCGGATTCATGCACGTAGATGTGGCAGTTGCCCGTGCCCGTCTCGATCACCGGCACAAGCGACTCGCGCACGCAGCGCTGGATCAGGCCTGCACCGCCGCGCGGAATGAGTACGTCGACAATACCGCGGAACTTCATAAGCTCGCCAGTGGCCTCGCGGTCGGTGGACTCGATCATCGACACGGCCTCGCGCGGGAAGCCCTTGGCCTCGAGCGCATCGGCCAGCAGCTCGGCGATCATGGCACACGAGTGATAGGCCAGCGAGCCGCCGCGCAGAATGCAGGCGTTGCCGGTGCGGATGCAGATGCCCGCGGCGTCGGCCGTCACGTTGGGGCGCGCCTCGTAGACCATGGCGACCAGGCCCAACGGCACACTCACGCGGGTCAGGTCCACGCCGCTTGCAAGCACGCGGTGGTCGAGCACGCGGCCCACGGGGTCGGGCAGCTCGGCGAGCTTTTCCAGGCCGGCGGCCATGCCCTCGACGCGCTCGGACGTCAGCAGCAGACGATCGAGCAGTCCGGCCGAGGTACCCGCATCGCGCGCGGCGGACATATCGAGCTCGTTGGCGGCGACGATGGAGTCGACACCGTTGCGCAGTGCTGCGGCCATGGCGCGCACGGCCTCCTGGCGCTGTTCATCGCTCGCCGTGGCAAGCGAGGCCGACGCTGCCTTGGCGGCAACGGCAAGATCGTGGACATACGTGGCTATATCGACCGACATGGGCGGCCCTTTCTCCTAGAAGTTTGCAACCATGGTAGCCGATTTGCACATGGCCTCGCCCGCGGCGGTAGAATTGGTCAACCCGAAACACCGCAACGAACGGAAGACTCACATGGCCCTCATCACTTCGTACCACGTCCCCGGCCTTTACGTCGAGGACCACAGCATCGACGTCCCCCTTGACTGGCGCGGCCTGGAGCCGATGCTCCTGGCCGTCGGCAGCACCATGCGCCGCGGCGCTATGCCGGCACCAATCGCCGGCGCGCCCGAGAGCATCAAGCTCTTCTACCGCGTGGCTTGCGCGCCTGACCGCATCAACGACGATCTGCCGCTGCTCCTGTTTTTGCAGGGCGGCCCCGGCGGCGAGAGCCCGCGTCCGCTGTCGCCCACAAGCGACGGCTGGATCGAGGAGGCCGTCAAGCACTTCCGCGTGGTCCTTCCCGACCAGCGCGGCACCGGACGCAGTAGCTGCGTGGACGGACGCACGATCAAGGCACAGGGTGATCGCGCAACGGCCGCCGGTGCCGACACAGCACGCTCGCAGGCGGATTTCCTCAAGCGCCATCTTGCCAGCTCCATCGTGCGCGATTTTGAGTACCTGCGCCTAGTGGGCTTTGGCGGCAAGCCGTGGGTCACGCTCGGCCAGAGCTACGGCGGTTTTTTGACGCTGAGCTACCTGTCGCTCTTCCCCGAGGGCGTGGCGGCGAGCTTCACCTGCGGCGGAATCCCCCACGTGCCGGCGAGCGCAAGCGAGGTCTACGCGCACACCTTCCCGCGCATGGCCGCCAAGACGCAGCAGTATTATGACCGCTACCCCGCTGACGTCGAGCGCGTGGCCGCCCTGGCCGATGCGCTCGAGGCTCAGAAGCACGTGCTGCCCGACGGCTCGCCGATGACGGTCGAGCGCCTACAGCTCATGGGCAGCGACTTTGGCATGAAGCCGAGCTTTGAGCGCATGCATTGGATTATCGATCACGCTTTTGTTGACGGCGACGGCACGCTGACCTGCGGCGCCTCGGTATCTGACAGCTTTTTGATGCGCGCCTTCGAGCGCACCAACACGCGTACAAACCCGCTGTACTGGACACTGCAGGAGTTCATCTACGCCGACGGCGACACCATGCCCATTCGCTGGGCCGCGGCAGAGGAGAAGGCCCATCGCGCCGAGTTCGACACGCTCGCGCGCCCGCTCATGTTTACCGGCGAGGCCATGTTCCCGTGGATGTTTGAGCAGATGCCCGAGCTCAAGCCCTTCAAGCCCGCCATGGACCTGCTGATGGAAGACACCAGCTGGGACAAGATTTACGACCCGCAGCGCCTGGCCTGCAACGAGGTGCCGCTCCAGGCCGCGGTGTACTTCGATGACATGTACGTGGACTCGGGCATGCAGCTCGACACGCTCGACCGCGTGGGCAACTCGCACGCCTGGGTGACCAACGAGTTCGAGCACGACGGCCTGCACGGCAGCGTGGTATTCAAGCACCTCTTCGACGAGGCCCTCAACCGCGGAGACCTACGCCAGATCTTCTAGCAAAGGAGTGTCCCCACCTGCCGGCACAAAGGGAACGTCCCCAGGTGCCGGCACGAGAAAGACAGCGCTGCGGGAAACGATCCGCAGCGCTGTCTTTCTTTATGCAAATACGATCAAGTTATCCCTGTGTATCGCCGGCTTCTCGGCCAGGTCTGCCAGCAGGCGGTTGCTGGCGATCTGGTCCTGGCGGCGTCCGGCGGCGAGCTCCAACACATCCGAATCGGCCTCGGCGATACCGCGGGCGACAACCATGCCGCTCGGGTCGCACACGTCGAGCACATCGCCCTCGACAAACTGACCATCGACCTCGCGAATACCCACCGCAAGCAGGGAAGAACCACGGCTGATCAGCGCCTTCGCAGCACCATCATCGACCGTCACCGAGCCATGCGCCTTGTCGCCCAGTGCGATCCACAGCTTGCGGGGTGCGATGTCCAGACGCTCCGCCGGCGGATCGAACAGCGTGCCCACGCTCTCGCCGCGGGCGAGGCGCACGAGCGCATCGGGCTCCTCGCCCGAGCAAATCACGCTCTGAATGCCCGCCGTCATCAGAATGCGGCTCGCGCGGATCTTGGTAATCATGCCGCCCGTGCCCACCGATGTGGAAGAATCACCCGCCGAGGCGATAATCTTGGCATCGATCTTATGCACGACCGGGACGAACTCGGCCGTGGGGTCCTCATGCGGATTGGCAGTATAGAGACCATCGATGTCCGAGAGCGTCACGCACAGATCGGCAGAAACCAGGCAGCTCACAAGCGCCGCCAGTGTGTCGTTGTCGCCAAACTTGATCTCGTCGACGGTGACGGTATCGTTCTCGTTGACGACCGGCACCACGCCCAGCTCCACGAGGCGCAGCAGGGCGTCGCGCGCGTGCAGGTAAGACGTGCGGCGGGCCGTATCGTGGCGCGTGAGCAGCACGAGCGAGGTGAGCAGGTCGCGCGCATGGAACTCCTCGTCGTAGGCCGACGAGATGATGCACTGACCAGCCGAGGCGCAAGCCTGCAGGCTCGGCAGGTCGCCGACCGGCTTGCGGTCGAAGCCCAGCACGGGATAGCCGCAGGCGATAGCGCCCGAGCTCACCACGACTAGACGCCAGCCGAGCTTGCGCAGGGCTGCGGCCTGATCGGCAAGCCCGCCGATAAAGGAGCGGTTGACCTTGCCATCGGCGCCCACAACCGTGGACGAACCGATCTTTACCACCATCGTTTTATAAGAAGTCGTCATACGTCAAACCAATCAACTGTTCAGCGAACGGCCGAGCTGGCGGCCAAGGGAGCGTGACTCGCCCCTACCGCCCAAGGAATTAATGAGCCCAGGGGAAAGCCGAGGCCGCGGCCATATTCTTGCGCACGAGCTCGTCGCGCACCTGAGCCAGGCCCTGCTCCATGCCCACCACATAGGTCTGCGGGTACAGGAAGCGCTTGAAAGCTGCGTCCAGATGATCGAGCGCCCAAACACAGCGCTCGCGCGCGTCCTGGATGCTCTCACGCGGAGCCACCGCACTGCCGTCGCGCACGATCGGCACCAGCAGCTCACGATACTCAAGTTCGGACACGTCGGTCACCAGGGCGGCATCATTCACGGCCACGAGGGTATTGCCACGCGCGGCGCCCTCCCCCGACAGATGATCCTCGTCATAGATCATGTCGCAGATCGGGCCGCCAAAGCCGTCGTAATAGCGGCGCACGCGCTGCACGCCCGGGATCGTGCGCTTGTAGGGCTGCTCGGAGAGCTTAACCACCGGCGTCCACGGGTCCGCCTCGCTCGCACGGCGGGCAGAAAGCTTATACACACCGCCCAGCGCCGGCTGGTCGTAGCAGGTCGCGAGCTTGGTACCCACGCCAAAGCTATCGATGGGCGCGCCCTGGTCGAGCAGCGACTGAATCGTGTACTCGTCCAGATCGTTGGAAACCGAGATCCCCACATAGGGCAGGCCCTCGGCATCAAAACGGCCGCGGACATACTTGGAGAGCTTGGCGAGGTCGCCCGAGTCGATGCGGATAGCCGACAGACGCTCGCCCACCGCCTCCATCTCTTTGGCAACCGTAATGGCATGCTCGCAGCCCTCGCGCACATCGTAGGTGTCGATGAGCAGCGTACAGTTCTTGGGGCTCGACTTGGCAAAGGCGCGGAAGGCCTCAAGCTCGGAATCGAAGCTCATCACCCAGCTGTGCGCATGCGTGCCAAAGACGGGAATACCGTAGCGGCGCCCGGCGAGCACATTGGACGTAGAGGAACAGCCGGCAACGTAGCTCGCGCGGGCGACGGCCAAGCCGCCATCGGGACCCTGGGCGCGGCGCAGGCCAAACTCGGCCACGGGACGGCCGTCCGCCGCCAGCACCACGCGCGCCGTCTTGGTGGCGACAAGCGTCTGGAAGCCGACGATGTTGAGCAGCGCCGTCTCGAGCAGCTGGCACTCCAGCGCGGGGCCGGTGACGCGCACCATGGGCTCGCGCGGAAAGACGAGCTCGCCCTCGGGCACGGCGTCAATGTTCACATGCGCGCGGAAGTTACGCAGGTAATCGAGGAATGCGGGTTTAAACATCGCGCCGCCGGCTGGGGCCTGGAGCGAGGCGAGGTAGTCGATGTCCTCGGGCGTAAAGCGCAGGTTCTCGACCAGCTCGGGCAGCTCGGCGGTACCGCACATGACGGCGTAGGCGCTACCAAAGGGGTGGTCGCGGTAAAACGCGGTAAAACAACCCTGCTCATTGGCCTTGCCGCTCTCCCACAGGCCCTGGGCCATAGTGAGCTCGTACAGATCGGTGAGCATTGCAATGTCGGTGGGATGCGAGATGTCGGTCAAAGCCATGGGGCGACCTTTCGGATGTGTGGTACAGAATTTGAGGGTTAGACGAGAGCATAGGATGCGGACATGACGCCCGATGCAAATCGGTTAGAGCAGGCCCATGCTGGTCAGGATCGTGTAGCCCATAAAGATGACAAACGCGATGAGAGCAAGGACAATGATGATTTTTTGAGCCGGCGCCATGCCGGGGATCTCGTTCTCGCCCGTAGGTTCCTTGGAGGTAACCATGCGCTGGGCAAAGGTCATCTCGTCACGGCTCGGCTTGGGCTCGACGGACTTGGGACGAGCGGCCTTTTTAGGCTGAGGTTTGGGCGCGGCAGGCGCAGGCTTCGCGGCGGCGGGCCTGGGCGCGGGCGCGGGCTTGGGTGCGGGCACGGGCTTGCGCTCGGATGCGGCGTTCGCAGCGGCCTTCTCGGCCTTCGCGCGCTCGGCGCGCAGGGCGGCCAGCTCCTTGCGCTCGCGGCGCGCCTCTTCCTGGGCCTCGCGGCGGGCCTCTTCCTGGGCCTCGCGGCGGGCCTTCTCAGCGCGGAGCTCTTCCAACTCGGCGCGCTCCTCGGCAGACAGTGGTTGGGACTCAAGCTCGGCCATGGTATAGCCCTTTCTTTTAAAAAAAGCCGCCGACACAATGTCAGCGGCTTATCAAATCCAAGGGTGGAGACGAAGGGAGTCGAACCCTCGGCCTCTGCCATGCGACGGCAGCGCTCTCCCAACTGAGCTACGTCCCCAGGACAAGTTGATATTTTACCTACGGCTCGCCAACTGTCAACGCCCAATACCCAGTCTTTTTGGGACGGGGCTGTTTTGACTACTTTTTGAACGCCCGAGCCACCCGATGATTTTTTAATCCCCGTCCCAGAAAAATCATCGACGAACGCGCTACTTTGCGCTGGTAAGAACACCGGTGGTGTCGAAGGCCGGGGTGAAGCTCTCGTCTACCGCGCCGCCCTCTTGCCAGAACATCGTCGTAAAGCCCAGGTCGTCGGCATGGTCGAGCACCTGCTCGTACTCCTCGCGCGTCACGGCGCGTGCCAGGTCGCCGCCCTGCTCGCGCATGAGCGCATTGGGCGTGTACTGGTTCATGACCGAGATCGGCACGTCGCCCACCGTCTGCCACACTAGGTCCAGTACGCGACACGAATCGTCCGCATGCCCCGGAAGCACCAGGTGGCGCACGATCATACCGCGCTTCATAAGCCCGTCCTCGTCAACCAACTCTCCCCCGCGGCGCTCGATCTCGCGCGCCATCTGGGCCAGGCACGACACGGCCACACGCGGGTAATCCTTTATATGAGAGAGCGACTGCGCAAGCCCGGCATCGGCATATTTAAAGTCGGTAAGCCACACATCGACCAGGTCGCCGAGCGCCGCCACGGCACTCGCGCGCTCATAACCGCTCGTGTTGTAGACGATTGGGATGACCAGCCCGCGCGTCCGTGCCGCGGCAATCGCGGCAGGCAACAGGTGTGCATAGTGCGTCGCCGTCACCAAATTGATGTTGTTAGCACCCTGGTCCTGCAGTTCCAGCATAATCTCGACCAGGCGCTCAGGCGAAATCTCAAGGCCAAAATTGCCGGTCGAGATCTCGTGGTTCTGGCAGTAGATACATTTAAGCGAGCAACCGCTAAAGAAGATCGTGCCCGAACCGGCCTCGCCCGAGATAGGCGGCTCCTCCCACATATGAAGCGCCGCGCGGGCCACCCTGAGCGTGTCGTTAGCACCACATACGCCGCGCGCGCCCTCATCGCGCGCCGCACCGCAACGGCGCGGACACAAATGGCAGGCGGGCGAAAAAAGTTCGGTCAACGACGTCGGCATAAAACCATGCTCCAAAACAACGATTCAGCAGCTCAAACGTAAAGGGCCAGACCGCGTAGACGGCTCCGTCCCTAAGGCGCCGTAATCGTCCGACACGATTTTTGTAATGTCAAGACTGGAATCGATAAAGTGCCGCTTTATGATGTAGGTATTCCGCCCCCCGCGGAGCAACTGGGTGAACCGTCGCGTTTATTTAGGGAGCCCACACAGTCGTGCTTAGTACAGGTATCCTTCGTTGTTAAGGACGCTGGAACAGTCGATGAGGGCACCCACCTGTTTTAGGTGGGTTCATTTTCGTAACGTGGGGGGTGGTTTTCTTTTGCCGAAAATCACCATACAGTCCATATGGATCCCCGCCGGCATCCCGACAAGCCATCGACAACATTCCAATATCTGGTATGCGCGTGATAATCGCACGGTGCAAACCTCCGCACCCCCCTCGGTCGAGTATCATGGGACAGCTATGCCATTTCCGCGTAGCAACCTTTGACCTTTTCCTTCGACGCTTGGCGGTTTTTAGATTCATGGCTTCATCCCCGAGCTACATACCGTACCTATGCGTGGCAGCGGCGGCCTTTATCACGACCTTCCTCGCGGTGCCCCTGGTCAAGCGCTTGGCAATTAAGCTCGATGCCGTCGACTATCCTTCTAAGCGCCGCATCAACACCAAGCCCATCCCGCGTTTGGGCGGAACGGCGGTGTTTTTGGGCCTGGTCGTTGCCTGCATTGTGCAAATCCTAGGCACCTGGCACCTAGGCTGGCCACCCGTCCTGGTGCCGCACCCGCGCCTTCACATTAGCTATCCCATGCTGGCGCTCTCCTTTACCGTCATCTTTGCGACCGGCGCTATCGACGACGTCTTCCAGCTCAAGCCCAAGCAAAAGCTGGCCGGACAGGTCCTCGCCGCGCTTATCGCCTGTATCGGCGGCCTAAAAATCGGCGTCATCGTCAACCCGTTTGCCCCCGGCGAAATCATGCTCGGATGGCTCGCCTACCCCATCACCGTAATCTATCTGGTGGCATTCACCAACATCATTAACCTCATCGACGGCCTCGACGGCTTGGCCACGGGCATCTGCGGCATCGCGTCGTTCACCATGTTTTCGATGGCCGTTCTCTCGGGCCGCATCGACGCCGCCGCGCTCTCCATTGCGCTCTTTGGCGCCTGTCTGGCCTTTTTGCGCTACAACTTCAACCCCGCGAGCATCTTCTTGGGCGACTCGGGGTCGCTGCTTCTGGGCTTTGCGCTGGGCTCCATCTCGCTGCTCAACGTGAGCCGCACCGCCGCGCTCACCTCGCTTATCATCCCGCTCATCGTTGCCGGCGTGCCCATCATCGACACGTTTAGCGCCATCGTGCGCCGCAAGCGCGCCCACATTAGCATCGGGCAGGCCGACAAGGGCCACATCCACCACCGCCTGATCCAAGAAGGCTACAACCAAAAACAGGCCGTACTGCTCATCTATGCCTGGTGCATCATGCTTTCGGCCGGCGCCGCCGCGATTAACCAGGTCGAGGTGCCCATGCGCGTGCTCATCTTCACCGTGCTCGCCATTGGCTCGGCGGCCTTTGCCAAGCATCTGCATCTGTTTGAGCCCGTGCTGCGCCACCATTACAACAAGCGTACGCACGAGGACGAGCTCGTCACCCCCGACGACCCCGCCTTTAAGCAGGAGGAGCAGGCAGCAGAAGAGCGTAAGGAAGAGCGCCACCACAAGCTCTAGGGCAAGCTGCCGAGGATGCGCCCAGGCGCCGCTGGCCAAGCTCAGCCGCGCCGTACCCATCGCACAAGCCGCACCACGCTCCCGCCCCTCTCCCGCCCCTCGCCTACTTACGCACCGCCCCTCCAATAAACGCGTTATCATCTTGACCCATGAACATACGTTAGGAGCAATCATGCCAAACGAGAACAGCTACGAAGTCGCGCTGCAAAAGAGCAACGCCATTCGCGAGGGTCTGACCAAAACGCCCGATAAGTTCACCATGCTCACCGGCGACCGCCCCACCGGACGCTTGCACCTGGGGCACTACTTCGGTACCCTCAAGGGCCGCGTGGAGCTGCAGAACATGGGCGCAAAGACCAACGTGCTCATCGCCGACTACCAGGTCATCACCGACCGCGACACCACCGAGCACATCCAGGACAACGTGTACAACATGGTCATGGACTACCTTGCCTGCGGCATCGACCCCGACAAAACCATGATCTACGCGCACTCCGCCGTGCCCGCCGCAAACCAGCTCATGCTGCCGTTCCTGTCGCTGGTGTCCGAGGCCGAGCTAGCGCGCAACCCCACGGTCAAGGCCGAGATGGAGGCCTCGGGCCACGAGCTCACCGGCCTTCTGCTCACCTACCCGGTGCACCAGGCCTGCGACATCCTGTTCTGCAAGGGCAATGTGGTGCCCGTCGGTCGCGACCAGCTGCCGCACATCGAGCTCACCCGCACCATCGCACGCCGCTTTAACAACCGCTACGGCAAGGTATTCCCCGAGGTCGACGCGCTGCTGTCCGAGACCCCGCTGCTGCCCGGCCTTGACGGTCGCAAGATGAGCAAGAGCTACGGCAACGCCATCAATATTTCGATGACCGCTGAGGAGACGGCTAAGCGCATCAAGAAGAGCCAGACCGACTCTGAGCGCATGATCACGTTCGATCCCGAGAACCGCCCCGGCGTGTCCGGTTTGCTTTCGACGGCCGCCATCTGCACCGGTCGCTCCGAGGTCGAAATTGCCGAGGAGATCGGCATGGGCGGCTCCGGCCAGCTCAAGAAGTACGTGACCGAGGCCGTCAACGAGTACTTCGCACCGATCCGCGAGCGTCGCCAGCGCTACGAGAACGATCTGGACTATGTGAAGGACGTCCTACACGAGGGCAACCGTCGTGCTAACGAGATCGCCGAGCAGACCCTAGCAGAGGTTCAGGATGCCATGGGCATGGTGTACTAGACCGATCTGCTGGCTTGAGCTTTCGATTGCTATAGGGCGGGCGTTACGGCGTCCGCCTTTTTTTGGAGCCGGACCGCTTCGGCTCCGCCCATCGCACTCCCCCGACAAACAGGAACAGGCCCGCCGGCAGTTAGTTGCCAGCGGGCCTGTTCCCGAAGTACACCGTTGAATCGCACAGAGGGGAGGAATGCGAATCAAACTCAACAGGGCAGGCTTTTTCATCGCCTATTGCCTGCTCCGTTGCTGAAACCAATATAGTTCACCGTGGTTTACTTTCTAGCATCAATATGCGCCGTCATACCTTCTCCATAAGTTAGCTCCGGTAAACCTGCAACGGAAAACCATCACAAAGGGGACAGGCACCTTTGTGGTGGTTTTGACCACGGCAGAGCCGCTAGAGTCCGGCAGGCCAGCGACAGGTAGCGAGATCAACATGCATGGGATCGGTAAACGTCACGCCCTCCCCCAGCAAAAGTTCGCGTTGAGCATCAGGGCCGCCAAAGGCAAAGCCTTCGCAAATGCGACCGTCGGCAAACACCACGCGGTGACAGGGAATCTCGCCGGGGCGCGGATTACTATGCAGGGCATACCCCACGTACCGCGCGCTTCGTGGACGACCGGCAAGCAGCGCCACCTGACCGTAGGTGGCGACCATCCCCTCGGGGATCTGCTCGACCACCTCGTACACCCGTTCAAAAAAGCTCTCAGACGCCATTGCTCGCTCCCTTCCACCCGGAAAAGCATAAACCACCGCAAAGGGGACAGGCACCTTTGCGGTGGTTTATGGCAGGTCGGTTAGTTGGCGGGCTGGAAGAAGGCTACGGCTACGGCGCCAGGGCCTACGTGGGTGCCGATGGTGGCACCAATGGTGTGAACGGGCAGTTCGCCCTCGGTGTGACCAGCCCACAGTGCCGCGCTGTCCTCGACATACTTCTTGAGCACCGCATCCGAAAGGCCCGTATAGCCCAGCGCCAGCGGCATGGAAAAGTCGATGCCACCTGACTTTTCGACCTTTTGGTTCAGCAGGTTGCGGCCGTTCTTGGAACCGCGCGCCTTGCCCAGCTGCACGATCAGACCGTCCTCGACAGCCACCACGGGCTTCACATTGAGCAGCGTGCCCACAGCGCCAGCTGCAGCAGACAGACGACCGCCGCGCACCAGATACTCCAGCGTCTCGAGCAGGCCGATGACGACCACGCGGTCACGGACGGCCTCGACGGCCGCCGCGATCTGGGCCGCACTACGGCCCTCGTCCACCAGGCGCAGGGCATACTCGACCAGAACGCGCTCACCCAGGGTGACGTTGTTGCTGTCTACCACGTACACGTCGCCGCCCGGCGCCTCGGCAAGTGCGGTACGGGCACTCTGATTGGTGCCTGATAGCTTAGCGCCCACGGTAATAATCACAGCCTCATCGCCGGCTTTACGCGCCTCGGCAATCGCCTGCGAAAACGCGTACGGGTTGACCTGGCCGGTCTTGGGCAGCTCATCGCGCTCCACGAGCATCTCGTAAAAGCGCTGGTGATCGATGTCGATGCCATCCATGTACACATCGGTGCCAAAGGTAACGGACAACGGCAGAACACGTAGAGCGGGGTGCTCGGTCGGCGACATATCGCTCGCGGAATCGGTAATAATACGAATGGACATAGCGAATCCTTTCTTTCGCGGACCTCTCGCGGGGAATTTTGACAGCAATGCCCCGACACGGCATACGCACTCAAACGGGACTATGCAGTTGTTAATTGGAAGCAAATGCCTTGGCGGCCTTAGATCTCGCGCAGGGTGTTGAGAATCGTGCGCAGCGACGCATACATCTGCTCGCGCTGCTCCACACCCATAGCCTTACCGGTGGTATCGAGCACCTCGCGAATGATGCGGTCCGCCTCGCTCATGCTCTCGCCGCCCAGAGCGGTCAGGCGCACCGGAGCACGATACTTAACGGCGGCATCGCCCGAATCATCGACCTCGACGTAGCCACCCTCCTCCAGATGCGCGAGCGTACGCGAGACGGCGGCGCGGGTCACGCCTGCCATGCGAGCCAGGTCGGCGCCAGTCAGGCCGTCCTTGCTGCGCTCAAGATAGTACAGGCACATAACGTCGGAGCCCTTGAGACCCAGCCTTGCGCCCTCAGACGTCTTAATGCGCTGGATCTCCTTGTAGAGTCCGCTGATCAGTCCGACAAAGTCCTCGAAACGTGTCTCGTCGCTCTGCTGCATGGGAGACGACCGCCTTTCGCTTGCATAATGCTAACGGGTAAACATCTTAGCCGTACTTAACGGCCGGCAGCCCTGCACGCCCTATTTGTTAACCCATCAACATAAAAACCACCACAAAGAGGACAGGCACCTTTGTGGTGGTTTGGGCCGGCGAACATGATCCGCAGGCGTCGCTACAGCTCCACGCAGGGATTGTCGCGGGTCACAAGCGTCTTAACGACAACCGTAGCGCCCAGATAACGCTCGAGCAACTCGGCGAGACGATCAACGGCAGCCTGGCAATCCCCCATCCGCTCGGGCTCCACGCACTCAATCGCCAGGAACGCATCGGCCGAATCATCGGACAGCGCCGTGCGAACGCCGTCGCGCCAGTTCCAGCAGCGGCACACGGCGCCCGCATCGTCGATGTAGGCAAGCTCGCCGGGCAGCGTCGGGTCATCCACATCCTCGCCAAGCGGCAGGAACGCATCGCCACCGTCGGTCACCTTCAGGCGAAGGTCTCCCTCGATCGCATGCAGATCCTCGCCTCCCACGGGCAGCGCGTAGGTCAGCGACACCGTGTTGTAAATATCCACCGCGGGTGTAATGTGGCCCACCGGCTTGCCTTTGAGCACGCGTTTGAGCAAGTTCTCGATCGAGCAGCGCGCGCCTTTCTTGGTCTTGAACAGACGATAGGCCTCGCGCCATGCCTTGACCGGTGCGTTCTCGCTGATAGTGTCGCTGGTCAGATGACGCTCCGCATCGATATTGGCGCGGTCGAGCAACGCCGCAATCGCGTCCACGTCCTCTTGAGGAATCTGAGCCGTGGACTTCATGCCCTCCACGACCACAACACCGACCGCTGCCTGCGGAAACAGCTCCCAGAATGAATCCTCGGCAATAAAGCTCTTCATACGCTCTCCCTTCATTGTGCGCGCCCGAGTGAGGGCGCCTAAACAAAAAGCGCCCTTACAACGGCCACCTTCAAAGTCCTACGGTGCCGTCACAAGAACGCTTGCGCTGTCCCCATCCGGAGAAGGGGACGATATGTCAGGCGTATTGTAACCCGAGTCATCCACGTGAGCAAAACCACCACAAAGGTGCCTGTCCCCTTTGTGGTGGATATGGACTCACGGCGAAGCTAGTGGCGGAGTCCCAGCAGGCCGCGACCGCGATGACGGGCCTCGGCGGACACCTGGGCATGCGGGCCGGCGGCTTTGACGGACTCGGGCAGGTGCGAGTACTTCTTCTCGAAGTTCTCCTCAAACATCACCGCCAGGTTGTGCGCGGCCTCGTCGTAGCGCGCGGTGCTCTGCCAGTATTGGCGCGGCACAAGGATGCCATCGGGCACGCCGTGGCACGTCGTGGGAATGTCGACGTTAAAGATGTCGTCGTGCACGAACTCGCTGTCCTCGATGGTGCCGTCGAGGGCGCGCGCGACCAGCGAGCGCGTGTAGGCCAGCTCGATGCGATGACCCACGCCGTAGCCGCCGCCAATCCAGCCGGTGTTGACCAGGTACACGCGCGTGCGGCCGTCAGCAATGCGCTCGCCGAGCATCTTGGCGTAAACCATAGGATCGAGTGGCATAAACGGCTCACCGAACAGCGAAGAGAACGTGGGCGTGGGCTCGGTGACGCCGACCTCGGTGCCGGGAATCTTAGCCGTAAAGCCCGTCACAAAGTGGTACATGGCGGCGTCGGCCGTCAGGCGCGAGATGGGCGGCAGCACGCCAAAAGCGTCGCAAGTCAGGAACAGCACAACACTCGGAGTGGTGCCCATGCCCTTAGTCCACGCGTTAGGAATGTGCTCCACGGGATAGGCCACGCGCGTGTTGTGCGTGATCGAGATGTCATCGTAGTTGGGCTTGCGGTTCTCGTCGAGCACCACGTTTTCGCAGATCGCGCCAAAGCGGACAGCGTTGAAGATCTCGGGCTCGTGGAAGGCGTCCAGGCCCTCGCATTTGGCGTAGCAGCCACCCTCGATATTGAAGATACCCATGTCGGACCAACCGTGCTCGTCGTCGCCGATCAGCAGGCGCGTGGGGTTGGCAGAAAGCGTGGTCTTGCCCGTGCCGGACAGGCCAAAGAACACGGCAGTCTCGTGCGTGACGGGATCCATGCTGGCCGAGCAGTGCATGGGCAGCACGTCGTCCTCGACGGGCAGCAGATAGTTCATGACGCTAAAGATCGACTTTTTAATCTCGCCGGAGTAGCCGGTGCCGGCGACCAGAATCACGCGTTCCTGGAAGTTGATGACCACGGCAGCGCTGGAATTGAGGCCCTTGATGGCGGGGTCGCACTGGTAACCGGGCGCTGCGAGCACGCAGAAGTCGGGCTCACCGGTGCGCGCGATTTCGCGGGCGAGCGGGCGGGCGAGCATCTGCTTAATAAAGAGTGCCTGGCTGGCACGCTCGCAGGCAACGAGCAGTCGACGCGTGTGGTTACGGTCGGCGCCCGCCATACCGCGGGTGACGAACACGTCGCGCTCGTTGAGATAGTCGACGATGCCGGCCTTGATGGCCTCATAGCTCTCGACGGACAGCGGACGGTTGACCGCGCCCCAGGCGATCTTGTCGTGAACATCGGGGGTGTCAACGATAAAGCGATCGTTGGGAGAACGGCCGGTGCGCTCCCCCGTCTCGATCACCAGCGCGCCGTTGGATGCCATGCGGCCTTCTTCGCGGCGGATAGCGTACTCGACGAGCTCCGCGGCGGGTAGATCGACCAGCAGACGGGGCTGACTCTCGGCGGGATCTTCAACGAGCGTAATACCAAAGTTGGACAAAACTTCTGCAGGGGTAACACCAGGCATGGGGCCTCCTTTAAAAACGCGACACATGGACGCGGCGCGCACTTTACTCACGTAAAGTTCTTTGTACCCGATATGCAAAAACGTTTTTGCGGCAATGGTGAAGCGCCCGCCCAACGGTCAAAAATCGCAGACAAGCGGCCTAGTCATTGGGGACGTTCTTAAACGACTAGTCGTTGGGGACACTCCTTGAACAGGCAACATTCAAGGAGTGTCCTCGGATGCCGGCACTTAGGGACGTTCCCAAAGTGCCGGCACATAAGGAACGTCCCTAAGTGCCGACTACTGAATGGCGCCGCCGAAATTATTGAACAACCTGTTCAAAAACACGTGCGGACACCGCGGTGTCTATACTAGAGCGCAGCAATAGAAAGGAACCGCCTTGAGCATCACGCCCCTCGATAGCATTCGCCGCGCCATCGCCCGCCGCAACGGCATCTCCAACCCCGCTGCATCGAGAGACGGCGCCGCGAAGGCCCAGGGCGGCCGCATCGAGAACGGCCTCTTCCCTGCCTCGCACACTGCCGAGGAACTCGCACGCATCCAAGAGCTGAGTCAGCGCAACGCCGGCGGGCCCGATAGCAGCCAAGCCACACGTCGCCGGCGCGAACGCGATCGCAAGCCCGGCCCCGTCCGTCGCATGGTCAACGCTTGGTGGAACCGCCTGCTCGGCGCCGTCTACGGCGGCGGCTTCTCCATGCAGGAAGCGGAATACGAGGAGCACGCCACCAGTCGCGACTATCTTTGGAACACCCTCGGCACCGCCGTGTGGGGCTTGGCGTTTCCGCTGCTCACCATCGTGTCTACGCAGCTCGTGGGCGCCGAAGAGGCAGGCAAGTTCTCCATCGCCTTTGTCACCGGCACGCTCATCATGATCGCGTGCAACTACGGCGTGCGCAATTTCCAGGTCTCGGATATCGACGAAAAGACGTCCTTTGCCTCCTACCAGCTCAATCGCTGGCTTTGCGGAACGCTCGCCCTAGGCTGCGGCCTCATGTACAGCAGCGCCCGCGGCTATGACGCGCAAATGGCGACGATCGGCCTGGGCGTCTACCTGTATAAGGTCACCGACGGCATCTCCGACGTGTACGAAGGCCGCCTACAGCAGGCCGACAAGCTCTACCTGGCTGGCATGAGCCAAACGCTACGCTCCGTCGGCGTCATCGCGGTCTTCAGCGTGGCGCTGTTCCTCACGCGCAGCATGCCCATCGCGACCATGGCCATGGGCATCGCCGCGATCGCCTCGCTCGTGCTGGTCACCACGCCGCTCGCCCTGCTCGAGACCGAAAAATCGCGCCGCGTGAGCCTGCGCGAGGTCGGCCACCTGTTTGTCCAGTGCGCCCCGCTCTTTGGTGCATTGTTCCTGTTCAACCTTATCGAGAGCATGCCCAAGTTTGTGATGGAAGGCACACTGGCCTACAAATACCAGCTGTACTTTAATGCCCTGTTCTTTCCGGCGCAGGCCATTTTGTTGAGCATTGGATTTATCTACAAACCGCAGCTCCTGCGTCTGTCGAGCATTTGGGCGAATCCGCGCAAGCGTCGCCGCTTTGACCTGATTATTGTTGCCGTTATGGCACTGATCGTGGTCATTACCGGCGTGTGCGCCGCATTTATGGCAGGTCCCGGTATTCCCCTCATGAGCTTTATGTACGGTCTCAGCTTTGAGCGCTACCGTACGCTGGCGCTGCTGATGGTCGTCGCCGGCGGCGTCACCGCGGCCATCGATTTTATCTACGCCATCATCACGGTGCTGCGCCATGCCGGCGACGTCACCAAGGTCTACCTGATTTGTTTTGCCGTGAGCGTGGTGCTCCCGGTGATCCTGATCAACCTGCTGGGCCTGATGGGCGCTGTGGTAAGCTACCTGGCCATCATGGCCCTACTGCTGGTGCTGCTGATTATCGAGTACCGCCGCATCCGCCAACGCATAGAGAGGGACCGGAATCCGTACGGCGCCTAATTGCGGCGATGGGAGCAGCTAATTTGCGGTGGAATCACCCCGGCTGGGGTCTCGTTGCGGACACGCAAAACTAAGTGAGTAGACTTTTACCGAATCCCCGACCACACCGACAGAGCACTAGTCTGTGACCTGCGGTTTTATTGAGGCAAATATGTTGGGTGCTCGGCATTTCCAAAAAAGTCTACTCACTTAGCCAGCGGGCAGCCAAATGATTATTTAATCCCCGT
Source organism: Collinsella sp. (assembly GCA_048236535.1). Lineage (GTDB taxonomy): Bacteria > Actinomycetota > Coriobacteriia > Coriobacteriales > Coriobacteriaceae > Collinsella. Next base: position 71,189 of record DBFAQQ010000005.1, on the reverse strand, counting down.
CCCAGAGAAATCAATTAGCGGGCAGAAGGGCAAAAGTAGTCAAAAAAAGCCCCGTCCCAAATTAGCTACCGCTTGCACCGATTATTCGCCCGGGTTGATGTTCGCGTAGAACTCCGCCCCATCATCGAGCCGCAGGATGCCCACGCGGCCGAACTCGGAGCCGGTGCCGGCGGCGCAGTCGATGTCGATGCGATCGGGCACACCGGCAGTGTCCTCGCCGCCCAAGCGCACGATCTGCCCGCGTCCCGATTCCTCATCGAGCCCTGCCAGGCCGCCAACCTCGCAATAGCGCCCAAGCGATACCGTGGGCGTGTGACCGCTCACCACGACCGGGCCCTTGCCCTCGGCAGAAAGCAGCCCGGTCGGCACATCCCAATAGCCGTGACGAATCCATAGCAGGTCATCGGACGACTGCACCGCGAGCATCTGCTGCAGCAGCTCGCGATCGGCATCGACCGCTCCCCTGCCGTCGCCGCAATCGACACCATGCTCAAGCAAAAACGCACGCGCCGCCTCGGTCTGAATGCCGGCGTGCACCAGCAGGTACGGCCGCTCGGCAGTCTCGACCACCGCGTAGAGCGGCAGCGCGGCCATCCATCGCACGAGCTCCTCGTATGCCTCAAATTCCATGTCGTTGAGCTGCTCGCGCGTCGTCCAGCCACCGTTGATATCCCAGGTCTCGGCATCGAGCGGATCCTGGCCAATGATGGCATCGAGCATGATCTGCTCGTGATTGCCCTTGAGCACGCGGGCGTTGGGCAGCGAGCGCACGAGCTTAATAACGCCGACCGGATCGGGCCCGCGATCGATCATGTCGCCCAGCACGTACAGCGTGTCGTCGGACGTCAACGAGATCTTAGACAGAGCCTCGTCAAGCGCACGCACGTGCCCGTGAGCATCAGATGTCACATAGATCGCCATGGTACGCCTCTTCTTGCATTGCGGCCGAAGCCCGGCGCCGCAACTAAAACTTCAAGTTGAACTTAAACGTTACCCATTGTACTCCGTTGCAATAAAGCTGGAAAGGGTTTCCGAGCAGAGGCAAAGACGACTGCCGTCTATGACGATATCGCGCACGCCCGCAATCCAACCCCATAAACCCACCATCTTTGGGTACAAATAACCGCAAACAACTGACCGTGCCACGCCAACCACCCAGGAGCGGACACCATCCATGAACCAGATCCTTCTCTTTATCGGCCTCGTTATTATTCTGTGCCTGACCATCAAACCCGTCGGCAAAAAACTCCCCTTCCCCACCCTGCTCATCTTTATCGCGCTCGGCATGCTGCTGGGCGTCAACGGCCCGGCGCATATCGACTTTAGCGACTATGCGCTCACCGAAACCGTCTGCAGCACGGCGCTGCTGTTCATCATGTTCTACGGCGGCTTTAACACCAATATCGACCGTGCCAAACCCGTCTCCGTGCCCGCGGTGTTGCTGAGCACGCTCGGCGTCGTCATCACTGCCGGCATCACCGGCGTGTTCGCCCACTTTGTGCTGGGCTTCGACTGGATCGGCGGTCTACTGCTGGGCTCGGTCGTAGCATCCACCGATGCGGCCAGCGTCTTTAGCGTGCTGCGCGAACACAACCTGTCGCTGAGAGGCGGTACCGACTCGCTGCTCGAGGTGGAATCGGGCTCCAACGATCCCGTCGCCTACATGCTCACCGCGGTACTCGCCACCCTCGCGGCTGGCGGCGACATCGACATTCCCATACTGCTGGCCAAGCAGATCATCTTGGGTGTGGGGCTGGGCCTTGCCATCGGCTGGATATCCAGCCGCCTGATTGAACGCGCACACGCAACGGCCGAGGGCGCGCAGACCATCTTCTTGTTCGCCGTGGCGATCGTAGCCTACGCGCTGCCGAGCTACCTGGGCGGCAACGGCTTTTTGTCCGTATACCTGGCAGGCATTGTGCTGGGTGCGAGCGACATCACCGGCAAGGTCGAGATGGCGCACTTCTTTGACACCCTTACCGAGATGGCCGAGATGACGATCTTCTTCTTGCTCGGCCTGCTCGTGACGCCCGCACGCCTGCCGCAAATGCTGTTACCCGGTCTGGCGCTCATGGCGTTTATGCTCTTTGCGAGCCGCCCCATCGCTGTCGGTCTGCTGCTGGCGCCCTTTAAGACAAACCCCCGCCAGGTCGCGCTCGTAAGCTGGGCGGGCCTGCGCGGAGCAGCTTCGGTCGTCTTTAGTCTCTTTGCCGTGGTGGCCGACGTTCCCGGTGGACACGACCTATTTGACCTGGTCTTTGTGATTGCCGTGTCGAGCATTGTGGTGCAGGGCTCGCTGCTGCCGGCGGTGGCGAAGAAGCTCGATATGATCGATGCGACCGGCGACGTGCGCCGCACCTTTAACGACTACCGCGACGAGGACGGCATGTCGTTTGTAAAGCTCAAGGTGGGCGCTGGACATCCGTTTGCCGGACGCTCGCTCGCGGACATTGGCAGCGCCACCGACATGCTCGTGGTCCTGGTGCTGCGCGACGGGGCGCACCCGGTACTGCCCAATGGCGACACCGGGATCCAGGAAGGAGATCTGCTGGTGATGGCCGCGCCGACGTTTGAAGAGCATGCTGAGGTTACGCTGCGCGAGGTCACCGTGACCCCCCACGGTCGCCTGGCCGGTCAGCGCCTGCGCGACGTGCCGCAAGGCAAGCATCCGTTTATTGTGGTGATGCTCAAGCGCGACGGTCAAACGATCATCCCCGACGGCAACACCCTCATATACGCCGGCGACGAAGCCGTCATTGCCACACTGGCGTCGTAGTGACCAGGAGGTAGCTAATTTGCGACGAAGAGATCAAGCGCCTAGAGAACCTCATGCCTTCGCTCGCTGATTTGGATTTGCCTGAGGAGTAAAGCACCCCTCCCCCATGTAACCATCCTGTAAATCATAGCGGCGCACTCGGGTTTTACCGTGATGCGGTCGCGCCCGGCGCTCCACTGTGCTAAAGTATCCCGAAGGTTCAAACGACTACGAGGGGGAACTAGAAGATGGCACGTGTGCACAACTTCTCAGCTGGCCCGGCCGCGCTGCCTACCAGCGTGCTCGCCGAGATCGCCGACGAGATGATGGACTACCGCGGTTGCGGCATGTCCGTGCTCGAGATGAGCCATCGATCTAGCATGTACCAGCAGATCATCGACGACGCCGAGACTACCCTGCGCCGCCTGCTGAGCATCCCCGACAGCTACCGCGTCCTGTTTTTGCAGGGCGGCGCCACGCTGCAGTTTGCGGGCATCCCCATGAACCTCATGCGCCGCGGCCGCGCCGGCTACATCGTGACCGGCAACTTTGCCAACAAGGCATACAAAGAAGCCGCCAAGTACGGCGAGGCCGTGCTGCTCGCGAGCTCCGAGGACACCAATTTCGACCGCATCCCCGACATGGCCGACATCAACGCGCGCATTGCCGCCGAGGCCGCGAGCGACGGGCTCGACTACGTCTACATCTGCCAGAACAACACCATCTTTGGCACCATGTACCACGAGCTGCCCAACTGCGGCGACGTGCCGCTGGTCGCCGATGTCTCGAGCTGCTTTCTGTCGCAGCCGCTCGACGTTGAGCGCTACGGGCTCATTTACGCCGGCGCGCAGAAAAACGCCGGTGCCGCGGGCGTGACCGTGGTCATCGTGCGCGACGACCTCATCGCCGACGGCCCCGCCTTTGCGCAGACGCCGCAGTACATGGACCTTAAGACCCAGGCCGCCAAGGGCTCCATGCTCAACACGCCCAACACCTTTGGCATCTACGTGTGCGGCAAGGTATTCCACTGGGTCGAGGAGACCGGCGGACTTGCCGCCATGGCCGAGCGCAACTGGGCCAAGGCCAACCTGCTCTATGACCTGCTCGAGCACAGCGAGCTGTTCCATGGCACCACGCAGGCCGACAGTCGCTCCATCGCCAACGTCACCTTCCGCACCGGCGACGCCGAGCTTGACGCGGCCTTTGTCGCAGGCGCGGCCGAGCACCAGATTCAAAACGTCAAGGGCCATCGTCTGGTAGGCGGCATGCGCGCGAGCGTCTACAACGCCGTAACCATGGAAGACGTGCAGGCACTGGCCACGTACATGAAGGACTTCGAAGCGCAGCATAGTTTGAGTCCGCGATCTAACTAGCCCGCAACACGCGGGCCGACAAGCCACCTCAGACCACCCTGTTTAGATCAAAACCTGCTAAGGAGTTTTTCCATGCGCAAGATTAAGACCATCGACGACATCACTAAAGACGGCAAAGTCGAGTTTGGCGAGGGCTACGAGTTTGTAAGCACCGCCGAGGAGGCCGACGCCATCCTGATGCGCTCGACCGACCTGCACGGCTACGAGCTGCCCGAGGGCATCCGCGCCATCGCCCGCTGCGGCGCCGGCGTCAACAACATCCCCGTCGAGGAGTACGCCAAGAAGGGCGTCGTCGTCTTTAACTCCCCCGGCGCCAACAGCAACGCCGTTAAGGAGCTCGTCCTAGGCATGCTGGTGCTCTCGAGCCGCGGCGTGGTGCAATCGATGAACTGGGTGCGCGACAACGCCGACGACCCCGAGATCCAGGTCGACGCCGAGAAGGCCAAGAAGGCCTTTGTGGGCCGCGAGCTCAAGGGCAAGCGCATCGGCGTCATCGGTCTGGGCAACGTAGGCTCCAAGGTCGCCAACGCCTGCGTCGATCTGGGCATGGACGTCTACGGCTATGATCCGTTCATTTCCGTCGAGCACGCGTGGGTGCTGAGCCGCGAGGTGCAGCGCGTGGGCACGCTCGAGGATCTCTGCCGCGGCTGCGACTACCTCACCGTACACGTGCCCAGCAAGGCCGACACCATCGGCATGATCAGCGCCGAGCAGATTAACCTGCTGGCACCCGACGCCGTGCTCATCAACTACGCACGCGAAACCATCATTGACGAGGACGCCGTCGACGCTGCCCTGCGCGAGGGCAAGCTGAGCTGGTTTAGCTGCGACTTTGCCACGCCCAAGACCGTCAAGATGCCCAACACGTTTATCACCACGCACTCGGGCGCCGGCACTGGCGAGGCCGAGGCCAACTGCGCCGATATGGCCATCAGCGAGCTCAAGGATTACCTGGAGAACGGCAACATCGCACATAGCGTCAACTACCCCGCCTGCAGCATGGGCAAGGCGCGCGCCGCAAGCCGCATCGCCTGCCTGCACGCCAACGTGCCCAACATGATCGGCCAGATCACGGCCATTCTCGCCAAGGACAACGCCAACGTGCAGCGTATGACCAACGAGTCAGCCGGCGAGAACGCCTACACCATGTTCGACACCGACGAGCACCTGAACAGCAGCACGATCGAGGCGCTCAAGCAGATTCCGTCGATGTATCGCGTGCGCGTAATCAAATAGCGCCGGCTGATCTGACGGGCAGTTCCCCATGTGGCCTGCCCGTCACTGACATTGAATGCCCGCGGGGGCGCCTTTCGCACGAGAGGCGCCCCCGTTTTTGTGAGCACTCTATTAAATGCACTGAGCCGCTTCTTGGCATACAATCTGTATGTTGACCTAACTATCTGTGAGGTGCCTATGGTTGATACAGATTTTGCTTGGCGGCTTACGCAAGGGCTCGTGCGGATCGACAGTTCCGACCCAGGTGCGTATGAGGGCGAGATTGAACGCTATATCAAAGCGTTGGTTGAGGAACGGTTGGCGCAGCTGAGCCATCCGGTACTCGATGCCGTGCAGATTGCAGAGCTCGAAGTACTCCCCAGGCGCCGCAACCTTATGATTACCGTGCCGGGCGTGAGCGACGAGGCGCGACTCGTCTACATCTGCCACATGGATACCGTCACCCCGGGAGATAGCTGGGACGCGGACACGCCGCCGCTCGGGGCGACCATGCGGGACGATAAGCTCTATGGTCGCGGTGCGTGCGACATGAAGGGCGGTCTGGCCTGCGCCATTGCCGCACTGGTCCATACGCTCGAGCGCGTGGCGGCGGATGGCGCGCTGCCCCGCCGCGGCTTTTCGCTCATCTGCTCGGTCGACGAGGAAGACTTTATGCGAGGCTCCGAGGCAGCCATCGATGCCGGCTGGGTCGGTTCGCGCGAATGGGTGCTGGACACCGAGCCCACCGACGGACAGATCCAGGTGGCGCACAAGGGGCGTACGTGGTTCGAGATTGAAATGGCTGGCGTGACGGCGCATGCGAGCCAGCCGTGGAAGGGCGCGGATGCCGTCGCCGCCATGGCCGAGGTCGTGTGTTCGCTCCGTCGCGCGTTTGTGGCGCTGCCCGCGCACGATGAGCTGGGGTCTTCGACCATCACGTTTGGCCAAATCGAGGGCGGATATCGCCCCTATGTCGTGCCCGACCGCGCCAAGGTCTGGGTCGATATGCGCCTGACTCCGCCGACCGATACGGCCGTCGCGAAGCGCATGGTAGAGCAGGCCATCGCCGGCGCCGAAGCCGCCCTTCCCGGCTGCCATGGAAGCTATACCGTGGCAGGCGACCGCCCCGCTATCGAGCGCGATCCGACCTCTCCCCTTCTAGCAGCGCTCAAGCGTGCCGCCGATGACGTGACGGACGCGGACACGACCGTCGGCTTCTTTACCGGCTACACCGACACCGCCGTCATTGCCGGCAAGACAGGTAACCGCAATTGCATGAGCTACGGTCCCGGGTCGCTCGCGCTCGCGCACAAGCCCAACGAATATGTGCCCCACGCCGATATCGTTCGTTGTCAGCAGGTGCTAATCACGCTCGCCAATAACGTGCTCTGGGACGCGAGCGGCCAAGTTGGGGCATAATAAGCCGCGAACAAACCGACTCGCGCGTTAGGACCGCCCATGAAAGCACTTCCGTTTCCCTGCATCCGCCCGGCTCAGGACCGCGTGCTCGAGGCGCTGCCTGCAATGGGCAGTATTCTGAGTGACAACGAAGCCCTGCGCGAAGCCATTGCCGATGGTCTGATGCTCAAGGACCCGGGTGCGGCGTATTACGTGTACGAATGCTCGGGCGAGCCGGGACGTGTGACGGGTGTCGTGGCGATCTGCCCGACGAGTGTACTTGCGGGCGGCAAGGGCGACGCCAGCGCCGACGTGGCCGCCGCGCGCGCGATCGCCGAACTCAAAGTTCAGCCGCGCCCCGTGTCGCTCGCCTACGAGGCGTCGCCCGTCATGGACATCATCCTGGGCGCTGCCAAAGAGGGCGCCTCGCTCTACGCCGTCACCGACCCCGCGGGCATTACGCACCGCGTGTGGGAGGTCAAGCGCGAGGACGCCGTCGGGGCCATCCGCGCCATGCTCGACCAGGCGCCGGAGCCGGCACTGGTCGACGACCCTACCTACGCTGCCGCACTAGTCGGGGCATCACAGCTCCTGGCCGACGATGCACATTCCACCGGCACCTACACGGGCAAAGAGCCGTTCAACTTTGCCGTAGCTGCGCTCTTCCCCGCCGCGCAGGTCAGCGGCGGCGCGCCGCAGGTTCCGACGGGTCTGCTCACCCACCAGATCGCACGGTTCTAGCAAGACCAGACCGCCCAGCACAAAAAACGGCAGCTCATCAAACAGGGGCGGAGATGCAGCAGGTACATGCATCTCCGCCCCTTTTGCGTCGAGAAGTTATGCCGGCGACCCGTGCCGCCACGCTCGCGTTATCCGCGCTGCGGACCCGCAGTAGCCACGAGCGGTTCAAGCCCCAGCTCGCGCGCGTAGTCTTCCTGCGTAAAGACTTCGACCAGTTCAAACGTATCGGCCGCATCGTCAAACACGAAGTGCAGCACCGAGCAATTGCCCGGAACGCGATCGCGCTCGTCGGCCACCGCGCCCTTGGTATGGTCCAAAAACTCCTTGATGGCCGAGCCATGGCTTACCGCGAGCACGCACGTATGGTCCGGACGCTGCATAAGCTCGGTCAGCGTCGCCACCATGCGCTCACGCACCTGCATCTGGCCCTCGCCGCCAAACTGACGATAGAAATCTCGCCACGGGCGCTCGGGCATAAGCATCACGCGCTCGGCCTCAAAGTCGCCAAAGAACCACTCGCGCAGACCGTCCAGGCGCTCGTACGCCAAGCCCGGCCACAAGTTGGCGATAGTCTGCTCGGTGCGGTGAAGCGTGGAGGTGTAGGCATGATCGGGCTCAATGCCGCGCGCACGTAAAAACATGCCGGCGCGCGCCGCCTGGTCGCAACCCAACTGCGTAAGCGGCGAGTCACTCCACCCCTGAATGATACGCTTAAGGTTGAATATCGTCTGTCCATGACGGACCAGATACAGATCTTTATTCATAGGGGTCCTTTCGTTCGTTACCAACCCAAGAGCGAAAACGCCCCGTCGCAATAGCCAAAATGAAGCACGGCACCGTTGTCGGGCAGCTCTCCCTCGCCAGTCACATACTCAAGAAACTCCTGGCAGGCTGAGCCGTGGGAAACCGCCAGCACGCAGTCGTGCTGCGGCCTGGCCATGATGCGGGACAGCGCCGCGACCATACGTGCGCGAAGCTCACTTTCCGACTCGCCACCAAAGGCAACCGGATAATCTCCCCAGGGCTGCGGCGGCATCTCGCGATTTGATGTGCCCTCCAGCGAGCCAAAATGCCACTCACGCAGGTCATCGACCAGCTCTATGGAACGGCCCTCGCCAACGATAAGCTCGGCCGTATGCCGCGCCCGGCCCAACGGCGAGGAATACACATGATCAAAGGCCACGCCACGCGCCGCAAACGCCGTACGCGCCGTCAGCGCCTGCTCGCGCCCGCGCGCCGTAAGCGGCGAATCGTGCCAGCCCTGCAAAATGCTCTGCACATTGAGCTCAGTCTGCCCATGCCGCACCAAATACAGATCTGCCACACACCCTCCCCTCGTACCACCACAAAGGGGACAGGCACCTTTGTGGTGGTTTACCGTCTGATCACGCCGCGATGACGCTCAACTACACCAGCACGTCGGCGAGCGAACGCTTGGGTACGTGGTGCACCTGCGCCTCGTCGCGCCAATAATTGATGGAGCCGTCGGGGTTGGAATCGATCGCATCAATCACCTGTGTCTCGGCCGGAACGCCAAACGCCATGATCAGCTTGAGCTCATACTTGTCGTTATCGAGCCCCATGGCATCGATCGCGTGGGGCGTAAAGGCCTTGAACATGCAGGCTGCCACCTCGGGCGTGGCGCTGCGGGCGGCGAGCATCATCGTCTGCGCGGCAATGCCCGTGTCGACCTCGGTAATGGGAGCGGCGGGCTTGCCCGGAACGGCGCGCTCGGCCAGAATCGCGATGTAGCCGGTCGGGCGCTCACCCTCGGCAGGACCCGGCCAGTCCTTAAGTGCGCCGGCCCATGCAAGCTCGTCAAACACGCGCGCGCAGTCCTCGGCACCGCTCACCACATGAAAACGAAGACGTTGAGCATTGGCACCACAGGGAGCTAGGTGAGCCAGCTCTGCCAGCTCGAGCAAAAACTCACGCGGCACGCGCATGGACTCGTCAAAGCGACGGCACGTGCGGGCGCGACGAACCAGCGCATCAAACGCGTCCAAGCCGAGCTTTTCGCAACCCTGTTTTGCCATCGATTCGACACTCGACGGTGCCTCGGGAACTGCTTCGTTCATAGGGACCCCCAATACAAGCCAATTGTCCTTAGGAGAATCTAACCCAAAACGTAGGCAATAACGAACAGGGCTGCAATGTTCTACACCTGTTGAATAGAAAATCGCGACGTGGGGAACAACGGAAACAATTCGGGACCTTTGGGTTACGTTTCGCCCTCCCCGACCCATACGCCAGCGCCTTTAGGCGATACTGGTTGTAACAATCAAGGCTTACGCCGCACGGAAAGGAGACATTATGGGCATCTTTAAGAACGATGACCAAAAATCGAGCCAGTTTGGATTTGACGAGAAAAGCATGGCAGGCAAGGCCGTCAAGGCCGTGCGCTGGATTTACGCCATCACGGGCGTCTTGGCGCTCGTCGCCGGCATCGCACTGCTGTTTGCGCCCGCCAAGTCCCTCGTCTTCCTAACGACCGTCTTGGGCTTCTACTTTGTGATCACGGCCGCGATCAGGCTGTTTACCGCTGTTTTCGAGCCGCTGCTGCCCACCGGCTGGCGCGTGACGAGCATCATCTCCAACCTACTCATTATCTTGGGCGGCGTCATAATCCTGCGCAACCAGGCCTTCTCGACCGCGACGCTCACCACGATGGTGGTTATCGTGGCCGGCTTTGGCTGGATCGTCGAAGGTGTCATGTCCATTCTGGAGTCCGAGCTTTCGTCCAACCGTGCCCTCGCCATCCTGAGCGGCGCGCTCTCCATCATCGCCGGCATGTTCGTGTTTATCTATCCGCTGTGGTCGGCCAAGATGCTCGTCATCTTTAGCGGCGCCGCACTGCTGGTGTTTGGCGTAACGCTGATTGTTCGCGCTATTCAATTTGGCAAACTGGTGCACTAGATGCCACGAACGCTCTTTATTGATGCCGACGCCTGCCCGGTCACGCGCGAGTCGATTGACTGCGCGCGGCGGGCGGGCGTCGCCGTTGTTATCGCCGGCAACAGCACGCAAAACCTGGAACGGCACATTCGCCGCGACGACCCGCGCGATGCCGAGCACGCGCGACGCGGCTTTTGGGTCACGACGCTCGATGTGAGCGTGGGCGCCGACAGCGCCGACTTCGCCATTGTCGAACGCCTGCAGGCGGGCGACGTAGTCGTGACGCAGGACATTGGCTTGGCGAGCATGGTGCTCGGGCGCGATGCCGCCGCCATCGGTGTGCGCGGGCGCGTCTACGACAAAGCGACCATCGACATGCAACTGTTTATTCGCCACGAGGAAAAGAAGGTGCGCCGCGCCGGCGGTCGCACTCGCGGTCCGGCGGCATTTACCAGCGAAGACCGCTCCCGCTTTAAACGCAACCTCACCGAGCTGTTACGCTAAACAAGGTAGATTTTTGGGCTTAGAGACCAAAGGCGGAGAGAACGAGTCCCCAACCGGCGCCGATGACGTACATCATGACCAGGAACATGACGTTCTCGCGGGCACTGCGGTTGGTGCGGAACAACACCAGGTAGCCCACGCCGGCGGAGATAAGCGTGCCGGCGAGCATCGGTGCCAGCTGTAGCGCGCCCTCCAGGTACAGCTGCGTAATGACCACGCTCGCCGAGCAGTTGGGGATCAAGCCGACAAGCGCCGAACCCAGGACGGCGAGCGTCTCGTTGCCACGCAGGAACTGCTCGATCGCGGACTCGCCGAAGGTCTCGAGCACGGCGACCAGAATCAGCGTCACCAGAAAAATGAATACCGATACCTGCACGGTGTGCGAGATGGCGCTGCGAATAATCGACAGGAGGGGCGCGCCCTCGTGAGAGTGGGAGTGACCGTGGCCATCATGGTGTTCATGCTCGCCCCCATGACCGTGATCGTGTCCATGTCCGTGTTCGTGCTCGTCCTCGTCTTCATCGCAACCGCAATGGTCGCGCTCGCACAGTTCATGGATGTGATCGGCGCTCACGCCCGCCTCGGCCACCTCGTCGATGATGTCACCGCCGCTGTGGTCGTCGTGCGCGCAGTTCACATGAGCCGGATTAGCAGCGGTCCCCAGCACGGTACGGCGAATCGCCGCATGCGCGCGAGCGTTACGACGCAGGCCGCGAATGGCGGCGTCCACGATAAAGCCCGTGACCAGCGCGATCAGTGCCTTCGAAGCCAAAAACATCGCCATAGTCTGCACGGGAACCTGCTCGGCAAGTAGCAGCGGCAGCATCTCGTCGGAGGTCGAAAGGAACACCGCCACCAACGTGCCCAAGGTCACGACACGACCGGCGTACAGCGTTGCCGCCATTGCCGAAAAGCCGCACTGCGGCACCATGCCCAGCAGCGAGCCAACCACGGGACCCGCGGCGCCGGCGCGCTTGATGGCCCCGTTAACGCGGTCGCCCGCGACGTGCTCCAAGGTCTCGAGGGCCAGATATGTCACCAACAAAAACGGCACCAGCGAGAGCGTGTCCTTGCCGGCGTCGAGCAGAATATCAATCAACAAACCCATGACGGATGGAACCTTTCGTGTCTTTCGGCAGCATTGTAAAAGTCCTAGCGGTCAACTAGGGTATTGTAGTTGTCCTAGGCGCGATGCCAATAGTTGCCCATGGTAAACTATCATCTCGCCACATCTTAATGACCCTGAGTCGCACGACGCGACCCATCCAAGGAGCAGTTATATGAACGTTTCACAAGCACTCGAATACGAGCGCCAGCCGTTTATTCCCATGTTTATCTATGGCGATCATGGCGCCATGGAATCCGAGCGCCAGAAGGGCGAGGAGGCCCTTAAGGTGCTCGAAACCGAGTACTTTACCGCCGAGGGCGACCCCAGCTTCGACTTTGCCACCGTGCGCGACCTGGCTGACCGCAACCGCGACCTGTGCGACCAGATTGGCGAGGCACGCCTGCGCAACGTGACGCCCGCGACGCTTTCGCGCGGCCTCTCCGATGCCGACACCTGCGCCGCCATCGGCAAGATGCAAAAGCGCACCGCCGCGTCCGTTATGCGCGAAATCCGCGGCGACCGCGACGCGCTCGGCGTGGCCTACGCCCGCAAGCCCATCCAGGGCACCGTGCTCGGTATCGACATCGAGACCACCGGCCGTGCACCCGAGCGCGGTTATATCATCAACGTGGGCTGGGAGATCATGGAACTCACCAGCGATGCCGTCCCGCACGACGCCGAGGCACACTACTGCGGCCTGCCCGACATCTACCGCGGCGAGGATGTGCCGTTGTCGAATATCCACCACATCACCTGGGACGACATCGACGGCAAAAAGCCGTTCCGCGAGAACAAGGAGCTGCAGAAGCAGCTGCTCAAGCTCATGAAGAAGTACCCGTACATGGCACACAACGCCGCCTTTGAGGACAGCTGGTTCAAGATCCACCTGGACGGTTACGCCGAGGCACGCCGTGCCGGCAAGATCATCGTCATCGACTCGCGCCAGATCTGCCGCAGCCTGGATGCCGACGTCCGCTCGCTCCCCCGCGAATCCGCGCCCGCCGCGCTCGAGAACTGGGCCCGCCGCCGCGGCACCCTCGCCGCCGACGCCAACGAGCAGCATCTGGGCCTGGACGACACCGACCTCATGCTCCGCACCGTCCAAGCCGAGTTCAACCTCAAGAACCTGTTTGCCAAGTAGAAACGCCTGCGGCAAACCCCGGCGTAGATCACGAGCGGCCTCGCAGCGGGAAACCCCGCAGCGGGGCCGCTCTACGTTCCACAGATAGATCTGTCATCACAAATTCTGAACCCTCATTTTGAACTATTTCGGCCAATTCCCGACACGTAATTCGTTGTCGGATGGTGATGCATCGATATCAAATGCGCAGCAACTGAGTATTTCTATGCTATAGCCGAGCTGCGAAAACATTAATTTAGGGCGTACCAACCCATTATTGCGTCAAGCTTTTGGACAGCATTTGGTTAGACCTCTAAAACGATTTTTCCACTCAGCGCCATCAGCACGGTATTAGCTGACACGATATATACCATGAGTATCGTATTGTCACATACCACTGCAAAAGCGGTCTACCAGGCCGCGCATTCGGTGTCTGCGAAAGGCATCGAGTCCTGTAGTCCTGCCGCAATTTACGGATCATGTCCCACCGGAACGCTCCTTGACGCAGCCGCAGAATGGCTCACCAAACATGATGTTTCCCTCGGCGCAAATGATTCCCTCGAGGTGATGGTGTTTGATCGCAGGAATGCGCGCTATGCAATGAACTGTCAATGCCACGTATCTTCAAAACGATTCTCGAACTCACGCTTTATAGAGCTCAAAGATGGCATCTTCGTTGTTGGCGTTGAGCTTTGCGCGCTTCAGGCTGCCACCTATCTTTCTTTTCGCGAACTAGTGGAGTACTACTTTGAACTGTGCGGCGCTTATTCCCTTGGAACCGACTCTTCCACCTCCTATACCGAGCGTTTCGCGCTCACCTCGACCGAGAGGTTAAAGCAGTTCTTTAATTCCATTACCAGATGCGACGGTCTGGCTCTTGCCCGAAAGGCGATCCAATGTGTGCGCGACGGATGCCGGTCTCCTATGGAAACGGCCTTTGTCATGATGCTAACGCTGCTCAAAAGCGAAGGAGGGCTTGGTATTAGGGGAATTGAGACCGATTACGAGGTGCAGGTCACCGTTGCCGCAAAGAATCTCACGAGACGCAAAAAGTTCTTTATGGATGCGTATCTAAAGAAATCTCGCACAGACATTGAATACAACGGTTTTTATCATGACGCGGAAGAAGACCGCGCCATCGATGAGGAGCGCAAGAATGCACTTGCGTCCATGGGGTACGGAATCATCACCGTCAGCCGTTATTCCTTTATGCATGCCAGCTCTTTTGTTAGGGTCATGGAAGCGATCCAACGGAAAGAGGGCATACGCCCCTCGCGTCTGCCAAAAGACTTTCAAATCATGCAAGAGGACCTGAGACAGTTTGTGCTCAGAAGGTTTATAGAAGAGAAAAAGCGAATTCAGAAGCAGCTTCGCCAGGATTCCGAAGAGCGTCAACGAATCGACCTCGAAAAAGCAACACTCGAAGGCATCACGCTGGATGACCCGACAATTAATGAAGTTCCGACAATCGATGACATGCAGACTGTCGAATCCGACAGCCCATCATTTGCCCAAACAAGCAGCCTCGCGCCCGAGGGCAGGATCTTCGGGGCCGGAAGCTAGACTGGCTAACAAGGTGGGTACCCTAGCGATGTGCAAAATTGCGAGTATTCAGCAGGGCCGGCCCTCCAGCACCCACAAGTTGATTCAAGTAAGAAGCAAAATCGCTATAGAACGGCAACGTTTGGCAACATTTGAGGAAGAACTCATCGGTTTAACGCTCTAAGATAACTCTTGAACTGCATTATTTGGCCTGTAATAAGTTAACAGACCCCCTATTGTTGCAGAATACTCCAATTTTTGCACGGCGCAGGGGCACCCACCCCAGCATCGCTTATCAAAACCGCTTAGGCCGGGATCTCGTCCACTATCCCCCATCATTTTGTACGACGAATTACCTGAACGTTATTGACATGTGAACATGCGCCCATATAATCGGAAGCAAGTTATATGAGCGCATGTTCATATGAAAGGATATTGCAATGAGCATCCGCGTTGATGAAACGAAACCCGACATCGAGGCCACCGAGCCCGTGATCCCCACCACCTGCTCGCCCGAGGACCTTCCCGACGAGGAGCTTCTCTACGACCTCGCCGACCTGTTCAAGGTCTTCAGCGACACCACGCGTATCAAGATTCTCTATGCCCTCATGGGCCGCGAACTCTGCGTGGCAGACATTGCCGAAGCGACCGAAACCTCGCAGTCGGCAGTATCGCACCAGCTGCGCACACTCAAGCAGTCGCACCTGGTTAAATTCCGGCGCGACGGGCGCAATATCCTCTACTCGCTCGCCGACGACCACGTCTACACCATGCTCAACCAAGGCATGAGCCACATCTGCGAATAGCAACCAACCACGGTACCAGCGCGGCCTGCACCCAAGCCGCAAATACAGAGAAAGGAACCCACCATGAAAAAGCAGTTTAAGCTCGACGAAATCGACTGCGCCAACTGCGCGCGTGAGCTTCAGGACGAGCTGGCCAAGCTCGAGGGCGTCAAGTCCGTTTCGGTCAACTTTATGACCCAGAAGTTGACGCTCGAGGCCGACGACGCCGAGTTCGACAAGGTCCTTGACCGCGTCGTGGAGTTCACGGCCGACGCCGAGCCGGACTGCGAGATCATTCTCTAGCCCGGGTTTACGCCAACCTGCAAGGCCGCGCTTGCCGCGGCCTTTGCTCGCGAAATTATATGAGCGAGTGTTCATACATTCAAATGGGAGGATACGAGTCATGGCCACCGCCGACCCCAAGAAGAAAAAGAAGAAGCGCAAGAAGAAAGAGTCACTCGAGCATAAGCGCAACCGCATCCTGGTAGCGCTGGGCATTTTTGCCGTGGTGTACGCCCTCGATGAGTTCGGCACCCTCACCGCCGCATTCGGTACCCCGGGCGACATCTACGCCAGCTTTATGCTGTTCCTCATACCGTTTTTGATTGCCGGCTACGACGTGCTGCAAAAGGCATTCAATAACATCCGCCGCGGCAAGGCCTTCGATGAGAGCTTCCTTATGGCAGTCGCGACCATCGGCGCGTTTGCCATGGTGCTCTTCCCCGATACCGACCCGCACATGGCCGAAGGCGCCGCCGTCATGCTGTTCTACCAGGTCGGCGAGCTGTTCCAGGCATACGCCGTGGGCAAGAGCCGCAAGTCGATCAGCGCCATGATGGACATCGCGCCCGACTACGCTAACGTCGAGCAAGCCGACGGCACACTCGAACAGGTCTTCCCCGATGACATCGCCGTCGGCACCGTGATCGTGGTCAAGCCGGGCGAGCGCGTGCCCATCGACGGCGTCATCGTCGAAGGCGAAACCCAGCTCGACACCGCCGCACTCACGGGCGAGTCAGTCCCCCGCCCCGCCAAGTCTGGCGACGACATTATCAGCGGTTGCATCAACATGACGGGCCTCATCCACGTACGCACCACCAAGCCCTTTGGCGAGTCCACCGTCGCACGCGTCCTGGAGCTCGTGGAGAATGCCAGCGAAAAGAAGGCGCGCACCGAGAACTTCATCACGCGCTTCGCCCGCGTCTACACCCCCGCCGTCACCGGCGCCGCCGCGGTGCTCGCGCTCGGCGGCGGCCTGGTCACCGGTGCCTGGTCCGACTGGATCCTGCGCGGTCTGACCTTCCTGGTCGTCAGCTGCCCGTGCGCCCTCGTGATCAGCGTACCGTTGAGCTTCTTTGGCGGCATCGGCGGCGCGTCCAAGCTGGGCGTTCTCATCAAGGGCTCCAACTACCTCGAGACACTCGCCGACGTGGACACCGTCGTCTTCGACAAAACGGGCACCCTCACCAACGGCACGTTCTCGGTCGTCGCGGTGCACCCCGAGGCCGGCTATACCGAACAGTCGTTGCTCGAAGTCGCCGCCCTTGCCGAGTCGTTCTCCGATCACCCTATCGCGCAGTCGGTGCGCGCCGCCTACCAGGGCGAACTCGACCCTACACGCGTGACGGATTCCGCTAATGACGCGGGCCACGGCGTGACGGCGACCATCGACGGCAAGCACGTCGTCGTCGGCAACGCAAAGATGCTCGCCGCGGCCGGAGTCGAAGCGCCCGATTGCGAGGTCGTCGGAACGATTCTGCATGTGCTCGTTGACGGCGTGTACGCCGGCCACATCGTGATTGCAGACACCGTTAAGGCCGATGCCGAACAGACGATCCGCGACCTGCACGCCGCCGGCGTCAAGCGCACCGTCATGCTCACGGGCGACCGCGAGGAAGTGGCTGCTGCGGTGGCCAAGCAGCTCTGCCTCGACGAGTTCCACGCGCAGCTCCTGCCGGGCGACAAGGTCGAACGTGTTGAAGCGCTGCTCGCGGCCGAAAGCGGCAAGGGCAAGCTCGCCTTTGTCGGCGACGGCATCAACGATGCGCCCGTGCTCACCCGTGCAGACGTTGGCATTGCCATGGGCGCTATGGGTTCCGACGCCGCGATTGAGGCCGCCGACGTGGTGCTCATGGACGACAAACCGTCCAACATCTCCCGCGCGATCCGTGTGGCGCGCAAGACCATGTCGATTGTTTGGCAGAACATCATCTTTGCGCTGGGCATTAAGTTGCTGATTCTGGTGCTTGCGGCACTGGGCATCGCCAACATGTGGCTTGCTGTGTTCGGCGACGTGGGCGTGGCGATCATCGCCATCCTGAACGCCATGCGCGCGATGGGTGTCAAGAACCTGTAGTGCTGTCCGGCCGGGGCCGGGCTTGGTTTTGAAAACGTCCTCGCGCATGAGGCCCGTCTTTCCTGCTCCTGCGGAGCAACGGAAAGGCGGGCCTCGCGCTGAATGTTTTCAAAACCAAGCCCGGTCCCGGCCTGCGGTAACATCGCAGGCGGTTCTTGAGCATCGCTTGCTGGCAGGGTTCCTTTGCTGAAATGGACTTGGCCGAAAGGGCCGCTGGTCCCAGTCGCTGGTTCGCGCTTTGCGTGAACTCCGCGCTACTGTGGGTCAGTTAGGCTTCTGTTGTTGGATCCGCTACATCTTCCCGTTCCAGCATCGACCTTAGCTTCTCAAAGCTCTCCTCGCTCAGGCAGTGCTCCATGTGGCAGCCCTCTTGCGACGCGACCTCAGCCGAAACACCCGCATCCTCCAGCAGCCCCACGAAAAAGCAGTGACGCTCCCACATTTGACGAGCGACCGCCAGACCACGCTCCGTCAGATGAACGTCGCGCTTGCCCATTTCGACATAGCCGTTGCTCTCCAAGGTCGCCATGGCCTTGGAAACGCTCGCCTTAGTTACGCCGAGGTACTCCGCAACGTCGATCGAGCGCACGATGACCTGACGTTCCGACAGAACGTAGATCGATTCGAGATAGTCTTCTCCGGATTCACGTAGGGCCATGGGCCGCCTTTCGCGATGATTGCTAGTTAGCCTTTGGATACTTTTCACGGCTAACTTTACCGCAAAAGTTGCCCATGTCTTACTACTTTGTCTAAAAGTTAGCCGTGTTTCACAAAACGTGCGGGACGAAAACAAAATGGGGACGCCCCGCAAGGAGTGTCCCCAGGCGCCGGGTGCCGCCCCGCAGTTACATCAATCCAAAGTGCTTCGCGGCGTTGTAGATGCCATCGTCGTCCACGGCGGTCGTCGCATAGGTCGCTGCAGCTTTCACCGTGTCCTGCGCGTTGCCCATGGCCACACTTGTGCCCACGGCCGAGAACATCGACAGGTCGTTCTCGCCGTCGCCAAAGGCAATCGCCTCGCTCGCGTCGATACCAAGCCGCTCGAGCGTCGCCGCCACGCCCAGGTCCTTGCCGCCGTTAGCGGGAATAATGTCACAGAACAGGTCGCACCAGCGCGTGGTGAGCGAATGCGACACGGCATCGGTCACGATATGCTCGTCGTCGGGGTCCACAAAGGCGCAAAACTGGTAGACCGGCGCGTCAAAGGCGTGCTCAAACGGCTCCTCGTGGTAGACGATTCCCGCGTTGCTGCCAGCCGTCACCACGCGCTCGGACAGGCGGTTCACAAACGAGTTCTCGCCCTGCATGCACAGCGAGTCGTAGCACCCCTGCGCCACCTGGTCCACGATCACCGCGACGTCGTCCGGATCGATCGGGCAGCTGCGGTAAACGCCCCTGGCATCAAAACAGTGCTGGCCCGAAAGCGTAATGTACGCATCCCAACCCAAGTCGAACAGCCAGTCCGGCATCTGATAGGTCGGGCGGCCCGTGGCGATCACGCACGCAATCCCCTGCTCGTGAAAGCTGTCGAGCACCTGCTGCGCCGACGCCGGAATCCGGTGGGTCTTAAAGCTCAGCAGCGTGCCGTCGATATCGAAAAACGCGGCTTTGATCATCCTCGCCTACTCCTCGCCCTCGAGCTTCTCGCTCGCCTCGAGCCACGCCATCTCCAACTCGTCCATGGCGGCGTGAGCCTCGTCGATCTTTGCCTGCTGCTCGCCGAGCGCCGTGTAGTTGGTGGGATCGACCTGGGCCATTGCTGCCTCGGCCTCCTCCACGCGGGCGCGCTGCGTCTCCATCTTGCGCTCGAGCGAGCTCACCTCGCGGCGGAGCTTCTGACGCTCGGCGTTGGACAGGCCGTTGGGCTGACCGCTCGACTTGGGCTTTTCGGCCGCAGCTGCCGCGGCACCGGTGTCGAACGTGCCGGTCTTGGCGCTCGGTGCGCCCACGGGCTCGCCCTCGGCGGTAGCGTTGCACAGGCGCAGGTACTGGTCGACGCCGCCGGGCATATGCGTCAGGTGGCCGTCGAGCAGCGCCCACTGCTGGTCGGTCACGCGCTCCATCAAGAAGCGGTCGTGCGTCACCAGAATCAACGTGCCCGGCCAGCCGTCGAGCAGGTCCTCGACAATCGCCAGCATGTCGGTATCCAGGTCGTTGCCGGGCTCGTCCAGGATGAGCACGTTGGGCTCGTCCAGGATTGTCAGCAGCAGCGACAGGCGACGTCGCTGACCGCCCGAAAGATCGCCGATGCGACTCCAGAGCTGCTGCGTCGTAAAGCCCAGGCGCTCGCAGAGCTTCTCGGGTGAAGTCTCCTTACCGTCGATGACGTAGTACTTCTTATAGTTGCTGAGCACCTCGCGGATCGTGTCACCCATGTAGGGTTCGAGCTCCTCGAGCTGCTGCGACAGCACGCCAAAGCGCACCGTCTGGCCAATCTTCACACGGCCGCGCATGGGTTCAATCTTGCCCTGGATCACATCGAGCAAGGTCGACTTGCCGGCGCCGTTTTCGCCCAAAAGACCATAGCGGTCGCCCGCACCGATGAGCCAGGTCACGTCAGAGAGCACCTGCTTGGGCGCGCCATCGGTATCCGCATAGCCGGCGTCCACGTCGACCACATCGATAACCTGCTTGCCCAGGCGGCTAACGGCTAGGCGCTTGAGCTCCAGCTCGTCACGCACGGGAGGCACGTCGGCGATCAGCTCGCGAGCGGCATCAACGCGAAACTTGGGCTTGGTGGAGCGCGCCTGGGCGCCACGGCTCAGCCACGCGAGCTCCTTGCGCGCCATGTTGCGACGGCGCTCCTCGGTAACCGCGGCCATGCGGTCGCGCTCCACGCGCTGCAGGATATATGCCGAATAGCCGCCCTCGAAGGGGTCGACCTGGCCGTCGTGGACCTCCCACATACTGGTGCAGACCTCGTCCAAGAACCAGCGGTCGTGCGTGACCACGAGCATCGCGCCCTGACCGCGCTGCCAGCGGGCCTTTAAGTGGCGCGCGAGCCAGTTGATGGTACGCATGTCCAGGTGGTTGGTGGGCTCGTCGAGCATGAGCACGTCATAGTCGCCGATCAGCAGGCGCGCAAGGTCCACGCGACGGCGCTGACCTCCCGAAAGCTCGCCCACCGTGCCCTCCCAGGGCACATCGCTAATAAGGCCGGCCAGAATCTGGCGCGTACGCGGACTCGACGCCCACTCATACTCGGGCGTGCCGCCCACGACGGCATGATGCACGGTGTCGGTATCGGCTAGATTGTCCTTTTGGCCGAGCAATCCGATCGTGGTGTCGCGGCGGTGCGTCACGCGACCGTCGTCGGGCTCCAACGTGCCGGCGAGCACGCTCAGCAGCGTCGACTTGCCGTCGCCGTTTTTGCCAACGATACCAATACGGTCGCCCTCGCCCACGCCGAGCGTCACGCTATCGAAAATATGCTTGGTGGGAAACTCTAGGCTGACGGAATCGCATCCCAAAAGAATCGCCATATGCCCTGCTCCTTCGTAGAAATTCAACGTTGTCCATGATAGCAGCGAAAAGGCGGGGCGCACACGACACAAAAAGGCGGGCCATCTCCCGCAAGAGATGACCCGCCTCTCCAATCAGTCCCGCGGCAACCGTGGCCGCCGCGGGCCTCAAGCATGTCCCGGACTAGGAGAACATGCCGGTGAGGTAATCATTCAGCCGCTTATCCTTGGGCCGTTGGAAAATCTCGTCGGTCTCGTCGTACTCGACCATATCGCCCATGTAGAAGAACGCCGTGCGGTTGGACACGCGCGACGCCTGCTCCATATTGTGCGTCACGATGACGATGGCGCGCTCGGCCACAATCGACGACATAAGGTCCTCGATCGCCAACGTCGAGATGGGGTCGAGCGCCGAGCAGGGCTCGTCAAACAGGATCACGTCGGGGTTGAGCGCCAGCGTGCGCGCAATGCACAGACGCTGCTGCTGGCCGCCCGAAAGCGCGTAGGCGCTCTTGTCGAGCTTATCCTTGACCTCGTCCCAAAGCGCCGCACCGCGCAGGCTTTCCTCGACCATACGATCAAGCTCGTCGCGGTCGGTGATGCCGTGGCGCTTAGGCGCAAACGTGATGTTGTCGCGAATGGACTTGCGGAACGGGTTGGGCTGCTGGAACACCATGCCAATGGAGCGACGCAGCTCGTACGTGTTCTCGGTCCTGGTGTTCACGTTGCGCCCGCGATAGTTGATCTCGCCCTCCACGCGGCAGCCGCGAATCTCGCGATTCATGAGGTTGAGGCTACGCAAGAAGGTCGACTTACCGCAGCCCGAAGGCCCGATGAGCGCCGTGATCTCGCCCTTGTGAAAGTCGAGCGACGTATTGTGCAGCGCATGGTGGTCGCCATAGTACACGTTGACGTCCTTGGTGGAGAGCACGACCTCATCGCTCACGGCCTTGCCGCTCACGCGCACGCGCTTCTCGCTCTCCCCCACGCTCGATAGGAAGTCCTGGGTCTCGGACGTGGCTGCCTCGGTTGCGGGCATTGCATTCATCTCGCTCATTCGGCCGTCATCTTCCTTGCCAGTTGCTTGCCCACAATGCGGGCGATTACGTTAAACAGCAGCACGCAAATCATCAGCAGTGCAGCGGTACCCCAGACGATCTGCTGGGCCTCGGGGCTGCCCTCGCCATAGATCTTGTAGATATGCACGGCGAGCGACTCGCCGGGGCGGAACACGTTCCAGGCGCAGGTAGGGCTCGACAGGTTAAAGCTCAAGAAGTTCAGGCGAACCGGCGAGCTCATGCCCGAGGTGAAGAGCAGTGCTGCGGCCTCGCCAAAGACGCGGCCGGCCGAAAGCACGATGCCGGTCACGATGGCGGGCATGGCCTCGGGGATCAGGATGTGCAGTGTGGCCTCCCAGCGAGTGAGGCCCATAGCCAGACACGCATCGCGCTGGGCCTGCGGCACGTCCTCGAGCGCCTGTTGAATCACGCGCACCAGGATGGGGATGTTGAACATGGTGAGCGCGACGGCGCCGGAGATGATGGAGTACTTCCAGCCCAGCTGCACCGAGAATACCAGAAAACCGAACATGCCGACGACGATGGATGGCAGCGAGGACAACGTCTCGATGGCGGTGGAGGCGATGTCGCGGATGGGTCCGTCCGGCGCGTACTCAACCAAAAAGACCGCGCCACCCAGGCTGATGGGCACCGAGATGATCAGGGTGATCAGCAGCAGGTAGAACGAGTCGAACAGCTGGTAGAGCACGCCGCCCTGCGTTCCGTTGGCGCGCGACGGCTCCGTGAGAAAGCCCGGCTGGAACAGCGTCGAGATGCCCTCGAACAGGATATAGGCCACCATGGAGACGACGATGAGCATGACGATGGCGACGATCGCCGTCAACACGCCCGTGGCGAAGCGGTCCTGCTTTTGGACACGTCCGAGCCTCGCCTCGTCGATGTGGATACGCGTGCTAGCCACGAGCCTTCGCCCCCTTGCGGCCGATAAGGTGGATGATCAGGATGAAGATGAGACTCATGCCCATCAGCAGCAGGCCGAGCGCCCACAGAACATCGTCTTGGGCCGAGCCCTCGGCATAGACCGCCATAGACGTGGTGAGCGTGGTGGTGATGGTCGAAGCCGGCGACAGCAGCGACGTCGGCATGGCCTCGATACCGCCGATGACCATGCGCACGGCGAGCGTCTCGCCAAAGGCGCGGGTCATGCCAAGGATGACCGCGGTCATGAGCGACGGCACGGCAGACTTGAGCACCACGTGCCAGATGGTCTGCCAGCGGGTGTAGCCCAGCGCGAGCGAGCCCTGACGGTAGCTATCGGGCACAGCGCGCAGGCCATCGACCGAAAGCGTGGTCATGGTCGGCAGGATCATGACAGCCAGCACGATGGCGCCGGGCAAGATGCCCAGACCCGTGCTCACATGGAAAACGCTCTTCATAAGGCCGACGACCACGTGAAAACCGATCAGGCCAAAGACGACCGAAGGAATACCAGTCAAAAGCTCAATAAGCGGCTGAAAGACCTTGGAACCAAACTTAGGCTGGATCTCGACCGCAAAGATGGCAGAGCCGATAGCGATGGGCAGCGCGATAAGCGTGGAGAGCGCCATGACCGCAAACGAGGTGACGATCAGGGGCAGGGCGCCGGTGTAGGGCAGGCCGTTTTTGGCCGTGTTGGCCAGGTCCCACTTGGTGCCGGTAAAGAACTCGACGACCGAAACGCCATCCTTGAGAAAAGCCGAGAGGCCCTTTTGGGCGACCATAAAGATGAGCGCGGCAACGACAAGCGTCACGAGTGCTACGCACGCGCCCGTGACGCCCAGGCCCACGTTCTCAAGGTCGCGCTTTGGCAGCTGTTTTGCCATTGCAAACCTTTCCGGGGGCGATTACTTATTTAGCGGAGACCTTGCCGCTGGCGTCCTTGACGACCTTCATGGCAGAGACGGGGATGAAGCCCTGCTCCTCGACGAGCTTGCCCTGGACGTCGTCGGAGAGCATGAACTCCAGGAAGGCCTTGGTGGCCTCGTCGGCGTCCTTTGCGCAGTACATGTGCTCGGTAGCCCAGATCTTGAAGGAGTCGTCGGTGACATTCTTGCTCTTGGGCTCGACACCCTCGACCTTGATGGCGTTGAACTTGGAGTCATCGAAGTGCGAGAAATCGAGGTAGGAGATGGCGTTGTCGGTGCTGCCCATCTGAGTCTGGACGTCGCCGGACTTGTCGAGCTCGGCGTCGCCCTTAAAGTCGACGGCCTCGTCGCCAAAGACGGCGGCCTCGAAGGTAGCGCGGGTGCCGGAGCCAGCCTTGCGGTTGAGAACGACGATCTTGGCGTCGTCGCCGCCGACCTCCTTCCAGTTGGTGATCTGGCCAGAGAAGATGCCCTTGAGCTGCTCGAGGGACAGGTCGTCGACCTTGACGTTCTTGGAGACGACGGGACCCATGCCCACGACGGCGACCTCGTGGTCGACGAGGTTCTTGACCTGGTCGGCCTCGAGCTTGGTCTCGGCGAAGACGTCGGAGTTGCCGATGGTGACGGTGCCGGCGGCAACAGCGGTCAGGCCCTTGCCCGAACCGTTACCCGAGCCGGAGACGGAGACATCGGGGTTGGCGTCCATGAACTTCTCGGCAGCGGCCTCGACGAGAGCCTGGAACGAGGAGGCGCCGTCGTAGGTCACCTCGCCGGAGACGGACTCGGCAGCAGCGGCGCTACCCTTGTCGGCGGCGTCGGATGCGCCGGAGCCGCCGCAACCAACGAGACCGAGACCGACGATGCTGGCAAGACCACCAGCGAGGCCGAGGAACTGACGACGAGAATAAGCCTGATCGAGCATGATCTTCCTTTCAACATGCGACTCGCGGGCACCCTGCCCGCTTTGCTGTTCGGAAAGATACGTCCCCCGATCCGGCGACAACCACCTTATCTGCGGTTTCTTACGGGCTATTGATAGACCCTTACCGCAAGCGCGGCCCAGCCTTTACAAACGAATAACAAACCCGCCACCAAGCATGACCCGCCTTTTACACCAATAAAAACAAAGTTGCGGTGAAATAGTTCCTGCTTGGCCATCAAATGGCCCATTCTAGGAACTATTCCACCGCAACTTAGATTGGGAAACCGCGAGACCTTAAAGCTCTAATTCATTCAAACGGAGGATCGCAACAATATAGATCTTGAGCGCCTGCTTGAGCTGTTCCTCGTTGGCGCACTCGTTGGGGCCGTGCATCTGGCCGCCCCACGCGGGCAGCTCAAGGCCGGTCTCCTCGGGACCAAACGACACGGCGCGGGCAAAGTTGCGTGCGTACGTGCCACCGCCCATGGCGAAGGGCTCGGCATGCTTACCCGTAAACTCGTTATAGGTATCAATAAGCGCCTTCACGGCCGGATCATCGGCAGAGACTGAGAACGGCACCTTAGCGCGACCCAGCTGGCACGTCACGCCAAAACGGCCCACGAGCGGGTCGAGCTGCTCGCGGATGGTATCGGCACTCGTGCTGTCGGGGAAGCGCACGTCGATGACCTGCTCAATATGGCCATCCGCCACGCGGATGACGCCAGCGTTGCAGGTAAGCGGGCCAAACGCCGGACTCGTCGCATCGATACCCAGGCCGCGGCCATAGGCATCCGCATGCACAAAGGCCAGGAACTTGACGAACTCGTGCTCGGCAGGCGTCAGCAGGCGCTCGTCGCGTGCACCAAACGCGTCCTCGGCCTCGCGCAGATACGACACGATCAGGCCGACGGCGTTGATGGTGCCCTCAGGCATCGAAGCGTGGCCGCCAATACCGTGGGCGAAAATCTGCGCATGCCCGTTATCGAGTGCCGTGATCTCCAGGCGGTCGGCGTTCTCGACCGGCGCCGGCAGTTCATCGGCGGCAATCGCAAGTTCGCAGATGGACTGCGACGGAATGGCGTTGCTCGCCTCGGCACCGCTCCACGATACGATGCGCCCTCCATCGATCTTGGGGCTCACAAACGTCGCCCCAAACTGGCCCTTCTCGGCATTGCAGACCGGGAACTCGGCATCGGGCGTAAACAAAAAGTCGGGGTCTGCGTGGTTCTCCAGATAATGGTGAACGTCGGACATGCCCACTTCCTCATCGCAGCCCAGCAGCGCGCGGAAGGTATAGCGCGGCACAATGCCGTGCTTGAGCAGGTACGCGCCGGCATAAAGCGACAACACCGCCGGGCCCTTGTCGTCGATCACGCCGCGGCCGAGCAGCCAGCCCTCGCGACGCTCCATTGCAAACGGGTCGGTGTTCCAGCCGGGGCCGGCGGGCACCACGTCCACGTGGCAGATGGTCGCGAGCTGCTTGTCGCCGCGACCCGGGATATCGGCGATGCCCACAAAGCCCTCGTCGTCGCTCGTCTGGTAGCCGAGCTTTTGCGCAATGCTGAGCGCGCAATCGAGCGTGTCACGAACCGGACGGCCAAACGGCGCGCCGGGCTCCGCATTGGCAGAAACCGCCACGGACGGATAGCTCACCAGCTGCTCGATATCGGCGACGACATCTTCCCAGACCTCGTCGACATACTCGGTAACGTTCTGCTCCACCTGATTCATGGACGACCTCCTTACCAATGAGCGACGGGTACGCCCGCCCCTCACATTACGTCTATTAGATAGCGAAAAGTTTAGCAAGCTCGGCCACCGAGTGCACCACTGCATCGGCACCCGCCGCCTCGTGCTCGCCCGGCGCCGCCGCACCCGAATAGATGCCGATGCACGGTACGCCCATTGCGTGCGCGCCCTCCACATCGTTAAAGCGATCGCCGATCATCACGGCATCGCCCGCCGTCGCGCCGAGCGCTGCCAGGGCATCGCGGACCGAATCGGCCTTGGTCTCGCGCCCCTGCGGCGGATTCATGCCAACCACCGCCTCAAACTGAGAAAGTCCCAGCTCTCCCGCCATGTCGATACACTTCGCCTCCATGCGCGACGTCGCCACGGCCAAGCGCTTGCCCTGGGCGACCAACCCATCCAGCAGCTCGGGGATCCCGTCGAACACGGGATACTCCTCCGGTCCCAGCTCATCAAAAAAGGCACGGTACTCGTCGGCCACCACCAGCGACTCCTCGCGCGAGAAGCCATAAAAGTCGTGAAAACTCTTCCACAGGGGCGGCCCGATCATGCGGCGCAGGTCACCCATCTGCGCCTCCGAAAACCCGCGTGCAGCCAGCGTCTTGCGCGTCGAGGTCATCACCGCCCGACCCGTATCGGCCACCGTGCCATCGAAATCGAACAGCACGACCGGCCGCTTGCATATCTCCAGCGCCTCCATCGGCATCCCTCTTCCCCAGTTGACGATTTCCACACCGACACTTCAAACTGTTGACTATTCAACAATTGAACCTAGCAATGTAGAGCAACTCCACTATACTTGTCGCACTTTGCTCTCAGAAGGCGGCGCCGTCGCGCCCCAACGAAAGGTGCAATTATGTCTTTTGCCATCATAACCGACTCCACGTCGGACATCTCCCCCGCCCGTGCTCAAGAGCTTGGCATCTACGTCATTCCGCTGCATGTGATTATCGAGGGCGAGGACCTGCTCGACCAGGTGCAGATTACCGCCCAGGAGTACGTCGCCCGCATGGCCGGCTCCGAGCAGCTGCCACACACCTCGCAGCCGAGCGCCGGCGAATTCAAGGCACTCTTTGACCGCGTGCGCGCCGACGGCCACGATAGCGCCATCTTTATCTCGCTGTGCAGCGAGTGGTCCGCCTGCTATGCCAACGCCAGTTTGACGGCCGAAACGCACGAACTCGACGTGCGCTGCATCGACTCGCGCACCGGCTCGGGCGCCGAGGGTCTGCTGGTGGAGTACGCGCTGGCCATGCGCGAGGACGGTCGCAGCTTGGACGAAACCGAGGCACAGATCCGCGCGACGCTGCCCGACGCCCACCTGCTGCTGATTCCCCGCACGCTCGAGAACCTCGTTAAGAACGGCCGCGCGCCCAAGCTCGCCGGCCAGCTCACGCAGATGCTCAACATTCGCCTGGCCGTTTCGCCGGAGTGGCAGTCGGGCGAGATCAAGGCGATCAAAAAGGGTCGCGGCGCCAAGCGCATCGTCGCCAGCACCATGGCAGATTGCCTCGCATTTTTGGCCGAGCATCCGGGCTCAAGCGTGCGTGTGCTCACGACCGGCGCCGCCGAGGAGCAGGAGCTTGTCAACGAGGCACTCGCGGGCCAGGATTGCGTAGACGCCGGCACCGGCCCCATCGGCTGCACCATCGCCACCCACGTAGGCGTCGACGCCATCGCCATCAGCTACTGCCCCCGCTACCAACCTGCCAAATAGGGACAGGTTTATTTTGGCAGGTTTTATCCGGGCAAACGTCCAGCGCCAACAAATACCAGCCTGACAAGATCGGGCAGGCAGGGGCTATCGAACAACCAAGGCACAACCAGCCGTAGCAAAGTCATCATGCCGGCGCACCCCAACTCAAGGCGCGCCGGCATCCCTTTAGGAATTGCGGCGGGAAGGGGGCCGAATAGTCGAAAGACAGCGAACCGCTGAATGCCACTCACGGAGCGGCACCCCACTATCACCGAACCAAAATCAAAGTCGAGTATCTCAAATAGCCGAAATGGCGTACTCTCATCCCAATGAACGCTGACAAGAATGGCATTCAAATGAGCAACGCCGTGCATCAATACGCCCTTTTCGGGAACGCCTTATTCAAACTCAATAAAACGGTCGTCCACGCTTCGGATCCGCGTAAGCAAATCGTAATCTGTAGCAACGGTCCAGACATCCGTTACGCAACATTCGAAGAATGGGACAAAGCCGGCAAATCTTTCGACGAACGTGCACAGACCGAGGGCATCGTTACCAGCGCGAGCCCAGCGCGCGACAAACTCGAGCTCTTTCGCAATCTTTTTACCGGCCGCAAAGATGTGCACGCTCACGGGTATCGCAGAAAAGACGGGGGCATCGGCTATACACCTGCCTGTGCAAATGAGTGGAAGCCAGGCATTTGTCCCAAAGCAAGCCATCAGAGAATTAAATGCGCAGAATGTCGCAGCCGCACATTCCTTGAGCTGAACGATGCCGCCATTATCGCCCATTTCAAAGGCAGTGACGACAGGCTCCGGGACGTCATAGGGCAATATGTTCTCGACAAAGATTGCAACACAAATGTCCTTGTCATTGATTTTGACAAAGCCGATTGGAAAGAAGCGACAAATGCTATCAGGCTTGTCGTAAGAAGCCATGGAATTAACGCTGCGGTCGAGCGATCAAGGTCAGGCAACGGCGCGCATATCTGGTTTTTCTTCCTAGAACCTATGAACGCAAAGACAGCACGAGATTTCGGCAGCTGCCTTATCGCCGAAGCAGCGGCACTCAACAAGACAATCACCTTCGAAGCCTTTGACCGAATGATACCCGCGCAGTCCACCATTCCTGAGGGCGGCTTTGGAAATCTCGTTGCGCTGCCCTTTCAGGGAAAAGCGCAGCGGAAAGGAAACAGCGTATTTGTTGACGAACGGTTCGAGCCCTTTCCCGACCAATGGCTTTACCTTTCGCAAATCCAACTAATCTCGCGTGCGACGGTGGATCGTCTGATCGAGGGTACCGAAAACAAACCGCTTGGAATAGCAACAGCTGCAGCGACAAACAAAACCAGGCGCAATGTCCAAAAGCCACGAAAGCGGCTCCCGCTCACGCCACGAGACTTCCCCTCGAACCTGCCCGTCACACAAGCCGATATGCTCTACATCCCCGAAAAGTCTCTGAGCCCGGCAGCTCAAATGGAAGTCCGCAGGCTTGCGACATTTGCCAACCCGGAGTTCTTCCGTGCGCAATCTATGCATCAATCAGTATTCGGCAAACCGCGACTCATAGACCTCAGCGAACTTAGAGATGGCCGCGTCGCGATTCCCAGAGGCTGCAAAGCCCAACTTGAGCAGCTGCTTCAAGAAGCCCACGTTACTGCCGATTATTCAGACAAACGCAGCACGGGCAATCCAATTGAGATGGCATTCAAAGGGGCCCTTCATCCCGAACAGCAAATTGCCGCCGACCAGATGCTTGAATACGAAGACGGAATCATGTCTGCGCCAACGGGCTTCGGTAAAACCGTCATCGGAGCTTATCTTATTGCCACCGTTGGTCTTCCGGCGCTCGTCATTGTTCCAAAGACTGCGCTCATAGCCCAATGGAAATCGCAGCTCGAACGATTTCTTGACATTACGGACACCAGAGAGCCGGTCCGAACGCCAAAAGGACGAATCAGCAAAAAGCAACCTCCCCTTATTGGACAAATCGGAGGGGGCAAAACCGCCGTCAGCGGCCTTATCGACGTCGCTTCCTTTCAGTCGCTATCTGGCAAAGACTCCCAAACCGGGGAGCCGATAGTTAAGGACCTTGTTCGTAATTACGGCCTCATTATCTGCGACGAATGCCACCATGCTGCCGCGCCACAGCTCGAGCTCGTCCTCAAGTCCGCTCCAGCCAAATATGTATATGGCCTTTCCGCGACACCTGAGCGCTCCGACGGACTCACTCGAGCGCTCTCGATGCTCTGCGGCCCGCTTCGCTATGCCATCGATCCAAAAACACAGGCAATTCAGCAGGGTATCCAGCGCATCGTGCGACCGAGATTTACCGGCATTCGGCTATCCACCTACGAGCCGGGTGCAAGCTTCAATCAAATTCTTGATCTGCTGTGTGCACATGCGGCAAGAAACGAATTGATTGTCGATGACGCCCTCGAAGCAGCGTCAAACGGTCGGCATCCGCTCATACTATCCAAAAGGAAAAAGCATGCTGAGGAACTGTTCAGGTTGCTTAATGATCGCAGACACGAGCCCATACTCTTAACTGGAGAAATCGGCGCCAAAGAAAGAAAAGCGATACTGAACAGTCTTCCCGGCTTTGAGCATGAACATCGGATCATCGTCGCCACCGAAAGCCTTCTGAGCGAGGGCTTCGATCTGTCCTACCTTGACACCCTATTCATCGCCACGCCGATATCTTGGGACGGCAGCGTAACGCAGCAGGTGGGCAGACTGCATAGAAGCCACGAGGGCAAGCAACAGGTTGAGATATTCGACTACATTGACCTGTCGATACCCATGCTCGCCCGCATGTACCAGAAGAGACTCAAGACGTACGCCAAACTGGGGTACGAAATATATTCAGTAGAGGACAGCGAGCAACCCGATTACAACATTCTCATAGAGCCGGCAAACGCTATTGAGGCATTAATTAAAGACATCACCAGTGCCACAAAGAGCGCCTTGATAGCCGCATCCTACGCATCCGCCGCATGCCTCGCGAAACTCACCGCCACACTCGCAGGCGCAGCCGCCCGTGGGATTACCCTTGAGATTTATGTTGCCTCAACTCCGCGCGATGACGCGAAAGCGATTTTTGCCGAGATGAACGTCGACTATTCCGTCAAGGCCAAAGGGCGGCTTTGCGCGGCCGTGATTGACGAGGAAACTGTCTGGTACGGGACTATTCCGCTGCTGGCATTCCCCAAGAAAGAAGACTGCAGCATCCGTTTCAAAAGCAGTGAAGTCGCCGCTGAGTTTTTGAGCGAAATCCAGCAACGAGGAGAACCGGGGGCCGCAGCAACGAACGTGGCGCCCCTATCAGTTGCGGTGGAATAGGGTCTGCTCCTGGCCAATCAGCCGCAAATCAATCCCTATTCCACCGCAACTCGGAAATCGGCGATCAGCCCAGCGGACCCTGAAACAGCTCCTGATGAGTGCCCATTCTCACCAGCCTAATCACTGGGTTAGTCTTATGGGGAAGATAAAGAACGACCACATCGACCAAGCCATCGGATAGATGGAAATCGATGTGGCCGTTGTAGTTGCCGCCCGGGTTTGAAAGCTCGTGGGCGCCATATTCCGCGGGAAGCGAGCCGTGAGCCGCAAGCTCCGCAACCGCCGCTTTAAACTCACTTTTTAGCTGCGGATGGATGCGCATCGTCCGTTTGTAATCCGCCTTAAACTGAGCCTCGACTTTAATCTCAAACATCGCTAGCCCTCATCGAGGAACGATATAAGCTCATCAGCGTTATTGAATGACGGGCTGTCGTCTGGCAGAATCCCCAACTCATGAGCCTCGGCAATCACCATGGCGCGTCTCGTCGCCTCGTTGGGCACCTCTGCCCTTCCTACAATCTCAAAAGGAATCTTTCGTTGATTTACCAGCTGCCGAACAGCAAGGTTGAGATACGAATTGAGACTCAGACCAACCGTATCCAAGAACTCAGTCGCCTGTTCCTTGAGCCCCTCTTCGATGCGAACCGTTGTAGGCTTAACCGTTGCAGTAGACATACGCGACCTCCTCGCCTCGTCTTTTGCATCAGTATACCCAATATAAATGGCAACCTGACGTTAGATAGCATCAGATTGCCATGCATATTCATGTCGCGGTAGACACGATTGCTCTACATCAACCCGCTGAGCGCAATGTCAACGGCCTCGTTGAGGTCGTCGGTAATATGTACCAGCTCCGGGTCGAGCGGGCTAATCATACCGGCGCTCATCACCGGACCGTTAAGCCAGTCAAATAGGCCCTGCCAGTACTCGCTGCCTACCAGCACAAGCGGCATGCGCTTGACCTTGTGCGTTTGCACCAGCGTGAGCACCTCGAACATCTCGTCGAGCGTACCAAACCCGCCGGGAAACACAATGGCACCCGAGCTGTATTTGACGAACATGGTCTTGCGCACAAAGAAGTAGCGGAAGTCCATACCCAGGTTCACGTATTTGTTGAGCCCGTGCTCGTGCGGAAGCTCGATACCTAGGCCGACCGACTTGCCGTTGACACTCGCCGCTCCCCTGTTGGCCGCTTCCATGATGCCGGGGCCGCCACCGGTGATGACCGCCACGCCACGTTGCGCGATCTTGCGACCGACCGTGCGCGCCGCCTTGTAGAGCGGATCGGTCTTGGGCGTGCGGGCACTGCCAAAGATGGTCACCGCGGGTCCGAGCTCGGCAAGCGCGCCAAAGCCATCGACAAACTCGGCCTGGATGCGCAGTACGCGCCACGGATCGGCATGCAGCCAGTCGGTCGACTCCTCGGGCGCCAGCAGGTTGGCGTAGGTGTTGTCCTTAGGAATCATGGGGCCGCGCATGACCACGGGACCGCGGCGGTACGTCTCGTCGTAGGCAGGCTCGCCCTCGACATTCTCGTTCTTAATCATGGGTGCTCCTATCGAGAAAAAGAAAAACGGGCGGGGTCGACGCCATGCGCCAAACACCCGCCCGAACATCAACTATTCGGTATGGTACCCACGATGTATCAAGTGCTTGAAAGCTATCGGTCAGCGGTCGCGCAGCCAGCGTCAGAGAATGTGACGAGCGGCTGCCGCTCAGCCTTTGCCGTTGCCCACGCTCCGCAAGCGTGTCTGTCGCCCTTAGTAATCCACCGCGGCAGGGCTATTCATCCAATCGCTCACGAACGCGCCGTAACGGCCCTCGATAATGGCCTGACGGGCACGCTGCATAAGGCTGAGCAGGTAGTAGATGTTGTGCATCGACAGCAGAATGCCGCCGAGCATCTCCTTCTGCGTGACCATGTGGCGGATGAGTGCGCGGCTGTAGCCGCCCGTGCACACCGGGCAGGTGCAGGTGGGATCGATGGGGCCATCGTCGTGCGCAAAGCGAGCGTTGCGGAAGTTGAGGCGACCCTCGCTGGAGAATGCCGTACCCATGCGGCCCGTGCGCGTCGGCAGCACGCAGTCGAACATGTCGATACCCACGCCCACACCGCGCACGAGGGTGGTGGGGTTGCCGACGCCCATCAGGTAGCGCGGCTTGTGCTTGGGCATGTACTCGCTTACGAGCGGTGCCAGGGTCTCGAACATGGTCTCGTGGTCCTCGCCCACCGAGTAGCCGCCAATGCCGTAACCGGGGAAGTCGCCGCACTCCTCCAGATGGCGCAGCGAGCGCAGGCGCAAGTCCAGGTGCATGCCGCCCTGAACGATGCCAAAGAGCGCCTGGTCGTCGCGGGTATGCGCCTTATAGCAGCGCTCGGCCCACATACTCGACAGCTCAACGGCGCGCTCAACGTAGGCGCGCGTGGCGGGATAGCCCGGGCACTGGTCGAGCTGCATGCAGATGTCGGAGCCGAGCTTCATGGCGATTTCCATGTTGTCCTCGGGCGTCCAGAACACATGACGGCCGTCATAGTCGTTGACGATAAAGCGCACGCCCTCGTCGGTGAGCTTGACGGCATCGTTGTGGCTGAACACCTGGAAGCCGCCCGAATCGGTGAGGATGGGGCCGTGCCAGTTCATAAACTTGTGCAGGCCGCCCAGCTCGGCGATGGTGTCCTCGCCGGGACGCATGGACAGGTGATAGGTATTGGCAAGCACGATCTGGGCGCCGAGCTGTTTGACGGTCTCGGTAGGAATGCCCTTGACGTTTGCCTTGGTGCCCACGGGCATAAAGATCGGCGTCTCGATGTCGCCGTGCGGGGTGTGCAGCACGCCGGCGCGCGCATGCGTGGTCGGGTCCTCGGCGATCAGGTCGAATTTAAAAAGGCTCTGGTCCATAAACTGGAACTCCTTGGTTGCGGTTCATACGCAAACCATTATACGGGCAACCCGCAAGAAGCACCGACTCGACAGAAACTGGTGCATTAAATGACCAGTCGTCGGGGACAATCTTCAGCGCCATCTTGCAAAGGAGTGTCCCAATCTGCCGGCACTTAGGGACTGTCCCCAAGTGCCGGCAAGAGTGCCCCTTTTGACTAATGCATTTAAGAACGTCCCAAACGACTACTTTTCGCCAGCAACACAAACGCCGATGTTATGGTACCGACAGACACTATGACCCAATCCGAGGGCACTAAAAAGATAGGAGCCCCCGCTCGTGACCGCGGGTCGGGGCTGCGACAATGATGTCGAAGTGCCATAGGCGCAGCCGCGCCGCAACGAGGTTGGGAGGCTCCCATGCCAAAGTATTCTACCGCGTTCGGGATGGACGTCCACCTGAGGTCGACCACCGTCTGCGCCCTCGACGCGGACACCGGCGAGGCCGTGACGAGGAGGTTCCCCGGCAACCCCTGGGGCGAGGTCGCCGGGTGGATGGATGGGTTCCCCGGGCCGTCGCTCGCGGCCTACGAGAGCGGCTACCTCGGCTTCGCCCCGCAAAGGGAGCTCGCCGGGCTCGGCGTCGAGTGCGTCGTCGCCGCGGTCTCGAAGATCCCCAGGTCGGCCGCCGACTCGGCCTCCAAGAACGACGGGAACGACGCCGCCAGGATGGCCAAGGCGATACTCGCCCGCGACATCTCCCCCGTATGGGTCCCCTCCCCCGAGGTCGAAGGCATCAGGGACCTCGCCGACGCCTACGACGGGGCGACCGCGCGCCTGGCGACCGCCAAGCAGCGGCTGCTCGCCTTCCTCGCAAGGCGGGGGTTCGTCTACGGCGGCACCACGCCCGCCGGCAACCCGAGGAAGTACTGGACCTACGACTTCCTGAGGTGGCTCGACAAGGTCAGGCCGGAGGGCAATGGCGGGGTTCGGACGCTCGCCGCCCCGAGGAACGAGGTCGAGGCCGCGGCGGAGGCCCGGGCGGACCTGCTCTCCGAGTACAGGGCCGCCGTGGATGCCAGCCCGATCGCCGCGGAGGCGGCCGCCCTCCAGTCGATCAAGGGCTGCGCCTTCGCGCTGGCCGCGGCCTTCTCGGCCGAGGTCGGCGACTTCACGAGGTTCCGCTCCGGAAGGCAGGTCACGGCCTATTTCGGCCTCGCGCCGAGCCAGAGGTCGAGCGGCGACTCCGTGCGGCTCGGCGGCATCAGCGGCGCGGGCAACGCGCTCGTGAGGAAGCTGGCCGTTGAGGGCTCATGGTGCTACGCCGCGGCGCGGCACCAGCCGAAGCTCATGCCGAGGGACACGGGCGTGCCCCTCGAGATAAGGATGCACGGGAGGAAGGGGTCCGAGCGGCTCCTGCGGCGGCGCGAGGAGATGCTCGCCCGCGGCGAAGGCCAACGCGGCCACCGCGGCCGAGCTCGTGAGGTGGCTCTGGGCCCTCGGCGCGATGTGCCGGGAGGGCGCGGAATAGACATAGCCCCCGTCCCGGCGAGCCGGGCGGCCTTCGGGGACACCCCCTATTTCGCTGTGCGCGCGGAGCCCTCCGCATGCGCCTCGACAGAGTTGGGGAACCCCGCCGAAGGAATGGAGTGCGGGCCGACAGAACGGTATCCGCGGATATGAGACTGAGCCGAAGGCGTCGACGACATGCCGGGGGCGGACCGGGACGGGTTAACGGCAGGCCCCGCCGACCGATTGCAAGCGGTCGGCGGGGCCATTGTGGCTCTTGACGGCGGATTGGGTCATATGAGCGAAACCCGCCAGAGCGAGCAAGGTGCCTTCAAGCAAAATGGCGCCGCGGGTTGAGCATAGGTCAGCGAGCGGGCCGCATTTGAGACAAGGGGACGTGAAACGAAAGGGCGCTGACCTTTCGGTCGCGCCCTTGAAGTTGAACGTCAGATTGTCCAAATGCGACCCGCGCAGCGTCGAGCCGTTACGCGGTTTGGTAAAACCGCGTAACCCCTAAGGCCGCTGGCCCATGCCACCCTCGAGGGTGACGGTCTCGCCGTTCATGTACTTAAAGTCGGGACCGCAGAGCTGAACGACCACGCGGCCGATTTCCTTCTCGACGTCGCCGTAGTGACCCGCCGGCGGCATGTGGACGTTGGCCTTGAACGCCTCGGGATAGGCATCCTGGAAGTTCTCGAGCGCGGCAGTCCAGGCAAGCGGGCACACGATGTTGACGTTGATGCCGTCCTTGCCCCACTCGTTGGCGGCAACGCGGGTCAGGCCGCGGATGCCCTCCTTGGCGGCAGCATAGCTGCACTGGCCATAGTTGCCAAACAGGCCGGCGCCCGAGGCAAAGTTGACCACGGAGCCCTTGGTCTCCTTCAGGTGCGGATAGGCCTTCTGCATGTACAGATAGGTAGCATACAGACCGGAGTAAATGGCCAGGTTAAACTGGTCCATGGTGTGATCGGCGATGGTCACGCCCGAGGCGCTGGCCTGAGCATTGTTGACGACGGCGTCGATGCGGCCGAACTCCTCAATGGCCTTGTCGATGACGTTCTGGACGACGGCCTCGTTGTCCTGACCGGCCGAGACATCGGCCTGAACAGGCAGAACCTTGACACCGTACTCGGCCTCGAGAGACTCCTTGGCGGCCTCGAGCTTGGCGACGTTGCGGCCGGTGATGACGAGGTTCGCGCCCTCCTTGGCAAATGCGATATCGATGCCGTAGCCGATGGAGCCAGCAGAACCGTCCTTAAGCGTGGCCTTGCCGCCGCCGGTGACGATCACGGTCTTACCAGTGAAAAGTCCCATAAAAAGTCCTTTCAAATCGCGACGGGCACGCCCGCCGACTGCGCGTATCCAACTTCACGCGCCAAAAGCTGAGATGCAACTTTAGCGTGTTCAAGCAAAAATAAAAGACCGCGGTAGGCGAACGGCACCACGTCGTTCGGCGAAGGGATTGTCAAGTACAAACTGGATAAAGCGGCCGAGTTATTGTTATCAGATCGAGCCATCGAACACGTTTTGAAACTTTGCTGCGGCGCGTGGGATGTCGGCGCGAGACTTTATCATAGGGTGACAAACAACGATGAGGAGCACATGCCTATGACAGACGAGCTGGACCCCCAGACTCAACAGCATATTGATGATTCCGCAGACGTCACCGCAGATACTGACGCTGTGACCTGCGATGGTATCGACATCGACGACCCCATCTTGGACGAAAGCACTACGGCGGAAACCCCCGAAACAGAAAGCGCCGACGAGCAAAACGACGATGCGCCCGCTCAGGACGACGCCCCTGTACAGGACGCCGCCCCGCAAGCAGCGGGCCCCATCGAGGTGTCTTCGGAAGAAGAGCTCGATGCCGTCATGGACTCCATGATGGATGCTGTCAAAGCGATGAAAGACGCCGTCGCCGATGCCGATATTGATGCCGAAGAAGAGGAGGCCGCCGAGGCGGCCTCGACCTTTGTGCCCGGCGAGACTCCGGTTGCCGACCAGGGCAGCACCATGCCCTCGTTTCTGCAGCTCGAGCACCCCACGATTGGCGCCGATGCGGTCGATCCGCACGCAGCAGGCTTTTCTGTGGTCGAGGGCGGTACCGGCAATATCGCCGCGCCGCAGGCTGCCGATGCGGACGCCGCCGACACCGCTCGCCCGACCGCCCCGCACTCCCCCGCCGCGAGCCGCGATCTGGGGACCGCTGTCTCGAACACTGCGAACGCCGTGGGCACCTTTATCGCCCAAGGCGCCTCGGCCATGCGCGAGATGAACGCCGCGAAAAAGGCACTTGCCGATGCCCGCGCCCACCTGGCCGAACTTGAGCAGCGCATTGCCGATCAGGCCGAGGAACTCGAGACGCGCCAGGATATCGCAGGCCGCTACGACCAGATCGTCGCCGACCAGCGCCAGGCGATTGCCACGGCCCAAAAGACTGCAGCGGCCGCCGAGATTGACCGTGATGCCCACGCCGCCAAAGCGACAGAGCTCAAGGGTCAGTTCGAACAAATGAAGACAGAGGATGATGCGACTGAGCTCCGCCTGAAGGCCGCGCTCGACGCCGTGGAAGCCCGCGAGGCGAGCTCGCGCGAGAACGGCAACCGCCTCGTTCGACGTCTTGAGGATTCCAAGCGCATCCGCGACAAGGTGCAGGCCGAGCGAGACGCCGGCATTGCCGCCGCACAACAAACCGTCGACGCCACGCGCGCCCAGCTCGAGACGCTGCGTCATGAGTATGCCGAGCTGCAACGCAATCCCTCGGCAAATCCCGCCAACTATACGGTGCGCACCAGCGAGCTCTCGATGCAGATCTCCGACACGGCAGATGCCCTACGTAAAGCCGAAGAAGATGTCCCGCGCATCACCGCCGACCTTGAGCACTCGCTTGCCGCAGCCGAGCAGGCCGTCGAGCAGGCTCAAGCCCCTATCGCCGACGCCAAGCGAGCCCATCAGGCCGTGACGGCAGAGGCCGATGCCGCGCGCGACGAGCTGCAGACCGCAAAAACCACCGCTGCAACGCGCCAGCGCGAACTGCGCGAGAAGATCGCTGCCGAGGACAAGGCACGCCGCGACCAAGAGCAGAGCATAGCCAACGCCCAAGCAGATGCCGCGCATGCGCAGTCGATTATCGAACAGGCGACCGAAGTGCACGACCACCCAGAGATCACTGAGTCGCTTGCAGGATCCTTGGCCCGAGACAAAGCCGAACACGCCGAGACCGAGCGAGAAGTCGCCCAGCTCGAGGCCACCGAGAACGCGGTGCGCGAGCGTACCCGCGACTCACGCATCAAATTCACCGGCGCCATCGTCTGCATCGTCGCCGCAATCCTGGTGATCATCCTAGTCTGGCTGTTCGCAAGCAAGTAAACCAGCCGCCAAAAAACGCTCAACGCAGTTGCGGTGAGATAGTTCCTGTTTAGCCCCAAAAAGGCCAATTCAAGAACTATCTCACCGCAACTTATTAGATTGATGCAAGGCAGTCATTGGGGACGTTCTTAAACGACTAGTCGAACAAGAACGTCCCCAATGACTACATCGACAACCAAAGAAATACCGATGTTATGGCAGAGTCAGCGAGCGGGTCGCATTTGAGGCAAGGTGACGTGAAACGAAAGGGCGCTGACCTTCTGGTCGCGCCCTTGAAGTTGAACGTCAGATTGTCCAAATGCGGCCCGCGCAGCGTCGAGTAGTTACGCGGTTCATAGAGCCGCGTAACTAACAAATGAGCATCGCGTCGCCAAAGCTGAAGAAGCGATAACGTTCTTCGATGGCAGCGGCGTAGGCATCCATGATCTGGTCGCGGGTGGCAAGCGCGCTCACGAGCATCATGAGCGTGGAGCGCGGCACATGGAAGTTCGTGATCAGCGCATCGACCACGTGATAGGTCGAGCCGGGCATGAGGTAGAGCTGCGTCGTGGCGTTCTCGCGCACCACGATGTCACCGCGGCCAAGTGTATCGGCCCCGTCCTCGCGGCCCTCAAAATAGCGCGCCGTCACGGCCGGATCGGACACCGGTGCCTCAGCGTCAAAGGCGCTTTCGAGCGAGCGCACTGCGGTGGTACCGACAGCAATCACGCGGTGCCCCTCAGCCTTCGCCTTATGCACGGCGTCGACAACCTCCTGCGACACGTGGTAGCGCTCGGTGTGCATCACGTGCTGCGTAGGGTCGTCCTCCTCCACCAAGCGGAAGGTATCGATGCCCACCTCGAGCTCGACGGCGGCAAACTTGGCACCCTTGGCCTCGATAGCGGCCATGAGCTCAGGAGTAAAATGCAGACCCGCCGTAGGAGCAGCGGCCGAGTGCTCCTCCTTCATGGCGTACACGGTCTGGTACTTCTCGGGATCGCCTTCGTAATCGGTAATGTAGGGCGGCAGCGGCACGTGGCCAGCCGCATGGATGGCCTCGTCGAGCGTGCGCGGCTCGCCGGCAGCATTGCAACCGGCCGGCTCAAAGCGCACCAGACGGCCACCGCGGCTATCGGTGACAAAGTCGATGACCTCGGCCGTCAGCACCACGGGCGCGCCCTCGGGCGCATGGGCGCCACCGGCGCGATACTCAATCTGAGCACCGGGCTTCAGACGCTTGCCCGGCTTGACCAGACACTCCCAAACATGGCCCAGCGGGTCAACATCCTCGCGGCGCTTGAGCAGCAGCGTCTCGACCACGCCACCCGAGCCCGTTTTGCGACCGATCAGACGAGCCGGCATCACGCGCGTCTGGTTGATGACGAGTACGTCGCCCGGCTCGATATAGTCGATGATGTCGCGGAAGATGCGGTGTTCAACGGTACCGCCGTGCTCCAGCGGCGTTCCTGTCTCGGAGCCTTTGCGATCAACCACCAGCAGGCGGCAGGAGTCGCGCGGCTCGGCAGGAGCCTGGGCAATCAGTTCCTCAGGAAGGTTGTAGTCAAAATCATCGGTACGCATCTTTGCCTCTTTCACAAAGCGCGTCAGTCGAAAAAATCGACTGACGCGCGCATCATTCTCCCCTGTATCCTATCAGCTTGTTGAGAGAAATATAGTATGGCAAACAGATTTGCGACTGTTTTCTCAACGCCCCGCTACTTAAGCGTTGCGTACATCACCGCCTTAATCGTATGCATGCGATTCTCCGCTTCTTGGAAAACACGAGACTTATCGGACTCAAAAACCTCGTCCGTGACTTCCATTTCGGTAACTCCAAACTTCTCAGCAATTTCGGCACCAACAGTAGTATTAGTATCGTGGAAGCTCGGAAGGCAGTGGAGGAAAATCGCCTCGGGCTTTGCCATAGACATCACCTCAGCGGTCACACGATACGGCGACATGAGCTTAATGCGGCTTTCCCACAGCTCTGCGGGCTGACCCATGCCAACCCAAACATCCGTGTAAATTACATCGGCATCACGAGCGCCTTCCTCAATATCCTCTGTAATGGTAATCGTCGATCCATGCTCGGCCGCAATACGACTACATTCTGCAAGGAGTTCAGGATCATAGGATGTAGCCCCCTCCGAATTTCCCCCGATTGGGCCGCAAGAACAGTAGTTAATGCCGAGCTTAGCGCAAATGACCATGAGCGAATCAGCGACGTTTCCGGCCGCCTTACCAAAAAATGTAAGTTTCCTGCCCTTAATCTCTCCAAACTCTTCACGCATGGTCAGAATATCGGCAAGCACTTGAGTCGGGTGAAATTCAGTAGTCAGCCCATTCCAAACGGGAACCCCAGCTTTTGCAGCAAACTCCTCAACCTTCGCCTGTTCAAAGCCGCGGTATTCAATTCCGTCATACATGCGGCCAAGGACGCGAGCCGTGTCCTCAATCGACTCCTTTTTGCCCATCTGGGACGAGCCCGGATCCAAATAAGTTACACCCATGCCAAGGTCAAGTGCACCAACTTCGAAGGCGCAGCGAGTACGCGTGGAAGTCTTCTCAAATAGCAAAACAATATTCTTGCCTTCAAGGTATTTATGCGGAACACCGGCACGCTTCATGTTTTTGAAGTTAGCAGAAAGCTCAAGCAGATACTCAATCTCTTCCGTCGTGTAATCAAGCAGCTTCAGAAAACTGCGCCCAGCGATATTAACACCCATATTCGCCATCTCCCATCACAGTGGATTTGCAACTAAATATCTTCGCGCCAGAAGGGCATGCTCATGCAGCGCGGGCCGCCACGACCGCGGGACAGTTCCTCGGAGGGAACGACCAAAAGTTCCAAACCGTTCTTGTAGAGCTCATCATTTGTGACAACATTGCGCTCGTAAACACAGACTTTACCAGGAGCAACGGCAAGAGTGTTCGACCCGTCGTTCCACTGCTCGCGAGATGCCTCAACCATATCGCCGGCACCGCACTCAATAAGCTGCACCTTCTCCACGCCAGTAGCCATTTCAAGAATATGTTCAAGCGTGTCATCAATCTCTTGAACAGCGACCATTCCCTCAGAGTCACCACGAGTCAGACGATAAACACGAAGGGTCTCAAAAATACCGGGATAAACTGTGAACTTATCGAAATCCACCATGGTGCAAACGGTGTCAAGATGCATGTAAGCATAGCCGTTGGGGATTTTAATAGCGTAAACGGTATCGATCTCAGAATTCCCAGATCCCCAGAACAAATTCTTTGCAAGCTCCTCAATCGCAGCCGCCTCAGTTCGCTGGCTAATTCCAATAGCCAAGGTATGAGCGTTAATGTTAAGCACATCACCGCCCTCGATATGCCAGGGCTTCTTATGGTCGTACCAAATCGGAGTCCCTGCATAATCGGGATGGTATTTGAAAATCGCTTCATAGAAGGGCACTTCACGATCTCGCTGTTTCCAATACATATGGTGAAGCAGAACGCCTTTGCCCACGGAAGCAAGAGGATCGCGAGAGAAATATGAACTCGGAAGAGGCTTCAACACCAAATCATCGGGGTTCGCATCCTCATTATCCATCATACTAAGCGTAGTCGAAACGCGAGGCAGCTCAAGGTCACGATAACGATACCCCCCCATAGCCTCAAGTACAAACTGATACGAATCTGAAATAGCGTCGAGCTTTTCACGAACAGCCTGCTCAAGCATAGGATTGACAATCCCGCTCTCAGCCATAAATGTATCGGTAAACTCAGCGCGAGCCGAGGGGCATGCATCCAGCGCTTCAGCAACGAGTTTCTCCATATAGAGAACCTCAACACCTTCGCTCCTTAGAAGATCCGCAAAGGCATCATGCTCCTTTTGAGCCACATCAAGATAGAAACAGTCGTGAATCCAGACATCCTCGAACTCTTCTGCCTTTACGTTCACAAGGTCACGACCGGGGCGGTGAAGCACAACTTTTTTGAGCTTACCAATCTCGCTGTGTACATTCAGTCCTTTAGACATTCCTGTTACTCCATTTCAGCCATGAAACCTACAGGGCAATAAGTCCCGAGATTGCCACGAATACGATATTGATGAGTGACACGACCAAGAAGAATTTCCAAACGGTCTTCCACCACTGGCCAAGCTTGATCTTGCACACGCCCAAACCCGCTACAAGAATGGCGCTAGTAGGACAAATCAAAGACATCGTCGCGCTACCCATGGAGAGAGCCCACACGGCAGCCTCGGGATTAAGGCCCATGAGTTCGGTCAAAGGTCCAAAAATGGGAGCGGTCAGTGCTGCAAGCCCAGATGAGCTGGGAACCAGAATCGCCAGGAGGTTCTCAACCGCATAAAGAAGCGTAGTAAAGAGAACCGCCGGGATGCCGCCCAGACCAGTGGCGAGCGCATTGAGGATGGTATCGATGATCATGCCGTCAGAGGCAATGACAAGGATGCCACGCGCAAGTCCAACGACAATTGCCGAGAAAGCAAAGTCAGCGATACCCGCAACAAATTCCTGAGCGATGACATCCTGACTAAAGCCTGCAATAACACCAGCCAACAGGCCCATGGCCAAAAAGACCGCAGAAATCTCGTTCATATACCAGCCCTGGGTCACAAGTCCCCAGATGATAAGGCACATTCCAGCGATAAATACCGCAAGCACGCCTTTTTGACGACCCGTAAATTCCGCGTCAAGGGCAGATTCATCGGCAGCGAACTCGACTTTCTTGGCGATATCATCCTCAAATGTGATCGATGACTCAGGGTTCTTCTTTACCCTTCGTGCATAGAGGACAACCCAAGTAATTGCAACGGCGGTCAAAACAACCCAGGCAATCATACGCAGCCACAGCTGGGGGTTGCCCTGAATACCAAGAATACCTTGCGCAATGAGAACATTAAACGGATTAATTGTTGAGGCGATGTAGCC
This sequence comes from Collinsella sp., assembly GCA_048236535.1. GTDB lineage: Bacteria > Actinomycetota > Coriobacteriia > Coriobacteriales > Coriobacteriaceae > Collinsella. Next base: position 26,647 of record DBFAQQ010000005.1, on the reverse strand, counting down.
CGTGCGCGCTCCAACGAACACGACCATGAACGCCGTCATCGAGTCGAAGCCCATAGCCATCATAATTGGCATGAAGATCGCAAAGAACGGGAGAGTTTCTTCCGCCATGCCAAAGCTCGTTCCGCCCAATGCAAAGAGAACCATCGCAATAGGAATAATTAGAATGTCTTTGTTCTTAAAGCGGCGAACGACACGACCCATTCCGCTCGTGATAGCGCCCGTTTTAGTAATAACCTGGAACGAACCGCCCACAATCAAGATGAATGCAACGACCTCAATTGCCTCTTGTATACCGCGCGTTGGAGCCTGAAGAACATCGAAGACGCCTTGTCTGAGATCTACTTCATCCCCGGTTTCCTCGTCAATATATGTCTTTTCACTCTGCTCATACGTACCTGCGACAGTGACTTCACGACCGTTCACCTCCTGACGCTGATAGGACCCAGAGGGAACAATCCACGTGAGAACAGCGAAGATGACCATAAGTGCAAAGATGATCGCATATACGTGCGGGACCTTGAACTGCTTGATGCCTTTCGAACTTTCCGCTGCCATATCTCCTCCTTCATTCCTTTTCCCATCTATCCAGCTGGCACCATAAATGTATGAGGTTGCTCAGCGGTGGTCGGCCAACCATCGCCATCGTGTCGCTTTTCACCTATGAACGGCAGCTAAAGTGACGTTATTAATCAATCTGATATTTAAAATTGATGTTATTTATCAATTACATACGTCTTTTAACTTTTCCGCAACACAACAAGGAACCTGCCTTAGCCTTATATAAAAACCAGCAGGACAGGAGACAGACATGCAAGGCGTACACATAACAAATGAAATCGGTCATTTAAAAGCCGTACTTGTCCATCGACCAGGAGCTGAAACACAAAACTACCCTGATGCCGACTTCAGCCAAGTTTTCTCCCTGCGAAAATGGAGCGGTCGTTTTGACCTCGACAAAGCAATATATGAGCACGATTCCATGGTTCAATTGCTTGAGAAACATGGCGTAGAAACCATTGAAATTAGGGACCTTCTCGAAGACTCACTTGAAACTGAGCCCCAATCACTTAATTATTTTATTGATGACTACCTCCGTTGCAGTGGGGCAACAGGCAGAGAGTTCCTCGAGACAATAACCCAGCTGTTTGAGAACGCTAAGAACACCCAGGAATTGGTGAATATAGTACTTAACGGCATTCGCTTTGGAGACACTGAGCTATGTTCAAACCAGTCGGAAACACTACGGGCGCTCGTGCACGAGCAATTTGACCCCGCCTCGCTCTTGGTCAATCCCCTCAACACGCTTTTTTTCACTCGTGATCCTGCTGTGGTAGTCGGAGACGGCATCATCCTAAATCATATGTATTGGCCTGAGCGTGATCGTGAGGTCGCCTTATACCGGCAGATATTCACCCACCACAAGATCATGGGAGAAACCCCAGTATGTGATTTGAACAGGAGTAGTTACCATATCGAAGGCGGAGACATTCTTGTTATCAGTGCTAAGACAATATTAGTTGGAATCTCTGACCGAACTGAACCCGCCGCCGTCGAGTCACTTGCCAAAGAGCTCCTGACCTCAAATAAATTCCAGACCACCGAGCTAATTGCGATTCGAGTCCCCTCTGACGGGCTGCGTATCCACCTCGATACGTTCATAAGTAGAATTGATCACGACGCGTTCCTCATCGATCGTGAGATATGCAATGCCGTTGATGCATACAGCATTCAACTAAAACGATCCGGAAAGGGCCTTACGATCACTCCTATCGATCGCACGATTCCGGAAATACTCTCTGCAGCCTGTTGCGAACCAATAAAAGTAATTGACTGCGGAGGCGGGAATCAAACCGCCTACGAAAGAGAGCGCCGGAACAACGCAACGTCTATCCTTGCGCTCTCGCCAGGAAAACTATGCGTATATGAAGAAAACGTTTGGACCAACGAAGCGCTTGAGAAAGCAGGAATGGAATTATTCCCGTTATCCATTGACGAGCTCACCAAAGGCTATGGTGGCACAAACTGTCTATGCCTCCCTCTGTGGCGAGAGGATCTATAGCCATGGGCTTCGGGGCAAATATTCGTAAACTCCGCACCATGGAGCATCTTGGTCAGGCGCAACTTGCAGAGATGTTGGGGGTATCTAAAGAGACCGTTTGTCGTTGGGAAAAAAGTCGGTATGCCCCCCGTGAGCGCCATATTGAAAAGTTACAAACGCTCTTCGGTTGCACCCGCGATGAACTTGTTGGCGAGGAAAACGGTTTGGCCGTAAAACTCGCAAATAAAAGAATCGTCACCGACGAAGACCCTGCTATCCACGAAATGGAGGGCGCATTTCCCGTCATCGATATCGAATCGCAAAAGCGCCGCATCACGCACAGCCAACAAAATGTTTGCGCGCCCGTAGACGTAGCCAAGCGTCACCCACATAGCGTTTTCGTTAAAATCAAAGGTGACGAAATGTCCCGCATTTACCCTCCCGGCAGCTTACTACTTGTCGATACAACCGCAAAGCCTTGGAACGGCTGTGCTGTATTGGCGCTCGCAGACGGTAAAACACCGGTAATTAGGCGATTTGCAGAAGGAAACGACATGATTGTGCTGTCGTCCCATTCTTATGCAACAGCAAGTCCGGATCTGATGTTTAACAAACGGAGAATTAGGATCATAGGAGTCGTCGTTTGGTATCAAGCAAGCCATGATCACACGCTTAATTAAATCGACTTTCCCAAAAACGACCGTACCGCACAGACAGCTCAAAGCCCCAGCCCAAATGAACTACTTTTTGGCGGCTTTGCGCTCGTCGCGGATGCGGGCGCGGTCCATGGCCGCCTCGACAGCCGAGAAGCGGCAACCACAGTAGTTCTGTCGATACATGCCAAGCTCGCGCGAACGGCGTGTCGCCTCGGGGTAATACGGGCGAAAATCGCGAATCACCGGGGTGAGCCCATGTGCCGCCGCCAAGCGCTCAAGCACGTCATTGCAGGTATCGAACAGCTGGTACGGCGAGACGGCGAGCGTCGTGCCCACAAACTCAAACCCGCGCTCCTGGGCCACGCGGCACGCCTCGGCCAAGCGCAGGGCATAGCACGCGCGACAGCGACGAGGCCGATCGGCACCCAGCGGTGCCACGCCGGTCTCCCAGCGATCGCGGTCCTCCCCCGCCTCGATAAGCTCGATGTCGCCATCGGCACACCACCGGCGCAGCTCGTCCAAACGCCGTTGCCATTCATCGTGAGGCTGAATATTGGGGTTGGTCCAGCAAATCGTGGGCTCAAACCCCTCCTCGCACAGCAGGCGAACCGGCTCAAGCGAGCATGGTGCACAGCACGCATGCAGCAACAACGACTTCATCGACATCTCCTCACCCAAAAAAGCGCACGCCAAAGGACGTATCCTCGCAGGCGACAATGCGGCGGTCGCGCAAAATGGTCCGCACGTAATACCAGTCGCCTACACAGCCCGACAAATGCAAGCCGGCCGCCAAGTAGCACAGCAGCGGATAGCCCGAAAACGCAAACCCCAGGGCAAGCGTTGTCGTCACAACAACCGTCGGTGCCAGGCAAACCGCCACGTACCGCCGGCGAGAATACACAACGCCTTCGGCGCAGGCATAAATCATGCACGTCTCACGGTTCGCTCCAAAAGTCACGTGCGCACCCGCGGGCGCAAACAACTTAAAGAACGCTGCATGCACCAGCTCGTGCACGGCAAATGACGCCGCAGAAACCGCAGCCAAGCCGACTATCCAGCCCACGACCGCCGTCCAACCGCCCGCGTCAGCCGCATCCAGGTCCGCGGGTCCGCCCAGCAGCATAAACACCGGCACCAGGCACACGGCAAATGCGCCAAGCACGGCCATCCCCCACACAAAGCAGGCGTGCAGAAAATCCTCGTCTTCAAACGCATGTATGTTGGAAATCTCATTCATAGCATCTTAGGATAGCGCCCCTGCCACGTACCCGTCAGCATGTGCGATAATGTCGAACGATATGCACGAATTGACCACCGCGCCGCCGAGCCCCGCGCCCGGCCGCGCTCTCACCATATGCGAAGGAGTCCCATGGCATCCAAATACTCCATGAACGACCGTCCCAGCTGGCCTCGCCGCGCCATCGTTACCGCCGGCGAGCCCTATGGCAACAAGGGCCTTCACTTTGGCCACGTTGGCGGCGTCTTTGTCCCGGCCGACTTCTTCGCCCGTTTCCTGCGGGACCGTCTGGGCCGCGAGAACGTCATCTTCACCTCGGGCACCGACTGCTATGGCTCGCCCATCATGGAGAGCTACCGCAAGCTCAAGGAGAACGAGGGCTACGACAAGTCCATTAGCGAGTATGTCGAGTCCAATCACTCCCGCCAGGCTGCGACCCTCAACAACTACAACATCAGCTGCGACATCTACGGCGGCTCGGGCCTTGAGCCGGCTGCGCAGATTCACAACGAGGTTACCGCCGAGATTATCGAGCGCCTGCACGAGCAGGGCACCATCTCCAAACGCTCCACGCTGCAGTTCTACGATGCCAAGGCCGGCACGTTCCTCAACGGTCGTCAGGTGATCGGCCGCTGCCCCATCCAGGGCTGCAAGTCCGAGAAGGCCTATGCCGACGAGTGCGACCTGGGCCACCAGTTTGAGCCCGAGGAGCTCATCGCGCCCAAAAGCCAGCTCACCGGCGAGGTGCCCGAGCTGCGCCCGGTCGACAACCTCTACTTCGACCTGCCGGCCTACCTCGACTTTATGAAGACCTATACCGCCAAGCTCGCCCAGAACCCGCAGGTTCGCTCCGTGGTCTCCAAGACCATGGAGGAGTGGCTGCTGCCGGCGCAGCTCTATATTCAGAACAAGTTCCGCGAGGCTTTCGACGCCGTCGAGGACCAGCTGCCCGAGCACACTGTGCTGGAGCCCGAGGGTAACAAGAGCAGCTTTACCGTCACCTTCCCCAGCTGGAAGGAGCGCGACGATGCCCACGCAGTGCTCGCCAACGGTGGCGTGCGCTTCCGCAGCGGCAAGGCGCTCGTGCCCTTCCGTATCACCGGCAACATCGACTGGGGCGTTCCGGTGCCCGAAGTCGATGGCGTCTCCGACGTCACCTGCTGGTGCTGGCCCGAGAGCCTGTGGGCACCCATCAGCTACACCCGCACCGTGCTCGCACGCGATGCCAAGGCCGCCGGCGTGACCGAGGGTGTCGCCGCCCAGGATGCCGCCCTCATGGGCGAGCCAGCCGCCGATTCCACCCAGGTGCCCGCGCCGACCTATCAGCACAGCTCGCTCGACTGGCGCGACTGGTGGTGCTCGGACGACGCACAGATCTACCAGTTCATTGGCCAGGACAACATCTACTTCTACTGTATCGCGCAGACCGCCATGTGGGAGGCCCTGGGTTGGGACCTCACGCAGAGCACCGTCAGTGCCTGTTACCACCTGCTCTACATGGGCAAAAAGGCCAGCTCGTCCTCGCAGACGCCTCCCCCGCCGGCAGACGACCTGCTCAACCACTACACCTGCGAGCAGATGCGCGCACACTGGCTGTCGCTCGGCCTGTCCGAGAAGCCGGTGAGCTTTAGCCCCAAGGCATACGACACGCGCGTGACCGGCAAGGACAAGGACGGCAACGAGGTGCGCGCCTGCGACGACAAGCGCGTTATCGACCCGGCCCTCAAGGAGAGCGCGCTGCTGACCGGCGTGTTCAACCGCCTGGCCCGCAGCTGCTTCTACGGCGTCGCCGCCAAGGAGGGCGACGAGAGTCCCTATCGCAACGGCTGCGTCCCCGCCGGTGCCGCTTCTGACACCGTGGTCGAAGCCGCCCAGCAGGCAGCCCTCGCCTTTGAGCAGGCCATGTACAAGTTCGAGACGCACCGCGCGCTTGCCGTGTGCGACGACTACCTGCGCGCCGCCAACAAGCGCTGGAGCGACGCCTCCAAGGCCGCCAACAAGCTCGAGGGCGAGCCAGCCAACGCCGCGATGAAGCAGGCCCTCGTCGACGCCTTTACCGAGCTGCGCGTGGCGACCGTCCTGATGCACGGTATTGTGCCGGCCGGGTGCGAGCTCATCTGTGAGTACTTCGACGTCGACCCGGTCGCCTTCTTTAGCTGGGACAACATCTTTGCCTCCACGGACAAGTTTGTGGAGAGCCTGGGCGAGAAGCCCGGCGAGCACCGTGTGAAGCCGCTGCCCCCGCGCTTCGACTTCTTTAGCAAGCACGAGAGCCAGTACTAAAGCACGCCAGCAGCGGCGTGCCCGGAAAGTAGTCAAATTGGGACGGGAAGGAAAGACGGATGTCCAAGCCGCGTCGTCGTAAGCAGAAAAAGCAGGTCAAGCCCGAGCTCAAGCTTAGGCAGTTTGCCTCCACCGAGCTTTCCGACCAGCTTGCCGCCCAACACTCCGCCGCCGGCCTGCCGCGCTTTATGGTCGACACGGTCGCCGGCGCCTATGCCCCCACCGATGCCGAGCTCATGATCGAGGGCTTCGGCGCCGCGGCCACACGCCCGGTCACGCTGCGCGCCAACACGCTCAAGGCAACCGCCGAGGACATCGTTGCGGCGCTCGATGCCACCGGCATCGCGCACCAAACCGTTACCTGGTATCCGGACGCCTTTATCCTGCCCGAGGCCCAGGTTTCCGATCTGTGGAATCTCGACATCTATCGCGACGGAAAGATCTACCTACAGAGCCTGTCGTCCATGATGCCGCCTTTGGTGTTGGGCGCCCGGGCAGGCGAGGACATCCTGGACATGTGTGCGGCCCCCGGTGGAAAGACGACGCAGATCGCCGCCCTCACCCAGGGCCAGGCGCACCTCACAGCCTGCGAGATGAGCATTCCCCGCGCCGAAAAGCTCGAGTCAAACCTCCATCGCCAGGGTGCCAAAAACGTGCCCGTTATGCGCATCGACGCACGCGAGCTCGACGAGTTCTTCCGCTTCGACCGCATCCTGCTCGACGCTCCCTGCACCGGCACGGGCACCGTCATCAGCGGCAACGAGAAAAGTTTGCGCGGCCTCACCGAGCAGTTGTTGAGCAAGTGCGCCCGCTCGCAGCGAGCACTTCTGGACCGCGCCATGGGAGCCCTCAAACCGGGCGGCACGCTCGTCTATTCCACTTGTTCAATCTTGCCGCAGGAAAACGAGGACGCCCTGCAAGAGGCCCTCGACAAGCACATGGACTGCGAGCTTATCCCCCTCGACGGCACGCCGAGCGAAAGCGAAGCGCGTCGCGCCCAGGATGCCGGCGAGGAGCCACATATCGAGAGCAACGCTCTCACCGAGGCCATCGCCGCCGGCCACGTCTCGTCCGTCGCCAACGGTATGCCCGGCACGCTGACCATTCCGCCTAGCCGCGACTTTGAGGGCTTCTACATTGCCCTGATCCGAAAACGCAGCTAGCGCACGGATCCAAAACTCAACAAGCTATCTCTGTGCGCGTTTGCCCTGCTGGTCGCGATGCTGTTTAAGCATCGCGCGCTCTTTGCGTTCGGCCCTTTTGCCCTTAATGGCCGTGACCACAAAGTAGATGACCGCGGCGGCAACGATTGCGGCCACACACAGGCCAATCGAGCCAAACATTGCTGTCAATTCCATACCGCGTCACCTCTCTTTTAAACGGGACTTTCAAGATAGCACCTCGATACCCGCCACCACAGCTCCTTCACGTTCGCCGGCCCTTCGGTCTAACGGATGGCGCGGCGGGGAAAAATCAACTCGTCAAACGATTTAGCATTCGCAATTCCGGCTGCATAGCGCCGGCCGTTATCACATAGAATCGAGCCTCCATGGATACCCTCAACGATCTAAATGAGCGCGTCGACGCCTTCGTCGGCACCAGCTCCTTCGACACGCCTGCCGCGGCAAACGACCAAGCTCCCATCGATGTACCCGCCGAGGTTCACGAGGACATCGTCGCCTCGGTCGATTTCTCCGAGGTCGAACTCGCAGACGAGTTCACCGAGCCCCAGGTAGCCGTGACTCCCAACGGACTGCTCCCCATGGAGCCGCTGCCCATCGACGGGCGTTTGCGCAAGGCGGCCCTTCGTATGCCCGACGAGATCGAGGAGGCCAGCGGCTTTACGCTCTTCGGCCGACGCATCAAGTCGCTCATTTACACCACCGACGTCGCGGTTATCCGCAACTCCAACGCCGATGCCGTCTTTGCGGTCTACCCTTTCACGCCGCAGCCCGCCATTACGCAAGCGCTGCTGACCGTCGCCGAGTGCCCGGTCTTTGTAGGCGTGGGCGGCGGAACTACGACCGGTAAGCGCTCCGTGCAGATGGCAGCCGTCTCCGAGATGCAGGGCGCGGCGGGCTGCGTGGTCAACTCCCCCGCTACTGCCGAGATGGTAGAGCACATCACCAACATCGCCGACATCCCCGTCATCGCCACGGTCGTTCGCTGCGACGACGATGCCCACGCCAAGGTGCGCGCCGGCGCCAAGATTCTCAACATCGCCGCCGGCAAGAACACGCCCCAGGTCCTACGCGAGCTGCGCGAGCACTATCCCAACCTGCCGCTCATCGCGCCGGGCGGCAAAACGCCAGAGAGCATCCGTGAAACCATCGCCGCCGGCGCCAACGCCATCATCTGGACGCCGCCTTCGGCCCAGCAGCTTCAGACCGACATGATGCAGCGCTACCGTAAGATGAAGGAAGACGCCACACCTGTCATCACGCGCGACGATGTGCCCATTATCGACCAGGTCGCCGCCGCCGAGGTCAGCCAAGTCGAGAACATGAATCCGGACGTACCAATCCCCGATGAGGTGCTCGAACGTGCCGCCTCGATTCATAAGCGCGTCGAGGAACATCGCGCCAATCGCGGACTCAAGCCCTCGCTGCACGGCTTCTTCTTCCGCGGCAAGAAACGCTAGTAAAACATCTTGGCCCGTCCCACAAACGTGAGGCGGGCCGTTTTCGCTTGAACAATCATGCAGCGATGTGATGGGGCAAATTAATCCACGCGCTTGTCGCCCATAAAGAAGAGCGCCACCGTACCAGGTCCGGTATGCGAGCCAATCAGAGTACCGATGTCATTGATCTCAATCTTGCCTTTAAGCTGCGGGACCTGTTCCTCAATCAGCGCCGCAACTGCCTCGGCATCCTCGCGGCACGCCGAGTGCGACATGATGCACTTACCCGAATAATCCGCACCGTCCTGCACGTGTGCCATCATGGTCTTAGCCATCTCGGAAATTGCGCGCTTCTTAGTGCGAATCTTCTCACGTGGCGACAGCTTACCTTCGCAATCGACCGTCATAAGCGGGCAAATCTTAAGCGCCGTGCCGATGATCGCGCTCGCGGCCGAAATGCGACCGCCGCGCAGGTAGCTCGACAGATCGGTCGAGAAGAACCAGTGGTGCAGGTTGAGTTTGTGCTCCTCGATCCAGGCAGCCGTCTCGTCGAGTGAAGCTCCGCTATCGCGCACGTCGGCGGCATATTCCAGCAACAGGCCAAAGCCCGAAGACGCCGCCAGCGAATCGATGACGCGCACCTTGCCGCCCTGGGGATAGCGATCCGCGAGCATCTGCGCCGCAACGCAGGCCGATCCATACGTGCCCGAAATACCCGACGACAACGTCAGGTGCAGCACGTCTTTACCCTCGGCAACAAACGGCTCCCAAAACTCCTCGTACTCACCCACGCTCACCTGGGACGTCTTGGGCATGGCGCCCGCGGCAATCTGGGCAAAAAACTTGTCCGGCGTAATCGACTGATACAGATCGTCCGTATAGACAACATCGTCGATCTCGTAATGAAAACACACGACAGGGATATTGCGCGACTCAAAGAACTCACGGGTTCGATCGGCGGCGGATTCACAGGTCAGGACAAAATCACTCATATGAGGCTCCTTACTCATTGCTGCGCAAATTATCGCACAGTGAGCCTACATACGGTACATATGTCCACTATTTACCAAATCGAACCAAAAATAGCGAACATCTTTACCACCATCGTCTCCACCGACCCCACGCATAAATATCTGAGAAAACGCCCTCTGTCGTCTCCACTCAACCGCCATATCTACCTCAACTAAATCGATTTACCAAACCGTTCAGCCGACAATTCAGCCGCTGGCGCAAAATCGAAACAAAAGCGGCGCATACTGATAAACGTTTGACGCTGTTTATCAGTTTTACCAGCCCCATCGGAAGGTGTTTCATGGTCGCATTCGATCGCAACCCGCAAGACTTCAAGTATCTGCGCCTGCTGTCGAGACAGTTCCCCACCGAACAATCCGCATTTACCGAAATTATCAACCTCTCGGCCATCCTCAACCTACCCAAGGGCACCGAGCATTTTATGAGCGACGTGCATGGCGAGTACGAAGCCTTTATGCACATCCTCAACAACTGTTCGGGCGTCGTGCGCGAACATGTCGACGAGATCTTTGGCGACACGCTCTCCTTTGACGAAAAGGGCGAGCTGTGCACGCTCATCTACTACCCGCGCGAGAAGATCGAGCTGGTCCGCAGCCAGCGCGAGGACTCGCCAACCTGGTACAAAACGATGCTTGATCAGCTCATCATGGTCGCTCGCTCGCTTTCAAGCCGCTACACGCGCTCCAAGGTGCGCAAGGCCATCCCGCGCGACTACGCCTATATCATCGACGAGTTGTTGCACACGCACCCGGACGAGAACAACTATCGCGTACGCTATCACGAGCGCATCGTGGAGTCCATCCTGGAGACCGCCAGCGCCGACGACTTTATCGAGTCGCTCGCCTCACTCATCAAGCGCCTGGCCGTCGACCACCTGCACCTGGTGGGCGACATCTTCGACCGCGGCGGCGGCGCGGCCAAGATTATGGACCGTCTGCTCACCTACCATTCGTTCGACATCCAGTGGGGCAACCACGACCTACTGTGGATGGGTGCTGCGGCCGGTGAGCCCGCCTGCATCGCCACGGTGTTGCGCAACAACCTACGCTACGACAATTACGAGATCCTCGAGAACGATTACGGTATCTCGCTGCGTGAGCTTGTCGCCTTTGCCGATGCTACCTACACCGCCGGTGAGTCCATCACCCCGCTGATCAAGGCCATCAACGTGCTGCTCTTTAAGCTCGAGGGCCAGATTATCCAGCGCCACCCCGAGTTCGATATGACCGACCGCCTGTTACTCGACAAGATCGAACACGACACCGGCACGGTCACGCTCGCCGACGGTAGCGTGTGGCCGCTCACGACCAACGACTTCCCCACCGTCGACCCGGCGGACCCCTATACGCTCACGCCCCAGGAGCAGCACATCATCGACAAGCTCGTGTCCGAGTTTGTCACCGCCGATCACCTGCATCGCCATATCGATTTCCTCTATTCCCACGGCTCGATGTACAAGGTCGCCAACGGCAACCTGCTCTTCCACGGCTGTGTTCCGCTCAACGAAGACGGCACCTTTAGCAGCATGAACTGTCTGGGCACCTGGCACGCTGGCCGCGATTATCTCGATTTTTGCGACCACATCGCCCGCCGCGCCTGGCGCGTGGGCGACCGCGACGCTCTCGACTGGATGTGGTACCTGTGGATTGGCTTTAACTCACCCGCCAGCGGACGCCTGGTGCGCACCTTTGAGCGCGCCTATATCGCCGATAAGAGCACCTGGGTCGAGCCGATGGACCCGTACTTTACGCTTACCAGGTCGCCCTCGGTCTGCGATGACATCATGCGCGAGTTTGGTGTCGCGCCCATGGCATGCTCGCCGACCGGCCACATCATCAACGGCCACACGCCCGTTAAAACCACCAAGGGCGAGCGGCCCATTCGCGCCGAGGGCAAGCTGCTGGTCATCGATGGCGGCTTCTGCCGCGCTTACCATCCCAAGACGGGTATCGCCGGCTATACGCTCATCTCGAGCTCGCGCGGCTGCCGCCTCAAGTCGCACCGGGCCTTTACGACGGTTGCCGAGGCACTCACGCGCAACGTGGACATCGAAAGCGAGACCAACCGTTTTGACCAAGCAGACCGTCGCCGCATGGTGAGCGACACCGATACTGGCGCCAAGATTCGCAGCCAAATCCAGGATCTGCGCCAGCTGCTCGATGCATATAGAAACGGTGCTATCGAGGAGCGCGTCTAGCCCCACCCGTGGGGATTGGCTAAACTTGCTAAGTTTGTCATCCCCACGGCGCTTTTCGGCGCCAGCTTAAGGCAGGTACCATGCAAAAGCTCCTTGCGCAGATCATGAAATTTGGCGTCGTCGGTGTCATTGCCACGGTTATCGACTTTGGCATTATGAATCTGCTCCACTACGGTCTGGGCCTCAACATCCTAATCGCCAACACCAGCGGCTTTATCGTCTCGCTCATCTTTAATTACGTCGCCAGCATGAAGTACGTGTTTGCGCACAAGGAAGGCATGAGCCGCCGCCGCGAGTTCATCATCTTTGTCGTGCTATCCGTGATCGGTTTGGTGCTCAACGACGGCATCGTGCTGGCGCTCAACGCCGGTCTGGGGCTCGAGGCCAATATCGCCAAGATCTGCGCCACCGCGCTTGTCATGGTCTACAACTTTGTGACCCGAAAGATCTTCCTGGAGGGCGACGAGACCAAGTAACTCACAACCCTACGGCCTTACGATGCCCACGGACAATGCGCGCTCAGTACAGTATCGCCCGTGGGCATCGTTCGTTTACGGGCAATTTTTCAACGTCTGCGGATTAGCTCTTGAAAATTTGGCGAGTTCGTATAGTTCTTGGCAAAGACCTTACGTTTCCCTTGCAAAAGCTCTAAAGTATCCTCTGCTCGATTCATCAACGCATTGGATGTGATTACGTGCGCAAGGCGCTGGCACAACCTCATACCAAGCAGTTCCTCAAGTTTGCCGTCGTGGGTCTTATCTCCTTTGGCATCGACTGGGGCATGCTCATTGCGCTCGTCGAGCTGTTCCACCTCGACTTTTTGATGAGCACCACGGTTTCGTTTATCACGTCCGTCGTGGTCAACTACTGGCTCAGCATGAAGTACGTGTTCGACCACCGCGAGGGCATGAGCCGCAAGCGCGAGTTCACGATCTTCACCATCCTGTCGGTGATCGGCCTGGGCCTCAACGACCTGTACATGTTTGTGGGTGTCACGTTTTTGAGCATCGGTTACCAGGCCATGAAGGCCATCGCAACGTTCCTCGTCACCTGGTACAACTACTTCAGCCGCCGCTTCTTCCTCGAGGGTGCACGGTCGTAGTCGATTCACTATTTGCTTGAATGTATAACCGGTTGGAATTCCCGTTCCAACCGGTTTTTTGTTTGCCGAGAGACCCAGCGGCCAGTCCCATTCGCATGAAAAACGGGCGGTCCGGATGTTGGTCCGAACCGCCCGTTTGATGCAATATGTCGAGGCTCCTAGCCTGTCACGTAATACCAGACCACGCTGTCGCCATTGGAGAGAACGTAGTTGCTGCAGGCCGTCATGGGCGTTGTGCCGTTGACGGAGTACATCCAGCCGCTCGTGCCGCCGTACTGTTTCTCGGCCAAACCGCCAATCGCGGAGACATACGTGCCGTACGACGAGCCATGCGCGTTGACAGAAAGGCCCAACGCACACAGGGCATCGTAGACAGTAGCGCCTTCGTTAAAGGTAAAGGTGCCACCAGAGGACACAGGATTGCCCACGGCGCTCGATGTGACCGAAACCGTTACCGTGACGTAGTTGGACTCCTGCGAGCCGCCCTGTCCGCCCGAGGGAGCGCTTCCGCCATTAGAGCTGGAGGCTCCATCAGACGACTGACCGCCGCCCGAAGAAGCACCGCCAGACACATTGGGAGTATCGCCGGCTCCCGTATTCTGGGCAGCGGATTTATCTCCAGACTTCTTGCCGTTCTGACCATCGGACTTCTTGCTATCCGAGCTTTTATCCGATTCCTTGTCCGAAGACTCGGAATCGTCCTTGCCGTCGTTCGAACCCTTGGAATCGTCTTTTGCATCATTCGAAGATTTGGAATCCTTGGAACTGGCCTCGCCCGAAGCGGCAGACGAGCCAGACCCCTTGGAGTCCTTGGTGACGACGCTCTCCCCCGTCACGGTCTGAATGATCCAGTCGATGGACCAGACACCGCTTGTGGAAGGATAGACGAAACCCAGCGAGACGACGATCAGAATGGTGCATGCGGCAGTCAGAACGCCAAGGAGCGCCTTGTGACGAGAGGCGGACGCCGCCGAAGCGGCGCCCTTTTGCTTTGGATCATCGAGCTGGATAAACGAGGAGTCGGGCTGTTGCCCGCTGGTCTCCTTGGGCTTATCGGGCATTACCGTCACCCTTGCCGCGCTTGGTCAGCACGAAGACGGCGATGAGCGCGAGGCCAATCACGCCGGCAGCAACGCCAACAATGGCGAGCGGATTGGTGCCAGTCTCCTGCTCGGAAGCACTAGAGGACTTCTTAGCAGTGGTCGTGGAAGCAGCACCCGTATCGGACTTGGAATCGGACTTCTTGTCGGACTTGCTGTCCTTCTTGCCAGACTTCTTCTCGTCCTTCTTATCGGACTTATCGGAGTCCTTCTTGTTGGACTTGTTGTCCTTGGTCTCGGTCTTGGTCGACACCGTCGTCTTGGCCACCGGCTTCTGGCCCGGGGCAATAGCGCCACCCTTCGAGCCGGAGCCAGAACCCGCGCCAGTGCCAGCACCGGAACCGTTGCCAGCGCCACCGTTGCCACCATTAGTGCCAGAACCGCCATTGCCGCCAGGGTTAACAGCATTCTTGGTCCACTTGGCATACAGCGTCAGATCGGCCGTCACCGGCGTGCTAAAGTCATACGCCTGCGTGCAAGCCTCATTGGTATACCAACCGCCGAAAGTGTAGCCATCGCGCGTCGGATCGGCCGGCTTGACCAGCTTGCCATCGGCCGTAGCAACAAACTTAGTGTCGCAAGCAGACCCGCCATTGGAATTAAAGGCAACCGTCCAAGACTCAACGGCCCCAAGCTTGAACAGCGTGCCCGAGTCATTGATGTAGTACAGGTTGCCAGATGCATCGGCAATGACCGGAGAGTCACAGTACTGGTAATGGCCAGCCGCATCATAAATCTGCGTCGCCTCTGCATCGCCGAGCGTATAGCGATACACGCCACCACCAGCAGAGTAGTTGACGTAATCCTTGCTATCCGCGCTGTTAACGGTGAAGTACACATAGGTCTTGCCGCCCTGAACACTCACCAGCGGAGTAGCAGCAATACCGTTGAGGCCAGCCGGCAGCGCCTTGCCGTCGGCAGCAGCGACCATCGTGGTCTTACCCGTCTTCAGGTTATAGAGAGGCAGAGCAGAGCCAGTAGCCGTCTGTCCGCCGACAATCAGATTGTCACCAGACACCGCGGGGGCGCTCAGATTATTCGTAAGGCCCAGATCAACCGTCTTCTGCTCGCTCAGTACGCCCTTCGCCGAAAGCGAAATCACATGGAGCTTTCCGTCGTGTGTCATCTGATAGAAGGTCGAACCATTAGACGGATCGGCAATACAATCGGCATTTGCGACAGCGCCGAGCTTTATGGTCGAAATGACATCGCCCGTCGTCTTATCAATGCACTTAAGCGTGCCCGCGCTCGTAGGAACAATGGTGTACTTATCCGTCAGCGCAGCGCCAGTCCAATAATAGCCCTCGGAAGCGTCAATGTTCTGCCAAGAGACTTCGCCCGTGGCAATCTTGATACGCTTAAGGGAGCCGTTGCCGTAGGTCGCGTTGTAGTTCTCATCATACGAAATATCGACCGTACCAACATAAACGTACTCGCCGTCCGAAACGACGGTGCAGGAGCTCTGCGTCAAGTCCGTCAAACCAGGCGTCAGCCACTTGCAGGTCAGCTTGTCTGCAGTAATCGCCTGGACCGCACCGCCGTTGAGCGGAACAATGATAAGGCCATTAGTATAGATCGGACGAGAGGTATAGCTCACCTTGGAGGCAAGCGGCGCAGAGGCAACCTTTTTGCCCGTGGACGAATCGATCTTAATGAGCTCGTTCTCGGTCGCGATGTACACAAAACCGTTAGCGATGACAGGTTCGCTGCAGTTGGCATACTGCTGGCCAGACTCGGCCTTCCAATCGAAGGCCCACTTAAGACCGGCGGCCTGCGCAGGCGTCTTGGCATCCGTTACGGTCGAACCGTTGCCACTGTTGCCGTAGCCGACCCACTCGGCATCCCAATCAGGAGTCGTCGCGCTCGGGTCCACGACAATCTTGTCGGGATCGGGTATGGCCGAATCGTCGGTGGTATAGGCAAGCGTAACCTTATCGCCGCTCTTGAGCGTAATCTGATTGGCGCAGAGTAAGGAGGGCTCTCCGTTGATATACAGATGCCAATATTTATTGGTCGCACCATCCCAGCCATACGGCTTGTGATCGAACGGCGAGGTGATGGAATTGAGGAACCAGTAAGCGCCACTCTGGGAGGCGCTGTACGCAACGCCCTTGGCCTTCAGAACTGCCTCAATAAGGTTCTGGGCCGTGGAGCCTTCGGGCAGAGAAACATTGCTTGCCGTGCCCCAACGCGTATTGTTCCCGTTGACATCGGGACCGATAACATCGGCGGATCCAAGCACCTGACCGGGGAGGGCATCGGCGTCAGCACCATACATAAAGGTGACGGCGTCACCCTCCTGGAGCTTGTAGGCACCGGCGCCAACGTCGGCGAACTTGCCATTTACGTAGAAGCGCCAATAGCTATTGGTCGCAGCATCATAGCCACAATAGGACTTACCATCGAAGGGCGAATAAATGCCGTTGAGGAACCAGCCCCAAGACGATTCGCCAGCATCGAGAGTAAGGCCGACCTGCTCAAGGAGATCCTTGGCAGTGGAGCCTGCCTTGAGACTCGTCTGACCCGTCGAAGCCCAAACCTGCTGCTTGCCGTCCTTGTCCTTACCGAGAACCTGAACAGAAGCATGGACAGAATCGGACGGCAACTGGTCGCCCCAGCCACCGTAGAACCACGTGACGGTATCGCCGGCATGGATGGTGACATTGTCCGCCGTATAGTCACTCGACTTGCCGTTGATGAACAGCTGCCAATAGGTCGAATAATCTTGGGGCGTACCCAGCTCAACACCGTTGTACTTAAGGCTCAGAATGAAGGAGCCCGCAGCAACGGCGTCAATGTCGTTCGCCTCGAGTGCGACCTTCGTAAGATCAAGCGCGCTCGAACCGGACGTCACCACATACTGCGCATTATCGACCCAAGTCTGAGTCTTGCCCTGGGCATCGCGACCAATGACGGTCACATTTGCGGCAACCTGGTCCTTAACGACAGGGGACGAGCTACCAGCCGTATAGGCAAACTCAATCTTCTGCCCCTGGGTGAGCTTGACGCTGCTCGCGCCAACCGAGGAAGACGCGCCGTCGACGAACAGCTGCCAGAAGGCATAAGTCGTCGGATCGTAGGCAAGCGTGCGACCATCACTCGGGGATGTGATGCTTTCGAGGTAGAAACCGTATGCCGTGTTCGGTTCGTACTTCGCCTTGAAGCCCGTCTTCTCCTGCAGCTTAATGAAGGCATCCGCAGCCGTCGCGCCCTCGTCGAGCTTGAGCTGCGTAGGTGCCACCCAGGTCTGAGCCTTGCCGTCAGCATCGGTGCCGATAATCGAGAACGAGACCTCGACCTGCTTCTTGGCGACATCGCCGGTTTCTGTCGGGTTCTCTGTCTGAACGGCAGCCGCGGCGGCAGATCCCGCTTGGCCAGCGGATGCCGTCGAAGACTGCTCGCTCGTGGCAGGGCTCTCCCCCGTCGCCGAGCCTTCGTCGCCAGTTGCTGCCTCTGTTATGGCTGCACTAGCTGCAGGCGCGCCCTCGGAATCCGAAACCTCGGCGCCGCTCTGCTCAGCGGTACCGCCCGCAAGCGCTGCGTCCTCGCCCGGCGTCGCAGCCTGAGCCACAGCCTCGGCAATGCCCTCGGCGCCCTCGGCCCACAGCTGAGCCGGCGTGGTGCCAAAGGCCATCGCGAAGGCCAGGAATGCCACCAGGCCGCGCTTGGCTACACCGCGTGCAATCGCGCCACGGCGATGCAACGAGGCGCGCTCGCGCTCGTCCTCAAACATATCCAATTGTCCCCCATTGTCTGTACTTGGAGCGTTGCCTTGAGGCTGCCCCACGTCATCGCGCATGTTGCGCTCGAGTTCCCCCATCGGGGTCCTCCTTCCCTCCAGAGCCCTATGCACACCGGCGGCATACGCCGCGGCAACGTGCAAGATGGGAGGCGATCCGACTTAACCTTAACGGCTCAGGCGCGCCGTCCGATCTGCGACGCGAACATCCCGAGCCAAGAGGAATTACGGTTACTGGTACAGCCGGGGACTTGCACCCCGATTCTCCCAAACGCGCAGGAAAACCGTGCATTCGTGCGTCTCCGCACCACCATCTAGGCCATCGATTATTACCGTCAAAATGGTATCACGCAAAAGGGCCTCGCACGCAGGCGAAGCCCATGGTAAAAGCTATTGTTTGCGATAGGAAAATGCGGTGACGGTCGCAGACTCTAGTGCTTGCCGCCGTGGCTGTTGAGCCAGATATTGCGGCCCAGCATAAGTGCCAGCACCAGCGCGCTCACGTAGCCCATAAAGCCAATGACTGGGATACCAAACACAACCGGCTCGATGCGCGCGTAGTACACCACCGACGAACCGATAAACAGGCCGGCAATCACAATTGCCATCGACATGCGGTCGATAATTCCGCCCAGCTGTCGCAGCGCCTTATCGCTGCTCATGATCTGCGTGTTCACCTTAAGCTGGCCGCGCGTGAGCATACGCGAAGCCAAGCCCAGATACTCGGCCGCCTCGAGCGAGCCCTTCGCCGCGCGATAACTGCTCGCTGCAAAGTCGCGGCTCATCTCGCGCATGCGGGCGTAGGTGCTCTTCTCGTTTTTGATGTGCGTCTGGATGATCTGGATCATGTTGACGTTGGGCATGTACTCGGTCAACAGGCCCTCGAGCGTCACCATGCCGCGGGCGAACATCGTCACCACGCTCGGCAGCTCAACGTCATTTTTGCGCGCGAGGTTTAACAGCGAGGTCAAAAACTCGCCGATATCCAGGTCTTTAAGGTCGAGCCCGGCAAAGTCGGCAACAATAAAGTCCAAGTCGGACAAAAAGGCCGAATGGTCAAGCTCGGCCGAATCGCCGCGCGTCACGGCGAAGCGCATGAGCGAATCCTTGAGCTTGGGCACGTCACCCTCGGCCACGGCGAAAATCATGTCCTTGACGATGCCACGGTCGTGGCTCGACATACGCCCGACCATGCCCAAGTCGATAAAGTAAACGATGCCGTCCTTGAGAATGATGTTTCCCGCATGCGGGTCGGCATGGAAAAAGCCGTCATCAAGCACCTGCGACGAGTAGTCCTCGACGATCGCGGCACCGATCTTTTCCAAGTCATAGCCCTCGGCCACCAAGCGTTCAGGATCGGCGATCGAAATGCCGTCGACGTAATCCATGACCACCACGTGCTCGGTGCACAGGTCCAGATAGGATTTAGGGCACGTCACGCCATGAACGCTCTTATGGAACTCGTAGAAGTCGTTGAGGTTTTTGGCCTCGGCCAAAAAGTTGGTCTCCTCGCGAAACGAGGTCCACAACTCCTCGACTACGCCGTGCAGGTCAACAAATTGATCGGTGTTGACGAACTTGGAAACGATACGCACCACCGAGCGGATGATATCGATGTCCTGCGCCATAACCTGCTGCGCACCGGGGCGCTGCACCTTGACGGCCACGTCCTCGCCCGTCACCAGACGAGCGCGGTGCACCTGCGCGAGCGATGCGCTACCAAGCGGGTTGGGGTCGATCGCATCGAACATCTCCCCCAGGCGCAGGCCGTATTCTTCTTCCAGACAACTGAGTACGACCTCGTACGGCACCGGCTCTACGTCGGAGCGCAGGCGACGGAGCTCATCGCAAAAACGCTGCGGCAAAATCTCGGAGCGGTTGGCCAGAATCTGCCCCATCTTGACAAACATGGGGCCGAGCTCTTCAAGCAGACGACGCAGGCGAACCGGCGTGAGGTTATCCCACACGCGGTACTTTTTGATCAGGCGAACGATCTGCCCAATGCGCTCGCGGCGGCCCGCCGGCGTGAGCTGATACTCCTCGTCCGGCGCCATCGCGTCGGGCTCCTCGGGCACCATATCGACAGCGCGCGGCTTCTTGCGAGCGCCCGAGACAGCGGCCTCGACCTCATCGACAACCGCCGTCTCGTCACCCAAGGGGTCTAGATTGTTGTAATCGGTGGTGGAATCTGCCATCTGCGCTGCTACTCGGCCTCTTCGGCGTCCTCTGCGTCGTCGGGCTCAACGGACTCGACGGGCACCGAGGTCACGTTATCCTCAACCGAATCGACGATGTCGCGCACATGGGCCAGGAAGGCCGTGCGCTCGGGGGCGGTCATAACGCGGACGCGGGCCAAGATGAGCTCGTCAAGCACGCGCTGTGCCGCGGTCTCGCCTTGCATGCCCAGGCGCTCGGTCAGGTCGGAGATGGTGCCGCCGGCCTGCTCGAACATGTCGGACACGCTGCGGGCGATATCGGGGGTGCCGGCGTCCTTGCGCACCTGCTCGCCCTTGGTATTGAGGTCGTCGAGGACCTTCTTGCCGCCCTCGACGGCAACGGCGGCGGCGCCGAAGCCCACGTTGATGGCACCGTTAACAAGCTGATCGAATTTCATAACCATGATTGGCTCCAATCGTGAACAACTGCATTGGCCTTCTTGTACCCAAGATTGAGTGAACGACACAAAATCGTTTTACCGCCAAGATAGAAATCGAGCGGGGCAAAGCCTTTGACGGCGTTTGTCCCGCTCGCTCGTTGCAAGGTTGTCTTTACCTTACGTTGTCATTCATCGCGAAGGAGTTCTTCATGGCGCAGCTCGTGGTGTAGAGTACCTTGCCCAACAGAGTATCGGTCTCCACGCGCACGAGCTCGGCAAAGGCCTCGTTGGCGCGGGCGAGCTCGGCAGGTACCTCGGCCTCGGGCAGCGCGGCCACGACGGCGTCAACGTCATGAATCTGCTTGTGGCCCATGCCGCCGACCTTCTCTTGATAATCCTCGACCGCGCGACCGCACTCGTGGAAGCGAACATCGGCCAAGGCACCAATCAAGCGATTGGCCCAGTAGAAGTTCTCGGATGTCACGCGCGCCTGGGTGTCTGCGTAGTACTCGGGCATGGTCTCGACGTTGGCGTACAGCGGAACCAGCACGTTGAACGAGTTGGAGCCAAAGGCCATCCACTGCACGGCGCGATAGGCCGGCTGCGCATAGGGGCGCAGCTGCAGCACGGCGAGCTGGCTGTTGCGGTTGATGCCGATGGGACGGTAGGCACCGCGCGTGGCGGGCGTGCCCTTGCTGCCGTAGCAGTCGTACTCCGTGCCCTGGTAGTGGCTCGAAAGCACGTACTTGATATCCTCGATGGTCACCTTGCGCTCGGGCACGCGACTCCAGGGGATGTCGTCGCTCTCGGGCGTGTAGTCGGCGTCGGGACCGTCCCACACATCGCTGGGGTTGAGGCAGCGCTGCATGTACCAGGCGCGCGGCGTGTTGTAGACGTGGTCGCTGTCGCTGTGCGAGCCAAAGGCCTCGCGCGGGTTGAAGACCGTCGCCGGACCGTCGCCCTCGACGCCCAGCGTCAAGTCCAGATGCCACTCGGCCATCCAGGAACGCAGGTCGGCGGAGCACATGTGGTCGGCCTGGGACCCCTCGGCGTCATCCAGATCAAAGCTGTCGATACCCAGCTGGTTGGGCATGGTCACATAGGCGTCGTCGGGCACGCGCTTGGCGATCCAGTGGTGACCGCCGATGGTCTCGAGCCACCAGATCTCGTCAACGTCACTAAAGGCGATGCCATTGTTCTCGTAGGTACCGTAGCGCTCGAGCAGGTCGCCCAGGATACGCACGCCATCGCGGGCGGACTTGGCGTACGGTAGGACCAGGGTCACCATGTCCTCCTCGCCCAGACCGCCGGGCTGCGCCGGAACATAGCCTTCGTCGCCCTCGTTGCCCTTGGCGGGCACGTAGTCCACGAGTGGATCGGCGCCGCGGACGCGCTCGTTGGTGGTAAGCGTCTCGGTTGCGGACATGCCAACGTTGAGCTCGTTGAAACCGGCCTCGGCCCAAATGCCATGACCCGGGACAACGTCGGGAACGCTTGTGTAACGCATGGGATTGTCGGGCAGTTCAACGGTCAGGTGGCTCAGGACACTCGTGTAGACACGCGGCTGCTCGTCGGGATGCACTACGCGCATGCGTTTGGGCTCAAACACCCCGTTGGACGAATCCTCGTTGCGGGCGACCAGCGTCGACCCGTCGTAGCTCGCGTTCTTACCAACCAAAATCGTTGTGCACGGCATGCGCATCCTCCTTGAGCGAAGAAATCAAACGGCAACAGTGTATCGCTTCGACGCAAAAAGGGCGAAACCACGGCCTCGGCAGCCCCCGTGGTCAAAAAATGCCAAATATGAGTACTGTCACCAATTTAGTAGCAGCAAATTTCCTTGTAATGAGTGCCGGAAATCCCTATTTGTCCAAAAGCGAGGCAGCGTTATTCCCCATAGGTTCAATAAAATGGGCTTTCTAACGAGAATGAATATCGTTAGGAAGCCCAAAAGACGTAAAATATATGTGACTATCTTGGCAACAGTACTCATATTTAGCGCTTTTTGACCACGTGGTATATAGCCAACCCCTCAAACAGCCCAAAACGCCTATATCGATGCGCGCTCGGCCGCTTCGATCACGTGTTTGGCGAGAATCGCCGTTGTCACGGCGCCCACGCCGCCCGGCACGGGGGTGATGGCACCAACAACCGGCTCCGCGGCAACAAAATCGACGTCACCCACCAGCTTGCCAGCGTCCTCATCCCAGTTAATGCCCACATCAATGATCGTCTGGTCCTCGCGAACGGCATCCACGCCAATCGTGCGCGCGCGTCCAACGGCGGCAACCACAATGTCAGCAGCACAGCACTCGGCGGCAAGATCGCGCGTATGCGTATGGCACGTCGTCACGGTTGCGTTGCGCGCCGTAAGCATGGCGGCAACGGGGCGGCCAATTACCAGTGAGCGTCCGACCACGGCAACTTTGGCGCCGTCCAGCTCAACGCCGTAATGATCCAGCAAAGCAAGCACGGCTTCAGCTGTGCAGGGGGCAAAACCCTCGCCGCGTCCCGAAAGCGTGGTAAGCAGCGAAGCCGGCGTCATGGAGTCAACATCCTTGGCGGGATCGAGCGCCGCGGCAACCGCATCCTCGTCAAGCCCAGCGGGCAGTGGGCGAAACATCAGGCAGCCATGAACAGCGGGGTCGGCATTGATGTCCCTAATAGCCGCCAGCAGCTCATCCTGCGAAACATCGGCAGGAAGCAAAACGCCGCGAGCCTCAATGCCAACCTTCTCGCAGCGCTTGAGGGCACCGCGCTCGTAGGACAGGTCGTCCTCGCGCTCGCCCACACGAACAATGGCCAGCGTCGGCACAACGCCGCGTTCGCGCAAAGCAACGCAGCGAGCAACGAGCTCCTCGGTCAAAGCACGGGCAACGGGAGCACCCTTAAGCAGCTCGGCCATGGCTATCCCCTCTTCCTGGCTGCATCGGCGGCGCGGCGCGCCAGCGCATCGGCGCGCGGCAGCCACGTATCCAGCATCTCATCGCACGCCGCCTCGAGCTCCTCGGCACGCACCCGGTCTTTCATAGATGTGGTGTTGGCAAAGAGCGTCAGGCTCGCGCCTTGCATGGCGGCGCGGCAGAATACGGCACCGCACGCCACGTCGGACAGCAGCTGTCGGGAGCCCTTGTCCGCCATGTCCTCGAGCAGCGCCAGTGCGCGCCCGCAGGCATCCATAATGCGATACGGCGGCATGGCGGCCACGTGCAGCGCATCCTGAATCGCAGCCGGTCGGGCCGGGTCCTCACGCGGAATACCGTACGCAGCGGACACCTGGCCGTACGCACGAACGTCCTCGGCGACCAGACCCACAAGCTCCTGCGCCAACTCGTCTGCCTGGGCAAACGCACGCGTCAGGTCATCCGCACGATCAGCAAGCGCGGGATTGGTCGCACCGAAGCGGGCAACCATTCCGCACAGCGAGGCGCCCAGCGCGCCCACAAAGGCGCTCGCGCTGCCACCGCCGGGAACCGGCTCGCGCGCGGCAAGCGCCTCGGCAAACCCGCGGCAGGTTTTGTCCATCATCTCTTGGCTCATACGCACGCACCTTCAAGTCATATACATCGGTCGGGTGGCAACCACCGACCG
Organism: Collinsella sp.; assembly: GCA_048236535.1. Classification (GTDB taxonomy): domain Bacteria; phylum Actinomycetota; class Coriobacteriia; order Coriobacteriales; family Coriobacteriaceae; genus Collinsella. Next base: position 2,456 of record DBFAQQ010000005.1, on the reverse strand, counting down.
ACCGCATCGATCACATAATGGTGCTAAGTCTAGCCCATAAGTACTCGAGCGTCAGCGCACCTGGCCATCGCGGATTTCTATGGCACACGATAGGCCATGCCAACGCAAACATGGGAAACATGGCCCGCCTTTCGGGACTTCCGGACGTCACAAACTGGGGCATATCTATAAACAAGGAACCTGTTGGGGCAACGCCCGCGTACACGCGCCCCTTTAAAACAACGGACACCTCACCCCGGGGAGAGCCGACAACACCGGCCCTCCCCTCTTTTGGACCCGCGCATATTGCCACTTGTCGGCGCAATTCCAGCCCTCAGAATGGGACACATGGCCCACCCGAGCGAGCCGCTCGCGCGTACAGTAAAGGCAGGTAATCCATGGGCGGTTACAGATCGAGGAGGACACGACCATGAAAAAGAAGGCCTTTGCGATTCTCACCCTCTGCATCAGTCTCTTTGCCGCAGTTGCCCTGGTGGGCTGCGGTGGCAGCGGCGGCGCTACCGGCAGTGGCGGTGGCGGCGGCGCGGAAAAGCCAGCCGTGGATATGAGGACCGACTTCATTTGGTTTAAGGTCGAGGTCCCCGAGGGCGTCGAGATCACCGACGTTGCAGGCGATACCGCCGATAGGGCGCAGTTTAAGTTCACCGAGAGCGAGCACGCCAGCGACCGCTTCATCCCTGTCTTCGACTCTGACAAGAACGCTGACGAGCTGTTCGACTACGAGGCAAAGTGGAATGCCAGCTTTGAGTGGACCGAGAATGACCCCGTCAAGTACAACGGCAAGACTTGGCGCAACGCTTCCTATACACACTCGGGCGGCGTGACGACTGAGTACTTCACCGAAGCAGGCGGCGGCAGCGTCTACGTGCGCATCGACAACGTCGAGGAGCACAAGGACGCCGTCGAGACCATGATGAAGTCTCTGGAATTTGCCGACGACATCGCCAAGGCCAAGACCGAGGCCATGGATGTTAAGCTCGACGATATCGAGATTAAGCGCTAAGCGACTCGCGAGCGTAACGAAAAACACGAGCGCAGTGCCAACAAGCGGCGGTGCCCCAGCGTTTCGTACTAAGGGAGGGCTGGTAAACCGACCCTCCCTTTCTTATGCCGATAGCCGGCGAACGCGAGGGTGCCGGGCGGCAAAACCACCCCCAGCGCGGTAGCAGCACAAATAGGCAAGCACCCAAACACGTCCGCCCGCCGATTTATAGCGCCGCGCACACAATTTAAGCCGACACCTTTAAACATCCGGGCAGTATAGTGACCAAAATGAGCGCATTACCGCACCCTGCGAATGGAGGAGTTATGACCGAACATCATGCCATCAGTCGCCGAGCGTTTACGCTGGGCCTTGGACTCGCGGCGTTGTCGCCGCTTGCAAGCCTGCCCGAAACCGCGGGATTGGGCCTTCCCATGCGCGCGGCATTTGCAGAAGACACGCCCACATCGGCGGCCAACCTCGACAAGTTCGTCATTCGTCTTCGCCCCGCGGGCTATTTTCGCACCGCGAGCGTCAACGAAGACGGCAACGTCATCGGCAACGTCTGCCACCTGTTTAATGACGGCACGTCCAGCAAGCTCATCCTTGAGAACGTAACGACCAAGAATGACGATACAAACTGGTATGCTATCCGCACCTTGCTCAATTTCGAAGAGCACAAGAAGACGGGCTACAGCATTTGGTCGGTCGATGGCGACTCGGACAAAGATGGAAAGGTCATCCACGTATGGAGTGGCGAGCATGACGGCAAGGCCAGTCGCTCTTTTGCGTTCGAGCGTCAATCAAACGGTACCTATATCATCCGAGACCGCACGGTCGAGAAAGAAACCGAGAAAAAAGACATTAAGTACCTGGCCATAGAAAAGGACGGCAAAGACCAGGACAACAATAAGATCTGCCATAAGAGTAAGAGCATTCCGTGGGAGCTCGAGCTTGTCGGCTACAGCATGGACAAGACCAATGCCACAGTTAGCAGCATCGACTGGACCACGTATAGCAGCTACGTCGACGGACCATGTTGGATGAGCCACGTCGATGGCAGCAAGTACCTCGACGAACTGAGCATCCCGGGAACTCACGATTCGGGCACCTGCAGCGTCGACAACGACACCGAGCCCCAAACCTCGCTTGCAAAGTGCCAGCAGGATTACATCCCCACGCAGTTGCTCGAAGGCATTCGCTATTTTGATATCCGACTTGGAAAGAACGACAAGAACGGCGACCCCGGCATCGACCATGGAATATGCTACCTGCACAAAAAAGACGGGGGCTTTATGCAACTCTCCGATGTCATCGGTTACTTCAAAACATTTTTGAGGCTTCGGTAGTTTGTGTGACAAGGGGCTAGCCTAGGCAGCAACGCTCTTCGCTCCCTTCACGCCCTTCTTCCTCGCCTTCACCGGGCGACCCGGGAGCTGGGGCTGGCAGTCGCCGCACCTGAGCATGAGCAGGG
>DBFAQQ010000004.1:0-27813 GCA_048236535.1 Collinsella sp. | reverse complement strand
GTCCTTCCGTCCTGCGGAAAGATTTGGGAGGTAAGCCCTGGGGCCTCCTGCGGCAACTAGGGAGGCCGAGGCTATTCGTCTTCTTGCTGCGGGTGCCTGGGGTAGGATGCGGCGTGCATTTTTGGGAGTATTCAGCAGCCGAGGATGCCTGCATACTGGATTTTGGGCGAAAGGCAGGCACCATGGGCCGCATCCTGAAAAAACCGAGCGGCTCTAGAGGCGTTGGGGCTCAGAATCGGGGCTTTCAGCGCAGTTTTGCACCCCCGCCCCCGCGCCCGCGGACTTCGGGATGCTGAATACTCCGGAATTTGCACGCCGCCCCCGGGGGTACCTGTGGACAAATAGCAACCGCCCCGCCGAAATATGCATTCGACGGGGCGGTTTATGCAATAAAGCGACTGTGGCACGTCGCAGCTCGCTAGAACTTGAATCCCAGGACAGGTTACTCGGCGCTTTTGAGGGCGCCGACCATGTCGATCTTGTTGAGCGTTCGGTTGGTGGCGAGGTTGACGATAAACGTAAAGCCGAAGGAAAGCACCACGGCGAGCACGTAGCTCAGCGGCTCGACCTCAACGTCAAAGTACAGCGATGGCATCTGCAGGATGTAGGTAAAGCTCTCGGCCAGCAAGCCGCCTAACGGCACGCCCAGAGCGGCGCCAATCGCCGTGAGAATCAACGTCTCCTTGTTGACGTAGTGGTGCACCTCGCCGCGACGGAAGCCCAGCACCTTAATGGTCGCCAGCTCGCGCTCGCGCTCGGAGATATTCGTGTTGGACAGCGTAAACACCACCACAAACGATAGGCACGCTGCCATAAAGGTCACGAGCACCACGACAGAATTGATAATCGTAAAGTTCGCCTCGTAGTTCTGCCAATGTTCGGCCGTGCTCGAGATGGTGAGCCAACCGTCGCTCTTAATTTTCTTGCTAAACGCAATCTGGTCGGCCGACGAACCCTTAAGCAGCACAAAGACGCCGTTGAGGCGTGCGCTTCGACCGAACGCACGCTCATAGGTACTCTGCGTCATGTAAAGCGTGTTGCCCAGATAGTTGAGCGAAATGTCGCTGACTTTGACCTTGGCGACGTTGAGTGACGAATCCTGGACGTGTGCTGTGTCGCCCGGCTGAATCCCCAGCACCAGTTGCGAGCTCTTGCTCAAGTACACGTCCCCGTCACGCAAGGCGAGCGGTTCTTTGGACTCATCCTCCAGGCGCACGTAATCGCCCAAGTCACCCGTGCGGTCGTCGGGAATCACGATGAGCTGCACGGTCTCGCTCTTGCCGCCAAACGTAAAAGTGACGTTGTCGGTCATAATCGGCAGCGTTGAAGTCACGGTCACGTTGGAATCATTGGCCGCGCTGCGCTCATCCAACGCCGCGCACGTCTGCGAAAAATCGTCGGGATTGGCGACCGCCAGCAGGTCGTAGCGCGTGATATGCCCGTACTGTTTGGGCGAAAGCGCCACCGACGTATCGCGGATGCCCATGCCGCAGATCACGAGCGCCGTGCAGCCAGCGATACCGAAGATGGTCATAAAGGCACGCTTTTTATAGCGGAATAGGTTGCGTGCAGCGACCTTGTTCAAAAAGCCCATGCGGCGCCAGATAAAGCCGATGCGCTCGAGCAGAATGCGCGAGCCGGCACGCGGCGCCTTGGGGCGCATGAGCGAGGCAGGGGTCTCGGCCATCTCGTGGCGGCAGGCGATAATCGTGGCGCCCACCACGCCCACGGCAAACAGCGCCACCGAAACGATCGAGGACACGATATCGTACGAAAGCAGCATCTGGGGCAGCGAGTACATGTCGTCGAACACCGTAAACAGGAACAGCGGCAGCCCCACAAATCCGATGATGTTACCGAGCACGCCGCCGATCAGACACGCCCACAGCGCATAGTCCACGTATTTGGACAGGATGCGCCCGCGCGAATAACCAAGCGCCTTATACAGGCCGATGAGCGTGCGCTCCTCCTCGACCATGCGTGTGGCGGTGGTAAGGCTGATGAGCACGGCGACGATAAAGAAGATAAACGGGAACACCGTGGCGATGGCCTCAATTGACGAGCTATCGCTCTCCACGCTCGAGTAGCTTGCGATGTTGCCGCGGTCCTGGATGTACCAAGTGCATTCGCCCAGGTCAGAGAGCTCGGCGCGGGCATCGGCAAACTGCTGGTCGGCGACGGCACGGCGCTGGTCCAGGTCGGCTTGCGCCTGTGCACGCTCGTCGCTGCCCTCGGCCATGCGGTTGATGTTGTCCTGCTCGATTTCAAAGAGTATGGCGGCCTGGCGCTCGGCCGCATCCAAGCTTGCCGGCGTGTCGACCGTCAGCTCCTGAGCGCGCGCCTTCTCACGTTCCTCGCGGATCTTCTCGATATTGCCCTTGACCTCATTGATCTTTGCCGTGTAGGCATCCGAATAGGAGTTGAGGCTCTTGGCTCCCTCGACGATCACGTGGACTGCGGAATAGGAAGAAGATGTCGCGGCATCCTCGCTCACATAGAACTTATAGTCCGCAGCCGAAGCAGCGCGAAAGGCGTTGACCGTCGAGTCGGAGCTCACGTCGGTAGGATCGAGGACCTCGGCCGTAATGGTGTAATCGCCCGCGGCAAACTGGTCCTTGGCACTTTGGTTCGACGAGCTCGCATCGTTGGCGGCAAAACTCACCGTATCGCCGAGCTTTTTGCCCGAAGCCTTCAGGAACTTCGAAGTCACCGCGACCTCATCGGCACTCTCGGGCAAATCGCCGTTCACCAGCACCGGCTGATCGATGTTCTCCTTGGAGAGACTTTGCACGACCACGCGCTCGCGCGTTGTGCCCACGGCGGTGTAAGCGGTCTCGGTGTAGATACCCTCGGCCGTCTCGACGCCGTCGACCTCTTGGATAGCCGCAAGATCGTCGCGCGTAAGGCCATAGGTCGACTGCACGTTAATGTCATAGACATTCTGCTGGTCAAAATAGGCGTCGACCGAATCGCGCAAATCTTCGCAGCCTGCCTTAAGACCGCACATCACGCTCACGCCAAGCGCGGTGATGACCACGATAGATAAGAAGCGCTTAAGACTGCCGCGGATTGTGCGGTAGATGCCGCGGCGAAAAACCGTCGGCACCATATCGTTTGAGCTTTGGGCCGTGCGGTAGGTCGCGAACTCCCGGTCGCGACCCGCGTGCTCCGTATCGTGGTTTTGGCTGTTTTGGCGGTCCTGATCCATGGGCGCTACCACTCGATCGTCTCGATAGGCACGGGATTTTGCTGGACCGTCTCGCTCTCCACGCGACCGCTCTTAAAGCGAATCAGGCGATCGGCCATGGGCGCAAGCGCGGAGTTGTGCGTGATGATGATGACCGTAATGCCCTGCTTGCGGCAGGTATCCTGCAGCAGCTGCAAGATCTGCTTGCCGGTTTTATAGTCGAGCGCGCCCGTGGGCTCGTCGCACAGGAGCAGCTTGGGGTTCTTTGCCAATGCGCGGGCGATGGACACACGCTGCTGCTCGCCGCCCGAAAGCTGTGCCGGAAAGTTGCCCAGGCGCTCGCCCAGGCCAACCTGACGAAGCGTCTGTTCGGCATCGAGCGAATCGGGGCAGATCTGTGCCGCGAGTTCGACATTCTCAAGCGCCGTCAGGTTTGGGACCAGATTGTAGAACTGGAAGACAAAGCCGACGTCGGCGCGGCGGTATTCCACAAGCTGTGCCTCGTTGGCAGCGCTCACGTCACGCCCATCCACCGTCACGGCGCCGGAAGTTGCCGTGTCCATGCCGCCCAGGATGTTGAGCGCCGTCGTTTTACCGGCGCCTGAAGCGCCCAGGATAATGGCGAGCTCGCCGCGCTCGACCGTAAAGCTCGCGCCGTCGAGCGCGTGCATGCGGGCATCGCCCTCGCCGTATGCTTTGATGACGTCTTTAAATTCGATATAGGCCATCGATCGGTTCCCATCTGGTCGGATAACTCTTTAGTATTACCCATTTCGCACCGACCAAAAAGGGACAGGTTCATTTTGGCAGGTTTTAGAGGCGGACGGTGAAGGTGATCTGATGGTCGTGGCCGGACACGGTAGCGGAGCCACCATGGGCCTCGGCGATGGCACGCACCACGGATAGGCCCACGCCCGAGCCGCCCGTCTTGGAGCTGCGCGACACGTCCGCACGATAGAAGCGGTCGAACAATCGGTCCAGGTCGCCTTCGGGCAGCTCGTCCACGGCGTTCGATACGACAAGTTCGGCGGCACCCTTACCCTGACCGCGCGAGACGGCACGAAAACTCAACTCAATCACGCTGCCCTCGCTCGCATAGTGCGTGGCGTTGTCCAGCAGCAGCTCAACAACCTGCGCCACTGCCGCGGCATCGGCATGGGCCCGCACACCGCTCGCGATCGACGTCGACAGACGCTTGCCGCGCGAAACCGCCACCGACTCAAACGGCGCTGTCGCCTTGTCAACTGCCTCCGAAAGATCGATCGATGTCATAGTAAAGCCCGCCGAGCCCTCGTCCATGCGAGCCAAAAACACCAGACGCTCCGTGAGCGCCGTCAACCGTGTAACCTGCTCGTGAATGCTCTGTGTCCATTCGCTCTCGCCGCCCTCAATTTCCTGTACCTCGTTAGCGGCGTCGATTACAGCCAGCGGCGTCTTGATCTCGTGGCTTGCATCGGTAATAAAGCGCTTTTGCTTGCTGTAGCTCTCGACCATCGGTCGAATCACCGCGCCCGAGGCACCCGCCACGATTGCCAGCACCGCCAGCCAGCCAATGCAACTGATTACCACGCTCGCGCTCAAAAACGAATGAAAGCTTGCAAGCTCGCGCGAGCAGTCCACGAACACATAGGTGGTCTCATCGTCTTGAACGTCAGTCGTATAGCGATAATTGCCAGAAAAACCCGAGACCCAACCCTTGGAATGCAACTTTGCGGCAATACTGGCAGCGCGCTTGGCGCCCACCGCGGCAATGCGGGCCGTATTGACATCGGCAACCTGTCCGGCGGCAATCGTCACCGTAAAGTAGCGCGTGTCAAAGGGAGACTCCGCCGTCATACCTTCGAAGTGCCCGATGCGAACGCCCACCTGGCTATCGCCGGCATCCTTGCCATTAGCGGGATCGTCTTTAGGCTCGTCCCCCCAATCGATACCGTCCTTGCCCGCCAGAATATAGTCCAGGCGAGCGTCGGCCATTTTACAGACATGCGAATAATTGACGATGTTGATGCCGGCGATGATGAGCGTGAGCACCACGGTCACGGCGCCCATGGCAACGAGGATAAACTTGCGACGCAGGCGGCGACCCAATGCGTCAACAGAATTTGCCCGCCCCGTACTACTCGAGGCGGCGTGAAACCGCTCCGTCATGCAATTGCACCACGTGCGCACGCTCACGCCTGCTCGCCTTCCTCGACAACCTCAAGCGAATATCCCTGATTGCGCGACGCGCGGATGGCAACATTGGCACCCAGCGCCGTCAGCTTTTTGCGCAGGTACGAAATATAGACCCACACCACGTTGGCGCCTTCGGGCGCGTCCTCACCCCAAACCTCGAGCATCAGACGCTCGGTAGGCATGCGCGTGCCGGCGTTGCGCATAAAGAGCTCCATAAGCTGAAACTCACGATTGGCTAGGTGCTCCTCGCCCAAGGGACCCACAAGCGTGCACGATGCCGTGTCGAGGCGCATGTTGCCCACACTGAGCGTCGTGGCGTCAATTGCCGTCGCGGCACGCGTCATGGCACGAATACGCGCGAGCAGCTCCTTGGCGGCAAACGGCTTAGTCAGGTAATCGTTGGCACCGGCATCCAGACCCTCGACCTTATCGGACACCTCGCTTTTGGCCGTGAGCATGATGATGGGCAATCGCTTGCCGGCGGCACGCGCGCGCTTGAGCACCTCGATGCCATCCATGCCGGGCATCATGATGTCCAGGATTGCGGCGTCATAGTCGTTGGCGAGTAGATATTCGAGCGCCGTCAGACCGTCGAGGGCGGTGTCGACCTCGTAGTCGCTATGTTGAAGAATCGCGGTGAGGGCGCGGGAGAGGCCGGGTTCGTCCTCGGCAAGCATCAGCTTCATAGTTGTTCCTTTGGCGCACGGCTATACGGGTTTCGATACTGCCGATAATAGCGCACCGAAAGCTGCCTTAGCGCAGCCTTAGCAGCTCAAGCTGCGCGTTTTTAAATACGCAGGATGTGGCTTAGCCAAACTTAAGGCGCACGTGTCGAGCGCTTTGACGCATGCCGGGCGCGAGGGGACAGTGACTCGTCCTTTCACGGCGTCCTAGTTATGCAAAGTGCTCGAGCGTTACTCTTCGTAGGCGCCCTCAAGCCGAAGCAGCCACTCCTTGCGATCAAGCCCGCCGGCATATCCGTTAAGCGAACCATCGGCGGCAACCACGCGATGGCACGGCACGATAATCGAAACAGGGTTGCGAGCGACCGCAGCCCCCACTGCACGAGGAGACACAACGGGGTCCTCGTTTCCCGGTACACGATGTCGAGCCGCAACACGCTGGGCGATCTCGCCATACGTAGCGACCTCGCCACGCGGAATAGAAAGCAGCTCGTACCAAACTTCACGCTGAAACGCCGTGCCAATCAAATGCAACGGCGGCGTAAACTGAGGTTCCTGCCCTGCATAATAAGCATTCAGCCAAGCCCATGAACGCTCAAGCACCGAAGACGCCGCACCATTTGCAGGACTCACCGACGACATGCCGACAGCACCAGAAACTGCATCGGCGCCTTCAACATGTTCGGGATCTTCTTTGAGAAGCGTGGAGCCAAAATGCTCCTGCCCCTCAAACCAAAGCCCCGTCAGACCGCGGCCATCAGCGGCAAGCAAGATTTCGCCCAAAGGCGAAGCAAACGTCGTCGTGACCACCAGCGGCTCCTTTCAAAACTCCGCAACATAATACCGCGAATTGTGCAGACAACCCCAATCGACCCCACAGTCCCCCAAGGCGGCAGGCGCAAAGCGCCGGGGCCGCCGCCGGGACTAGGGCCCGCAACAGCCACGTGCCCCCCACATCAGCCCAGCGGCCCCAACCAACAACGACCCCATCGCAGGCCGCTCGCAGCCGAGTCACCGCAGGCGGGGCCGGGCTCAGTTTTCAGAACACTCCGCAGACCAGTGTGGCGCCTTGTCCGCGGCTCCGAAGGAGCAGGACAAGGCGCCACACATGGTCGAGGACGTTCTGAAAACTAAGCCCGGCCCCGCCGGACAGGTCAACCTACTCGCAGAGCAGCTTAGCGATCTGGACGGCGTTGGTTGCCGCGCCCTTACGGATTTGGTCGCCGCAGCACCAGAAGGTGATACCGCGCGCGGCCTCGGGGTTCGAGATGTCGCGACGCACGCGACCGACCCAGATCAGGTCCTGATCGGACGTATCCATCGGCATGGGGAAGCGGTCGTGCGCATCCTCGGCGCTCATGTCGTCAACCAGCTTGACGCCGGGAGCGGCAGCCAGCGCAGCACGGGCCTCCTCGACCGTAATATCGCGCTCAAACTCGAGCGTAATGCTCTCGGAGTGCGAACGCAGCACGGGCACGCGCACGCAGGTGCAGTTCACGCGTAGCTCGGGCAGATGCATGATCTTGCGGCCCTCGTTCTGCAGTTTCATCTCCTCGGAGGTAAAGCCCTCCTCCTTGACGCCGCCAATCTGCGGAATCAGGTTGCTCGCCAGCTGGGCGGCAAATGCGCGCGGCTCGGGAATCTCCTCGCCACGGCCCAGGGCGGCCAGCTGAGCCTCGAGCTCGGCCATACCGGGCGCGCCAGCACCCGAAGCCGCCTGATACGTGGACACGATCATGCGCTTCACGCCAGCGAGCTGATGCAGCGGCCACGTGGGAACCAGGCCGATGATGGTCGCGCAGTTGGGGTTGGCGATCAGGCCGTGGTGCCACTTGATGTCATCGGCGTTGATCTCGGGCACGACCAGCGGCACCTCGGGATCCATGCGGAAGGCATGGCTGTTGTCGACCACGACGGCGCCGCGCTTGACAGCCTCGGGCAGTAGCTCCTTCGCGATGTCGTCGCCGGCGGCTCCAAGCACAATGTCACAGCCCTCAAAGGCCTCGGGACAAGCCTCTTCGATCACGATTTGCTCGCCGCGGAACTCGACGGTCTTGCCTGCGGAGCGTGCGCTTGCCAACAGCTTGAGCTTGCCGACCGGGAACTCCTGCTCGTTGAGGCACTCGAGCATCTGGGTGCCCACGGCTCCCGTCGCGCCCAAAATAGCAACCGTGTACTGTTTCATGCTTCCCCCTTTAAAGGTTGTGACTTTTGCCCGCACGCCGAGCAGGCCGATTATTGTTGCCAGTTTATACAAGAACAGGGCGGGCACGAAACCCGCCCCGTCGAAACGAAACCGAAACGAAACGCCCCGCCGTAGATTTTTGAGACATGACCCAAAAATCTACCGAGCAGTCGCTACTTTTTGAGCGCGGCCAGGGTGGGATCGGCCGGCGCGGGAGCCTCCAGATCGGAGACCTTCACGATGCCGTTCTCGTCGGAGAAAGCACGGTAGATGGTCTGAATCGCCAGGTCGAAGTCCTTCTCCTCGACACCGATAATGATGTTGATCTCGTCGCAGCTCTGCGAAATCATACGCACGCTCACGCCGGCCTGGCCGAGCATGCCAAACAGATGGCCCGAGATACCTGCACGACCGCGCAGGTTGCGGCCGACGGTAGCGATGAGCGCCAAGCCCTCGACAACCTCGATCTCGAGCGGCTCGACCTCCTGCTGGATGTCGCCCACGAGTGAGTACAGCGAATCGTGCACATCCTGCTCCTGCACCACGGCGCCAAAGCGGTCGACGCCGGTGGGCATATGCTCGACGGAAACGTCATAGCGCTCGAAGACCGAAAGCGCACGGCGCATAAAGCCAACGCGGGGCTTGGTGCGGTCGCGGGCCACGTTGATGGCGACAAAACCGCGCTTGCCGGTCACGCCGGTAATGATGGGCTCCGCCTCGCCCTCATCAGCCGTCTCGCTAATGATGGTGCCGGGGTCCTGCGGCGCATTGGTGTTCTTGATGACCAGCGGAATACCCGCCTCGCGCACGGGAAACACGGCCTCCTCGTGCAGGACGCTTGCGCCCATGTACGAAAGCTCGCGCAGCTCCTCGTAGGTAACGCGCGCAATGGGCTGGGCCTCGGGAACAATACGCGGATCGGCAGAATAGAAACCCGAGACGTCGGTCCAGTTCTCGTACAGGTCGGCGCCCAGGCACTTGGCCAGGATCGAGCCCGAGATATCGCCGCCGCCACGATCGAGCAGCTTGATCTGGCCCTCACGCGTCGCGCCGTAGAAACCGGGCATAACAAAGCCGCCCTGCTGACCGTACTCCTGCACCAGCTCAGAGGTGCGATTCATGCTGAGCGTACCGTCGTGATGGAACGCCACAACCGTCGCGGCGTCCAGGAACGGTAAGCCCAGGTACTCGGCCATCAGGCGGGCGGTAAAGTACTCGCCACGGCTCACAAGCTCCTCGGTGGAGTAGCCGCCCGAGCGGGCGCGCTCGGCAAAGGCCGCGAACTCCTCACGGATGGGATAGGTAAGCTCCAGCTCGTCAGCGATATCAAAATAGCGCTGGCCAATGTCCTCGAGCAGCTCCTCACACGACACGTGATACTTAACGTGTGCGTTAACCAGGTAGAGCAGGTCGGTCACCTTGGTGTCGCCCTTAAAGCGGCGACCGCAGGCAGAAACCACCACAAAACGGCGGGCAGGGTCGGCATCGACGATGGCCTTGATCTTCTTGAAGTGTTCGGCGTCGGCGACCGACGAGCCGCCAAACTTGGCAATCTTAATCATGGGCTTGAGGTTACCTTTCTAAAAAGCCTCTGCGAACCTATTTTGCGCGCTCTGATACCATGGTTTCACCGATTGGGACCAAGGCATCCGAGGAGCAGTGTTATATGGGAACTTATCATAGTACACGAGGACGCACTTTATCGTGCTCAAGTAAGGTGGCAATCCGCACCGGCATCGCTCCCGACGGGGGTTTGTTTGTCTCGGACGAGCTCGGCACCCAGCAGGTCGATATCAGCTCGCTTGCAGATAAATCGTACTTTGAAATCGCTCAAGATGTGTTGGGAATGTTACTGAATGATTACACGGCCGAAGAAATTTCGGCGTGTGTCGACGAAGCATACCGCGGCACGTTCGCGAGTGAAGAGGTTACGCCGCTCGTCAAACTCGACGCTGCGCCGGGCGCTGACGCCCCTCAGACCTATGTGATGGAGCTCTTTGGCGGCCCCACAAGCGCCTTCAAGGACGTCGCCCTGCAGATGCTCCCCCGTCTGATGGCCCGCACTTCCGCCAAGGACGGCGGCGCCGAGCGCATCATGATCGTCACCGCTACGTCGGGCGACACGGGCAAGGCAGCACTCGCCGGCTTTGCCGACGCCCCGGGCACGGGCATCACCGTCTTTTATCCCGAGGGCAAAGTCAGCCGCGTGCAGAATCTGCAGATGTCCACTCAGGAAGGCGATAACGTCGCCGTCTGCGGCATCCGCGGCAACTTCGACGATGCTCAGAGTGCCGTCAAGCGCATCTTTGCCGATAAGGAGCTTGCCGAACGTCTAGAGGCCGCCGGCACGGTGCTTTCGAGCGCCAACTCCATCAACGTCGGCCGCCTGGTGCCGCAGGTCGTCTACTACTTTGCCGCCTATGCGCAGCTGCTGCGCGCCGGCGCCATCGAGGCCGGCGACGCCGTGGAGTTCTGCGTACCGACCGGCAACTTTGGCGATATCCTGGCCGGCTACTATGCCAAGCGCATGGGTCTGCCCGTCGCCCAGCTCATCGTCGCGAGCGACAAGAACAACGTGCTGGCTGACTTCCTGACCACCGGCGTCTACGACCGCAACCGTCCGTTCTTCACGACCATCTCGCCGTCGATGGACATCCTCATCAGCTCCAACCTGGAGCGCATGCTCTACTTCCTGTCCGACGGCGACTGCGAGCTCGTTGCCGGCCTTATGGAGCAGCTTGCCCAGACCGGTCGCTACGAGGTGCCCGCCGAGCTGCTGGCCAAGATCCAGAGCGTGTTTGGCTGCGGCTGGGCCAGCGAGGACGAGGTCCGTGCTGCCATCAAGAGCTGCTGGGATGCAAACGGCTACGTGATCGACCCGCACACCGCCTGCGGCTATCACGTCTTTGAAAAGGTTGCTCCCGCCGAGGGCGCCAAGGCCCGCGTGCTGCTTTCGACCGCAAGCCCCTACAAGTTCCCGCGCGCCTGCTGCGACGCCCTGGGCCTCAACGTTCCCGAGGACGACTTTGAGGCCATGCGCGTACTCGAGCAGGCCACCAATACGGTCGCCCCGGCGCAGCTCGCCGAACTCGAGTCCAAGCCCGTCCGCTTCGAAGACGTCTGCGACGTCGATGAGATGGCAAGCTACGTAGAGTCTGCAGCAAAACGAATGAGCACCAACTAGATCCCTTATTAAGCGCCGGCGAAAGCCGGCGCACCTTCTTTCATCAGATAACCCTCGGGATGATGACGAACGCGCACAGCGTGCCTGGCTGTTTAGTTCGTCGCGAGTTCCGCACGCAAAGGAAAGCACTTAATGTGCTTTCCGTCTTGCGCAGGACTGCCCGAGCAGCGAACTAAACAGCCAGGCACGCCAGGAGGACTCACATGATCAAAATCACCGTCCCAGCAACGAGCGCCAACCTAGGCATCGGCTACGACACCCTCGGCATGGCCGTCAGCCTCTACTCGCACTTTACCTTCGAGCGCGCCGATAAGCTCACCATTACGGGCTGCCCCGAGGAGTTCCAAAACGAGAACAACCTGGTCTACGTGAGCTTTGTTGACGCCTTGGCCGCCTGGGGCGAGCCGGCCTTCCCCGTCGCCATTGACATTCAGACTGACGTTCCCGTCGCCCGCGGCCTGGGTTCCAGCTCCACCTGCGTCGTCGCTGGCATTATGGCGGCCGCCGCGCTGACGGGCCACACCGTCGACCGTGCCGAGCTCGTCCGCATCGCCACCGAGGTCGAGGGGCATCCCGATAACGTCGCTCCCGCCATCCTTGGCGGCGCCGTCTGCTCCTTTACGCCGACCGATTCGCTCCCCCAATGCCTGCGCTACGAGGTGAGCGATCGCTTGCGTTTTATTACCGTGATTCCGCCCTACGAGGTACATACGAGCGAGGCGCGCAAGGTCGTGCCGCAGGAGATTCCGCTCTCCACCGCCGTGTGGCAGATGGGCCGCATCGCCGGCATGACGCGCGGTCTGGAGACCGGCGACCTTGACCTGATTGCCGCCGCCAACGACGACCGCATCCAGGAGCCCTATCGCCGCCGCCTCATCCCCGACTACAACGCCGTGCGCGACACCTGCCTTAACGGCGGCGCCAAGACCATCTGGATCAGTGGTTCGGGCTCGACCCTCATGGCTGTGACCGACGACACCATCGTGGCAAAGTTCCTGCAGGTCAAGCTGCGCGAGCAGTTCCCTAAGTGTGACACGCACATTCTGACGTGCGACACGGAAGGCGCCCAGATCGAATACCTGTAGTCGCCGTCCCGTATACTCGCCGGGGAGGCCAGGGGGCTTTGCCCCCAAATCGTCCTCGGACATGGCAGGACCCCCGCTGCGCACTTCGTGCGGCGGGGGTCCTGCCGTCCTGCGGAAAGATTTGGGGGCAAAGCCCCCTGGCCTCCCCTATGTTAACTTCGCTGGCGGCGGCTACAGGAACCTACGCTCTGGAAAGTCGCCGGGCTGATAGTTTTGCTTTTTATTGATAGGGGCTTTTGCTGGGGTGGAGCACCTGTTGGAGATGGGCTTTGGTGGTTTGTTTGGTTTACGCTGCGCTGGTTTCTTTGTATTCGAAGACTGGTTCTAGGAGGTCTTCGATGTTGCAGTGGAGGGCTTTTGCTATAGCTCTTACGATTGTTACCGAGGCTTCGTTGATGTTTCGCTGGCGCTGTTCGTACATTTGGATTGAGCGGAGTGATACGCCCGATTCGTATGCCAAGTCTTGTTGGGTTTTCTTAAGCCTCTTTCTTGCTAGTGCTAGCTTGGTTTGACGAGGTGTTTTCTTCGCCATATCACAGACAAGGCGCGCCACGCGCTCCTCCGAGGCCTCATGCCAGGGGTAGTACAGGTTTCGCAGCGCATCAAATGGAACAACATGAAGCAGATCTTCGAACGATTCCCCTAGGCGCCACTGCAAATATGCCAGTATCCAGCCCGTCCAATATTCTGGTGTCTTCTCAAATCGGTAGGTCCGATCTGGCATCGACCCTGTTTGGTAACCAGATCTTTCGGAGATGAGCGCAAATAGTTCAACGCCCGATTTTCCCGACACTACCCATGCGTTGCCGCGCTCAAACTCGCGAGCTACGCCGCTCAGGCAAAAGAGTTCAGCGACTTCTGATCCTTCTGCTCCATAATCGTTAACGGCATAGTCAAAGCAGTCGCCGAGGTTGTTCATTGCATCCTCGAGGTAGTAGACGGGATATGTCCTACTCGGCCCACAATCCGTTAACTCTTGGATCATTCAAATCAACCCTCCCTGCCATCAAATCCCTAATGTCGACACCATCAGAGTCAAATCCGTTTACCGTATCCAGATACTTACGTCGAGCGTTCTGTTCTCGCTCAAATCGTTTGGGATAAAACTCGGCTCCCGAGACCTGCTTCCAATCGCGGAACCTGATCGCCGAGAACGCGCGCTCACTCATAAGCGCATATTGAATGCCCAAATCGCCCAAACGCATAATGCGCTGCAATTGCCTGAGCGAAATCATGCCGTTGACAAACTGTCTTGCAAACGAGAAATAAGAATCGTCTGCACGATAGCCTCGAATAACGTCATAAGGAGATATATCAATTAAGCAGTTATCAAGTAGATAGCGAAGCCCCTCGCGTGCTACTGGCGTTGAAACATTGAACTCTCTGTTATTCGCCAGAATTGCAAGCCAGTTGAGAATCGAGAACTCACCTGATTCCAAATCCAAAATCGCAAGGCTATCTAAATCAAGCTCATATCGATTGGCAATGCCATCAGACTCGGTTCGACATGCCCACTCCATTGCCATTTCCTCATGCGGTGTGCAATAAAACCCGCGCCCATAGTCATTGAATTGTCTGCATTTATCCAACGATGGATGATCGACAACAACGTCCGACCCGTGCCAAAGCTCCATATCGACCTCCAAAAATATCACCTTAGTGATAGTTTACCAATAACTATCACTAAGGTGATACAGATAAGGGCTTTTGAGGGGCCGCGGCCTGACTAAAGGCAGGCCTCGGCAATGCGGCGCTTAAGCTCATCGATGCCGGTGCCAGTCTGAGAGCTTGTGATGATTACGTTCTCGGCCGGGACGTTGAGCTGTTTTTTGATGGCTGCCGCCTGGCGGGCCTGTTGGGTGCGGCTGAGCTTGTCGGCTTTGGTGAGGCAGACGATAAAGTTGAACTCGTTGCCCTGCAGGTAGTCGATCATGTCATGGTCGAGCTTGCTGGGGTCGTGACGAATGTCAACCAGCGAAACAACCAGGTTAAAGCTGCGCTCGGAGTCGAAGAAGTCACCGATAAGCTCGGCCCAGCGGTCGCGCTCGGTCTTGGAACGACGGGCGAAACCGTAGCCCGGCAGGTCCACAAAGTGCACGTCATCGGCCTCAAAGAAGTTGATATTGCTCGTCTTGCCCGGTGTACTCGAAACCTTGACCAGGTTCTTGCGGCCGAAGAGCTTGTTCATGATCGACGACTTGCCCACGTTGGAGCGACCAACAAAGCTCACCTCGGGACAGGTGGACTCGGGAATCTGCGAAACTTTGCCGTAGCTGGCGACGAACTTGGCAAGCTGGTAGTTAATGGAATCGGCCATGGACACTCCTTGGTCGTAGGTTTTTACAAAACGGGCGTGCTATTGCGCGGCGGCGATACGACGAACGATGTCAAGCGTGATGCCGCTCGCGGTGCGAGCGTACTCGTCCAGATCGAACTCGCGCTCGCAAAACGCGTCATATGCCTCGTCACAATTATCGCTGATAGCGCGCAGCACCAGGCAATCGACACCATTCTTGGCCGCGATGTGCGCAATTGCCGCGCCCTCCATCTCGACGCAATCGGCATGCGTGGCCTCAATCGCAGCGTTACGCATGGCGTCACCCGTAACAAAGCGGTCACCCGTGGCGATAGTGCCACACAGGAACTGCTTGGGGTCCTTCTCCGCAGAATTCTCATCCGCCGAGGCATCCACAAATCCATGCTCGGCAAGCACGGCGGCGGCAACATCAGCCAACGCCGGCGTCGAGACAAACTCCTCGAGTCCCGGCGCCGACTCGGCGATGAGTGCCGTATCGGTATCCAGATAGCGCAGGCACTTGCCTATAACCACGTCGTTAATATGGAGCTTAGGGTTTAGGCCACCCGCAATGCCCGAAAACACAACGGCCTGCGGGGCATATTTGCTGATGAGATGCTGCGTTGCGGCAGCGGCGTTCACGGTCCCCATGCCTGCCGTCGTGGCGACTACTGTCAGACCCGAAAGCCCACCGTTCACAACGGTCAAGCCCGCCTCCTGCGACTCATGCGCGCCACTCAGCTCTTCTTTAATCTGCGCAACCTCTTTTTCGAGTGCGCCTATGATCGCGATGGTTGCCATGCCATCCCCCAAATCCGTGCAAATTGCTTATCCACGGTATGGTACCAGCATTTTGGCTCAACCGTGTCAGCACCAAGCCGTTAGGCCAGTACAGCTCGGGTATCATAAAGGGGCAAAAATGGCTTGTTAGCCGATGGCCGACCTGAGCTCCGCACGGCGCTTTTTTATACCGGCCATAACGGCATTGCGCAGCTCGGGCATGCGCGCGGTATCCATCTGTGGAACGCCCTCGAGCTTATAGGGAATCCCCAGCTGCTCATACTTGACGACGCCCATCGTGTGATACGGCAGCATTTCCAGGCCGACCACGTTATGCCATGGAGCGATTAGACGACCGAGTGCCTCGCACTCCTCCACTGTGTCGGTAATGCCCGGCACCACCACGTGACGAATAACAACCTTGATCTTGCGACGCGCGAGCTCATCACCAAACGCCAGAATGCGTGCGGGATCGCGACCGGTCAGCTTTTTATGCTCGACGGGATCGGCGTGTTTAATGTCGAGCAGCACCATATCGGTCTCGTTGAGTACGGCATCGAACTTCTCGGGATGCGCGGGATCGAACGCATAGCCGCAGCTATCCAAGCAGGTATGCACGCGATCATCGGGGTTATTGTGCATGGCGCGGAACAGGTCGGCTAAAAACGCGGGCTGCAGGAGCGGCTCGCCGCCGGACACCGTAATACCACCGCTGCGGTAAAACTCATGGTTGCTCTGGAACTCGTCCATCAGGTGCTCGACGGTCACCATGGTGCCGCCGTTAACCGACCAGGTGTCGGGGTTGTGGCAATACGCACAGCGCATGGGGCAGCCTTGGACAAACACTACGAAGCGGATGCCGGGCCCATCGACCGTACCCATCGTTTCAATCGAATGTACGCGGCCCAGGGCAAACGCAGAGTCCTCGGGACGAGCGTCCACACCCTCAAGCGTCATTTCTGCCATTCGCGCTACCTTGCCTCTCCTTGGATGCAACCAATTAAAATGCCAGAGCCATTCTAGCCCATACGTTTGCGTTTAAACGTCTCGGGCTAGAATGGCACGTTTTAATCTATCCCCCATTACCGTGACGGGAGCCCATGTCGAGATGTGAAGCCGAAGAATGCTCGCCTACAGCCTTTACGCCTTAAGCATGAGCACCGCACCGAAGGCGGTCGGGCCGCAATGGCTCGAGATAACACCGCCGACCTGAGTCCAGGTGACGTCCTTAAAGCCCAGGTCGTGCGCATAGACTTCCATGTCGTCGCGAAGCTCCTCGGATAGGCCTACCGAATACGCCAAGCCAATGTGCGAGTAGTCGATCTCGCCCTTTGCAACCATGTGGTCAATAAAGGCGCGGGCGCACTTGAGCATAGAGCCGCGGAACTTCTTGGTCGCCACGAACTTGCCACCCGTCACCTCAATGCAGGGCTTAATCTTGAGCAGATGGGCGCCTAGGAACGCGACGTTGGACAAGCGACCGCCCGCCTTAAGGAAGGCAAGGTCGGTAGGAACAAAGCCCAACAGCACGCGGTCCATGACGGAGTTCGTAAATGCAAAGATCTCGTCGACGGTGGCATCGGGGTGAGCCTCAATATACTTGGCGGTCTCGACGACAACGAGCGACTGGCCCACCGAGACAAAACGCGTATCCATGGAGAAGACGTAGTCGCGGCCCTTAGCCGCAATCTTGGAAGACTGATGCGAGCAAGTCGTGACTTCGGAGTACGCAAGATGCAGAATGGTCGCATCGGGCTGCTCGGCATGGATACGGTCATACACGTGAGCAAAATCCGCAGGCGCGCAGCCACTGGTCTTGGGCATTACGCCAAACTCGTTGCAGCGCGAGTAAATCTCGAGCGGATCGATGGAGCCGTCCTCGACGGTCTCGTCACCAATCGTGACATGCATGGGCACGCGCACGATGCCGTAGCGCTCGCAGAGCTCCGGCGTCACATCCGACCCAGACTCAACCACGATTACGTACTTGCCCATTATTATCACGACCCATCTCGACATTGGCTTTTCAATACATGGCACGCGCCGCCGCACTGTTGCACAACGGCGGCAGAGCGCCAAAGAGACGCCGTCCCTTGCACACAACAAAGGACAGCGTCTCCCTGGAAAACTCCGTGCTTATCTGAGATTCTACACGGTTTATTAATAGGTGTTACTTACTCCGCAAACGGTAGCTATACGCGATAAACGGTAGTTCGCTGCGGCAACTGCAACACATTCCGCCCAGCAAGTCCAATCGTGCTCCACGCACGGTTAATGCGCGAGGCGGTAGAACTCCATCGACGCCGCACCTTCGGCATGCAACCCCATCGCCGGAACCGTCGGCGAATAGGTACGGCTCGTAAGTGCCGCCTCGCCGCCATTTGCAAAAATCTCGACCATCGTAGTGTCCGAAAGCACGCGCAGGTCGCGAAGCTCGCTGAGCTCGATCGACCTTTGGTCGCGCCCATAGCCTTCGTCACCCATGTCGAGGGTAAGCATCCCGTCCGCATAACGTACAAAGACACCCTTGCGGATTTCGAGCTCGACCATCTTGGCGCCCTCGCAGGAAACCACAAGATCAAACAGGCGGCCCGGCTCCTCAACGGTTTCACCGCCTGTCGCGCGAACGCAGTCGCCGCGCATCCTCTCAATCTCGTGCGCCGGCTGCTGGCAGAGCTTACCATCGCGCATGCTCAGCTCTCGCGGCACCGTCAACGCGCACTGCCACCCGCGCGCCACCGTCGGGTTTTCCGCCGTCGCATCGGGGCAACCCGACCATCCGATCATCAAACGCCGGCCTGCAGCATCCTCAAAGGACTGCGGAGCATAGAAATCAAAACCGGCATCGACCATCGGGGGCATGCCCTGCCTGACGATTTTAAAGCTCGGCGCCTCCCAATCGGCCTCGATGGGGAACCACACGCACTGATGCGGATTGCGGTAACGCCAACCATCGGCAGGCACACCCTGCGGACAGCAAACGAGAATAAGCTCACCATCGAGCTCAAACAGATCGGGGCACTCCCACATAAAGCCAAACTTCTCGCCCAGCTCAATGCGCGTCGCATAGCTCCAGTCCTCAAGATTGCGCGAGGTATAGACAAGCACGCAGCCGCGATCGTCTTTCGTACGAGCGCCCAGAACCATGTAGTAGATACCGTCGTGTTCAAGGATCTTGGGGTCGCGCACGTGCGTACCGATATCGTCGGGGTAATCGACCGGCCCAACAGCTATGCGCTTCTCGCCCAATTCGTCGGGATTCTCGGCAACCATATGAATCTGGTTTTGCTCACGGCCCGTCAACACGTAGTCGTAATCATCGCGGTCAAAATGCTTGACGTTGCCGGTATAGAAGTAGTGAATCTTGCCATCACGTACAAAGGCAGAACCAGAATACGCTCCGCTCGAATCCAAATCGGAATCGGGGAACAGCACGGGGCCGTGATTCTCGTACGTCACAAAATCCTTTGTCGTCAGATGGTTCCAAAGCACTGGACCGCCATGCGCAGCATCGAACGGATCGTATTGATGATAGATGTGATACGTATCACCAATCTGAACCAAACCGTTGGGGTCGTTGAGCCAGCCAAGCTCAGGCTCCACATGGAACAAAAGCCTATCGGGGTCGGACGCGATGCGAGCCGCCGTCTCATCCTGTCCAGCTCGCCACTGCTCATAGTCCGCGCGTGTCACCTTATTTTTTTGATTAAACATCGCCGTTGACTTTCTCGTCTATGGGAAAGGACGCTCGACTCACACGAGCCGAACGCCCTTCCCCAAATGGACTTATCCGCACATTACGCTGAACGGCTCAACTAGAAGCTAACGTCGAAGCCAGCGCCAGCGCCCTCTTCATCGGTGGTCGGCACGCCCTTTGCCTTGTTGTAGGCAAAGATCAAGACGATCGGCACGATGAAGGCGATGAGATTGCCAGCCACATACCACACGAGCGTCTCGGGCGTGACGATGAGCAGGCCAAGCACGCCGGTCAGACCCTGACCGATGGCGCGCACCTCAAAGAGCTTCACGAAGGCACCGCCGCAGCCTGCACCGATGCAAGCGCAGATGAACGGGATGATCGAGTAGCGCATGTTTGCAGCGAAGATAGCGGGCTCGGAGATTCCGACCAGCGTCGGGATAAAGGACGACATGCAGATGTTGCGCTCTTTGGAATGCTTCTTATGAATGAGGTACATGCCGATGGCGCCGCCGCCCTGGGCGATAATGGAAACCGACCAGATGGCCTGGATGTAGTTGAAGCCAGTCGTGGCGACGAGGTTTGCCTCGATACCCTGGATGAACTGATGCGTACCGGTAACGACAAGCGGCTGCAGGAACGCGGCGAAGACAAAGGCACCAAAGACGCCCATCCTGTTGTACAGGATATCGATTACGCCGCCGAGGACGTCGCCGATCAGGTTGCCGAGCGGGCCGAACACGGTGAACAGGGCGACGTTAGCAAGAATCAGGGTAACGGTCGGGACAAAGACGAACGAAACGACCTCGGGGATGTACTTCTGGGCAATCTTTTCGACCTTGGCCATAAACCAGGCAGTCAGGATTGCAGGGAACACGCCGCCCTGGAAAGCAACCATGGGAATGGAGAGCGGACCAAAGTTCCAGTACTCAGCACCCGTCGGGTCCATAACGAACGTGTTGCGGTTCATAAGGCTCGGGTGAACCATGACGATACCGACGAGGATGCCCAGAATCGGGTTACCGCCAAAACGCTTCACCGCGCTGTACATAACCAGGACAGGCAGGTAGTCGAACGTGGTGGCGATAATGGCAAAGAAGCTTGCGAGGTTCTTGAGGAACTCGCTGTGGTCGGCAAGGCTGCCCTCCATGCCAAAGAGGCCGTTGGCAACGATCAGCGACTTAAGGCCGATGATGATAGCAGCGCCGACGAAAGCGGGAATGATGGGAATAAAGATGTCCGAGAATACCTTGAGGACCGAGAAGAACTTGCCTTTCTTGTCCGCCTCGGCGCCCTTGACCTCGGAAGCGCTGATCTCCTTAACGCCCGTCAGAGCCATAAACTCATCGAAGACCTTGTTGACGGTACCGGTACCGAAAATGATCATGAGCTGGCCGCTGTTGTACAGCACGCCCTTGACGCCATCGATGTTCTCGAGCTCGGCCTTGTTGTACTTGCTCGTATCCTTGAGCACCAAACGCAGACGCGTAACGCAATGCGTGGCGCCCTCGATGTTCTCCAGACCGCCGACGTTATCGACGACTTGCTGAGACACTACTTTGTAGTCCATGTTCCTCTCCATTCCCTTACGAAATCATAAAACGTTTTGATCCCATTACAGAGACGCGATCGTTGCATTTGCACACTTGAGCGTACCGTCGGTGACCGTCAGCGCCACACCCTGGCCCTGCTTATTGCAGAAGCGCGCGTTAAGCGCAACATCATCGACAAAGATGGTCGCGATATCGTCGTCAACGACCAGGCGCACATGATGAGTGCCCTCGCCCTTAAAGAACAACGGACGCTCGAGGCCCATGTTGTTGACCTGGAACCACGGATACTGGGGGGCCGCCGTAAACTCGAGCTTGCCCTCACGCAGGTTGGCGCGGAACTCATAGGCAAGACCGGACTCGGCGTCCTCGGCAAGCTTCACCGAGAAGCCGGCAGCGTCACCGGCGAGCTCGATGTCGGCATCGAGCATATAGGTGGAACCGGCATCCGCGGCGAGCACCTGCTCGACCTTGCCCGACTCGCAGGAGAGCTCAAAGGCCTCGACTGCCTTAGCCTCGCCAAAGGCGCCAAGCATGCTGTCAGGAAGCTTGGTGCCGAGCGTTCCGTCGGCACGCTGAACGATCTCGAGGGGCATAAAGGTGCCACCCCACAGGTAAGAGCTGGGGTCGCCGCCCTCGTCACGCGTAGGAACCCAACCAAAGAGAACGCGGCGCTCGCCGTCAAATGCGGTACGCGCAGCATAGTACGCGCGGCCATCGAAGGAATCGTCCGCAGGAGTGATCCAAGGACCGTTGATAGAGCGAGACATGCGGTAACGGGTCTTGTTGCCATCGCTGTACTCGGAGAACACCAGATACCACCAGTCGCCCATCTTAAAGAGATCAGGCATCTCGAACATGGTGTACAGGCCCGGATTCCACCAGTCGCCCTGGAACTCCCAGGTATCCAGGTCCTTGGAGGTGAACTTGACCAGACGACCGGTCATCAGACGCTTGTCCTCGCCCACACGCGTGCCGAGGATGAGCATGTACTCTTCGTTCTCCTCATCCCAAAGCACAAAGGGATCGCGCCAGTTGCGGTCATCGTAACCCTCCTGGGGCGGAAGCAGCGTCTCGGCGATGTTCTTCTCCCACTTGACGGCGTCGTCACTCGTTGCGTGAAGAAGGACCTGCTTCATCAAGCGTGCCTTGACCTTATCGCGATTGCAACCAGTGTAGAGCGCATGGTACTTGTCGCCCACCTTAAACACCGTGCCGGCATAAACATACTGGTCGACTTCCTCGTCGCCGCCACGCTCAAGGCTCTCGCCAAAGTCTTTGTAATTGACGAAGTCCTTGGTTGTCGCGAGTGCCCAGCCAAACGGCTCTCCGAAAGGTCCGGGGTTTCGCGTGTCACGCTGATGATAGAGATAGAACGTGCCGTCCTCGCCGTACGGCATGATGTCGCCTACCCAAATTCCCTCAGGCTGGTAATACACCTTGTGCATCCGAGACTTCCTTTCTCACGAGATACTAACTCGGTACAACTGCAAGATATGTCAATCGTTTTCATATGTCAAACGTTTTCACACCAATACGTCTTTTCGCAGTTCCAGTCATCGGCAAACGGTTGACATATGCCGGCGAACGGTCATCAGAGGTGTTTAAGGAATTCTTTTGGCACGGGATGAATTACGCGGTTTTGCCCTCGATAAGTTCAACGGGAAGCTTGATATTCGATTCGGGCTTTTCGCCGTTAACAAGAGCGATGATGGATTGCGCCGCGAGCTCTCCGATGCGATCGATATCTTGACGTACGGTTGTTAAGTCAGGCATAAACGTCATAGTGCGGCGGGCACCATCCGCGCCCACGACCTTAATATCGTCCGGAGCGCTCAAGCCGCGCTGCTTCATCACGTTGAGACAGATGGCCGCCATCGTGTCGTCTCCCGCAAAGATGCCGTCAATATCAGGGTTCTCATCGAGGATCTTCGCAACGACCGAGCTCTTTTCGTCGTCGGGTTTAACGAACTCGACCTCACGGACAAGCGCGGGCAAACCGGCCTGCTCAACAACATCGAGGTAGGCATCGGTACGTTTATTGGCAGGCATGCGCATGCGGCTATTGCTGCGCAGGCACAGGATGCGCGAACACCCATCATCGATCAGGCGACGCGTGGCAAGTTCGCCGATGCTATAGCTGTCGCTCGCAATCTGAACAGAGGCCTCGCCAAGGTCGCAGTCGATACCAACCAGACTCAAGCCCATCTCGGCATACGCCTCGGCACCGATATTAAGCGAGTTGACGATTACGCCGTCGACCATATTGCGTCGAAGCATGTCGATATAAGAGCGCTCAAGCTCGGGTCGATTGGCGCTATTGCACAGCAGCATCTTAAAACCGTTTTCGGCCAGGGTATGCTCAATGACTTGAACCACTTGGGCATGAAACGGACTGCTGACATAGGGGACGATCATACCGATAAGATTCAGGCGACCGTTGAGCATGGCACGAGCGATATCGTTGGGCGTATAGTTGATGCGCTTCATCGCGGCATGGACCTTATCGCGGGTCTCTTGGCTAATATAGCCACGATTATTAAGCACACGAGATACCGTAGTAGGCGAAACCCCCGCCACCGCCGCAACTTCCTTGATGCCAGGCTTAGCCGTATCCTTAGAACGAGCGCTCTCGCGAGCCATAGCACCCTCCCCCATCAACATGTCATACGTTTACATACGAACAAAGCATACCCCAACAACAGCGGGAAGACGGTAACAGCACAAGTAAGTAAACGACTCATCCAAATAATTAGGAGAGTTCCGCCTAAAGGGTGACTCCAAAGGACCCCACATGGCCGGTTTTGGGTTATTTTCCAAAACATCCCGCAGGACGCGAGAAGCCCCCGCCGCACGTAGTGCGCAGCGGGGGCTTCTCGCATGTCCGAGGACACAAATTTGATTTAGCGTGGTTCCCTAAAGGGCGACAACGCAGGAGGCCCGGCGAGGCCGGGAGCACTTTGTCTCGCAAACATTCCGCAGCCGCGAAGCGGCGAGGACGTTTGAGAGGCAAAGTGCGTAGGCCTTACCGGACCTCCGGTGGGAGTTGAGTCCCTTTAGAACTTGTCGTGGAAGGTACGCGCAATGACCTCGTCCTGCTGCTCCTTGGTGAGCGTGTGGAAGTTCACAGCATAGCCGGAAACGCGGATGGTCAGCTGCGGGTACTTCTCGGGGTGAGCCTGAGCGTCAAGCAGCGTCTCACGGTTGAAGACGTTGATGTTCAGGTGGTGGCCACCCTTCTCGGCGTAAGCGTCGAGCATGTGGACCAGGTTATCGGCCTGGGTCTCGGAAACTTCAGAAACCTTCATAATGTGTCTCCTTCGATTAATAGGCGCCGGCCGAAACCGGCGCGCTAATCAGTAATCGTTATTGTTAGTATAGCACTAACAATAGTTACTCGCCCAGCTGATCAAGGTCGATATCGCCAAAGAACACCTGGTCCTCCTTGCCGAGCGCACTCGGGATGATGGAGAAGGTGTTGGAAATGCCGTCCTGAGCATCGCGGAACGGGAGCTTGGAAACCGAAGACAGCGAAGCGATGGCGCCGTGGCTATCGCGCTTGTGCATGGGGTTAGCACCCGGGGCGAACGGCTGGCCAGCCTTGCGGCCGTCGGGCGTGGAACCGGTCTTCTTACCGTACACGACGTTGGAGGTAATGGTCAGAACCGAGGTCGTGGGCACGGAGTTGCGGTAGGTGTCGTTCATGCGGATGTACTCCATGAACTGGTGCACAACGTCGTGAGCGATCTGGTCGACGCGGTCGTCGTCGTTACCGTACTTGGGGAAATCGCCCTCGGTCTCGAAGTCGACGATGATGCCGTTCTCGTCACGGACGGGGTGGACCTTGGCGTACTTGATGGCGGACAGGGAGTCAGCCACGACGGAAAGGCCAGCGATGCCCGTAGCGAACCAGCGGTGCACGTGCTTGTCGTGCAGAGCCATCTGGATGCGCTCGTAGCAATACTTGTCGTGCATGTAGTGAATGATGTTCAGCGAGTTGACGTACACGCCAGCGAGCCACTTCATCATGTCGTTGTACTTGGCCACAACGTCGTCGTAATCGAGCGTATCGCCCTCGACGGCGCGGTACTTGGGGCCGACCTGCTTCTTGGAGACCTCGTCAACACCGCCGTTGAGTGCATACAGCAGGCACTTGGCAAGGTTGGCGCGGGCGCCGAAGAACTGCATCTCCTTGCCGATGCGCATGGAGGACACGCAGCAGGCGATGCCATAGTCGTCGCCGTGGTAAACGCGCATGAGGTCGTCGTTCTCGTACTGGATCGAGGAGCTGGCGACAGAAGTCTTGGCGCAGAACTTCTTGAAGTTCTCGGGCAGACGGGTCGACCACAGAACGGTCATGTTGGGCTCGGGGCTGGTGCCCATGTTCTCGAGCGTGTGCAGGTAGCGGTAGCTCATCTTGGTAACGAGCGTACGGCCGTCAACACCCATGCCGCCGATGGACTCGGTGACCCACTGCGGATCGCCGGTAAACAGGGCCTGGTACTCGGGGGTACGGGCAAACTTGACCATGCGGAGCTTCATGATGAAGTGATCCACGAACTCCTGGATCTGCTCCTCGGTGAAGGTACCGTTGGCAAGGTCGCGCTCAGCGTAGATGTCGATGAACGTGGAGGTACGGCCGATGGACATAGCGGCGCCGTTCTGCTCCTTAACGGCAGCGAGGTAGGCGAAGTACATCCATTGGATGGCCTCCTGCGTGTTGGTAGCAGGGTTGGAAATATCGAAACCATAGGTCTCGGCCATCATCTTGAGCTCGCCGAGGGCGCGGATCTGCTCCTGCAGCTCCTCACGGTCGCGGATGTTGTCGGCGGTCATGACCGTCGGGGTGGAAGCCTTCTGGGCCTCCTTGTCCTTGATCAGGTAGTCGACGCCGTACAGGGCAACACGACGGTAGTCGCCGATGATGCGGCCGCGGCCATAGCCATCGGGCAGACCGGTGATGATGTGAGCCGAGCGGCAAGCACGCATCTCGGGGGTGTAAACATCGAAGACGCCGGCGTTGTGAGTCTTGCGCTCGAAGGTGTAGCGCTCGACAACGTTCTCGTCGACCTTGTAGCCGTGCTGGCTGGCAGCCTGGCAAGCGATGCGGATACCGCCGTTGACGTGCAGAGCGCGCTTGAGCGGCTTGTCGGTCTGGAGACCGACGATAGTCTCCTTCTCGCGGTGGGCGTTATCGATGTAGCCAGCGGGGTGGCTCACGATACCCGTAACGGTCTTGGTGTCCATATCGAGGACAC
This sequence comes from Collinsella sp., assembly GCA_048236535.1. GTDB lineage: Bacteria > Actinomycetota > Coriobacteriia > Coriobacteriales > Coriobacteriaceae > Collinsella. Next base: position 1,733 of record DBFAQQ010000004.1, on the reverse strand, counting down.
CGCCCTGCTCGCGCTCCTTAAGCAGCAGGTCGAGAACCTCGCCCCACAGCTCCTTGGTACGCTCGGTCGGGCCGGCGAGGAACGACTCGTCGCCCTCATAGGGGGTGTAGTTCTTCTGGATGAAGTCTCGGACGTCAACCTCTCCCGTCCAAATGCCTTCTTTGAAGCCTTCCCATGCCTCCTGCATTGTGTAACCACGCTCCTAGTTACGTGTAATGCGGCGCTCTCTCACACCGCTGTTTATTGAATTCTTGAATTTTCGGTTTGCACTACCGGCTTCTTCCGTTCTTCATCACACGTTGGTGCAGGGAAAAACGTTTGTCCACCTTGGAACTGCAACCAAAAACCCAAGATTTCACCCGTTTGAGAAGGATAACATAGCGACCCTCTCCATCTGGGCTGTTATATGTTTCTTTTTTTATATCATAAGGGCGTTTTTTACAAACCCGCAGGAAATGCGAGCGCGAACAACTACCGTTCACCGATTTGTATGTTATTTTTCCTTGCCTTTGTACGACGTTCGCTCTAGCTGTTATGCCAGCTTTAGCAGGGTAAAGTGTCACAGAGACCCTACAGAAACTGCAGGGCGGCCACAGGATCCCCCGTGGCCGCCCTGTGGCGTGACTAGTTTTTAGCTTTGATTGCCGCTTGGCATTAGGCGGCTGCGGAGGCCTTGTCGGTCGTTGCCTTGCTGTGACCCTGGCCCTCAAAATGCTTGTAGCACCAGCTGGTGACCAGCGGGGTCAAAATAGCCGTCACGATTGCGCAGGCAGCAACCTGTGCCGTAGCCGTCGCGAGCACGGCGCCGCCGTACATGGCCCCGTTGACGCTTGCCATGGCAGCAGGCGTGGCCACATTGGCTCCGGCGCAGCTCGAAATGGCCGCACCTGCGACACCCGTACCGCCCGTGAGCTTATCGACCGCGATGACGGGAATTGCAAAGATCACCGAGCAGATCACGCCGAGCAGAATACCGGGAAGACCGCCATTAATGAGCTGGCCAAAGGTCATGGTCGAGCCCATTGCAAAGAAGACGAGCACGATGATGGCGGAAAGTGCCGGTGCCATCATCTTCTTAAAGCTGGGGAACAGGTTGCCCAGGATAATGCCGACGACGATCGGCAGGATGGCGCCCACGAGCGACCAGCCAATCGGAGCCTGACCGGCGGCGCCGAGCACGATCATCGTGACCGGAGGGCCGACAACGAGCGTGGTGATGGCGACGGCGCCACGCTCGGCCTCGTTGCCCATGGTGCCCATCAGTCCAGCGTACATAGCGTTGTTGGCACCCGTGCAAGCGGCCAGCATCACCATGGCCGAGATGCCAAACAGGTTGTCGTTGAACACATAAAGGATGAGCAGCGACACGGCAACGACCACGATCTGCTTGACGGCGATGATGATGGCGCCGCGGGCAGCGGCGGCAGGAGCACTCTTAAACGAAATCGTCGTACCGACGATGAGCAAAAAGGCGCCAACAAGCGGGCCGGCGCCCTGCTGGGTCATGCCAAGCGTAAAGCTGCCGAGCGTTTTAAACAGGTCGGGGAACAGCGTGTTGAGCAGGCAGCCCAACAAAAGCGGCACCAAAATATTGGGCTCTTCGGTGGTTTCTGTGGGAGAGATTCCGGCATAGGCCCAGCTCAGCGGGCGAAAACAACGATCTGGAACTGAAACGGCCCCGGGAGGGGCCGTTTCCGCGTCATCCGCCTATGATTGCTAAGCCAAATTCAGAC
>DBFAQQ010000003.1:0-127476 GCA_048236535.1 Collinsella sp. | reverse complement strand
CCTGCTCATGCTCAGGTGCGGCGACTGCCAGCCCCAGCTCCCGGGTCGCCCGGTGAAGGCGAGGAAGAAGGGCGTGAAGGGAGCGAAGAGCGTTGCTGCCTAGGCTAGCCCCTTGTCACACAAACTACCGAAGCCTCAAATATTGGCACCCGGGATGGAGGACATCTTAAAGAACGGCTCCTTTGCCGCCGGCGCCTCCACCGCAGTCGATTCACTCATATATATCTCCTTTGGATGCATGCGAATCGAAGCCGCACGCGCCTATGTCAGAAAGAAGGCGACAACCCCGAGTCGCCAGGGTCGCCGCCAAACGATCACCGCGGGGTATTACCCGTCCAGGACGATGCCGCCGTCGCAGTCACCGATCTCGCCGTTCACGAAGCTGGCGAGGTCGGAAGCGAAGAAGAGCACCATCTGCGCAGGCTCGCTGGCCTGGGCAGCGCGGCCCAGAGGAATACCGTTGATGATACGCTGAGAGTTCTCGTCAGAGAGAATCGAGGTCATATCGGTCAACGTGAGCGACGGGCACACGGCGTTGCAGCGGACGCCGAACTTACCGCCTTCCTTGGCGACTGCCTTGGTTAGACCATTGACGCCGGCCTTGGAGCTTGCGTAAGCCGCGGTGCCGAGTAGGCCGCCGCCGATCTTGCCGGCAACAGAGCTAACGTTGACGATAGTGCCGGCATGGGCCGCCTTAAAGTGCGGGTACACGGCATTCATCATGGTAAACGTACCATTGAGGTTGATGTCAATGGTGCGACGCCACTCGGTGTCATCGATCTCGTCGAACTTCTTGGTGCTGATGACGCCAGCGCAGTTGATCAGGATGTTGGTTTGCGGCAGGTCTGCGAAAATCTGTTCGACGGTCTCGCGCGCCTTGGGCGCATCGGCGACATCGAGCTGATAAAACTTGTTTCCCTCGCCAAGCTCGGCCACAGCGGCCTCGCCCTTAGTAGCGTTCCTTGCGATGAGCGCGACGTGTCCGCCGCCCGCAACGATACCCTTGGCGATCTCGAGGCCAATGCCCTGAGTGCCACCGGTAACGATCGCGGTTTTACCCGTGAAGTCAAATGCCATGACTCCATCCCCCTTTATGTAAGGTGTCTCCTTGCGGGAAGTTGGAGCATCGCACGTGGCGATAAATGAGTCCCAGTCGTCATGGTGATGACAGCCCCTCGCCTAACCGCGTGCATGATAGTTCTTTAAAACGCTTCAGCAATTGAATGATTTTAAGTCTTTATGCGCTCTTTATATTGCCCACTGTATGAGGCCCACATATGGGGGTATCATCTTCCACCGAAAATAGTTTCTAGTGTTAGGGGTTTTCGGTGGAAGATACCGATTTCCGTGAACTTGGGCGTCAGCTCCTTACCGAGTTTGGCGGTATTCACCAGCGCGTTTCGCGCTTTGTGGACAAAGCTCTCAGCGGCGAGATGGCCGTCATGCGCGCCCTTATGCTCGCTGGCGGTTCGCTCACGCCGAGCGAACTCGCTGATCGCGCCTGGGTCTCGAACGCCCGCATTGCCAATATCCTACGCGCTCTCGAAGCCAAGGGCTGGGTCGTGCGCGAGCATTCGAAAACCGACCGGCGTCGCGTACACGTCACGGTGACCGACAAGGGCCGACAGGATCTCGAAATCAAACGTCGGGAGTTCGAGAACCGCACCGCGGCTTTCCTCGAGCAGCTCGGCGAAACAGATACCCAAGAGATGGTGCGCCTTCTAAGACGTGCCAACGAAATTATCGACCGCAATCAAGAAAGGAGAGGTGCCGAGTGAGGATTCTCAAGCTCTTTAAAAAGCATATCCTGGCACTACTCGCAGCTATCGTACTTATCGTAATCAGCTGCAACGCCGATCTGGCGCTGCCTACCTATATGAGCGACATCGTCGACGTGGGCGTGCAGCAAGGCGGCATCGCCTCGCCCGTGCCCGACACCATTCGCGCCGAATCGCTCGACGACCTCGAACTCTTCATGAGCTCCAAGGACGCCAAGGCTGTGGAGGCCGTGTTTAGCAAGGCGGACAATAACGGCATTCGAACGTACAAGGGCACCGAGGAGGAGCGCGCCGACGGCGGCAAGATTGCCGACATCATGAGCCTGCCCGAGACCGTCGTCCTTTCGTTCAACCAGGGCATCGATGCCAACTCCATGGGCGACATGATGGGCACGTCCGGTGAGAAAGACAACAGCGGCGCTCAGGCCATGCCCACCCCCGAGCAGATGGCGGCGATGACGCCCGAGCAGCTCGCCGAGATGCAGCAGAAGGCCGCAGCGGCGCAGAACATGCAAAAGCAGATTGATGCCGACGGCGGTAAGATCACCATGAAGGGTCTGCGTCTAGGCGTTGAAGGCGGCCTAATCGACCAGGGTAAGCTCGTCGAGGGCGCCAACGATATGGCGGACAAAATGGGCTCCATGTCGGGCTCCATCGTGACCCAACGCGCCGTGAGCTATGTGCAAGACGAGTACAAGGCGCAGGGCATCGACCCCGCCGACGTGCAGAACGCCTACCTGGGCCGCATGGCGACCACGATGTTTGGTCTGTGCCTGGTGTCGCTCGTCGCCACCATCCTGACCGGTGCCGTAGCTTCGCGCACCGCCTGTTCCATCGCACGCGACCTGCGCCGCGAGACCTTCAACAAGGTTATGCACTTCTCGCCGGCCGAGGTGGGCAAGTTTAGCCAGGCCTCGCTCATCACCCGCTGCACCAACGACATTCAGCAGATCCAGATGGCCGCAACCCTGTTTATCCGCATGTGTCTGATGGCCCCCGTCATGGGCATCGTCGCCGTCATGCGCGTCCTGGCCAACCATACCGGCCTCGAGTGGACCATCGCCGTGGCCATCATCGCGGTCTCGGCCGTCGTCGGCGTGCTCATGGGCCTCACCATGCCCAAGTTCAAAAAGATGCAGAGCTTTGTGGACCGCGTGAACCTTACCGCCCGCGAGCTGCTCGACGGCCTGATGCCCATCCGCTCGTTCAACCGCGAGGAGCATGAGCTCGAACGTTTTGACAAGGCGTCGCTCGACCTGATGACCACGCAGCTCTACACCAACCGCGCCATGAGCTTTATGATGCCGCTCATGATGCTCGTCATGAACTGCATCACCGTGCTCATCGTCTGGTTTGGCGCGCAGGGCGTGTCCGACGGCGTGATGCAGGTCGGCAACATGATGGCGTTTATCTCCTACACCATGCAGATCGTCATGGCGTTTATGATCCTCACCATGGTTTCGGTTATCCTGCCCCGTGCCGAGGTCGCAGCCGAGCGCGTGGAAGAGGTCATCACCTGCCCTACGAGCATCAACGACCCTGCCTCGCCCAAACTGCCTGCTGCCAGCGCGCCGCGCGGCGAGCTCACCTTCCGCGACGTGAGCTTCCAGTATCCCGATGCCCGCGCCGACGTCATCAGCGGCGTGAACTTCACCACGCATGCCGGTCAGATGCTCGGCATCATTGGCTCCACGGGCTCGGGCAAGTCCACGCTCGTACAGCTGATTCCGCGCTTGTACGACGTCACGGGCGGCAGCATTTCGCTCGACGGCATCGACGTGCGCGACATGACCCTTTCCGAGCTGCGCCGCCGCATCGGTTATATTCCGCAGCAGGGTCGTCTATTCTCGGGTACCGTCGAGAGCAACCTCAAGTTTGCCGGCGACATGGTGAGTGACGAGGATATGCGCCAGGCAGCACGCGTCGCCCAGGCGGAGGACTTTATCGCCGAGCGCGAGGACGGGTACGACTCCCCCATTAGCCAGGGCGGCTCCAATGTTTCGGGCGGTCAGCGCCAGCGTCTGGCCATCGCCCGCGCGTTGGCCAAAAAGCCCGAGGTCGTGGTGTTCGATGATTCGTTTAGCGCCCTCGACTACAAGACCGACGCGCGCCTGCGCGAAGAGCTGGCCAAAAACGTCACCGACGCCGCGCTCGTGGTCGTGGCCCAGCGCATCGCGACCATCATGCACGCCGACCAGATCATCGTGCTCGACGACGGCCACGTAGTGGGCACCGGCACGCACGAGGAGCTGCTGCGCAGCTGCCCGGCGTACCTGGAGATCGCACAGTCGCAGCTTTCCGCCGAGGAGCTGGGGCTTACCCAAGAAGAAATTGCAGCCGTCATGGAAGGAGGCGAGCGCTAATGGCAGACGAGACCAAGACTCAGATTCCCAAGCCCACCCGCCAGCGTGGTCCCATGGGCCGCATGCGTCGCGGCGAAAAGGCCAAGGACTTTAAGGGCACCATGAGGCAGCTGCTCGGCTATATCGGCCAGCACAAGATTGCCGTGTTTGCCGCCGTCGCCTTTGCCGTGTGCTCGGTCATCTTTAACATTGTGGGACCCAAGGTGCTCGGCCAGGTTACGACCAAGCTGTTCGAAGGCCTGGTCGCCAAGGTCAACGGCACCGGCGACGTTGACTTTGACTGGATCGCCAAGACGCTCGGCTTTTTGCTCTGCCTGTATCTGGCAAGCTCTGTTTGCAGCCTGATCCAGGGCTGGCTCATGACCGGCGTCACGCAAAAGATTTGTTATCGCATGCGCAAGGAGATCGCCGCCAAGATCGCCGTCGTGCCAATGAGCTACTTTAACGGACACAGCAAGGGCGACGTGCTCAGCCGCATCACCAACGACGTCGATACACTGGGTCAGTCGCTCAACCAGAGCGTGACACAGCTCATCACGTCGGTGACGCAGATTATCGGCGTGTTCGTCATGATGCTTTCGATCAGTCTGCCGCTTACCGGCGTCACCGTGCTCACGCTGCCGGCCGCCGCGATTATCCTGATGGTGATGATTCACTTCTCGCAGCCGTACTTCCGCGAGCAGCAGCAGGTCCTGGGCACCGTCAACGGCATTATCGAGGAGGATTTTGCCGGCCAGAACGTCATTCAGGTGTTCGACCGCGCCGAGGCTTCGATCGAGGAGTTCGACCGCCAAAACGACCGCCTCTTTATTAGTGGCTGGCGCTCGCAGTTCCTGTCGGGCCTGATGATGCCGCTCATGAGTTTGGTGGGCAACATGGGCTACGTGGGCGTCGTCGTGGTGGGCGCGCAACTCGCGCTGACCGGCAATGCCACGCCCGGCGACATCCAGAGCTTTATCCAGTACGTTCGCAACTTTACGCAACCCGTGCAGCAGCTGGGCAATGTGAGCAACACGATGCAGTCGATGGCTGCCGCCACCGAGCGCGTCTTTGAGTTCCTGGCCGCGCCCGAGGAGGAGCAGAAGGCCGACGCGCAGATTCCCGAGAAGCGCCCTGGCCACGTGGAGTTCGACCACGTCAAGTTTGGCTACACGCCCGACAAGACCATCATCCACGACTTTAGCTGCGAGGCGCAGCCCGGCCAAACCATTGCCATCGTCGGCCCCACCGGCGCCGGCAAGACCACGCTCATTAAGCTGCTGCAGCGCTTTTACGACGTGGACGGCGGTTCGCTGCGCGTCGAGGGTGTCGACGTGCGCGACTGGGACCGCGCGGCGCTGCGCGGCGAGTTTGCCATGGTGCTGCAGGATACCTGGCTGTTTAACGGCACGATCCGCGAGAACATCCGCTACGGACGCCCCGATGCGAGCGATGCCGAGGTCGAAGCCGCCGCACGCGCCGCACGTTGCGACCACTTTATCCATACGCTCGCCGGCGGCTACGACTTTATGATCAACGAGGAGGGCACCAACCTGTCGCAGGGTCAGCGCCAGCTCGTGACCATCGCCCGTGCCATTTTGGCCGACCGCCCGGCGCTGATTCTGGACGAGGCGACCTCCAACGTGGATACCCGCACCGAGGAGCTCATCCAGCGTGCCATGGATGCGCTGATGCAGGGCCGTACCAGCTTTGTCATCGCGCACCGTCTGTCCACGATCCGCAACGCCGACGTGATCTTGGTAATCCGCGACGGCGACATCGTCGAGAAGGGCACGCACGACGAGCTGCTCGCCCAGGGCGGCTTCTACGCCGATCTGTACAACTCGCAGTTCGACGAAGCAGCATAGATTCGGCCGCAAGGAGCGAATAACGCCCGAGAACGGGGGCGCAGGACAACCTGCGCCCCCCGTTTTTTCGTCCACGGCACTCGAATTAGCTCTCTTGGGGCCCGATTGACAGCCCCTTCCGGACCCTGTGGCCAAAAAAGGTCAAATATGAGTACTGTTACATTTTTAGTAGCAGCCAAAAACGCCTCAAATGACCTCTTTGCGGCTTCTATACGCCTTCAAATTAATCAAAACGCCCGTTAGCATGCTTCTGTGTGCCAACGTTAATGAACATATTTGCTGTTGTGCCTATTATCTTGTAAGCTCGATATGAGGCTGCGCCAGCAACAGTACTCATATTTGCCATTATTTGCCCACGGGGTATACCGCAGAAGACCCAACTTGCTCCAGCGTGCCGTACGCCGACCCCCCTCCGGCGAGTGCCGACATTTTCCCAGATAAAACCGACCAAAATAAACCTGTCCCTTTTTGGTAGGTTTCGGGGTGACAAGGGCTTGCACTTTATCGTGCGGCAGCGGATAATGCCGAACACTCGACAATACGCTTATTGCTCTTTCTATAGATTGAGGAGGCCCCTATGGCCATGGAATTCAAACGCAAGTTGCCGATCCCCATGGAGATCCGCGAGGAAATGCCGCTTTCTGCCGAGCTTACCGCCACAAAGCAGGCATTTGACGCCGAGGTCGCCAAAGTCTTTACCGGCGAGGACGCGCGCAAGGTGCTCATCATCGGCCCGTGCTCTGCCGACCGCGAGGATTCGGTGCTTGAGTACATGAACCGACTGGCCAAGACCGCCGAGGAGGTCAAGGACAAGCTCATCATCATTCCGCGCGTCTACACCAATAAGCCGCGTACCAAGGGCACCGGTTACAAGGGTCTTCTGCACAACCCTAACCCCGAGGCGCCCGACGACCTGCTCGAGGGCGTCAAGGCAATCCGCCATATGCATCTGCGCGTTATTGAGGAAACGGGCTTCTTCACCGCCGACGAGATGCTCTATCCGTCCAACTACCAGTACCTCGTTGATCTGCTGAGCTATGTTGCCGTGGGTGCGCGCTCGGTCGAGAACCAGGAGCATCGCCTGGTGTCGAGCGGCATTTCGGTACCCGTCGGCATGAAGAATCCCACTGCCGGCTCTACTACCGTTATGCTCAACTCCATTTACGCCGCGCAGGCGCACCAGAGCTTCATCTTCCGCAACTGGGAGGTCGAGTGCGACGGCAACCCGCTCGCACACGCCGTTATGCGTGGCTACATCGGTCTCGATGGGCGCACCTACCCCAACTACCACTACGAACACCTGGAACGCCTGGCCGAACGCTATACCGAGCATGCCGGCTATGCCAATCCGGCAGCGGTCATCGACTGCAACCACGACAACTCGGGCAAGCGTCCGCTGGAGCAGTATCGCATTTGCAAGGAGGTGCTCGACAGCTGCCGCCGCAACGAGTCCATCTCCAAGCTGGTCAAGGGCTTTATGATCGAGTCCTATCTGGAAGACGGCAACCAGCCGGTCGACGGCGGCGTCTTTGGTAAATCGATCACCGACCCGTGCCTGGGCTGGGAAAAGACCGACTACCTCATCCACGAGATCGCTGAACGGGTGTAGGTTACGGCGTTTTACCAAACGCCGTAACGGCTCGACGCTGCGCGGGCCGCATTTGGACAATCTGACGTTCAACTTCAAGGGCACGACCAGAAGGTCAGCGCCCTTTCGTTTCACGCCACCTTGTCTCAAATGCGGCCCGCTCGCTGTCCGTCCTCTACCTGCGGCGTTGTCTTGCTCCGGATGCGGCAGTTAGGGACGCTCCTTTTCTGCCGGCAGTTTGGGACACTCCTTGGGTAGTCGTTGGGGACGTTCTTGTTTGACTACTTGTTTGACTAGTCGTTTAAGAACGTCCCCAACGACTACCCCTCGCGTATCGTATGCGCGCCGGGCTTCGGGGGCCAGGCGCACTCTGTTAAACATGCCCTCGGGTCACACGTTTCCCCTCGAATCGATCATACAGGCCCCCAATCTGTTCGGTTTCCCCAGATTGTGAGCCCGCACACACAAGCCGCACGGCCCGCCGTTCAGCTGAAACCACCTGCCAAAAAGGGACAGGTTTATTTTGGTAGGTTTTATCTGGGCAAACGTCCAAACCGCCGTAAGGGAGTTGCCTTCCCTCGCGGCGGTTTTCTAGCAGAAAAACCAAGTGAGTAGGCTTTTTTCAGGAAGCCAAGCACGCCCCAAAACATCACTGCCCTGACCTGCGGTTTTATTGAGCATTTGTCGCGATGTGCTCGGCAGGTTCAAAAAAGTCTACTCACTTGTATCTGAGACGCACCAGGTAGGCAAAAACCACCGCGAAAGGGCCCCTGGTCCCTTCGCGGCGGTCATACGCCTCTGATTTTGTGACGATTTTGCCCGCTTGTTACTCGCTGTAGCGGGTGGCGATGGCAGCTTGTACCATGCCGGTGCTCATGAGGTAGGTCACCAGGAAGTAGCCGCCATAAGCTGCCAGGAAGATTGCACAGGTGAGGCCAACGGTGCCGCCGATGCTCATATTTCCGAAAATACTCACCAGCTCGATGATCACCTTAAGTGCCACAAAGGAGTGCGCCAGGCCCACTGCCAGCGGGAACAGGAAGAATACCGCTTGCTGCGCCATCACCGAATGGCGAATCTGGCGGTCGTCGCAGCCAATCTGTGCCAGCACACGATAGCTGCGGCTGCCGTCGGCCACGTTGGAGAGTTGCTGGATCGACAGAATCGCCGCGCATGCAACGACCAATACAAAGCCGATGTAGATGGCTAGGTAGCTAATAAGACCGTTCATTTGCGCTGCTTGCGTGTACATCTCGGAGCGTGTGATGAAGGTTCCCCACGACCCCGACTCCTTGCCGTCAACGAGCAGATTGTCGAGCACAGTGTATTTAATGCTCTCGTCTGCCTCGGTCGTATCCATCCCCTGTTTGTAGTTAACGAGCAGGCTACTGGAATACGGCTGCAGATTAAGTTGGGACAGCAGCTCGTCGGCAACGACGACGGTACCCGGATTACTGCCCATCGCCGAGTTGGCGATGGCCGCCGTATCTTCGTCCGACTTATCGGTTGCGGGCTTGAGTGTATGCCCGCCCAAGGTAAGGGCATGGCCGCCAGCCATATACTTGGTGTACAGGTCGACCAGCTCGCCGCCCATATCACACGTGAGCAGATACTGGTCGTGACCGATATGCACCGGCTCCTCGCCCATCATCTGGCGCAGCTTGTTGTACTGACTTGCCGGCGTCACAAACAGACCCATCGCATCGGCATTGCTACCCCCGAACGCCTTGGGAAGCTTTTCGCCCATGATCTTGCACATCTCACTTGGGGTCACCGAAGGATCCGAACCGCCAAACGGGTAACTCAGATACGAATCGATCTGTACATGCTCGCCGGCAACATCGGCGATATTGACCTTCTTGCCGGTCTCGTCGTTGTTGTCCGCCGACTTGCCCTTAATACCGTCTGCAACGTTATCGTGATCGATACGATCGCCGTGCCATGCGGAGTACAAATCGACCGTACTATCGGCCAGCACCATTCGATCGGCCTCAGACGGATTGAAAGACTCTTTGTAGAAGTCGAGCGTATCGGGCGTGTAATAGACATACGTCTGCGACATGTCGGCCGGATTATAGCGCTCCAGATTCTCGTTCATCACGTTGGCAATCGACATACCGCACGTCACCGAGGTGATGGCCAAAAACAGGAGCATCGCGATGACGCCCATCGAAAAGCACACCGTGTTGACCTTGGCCGCAAGCTGGCGCACGGTAAACATGTTGAGGCCGCGCCAATACACGCCGCGCAGGCTCTGCAGCAGCTTGATGAGCATGCCCGAGAGTCCCCAGAACAGGGCAAAGGTGCCCACGGTAACCATAGCGGTCGTAATACCAAACTGGTTCATGGCCTCTTGCAGCTTGCTGTCCGTCGCGGTTAGCGGGAACCCATCACGTAGCAGACGGTAATAGGCCACGCCCACAAGCACCACGCCCACGGCAAAGATGGCAATCGCGATCCAAGGGTTGCGTGTCTTGATGCTCTCGTTGCGACGCTCGGCACCCATAAGCTCGATGAGTTTGGTACGACGCACGGCGCGAAGGTTCAGCAGTAGCGTGAGCACAAACATTACGAGCATGCAGGCAAGGGTCAGATTGAACGCATGCACCGAGAAAAAGAAGTGAAAATTGGCGATCTGTGTCTTAAAGAGCGAGGCCGTAAAGAACGCCATGAGCTGGGAGAGCCCCACACCCAGCACAATGCCGGCGACAAAGGCCACGACCGAGACAATCACCGTCTCGAGCGCCATGATCGTGGCGACGCGCCCACGCCCCATGCCGAGCACCTGGTACAGGCCAAACTCCTTCTTGCGGCGTTTCATGATGAAGTTATTGGCATACACCATCAAAAAGGCCATGACACCGGCCAAAAAGTACGTCAGGTCGCCGAGCATACTGCCCATAACCTGCGCCAAGCCCTCTTCATCGATTCCGGCGATATCGACCTGCATCGAGATGGTGTTAAAGGCATAGAAGACCGTGACGCCCAGGGTGAGCGTCAAAAGGTAGACGAGGTAGTCGCGGCCGGCGCGGCGGACGTTGCCCCAAGCGAGTTTACAGAGCATCGGAGCCCTCACCGCCCATCATGGCAACGACCTCCATAATGCGGTCGAAGAACTCTCGGCGGTCGGTGTCGCCGCGGCGCAGCTCGGTGAAGATCTTGCCGTCGCGAATGAACAGCACACGGCTCGTGTAGCTGGCGGCAAAGCTGTCGTGCGTGACCATGAGCACCGTGGCGCGCAGGCGGCGGTTAAGGGCCTCCAGGCTCTCGAGCAGCAGGCGAGCACTCTTGGAATCGAGGGCGCCGGTGGGCTCGTCGGCCATGATCATGGTGGGGTCGGTGACGAGCGCGCGAGCCGCGGCAACGCGCTGCTGCTGACCACCGGACATCTGGTAGGGATACTTGTCGAGCACCTGACTGATGGACAGGCGCGCTGCCACATCCCGCACGCGGGTCGAGATCTCTGCCGAGTTTGTGCGGGCGATGGTGAGCGGCAGGGCGATGTTCTCGCGTGCCGTGAGCGTATCGAGCAGGTTGGAGTCCTGGAAGATAAAGCCGAGCTCCTCGCGGCGGAACTGCGAAAGCTTGGCCTGCTTCATGCGTGTTACGTCCTGCCCGTTGATGCGGATCGTGCCACTTGTGGCGCTATCGATGGTCGACACGCAGTTGAGCAGGGTCGACTTGCCCGAGCCCGAAGCGCCCATGATGCCAACAAATTCGCCGCGGTTGACGGTAAAGCTGACGTCGTTGAGCGCGCTGGTCACGTTGCCCAGCGCCCCATATACCTTTTCGAGATGCGCGACCTCCAGTACCGGAGTCGCCATGTGCGTGGTTTGCATACCGAGTCCTTTCTTGCAATTAGTCTACGGCATCTATAGTCGCAAGAAGACGAGTCGGCTACCATCGATATGGCTTACGCTTGCCTTACCGTTGTGTAAGGTAGGGGTAGTCTTTTTGGGACGGGGCTTTTTTAGCTACCCCATCCGAAGCCTTCGAAGCATGAGGCCGCATTTGACATAGGGCAGCTAAAAAAGCCCCGTCCCAAAAAGACTACCCTGCCACTTGTTGATGTTGAGAGAGGACTCCTGTTGAAGACTGTTCATGTTGCCGCTGGGATCATTCGCAAGGAAGGATCCGATGAGCTACTTGCCGTGCAGCGCGGCTACGGCGACATGCAGGGACTTTGGGAGTTCCCCGGCGGCAAGCTCATGCGCGGCGAGACGCCCGAAGACGCCGTGCGCCGCGAGCTCATGGAAGAGCTGCAGGTAAAAGTCACCAACCTGCGCGATTTCTACACCGTTGAGTATGACTACCCCGATTTTCATCTCTCCATGGAGTGCTACTACTGCTCGCTGGCTAAAGAGTCTGGCGAGCCCCAGAAACACGACCGCCAACTTGATATCCGCTGGATTCCGCGCACCTCGCTTGCCACGGTGGAATGGATGCCCGCTGACAAGGGGCTCATTGATGCCCTGATTGAGCTGAAGGAAGACCGGCTTGAGGCCAACGGCACTGCCAACGACGCCGAGGCCGCCACGACCGACGAGCCCGCCACCAGGCCCAAGCGCGCACCTAAGCGCCGCAGCAAAAAGCGTCCCAAGCCCGGTCTGCTCGACGGCATCGATACCTCGGACCTTTCCGCCGACGAGCGCGAACTGGTGCGCCGCCGCGCTGCTATAAAAAAGTCCATGAAGGGCAACAAGCGCGCCAACACCAAGCCCGAGCTGCTCGTACGTCAGCGCCTGCGGGCCGCGGGCCTTACGGGCTATCGTTTGGAATGGAAGGTACCCGGCAAGCCCGACATCGCCTTTCCCGGGCGCAAGATCGCTATCTTCGTCAACGGCTGCTTTTGGCACCGCTGCCCCAAGTGCCACCCTAGCCAGCCCAAGCGCAACGTTGAGTTTTGGGAGGCAAAGTTCCGTCGCAACGTCGAGCGCGACCGCACCGCCGTGGCGGCACTCACTCAAATGGGCTGGACGCCCATAACCATCTGGGAATGCGAACTCAAAAAGGACCGCATCGACGCCACCATGGAAAAGGTCATCGAGCAGGTGCGGGCCGCAGAGCCGCAGCGCTAGGAACGAGCCGTCCACACGCCCCACACAGGCGAGCCACATCCGCGCCACAAACCTTAGAAAGCCCTTAAGCTCAAAACCTTTCAAGAGTGTTACCCGATAGCTTTGACCTGCGGTTTCATCGTTACATCAAACTTGATTAAGCCTTTCTTTAGCGCTTCTTTGCAGCAGCCGCGGCATAATACTACCAACGCACGGGACCTAGCAGCATACCCCGTGCGCAACCTTTTGGTGGACATCGAGGAGGCCGCATAAGCATGCATTCTTCCAATGACGCAGCACAGCAGCCATCCCCAAAACATGCGGACCTTTTCTCCTTCCCCCCGACACAGAGAAACGGCCTCCTCGACTCCCCCACCACAAAAGCAAAACGCTCAACCGACCAGAGCCTCAACCTGCGAGCATCGCTCGAAAAGCTCCAAGCATCCCTAGACAAAACCTTCCCCAACCAAGCCCGGGCATACTAACCCCTCATCAACAAAGAAGCCCTGACGCCCCACCCATTTCCGCCCCAACGCCACAAGGGCGATCGAGCAGGGCCGTCCGGAAACGGAAAAGGGCCTATCTCTCAGAACATTCCGCAGGACGGAGGAAGCCCCGCAGCGCGTAGCGCGCAGCGGGGCTTCCGACATGTCCGAGGACGTTCTGAGAGATAGGCCCTTTTCCGTTTCCGGACGGCCCGGTGGGATCAGAGCACCCTTGCTGTTACTCTGCTTTGCCCACAGAGTTGAGGTTGGTCATGCGGATCTTAACCAGCTCGGTGATCTCACGCATACCCTCCTTGGCCGGCTTCTTGGGGTCGAAGCAGGCGGGGTTCTCGGCCATGTAGGCCATAAAGCCCTTGGTGTAGGCCTGACGCAGCTCGGTGGCGTAGTTGACCTTGCAGATGCCGTTCTTCACAGCCTCGGCAACCTGCTCATCGGGCACACCGGAGGTGCCGTGCAGGACCAGCGGCACGTCGACGGCGTCGCGGATGGCCTTGACCACGGACTGCTCGATGTGCGGATCGCTCGTGTACACGCCGTGGCTGGTGCCAACGCCAATAGCAAGAGAGGTGCAGCCAGTGCGCTCGACGAACTCCTTGGCCTCGGCCGGATCGGTGTAGGGGCTCTCGCCCTCAACCGCGGGACCGTCGTCCTCCTTGCCGCCAACCTTGCCGAGCTCTGCCTCGACGGGCACGCCCATGGCGCGGCCAGCATCGGCGACGGACTTGGTCAGGGCGATGTTGTCCTCGAAGGACTCGTGCGAACCGTCGATCATGACAGAGGTGTAGCCAGTGCGGAAAGCCTGCATGCAGCGGTCATAGCCATCGCCGTGATCGAGGTGCAGAGCGACGGGCACGGAAGCGCGCTCGGCGGCAGCCTTGACCATGCCGTAGAAGTAGTCCAGACCAGCGGTCTTGATGGTGCCCGGGGTGGTCTGCATGATGACGGGGGACTTGGTCTCCTCGGCAGCGGCCAGAACGGCCATAACAAACTCGAGGTTCTCGACGTTGAACGCACCGACGGCGTAGTGGCCGGCTTGAGCGTCCTTGAGCATCTTTTCGGTGGTAACAAGTGCCATGAGCGTTTGCTCCTCTCCCTCGCCCGCATCTGGACATCGGGCGTAGTTGTTCACAAGGCGTTTTACCTTGCGTTTTGCTGCGCTCATTGTATGATATTCAGCGGCTTTACACGCGCGAGATATTGAGCCCATGCAGGTCAATACCGTCGTTTTTGAAAAGTAAACGGAAGATATTTGAGCCGAGTGGACATGTTCGATATTGAATTTTGAGCGTTCGGCGTCTTTCTTTTATAGAAAAGATAAGTAATCGAAAGGTGTTTTCTTACTCAAAAAGAAAATGAACGAAAATAGAGTCAACACAATTCCTGCAAATTTAGCTGAGAATGGAGCAGGCATGGCCCAAGCTACCAACCGTGCTTTTGCCGACGAACGCCGTACCGCCATCATGGAAATGCTCGAGCATAATGCCTCGGTACAGGTAGCAGAAATCGCCCAGACCTTTGGCGTGTCCTCCGTCACCGCCCGCGCCGACCTGGACGCGCTCGCCGAAGCAGGCAAGTTGCGCCGCACGCATGGTGGTGCCGTGTCTCTCCATAAACGCCTGACCGTCTCCACGCAGGATCGCCGTATCAATGTCAACGTCGCTGCCAAGCAGGCCATCGCGCAAAGCGCCATCGAGCTTGTCAATGACGGCGACACGCTGCTCGTCGATTCTGGCACCACGGCGCTCGAGTTCGTCCGGCTCCTCGACCAGCGCGACGGCATCACCGTCATCACGGCAGACATTACCATTGCCGATTACATCGACGAGAGCATGCCCTCGGTCGATGTCGTCATGCTGGGCGGGGCGCTGCGCAAAGGCCATCGTTATTTGTACGGACCGCTCACCATGCAGGCGCTCCAAATGGTCCATGCCGATCTGGCCGTCATGTGCCCTGGCGCCTTTGTCTCCAGCTGCGGCTTTACGACCGACTTTCCTCAGATGGCCGAGACCAAAACGGCCATGATCGCCGCCGCGCGTCGAGGCGTCGCCCTCATGGACGCGAGCAAGGTCAACGGACGCGGCATGTACCGCTTCGCCGAACTTACCGATGTCGACACCATCGTGATGGACCGTGACCCCGACGGCGCCGTCGCCACCTCAATCGCCGAGGCCACCGACGCCGGCGCCCCAACCCTCATCATCGCCACCGCCTAAAACCAAAAACCACCACAAAGGTGCCTGAGTCCCCTTTGTGGCGGTTTGAACGGCACGGCGGTTCGCTCCGCCAGTTTGTCTCAATCTGTAACAACTAGACCCCTAAAAGTCAGTTAACTGTTACAGATCGAGATAATTCCGCTCGACCCCCGCCCTTAATCTAAACCTGTAACAGATAGAGTCGATTTAGCCGCCCAGATGTTACAGATTGAGACAGTTGGACGCGAAACGGTCTTGGCAGAAGTGGCCCTCTAGCAAAGAGACGCTACATATCGACCGAAGCCCGGCAGCGCAAACTCGAAACGTCCCTGTAAGGGTTCTTCAATCACCCCTGCCTCAATTAGACGTTTTTTATACGTCGAGATCGAACCGGAACTTTTCTTAAGCCGCGCAGCCAATTCTTGCCTGGTCGTCGTCCCCTCCGGATTCATTGCACGAAGAAAATCCAAGTCCCCCTGTGAAAGTTCCGCTGCAGTCGAGGCAAAAACGCGCGATTCGAGCTCCTCTTGCGCAAGCTTCGCGCCGCGTTCGACGTCTTCAAGGGAAACCTCAGCCGCCTGGCGCGAAGCGTTCCACGCCCGATATCCCACCAACTGGAACATAAATGGAAAACCATCAATTGCCTCGGCAGCACGGTCGACCGCCTCATCGGAAATCGATTTGCCACCGTCTTCAATCGTCAGCCGGAACGCTTCTTTTACCTCAGTCGGCGAAATAGATCCCAGCGAATGCTGGGCAGCGCGACGAAGAAACGATGTCGATTTCCCCGTCAGCAGCGCCAGCACGCGAAACGGCAGCCCCGCCATAAGCAAAGCTACCTTTTTGTTCTCGCTTACAAAATGTTGGTAGGTGGTAACGAGCTCCGTCATTTGAGCAAACGATGCATCAACTTCGTCAACGGCGATAAGTACCCCGGTGCCAGTCGCTTCAAGCCGAGCAAACAGAGCGTTCATCTTAGTACGCCAGTTGGCGCCCTCAAATTCAATATCAACGTTTTCCCAGCTCATACTTCCTATGGAGGCAATCCCAACACTGTTCACACGCCTAGAAGCGGGCTTTTCGATCAGATGGGCGGCCGATTCGTTGAGGCGCTGCAGAATGTCTTCGAGCATCCCGTCCGAAGCCGTCACATTCGCCGTAATCCAGCCTTCTTGCTGGGCGCGGTATGACAGATATGCCAAAAGGGCCGTTTTGCCCGTCCCGCGCGCGCCGTAGAAAATCGAGCATAGGTTGGGGTCGGAATCGGCGCTTTCAAACGCCAGCACCATATCATCAATGATTTGCTCACGGCCGGCCATGTATGCCGGTACACGTCCAAACATCGGCGTGAACGGATTTGCCTGTCTGTACGCTGTCGCCGCCGCCATAAAACCTCCTTTGAACTCACGTAATTCCATTATGCCCTACAGCCCTTGATTTCTTTGAGCATCTTTGAGTTTTTTGAGCACCTTTGAGTTTCTTGAGCATTCTTGAGTTCTTTGAACAAAAACCACCACAAAGGTGCCTGTCCCCTTTGTGGTGGTTGTGATAGTTGAGCGTCAAAAGTGAACGTGTCGCTACTTGGAGAGCTCGTCGGCGAGGGCCTCGATCTGGGCGCGCGAGGCGTCGTTGAGCGAGCCCAGCACAGTCACCTTGTTCTGCGTCAGGGTGATGTCCTTCATGCCCTCGAGCTCCTTGGTCATAACCTTGGCAGCTGCGGGCGCCCAGGAACCGGACTCGACAAGTGCCACGGTGCGGTTCTGGTAGGCATGCTCGGCGAGCGTGTGGATAAAGGTGCTCATGCACGGGAAGATCTCGCCCTGATAGGTAATGGAGGCGAGCACCAGACGGTCGTAGCGGAACGCATCCTCAACGGCCTCGGCCATGTCGTCGCGAGCCAGGTCAAAGACGGAGACCTTCTGACCGCGAGCCTCGAGCGCAGATGCGAGCTCCTCGACGGCAGCCTTCAGATGGCCATACACGCTCGCATAGGCGATCGTGATGCCCTCGTCCTCGGGCTGGTAGCTCGACCAGGTGTTATAGGTGTCGAGGTAGTAGCCCAGGTTCTCGGTCAGCACGGGGCCGTGGAGCGGGCAGATGATCTGGATGTCCAGGTCGGCAGCCTTTTTGAGCACGGCCTGCACGAACTTGCCGAACTTACCGACGATGCCAAAGTAGTAGCGGCGAGCCTCGCAAGCCCAGCCCTCGGGATCCTCGATGTCGTTAGCACCGAACTTGCCAAAGCCGTCGGCACTAAAGAGCACCTTGTCGGTGGACTCGTAGGAGAAGAGCACCTCGGGCCAGTGAACATTGGGGGCACCGACAAAGGTTAGGCTGTGGCCGCCCAGGTCGAGCACGTCGCCATCTTTGACGACCATCTTGCGCTCGGGGAAGTCGGTTCCAAAGTAGTTGACCATCATGCGGAAGGCGCCCATGCTTGCCACGATCTGCGCCTGGGGATAGCGCTCCATAAAGGCAGCGATGCCGGCGGAGTGATCGGGCTCCATGTGATGAACGACCAGGTAGTCGGGCGTACGGCCATCGAGCACGGCCTCGAGGTTGCCGAGCCATTCGTCGACAAAGCCAGCGTCGACCGAATCGGCGACGGCGATTTTGTCGCCCAAAATAACATAGCTGTTGTATGCCATGCCGTTCTCGGACACGTCGTACTGGCCCTCGAACAGGTCAATGTCGTGATCGTCGACACCGATGTAGCGGATATCCTTGGTGATCTCCATCAGGCAAAGCCTCCTAGATAGACAAAAGAACCCGTCTATCATAACACTCGGCTGCATAGCCATGGCTATCCGCCAGCATCCTTATCGATTGTTATTGAGGCGGAATATACCGCCGTTGACCTGCACAAACTATGCGCGCAGTATCGCCGTGCTATGTCGAATAATGAGCTGGCCGGGAATACGGATGGCAACGGTTTTGCCCGCCGTACCCGCCTCGGGAACCGCATGCTCGAATACCTCGCGTCCACGCTGATGTAGATCGAATCGCACGGTCGTCAGCTCGTTGTGTGCTACAAAATCATCGAGCGAATCGTCGACGCCCACCACACTTACGTCCTCGGGCACGCGCAGACCACTATCACGCAGCGCGGCAATCGCGCCATTTGCCATCTGATCGTTTGCCGCGTAAATCGCCGTCATGGTGCGATCGCGCTCGGCCAGGTACCTGCCGGCCTCGTAGCCGCTGTTGGCAGACCAGTCGCCCTCGAGCGGCTCTGCCGGCTCAATGTGTTTACGCTCGAGCGCATCCTGCCAACCGGCGCGGCGAAATTGTTCGTCGACCGAGAACGACGGGCCGCCAATATAGCGAATCTGCTCGTGCCCCAGCTCAAACAGGTGATCCATAAGCAACAGCGAGCAGCCGTAATGGTCGGAATCGACCGTGGTCACCCGCGGGTGCGCATACATGGTAACGATGACCGTGCCAATGCCCGGCAGTGGATCAAACGTCTCAAAATCGGGCGCCATGCGACTCATGCCGATGATGATGCCGTCCACGGGCAGCGCGGCCATACGACGCGTGGCCTCGGCAAGCGAAAACTCCTCGGTCTTGGACATCTCGACCAGCGTGATGGCGCAATTGTGCTCGCGAGCAGCGCTGGCGATGCCGTCGATCATTGAGAGGTTGCCAAACTTGGTGACATCGTTGATGCACAGGCCGACCGAATGGTAACGGCCGTCGCGCAGCGAGCGACCGGCATAACTCGGACGAAAGCCGAGCTCTTGCATAGCGGCCTGCACGCGCTGGCGCGTCTGCTCGTTAACGTTGGGCAAGCCGTTGGCGACGCGCGAAACCGTCTGCTGCGAAACGCCAGCAGCGCGGGCGACGTCGGCCATGGAGACCGGACGCGAACTGGTATCGTTGGACGGACGCCTTGCCACAGGATCACCTTCACCCTTGCGAGATCTGAATAGCGTGCATGCCGGCCCGGACAGAAATACACCCCGCGCCGAGGCCCGCTATCGTCGGACGCATGTTAACGTACTCTACTTTTTCTATCTGCATCTCTTCTGCTTTATAAGTCCATACGGCAGTACCGTTCACGGCCGTATTTCTACCGATTACCAGATTCTCAAAAAGTGACAAGCGTTGTGTTATGAGTACGTTAACATAGCCCGTAACGTGCGGTATCGTGAACACTTGGTTCATGCCGCTTCAAGTTGTTAACGTACTCATAACGACGCAAAACTCATCCGTGCGCGCCAAGGAAAGGACTCCCATGACCACCCCCGACGAAAAGACATTCGCCACGCTCACCAAGCTATTTGAGGAGGAGTTTGGCCCCATCGGCGACCGCCAGGTGCTCTACGTGCACGCGCCTGGCCGTTCCGAGATCAGCGGCAATCACACCGACCACGAGGGCGGCCACGTTATCGCCGGCTCGCTCGATGTCGCCGTTGACGGCATCGCCGTGGCAACCGACTCCAACAAGGTTCGCGTTGCCGACGAGGGCTATCCTACGTTTGAGATCACGCTCGACACGCTGGATATTCAAGAGTCCGAGAAGGGCACGTCCGCGAGCCTCGTCCGCGGCATGGCCCACGAGATCGCAGCGCTTGGTGTTGAGCCCCAGGGCTTTGACTTCGCCTTCACCTGCTCCGTCCCCTCGGGCGGCGGTCTTTCGAGCTCCGCTGCCGTCGAGGC
This sequence comes from Collinsella sp., assembly GCA_048236535.1. Classification (GTDB taxonomy): domain Bacteria; phylum Actinomycetota; class Coriobacteriia; order Coriobacteriales; family Coriobacteriaceae; genus Collinsella. Next base: position 107,483 of record DBFAQQ010000003.1, on the reverse strand, counting down.
GGCATACGGCCGCGCCATGGAAACCCTCTGGGGCGCGCCCGCCATCGAGCCCGTCGCGCTCGCCCAGATGAGCCAGCGCACCGAGAACAACTATTACGGCAAGCCCTGCGGTCTGATGGACCAGGCCGCTGTGTGCCTGGGCGGCCTCGCCTACATGGACTTTGAGGACCAGGTTCAGCCTAAAACCCAGAAGCTCGAGCTCAACTTTGAGGATCACGGCTATGCGCTCGTGCTCGTTAAGGTTGGCGCCGACCATGTGGCCGCCACCGACGACTACGCCGCCGTTCCGCGCGAGATGCAGGACGTCGCCGCCGAGTTCGGCAAGGCACGCCTGTGCGAGGTAAACGTGGCGGACTTTGACGCCAAGCTCCCCGAGCTGCGCGCCAAGCTGGGCGACCGCGCCTGCCTGCGCGCCGTTCACTACTGGCACGAGAACGGACTGGTCGACAAGCGCTGGGCAGCCCTGAACGCCGGCGACATCGACCAGTTCCTGGTCCTGACGCGCGAGTCCGGCGCCAGCTCCGCCATGTACCTGCAGAATGTTGTTGCCAAACTGGGTTCCGAGCAGCCTTCCATGTACGCGCTTGCTCTTGCCGAGCATGTGCTCGACGGCCGTGGCGCCGTTCGTATCCACGGCGGCGGCTTCGGCGGCACCATCCAGGCCTTCGTGCCGCTCGATCTGGTCGACACCTTCATTGCCAAGATGAACGGCTGGCTGGGCGAGGGTTCTGCCCGCCACTACGCTATCTCTGACAAGGGGGCTTACGCGGCATGGCTGTAATGACTGACGTGCGCGAGGTCGCGCAGAACCTAATTGAGTACGCCATCCACCGATCGATGATCGGCCAGGACGATCGCATCTGGGCATACAACACCATTTTGGAGTGCATCGGCGCCACGGGCCCGGCGCTCGACATGGCCTGGGCGCTCCAGGTCGAGAAACCCTCGCTCTTGCACCCCGATACCCTGCCCGACTTTGACCTTGAAGGCACGCTTGCCGCGCTTTCCGAGGCTGCCGTTGCCAACGGTGCTGCCGAGGACACGGCGTCGAGCCGCGACCGCATCGCCATGCGCATCATGGGCGCGCTCATGCCGAGGCCTTCGGTTGTAAACGAGGAGTTCAACGGACGCATGGTCGTCAACGAGCCCCGCGCCGCGACCGACTGGTTCTACGGCCTGTGCTGCGACGCCGGCTACGTGCGCCGTGCCGCCATCGCGCGCAACATCAAATGGAGCACCCCCACCAACTGGGGCGACCTCGAGATTACCATCAACCTGTCAAAGCCCGAAAAGGACCCGCGCGATATTGCCGCGGCCGGCGCCGCCAAAAACACGGGCGAGAAGTATCCCGCCTGCCAGCTCTGCATCGAAAACGAGGGCTATCCCGGACGCTCCGCTGCAGCCGACGGCGGCGCCCATCCCGCCCGCCAGAATCTGCGCGTTATCCCCATTGAGCTCGACGGCGAGCGCTGGGGCTTCCAGTACAGCCCGTACGCATACTTTAACGAGCACTGCATTGCCATGAGCTCCGAGCATCGTCCGATGCACGTCGACCGCAAGGGGCTGACCTGTCTGCTCGACTTTGTCGACCTGTTCCCGCACTACTTTATTGGCTCCAACGCCGACCTGCCCATCGTGGGCGGCTCGATTCTGTCGCACGACCACTTCCAGGGCGGCGCGCACGAGTTCCCCATGATGCATGCCGCTGAGGTCTCGCAGTTTATCGTGCCCGGCTTTGACCAGGTCAGCGGTACCGTGTTGCAGTGGCCGCTTTCGGTGCTGCGACTGCGCTCGCACGACCGCGCCCAGCTGCTCGACGCCACCGAGAAGATTATCCTCGCCTGGCGCGAGTGGACCGATGAGTCGGTGGGCGTCATCGCGCACACAGCCGACGGCGTGGCGCACAACACCGTGACGCCCGTCATCCGCCGCGTCGACTCGCGCGGCAATGCCGGCGGCGAAGTCTACGAGGCCTACCTGGCGCTTCGCTGCAATATCACGACTGACGAGCATCCGCTGGGCGTATTTCACCCGCATGCTGAGTACCACCACATCAAGAAGGAGAACATCGGCCTGATCGAGGTCATGGGCCTGGCCATTTTACCGCCGCGTTTGGTTCCCGAGCTTGGCGCTGTCCGTGAGCATCTGCTGGCGGCCAAAGCCGATGCCAGCTACGACCTTGCCGGTGCGCTCGAGGGCGACGACCTTTGCCGCAGCCACGCCGCATGGGCCAAGGATGTCTTTGCTCGCCGCGGCGATGAGCTTACGGCGGATAACGCCATCGATATCCTGCACGAGGAGGTCGGCGTGGTGTTTGGCCACGTGCTCGACAACGCCGGCGTCTTTAAATGGGACGAAGCAGGACGCACCGCCCAGCAGCGCTTTATCGACTCGCTGTAGAGCACGGGCCCGAACGTTCAACAGCAGCCCACACGACATAGCCACCTACACGACAACGGTGCCCGCCGGCAATATCGCCGACGGGCACCGTTTTTTGAGTGTAGTCATCGGGGACGTTCTTAAACGACTAGTCATTAAAGAACGTCCCCAATGACTACCCCAAGGAATGTCCCAGACTGCCGGCAGAAAAGGAACGTCCCTAACTGCCGCATCCGGAGCAAGACAACGCCGCAGGTAGAGGACGGACAGCGAGCGGGTCGCATTTGAGACAAGGTGACGCGAAACGAAAGGGCGCTGACCTTCTGGTCGCGCCCTTGAGGTTGAACGTCAGATTGTCCAAATGCGGCCCGCGCAGCGTCGACCGGTCCGCCGTTCGGTAGAACGGCGGAACCAATAGGTTTGATAAAACCGCGTAACCCTACAGTTCAGTCACGACAACGTTGTTGTAAATCTCGTCCCAGCGGTCCATGACCAGGTGGCCGGTCTTGGGATCCATGGCGTTGAGCTTGCCGCAGGTATTGGCGGTCTTGAGCACCGTGACGTCGTCGGCACCAGCAGCAATGGCATGCGCAAAGCCGGCGATGGTCGAGTCACCGGAACCCGTCGCGTTCACAGCCGCAATCGCGGGCGTCTTGGCGCGGAACGCGCGGCCCTCATGGAAGCCCACCGAACCGGCAGCGCCCATCGAAACGACAACCCAGGGAATACCGGCAAAGCGGTCATCGGCGGCAAGCGCCTCGCGCAGGGCATCGACATCATCGGTCGTAAAGGACGTACCCAGCAGGCCGTTGATCTCGGTCAGGTTGGGCTTTACGAGCTCAGGCTTAGCGTCGGACTTCAGCGCGGCCTCCAGCGATGCACCCGAAGTGTCGAGCAGCACCTTGGCGCCCGCCTCCTCGGCGATCTTAACGAGCTCGGCATAGTAGCCGGCATCGACGCCACGCGGCAGCGAGCCCGAAAGCGTCACAACGTCCGCCTTCGCTGCAAGCTCGGCAAACTTAGCCGTGAAGGCCTCGAGCTCGGCCGGGGCGATCTGCGGGCCGCTCTCCAAAAGCTCGGTCTGATTACCCTCGTGCAGAATATTCAGGCAAATGCGCGTCTCACCGGCGATGGGCACAAAGTCGTTCTTGACGCCATCGGCATCCATAAGCTCAGCCATATAGGCACCCATGTGGCCGCCGAGCAGACCGGTCGCGAGCACGTCGTCGCCCAGCTGCAGCAGCACGCGGCTCACATTGAGACCCTTGCCGCCAGCGGTCTTTTCGGGCGTCACGCGGTTCACGTCGTCGATGATCAACTTGTCGAGCTGATAGCGCGTATCAATCGACGGGTTCATGGTAACGGTCAGAATCATATTGAACTCCTGTTTCCGGGGCACGACACGCGCGGCCCCAAACATACGATAGCTCGTTAAAGGATCTCGATCTCAAAGCCGCGGGTAACGGTCTCCCCCGGCTTGGCCACCAGGCAGCCACGCTTGTGCTCCAGAATATCGTCCTCGTCGGAGCAGGTGGACAGACCACCCCACGGTTCCACGGCCACAAAGTCGCCCTCGGGCTTGCTCCACACAATCAGGTATGGCATATCGGGGAACGTCAGGCGCACGCCCTTGTCCTCGGTTTTCTTGGTAAGCGTAACCACGCGGCTCTCGAGCACGTCAAAGATGGTCTCTGCGAAGTCAAAGAGTTCGTGGGTCAGCGGCAGGTCATGGCCAACCATCGGGTTCTTGCTGCGATGCTCAACATCAATCAGGCCCGTCGAGGGAACGGCAGTACAGAGCTCGGTGGCCTCACGCTGCTCAAAACGAAGCTCATAATCGTCATAGGACTCGCCCTCGTCGAGCGGGCATTTAAAGCCGGGGTGACCGCCCACAAAGAACGGCATGTCCTCGGTGCCCTCATTGGTCACCTCGTACGACACGGCCACCTTTTCCGAATCGATCGTGTAACGAGCAACGATCTTAAACGGATACGGGTACTGCTCGAGCAACTCGGCATGGTCGGTAGAGCTTAGGCTCAGCGCAACCATGTTGTCGCTCTGTTCCTCGAGCTTCCACTCCTGTTTGCGCGCAAAGCCGTGGCGGGCGAGCTTTACCTCGCGGCCGCCCATGGTCGTTGCGTGACCGTCACGAAGGCCACCGCAGATCGGGAAACAAATGGGCGCCTGCCCCGACCAGACCGCCGGATCACCCTGCCACAGGTACTCACGGCCGTTGTCCGCAATAGAAGTGAACGACCCGCCCGCCGTGCTCAGTGCTACGCGGATAGAACCGTTATCAAGAACAAACTCCATAGGAGCCTTCCCTTTCTTACGACAGCTCACCAAGTCAATAGGGCTGATAGAAAACCGGCCCGCGCCCCCTCACAGAAACGCGAGCCGTCAACGGACTAGTTAATTACGCCGGATACCCGCTAATCGTGGTATTCGCCGCGGTCCCACTTCTCGAGGAACTCGTCAAAGAAGTGCGGGTCGGCCTGAGCCTCGGCGTCGGCCTTGTTGCAGGCATCGATCTTGGCGATCAGAGCATCGTGCTCGGGAGTCTTCTCGTAGGGCTCCTCCAGGAAGGCGAGCATGATGTCGGCCATCAGGAACTCGCCGGTGATCTTGCCACCAAAGCCCACGATGTTGGCGTTGAGCTCGCGACGGGCATACAGGGCAGAGGTCATGTCGCGAACCAGGGCGCAACGGGCGCCGGGAACCTTGTTGACGGCGTTGGTGATGCCGATGCCGGTGCCGCAAAGGGCCACGCCAAAGTCGGCCTTGCCGCTGGCAACAGCCTCGCCCACGGCCTTACCGTAGATGGGGTAGTGCGTACGGGTGTGGCTGTAGGTGCCGCAGTCGAGCACCTTGTAGCCAGCCTGCTCCAGGCGGTCGGCCAGATAGATCTTCTCGTCCGTAACGATATGGTCGCAACCGATTGCGATGGTCTTCTTCATCAGAACGTCCTTTCGTCTGAATTCACAAGTTGAGGTAGAAGTTCGAGTTCTCGGTGGCTCTCGTTAGGCCATCTTGTTGAGCATGTCGACACGGATCTGGTGACGGCCGCCGGCGTACTGGGCGCGCAGGAACTCGCGGGCGATCTTCTTGGCGACCTCGGTGCCCACGACGCCCGGGCCCATGGTGACCATGCGCGAGCCGTTGTGCTCGCGGGTCATGTAGGCGGAACGCTCGTCGGAAATGTTGGCGACGACCATGCCCTTGATCTTGACGGCGGCCATATAGGAGCCGACGCCGTACTTATCGAATGCGAAGCCCTGGGAATCCTTGTGCTCCAGCAGGTCCTTGGCAACGGCGGTCGCGGAATCGACAAAGTCCGCGGCAGGGGTCTCGGAATAGTCGACGACCTCGTGACCGTCGGCGATGAGCATCTCCTTGATGGACTCCTTCATCGACATACCGTCGGCATCGGAAGCGATTACAACCCTCATGACATCCTCCTTGAGAGATACGCAGGTGCGTAGTTTCTGTTTGGAAGTGTTGAATCGCGTTCAGGTCCGGGCATCTGAATGTGCGATTCTTCACTGTTCATGTTTATTTGAACACATTCGAACAGTAACTGCAACAACTATTTGTTTATCCTTGTTCCTTTTTGAACAAATACCGTTCACAGATGATTGCTGACCGTTTGGACCGGGCGCGGACGTAGCGACCATGTGTTCAACAAACAAAAGGGCGGCCGAGAACGTGTCTCGGCCGCCCTTCGGCGGTATTTCCCGGTATAGGTATTTCCCGGTATATACAGCTGTTTTAGCTAATCGGACTGCCCACCCTTTTTGGTGTGCTTGGACGGAGCGCCCAGAAAGCGGCCCGTCAAATAGTTCGCCGGGCCGGAAATATCAATCCCCAGTAGCACGTGCCCCAGCCACAAAAACGCCGCGAGCACCAGCAGTGGAATCACGCACGAGGTCACGATCATCACGATAACGCCTTCGATCAGATCGGTCACCTGTTGCACGATCTCGTCGGTCATCTGTTTGGCACCACTGGTTACCGACGTGACGAGACCCGAGGCGCCGTCGGCAAGCTGCTCAAGCACATTCTTGGACTCTGTGGACTCGGTCTTTTTCTTGCTTACTTTGGAGCTGTCGCTATCTGCCGCACCCGCAGCGTCGGCCGCCTTTTGCTCGGCCGCCTCGATGCTCACTCGATACGTTTCGTCGACCTTTTGCGACACCCATACGCTTGCAGGCACCAAGGCCATTCCGATCATGGCGACCACCAGCACGCGAGTCGCCACGCGGCGCAGGACGGCGCTCGTGCTCCAGCGCCCGTGAATGCCGAGCGACACCGCAAAGAGCACCAGCGCAAACGGGATTAAGATGCCCAAGCCAACCGACCATAAAATCGTGAGCAAATATTTCTCGAGGTAGAGCACGGCAAGCACGATGCCCAAGTTACCCGAAAGCTGCGCGAGCTGCTCGGCAACTGGCGTTCCCGTATCGCCCGGCAGCGCAGTGATACCCGCAGATAGGGCGACGCACGAGGTTGTGAGCGCCAAAACATTGCCCTTCTTTTGATCGATGACCTCGATGGTGGAGTCCCAAGTCTTGGTATCGGCAAAATGCGGACGAGCTACAAAGCCCGACAACAGCGCCAGTACCACGAGCGCAACGATAAAGCCAATCTGCAGCTTTTTGTTTGCGCACACGACATCGGACAGGCTGGGCTGCAGCTCGGTTACCGTCGTATGCTCGGTTATCTGGACAGGACGTCCATGAGCCATCTCATGCGCGTCTCTTTTTTGTATTGACCCGTTATCCGGCATTTGGATACCTCCTCAGTCCGGCGTTTAATGCGAAAGAAAGTATACCCACCGAGCAAAAATCGAACGGGAGGACAATGGTGCGCGCCAAGACTGCCCCCAATGACTAGTCGTTTAGGAACGTCCCCAATGACTATCTCGGGATGAGTTGCGGTGGAATAGGGATTGTTATGCGCCCGCCGGCCCCTATTCAGTCCCCATTTCACCGCAACTTGGAGGAGGACAGAAAAAGCCCTGCTGCGGGTAGCGGCAGAGCTTTTGGAAGGGGACTTGGCTGTGAGGGCTCGTTAGGCGAGCTTGGCCTCGAGCTCGGCGATGCGCTTGTAGGCATCGATCGTAAAGCGAGTCTGCTTCTCCAGAATCATAGTGGTCATGAGGGTGTCCTGAGCGTGAGCCATGATGAAGGTCATCTCCATCTCGCCACCGCCGGCCTCCTGCGAAAGCAGCTTGGTCTGCGTGTCGTGGGCGCCGATAAATGCATCGCTGGCATCCTTGTGCAGCTGTTCGGCCTTCTCAAAATCGCCCTCGCGAGCAGCATCGAGCGCTGCAAGCAGATCGGTCTGGGCGTCACCTGCGTATGCGACAATCTCGAATCCAACCATCGAGATTTCTTCTTTGGTTGCCATGTTGCGTTCCTTTCACATATGAACCAATGGAGAGCATCGCGTCCGGGCATACGCGTTGCGTTCTGTATGACAGAAACATTAACATTCAAACAAAAAAGAACAGCGCAAAACGTAATTTCAAGCTATGAACGGTCACTTTTCGCCCGTGAACGGTTTTTAAACCAATCTGAACAATATCGAACACAGTTAGTGACAACCCAAACAGGACCGCACCCTAACGCAAATCGCGCACCGTATCGCCCTCTACGAGCACACCGGGGATCAGCATGTGCTCCACGCCAGACGCACCCCCATCGGCGCCGGCAATCTTGTCGACCGCCCACATGCCGACGCGCTTGTTGTCAAAGCGCACCGTGGTCAGGCGACGGTCGGGCACGATATCGCCCAGGCTATCGTCAACACCCACCACGCTCACGTCCTCGGGCACGCGCTTTCCGCGCGACTCGAGCCCACGGATGCAGCCGTAGGCCATGGCGTCGTTGGAGGCATAAATGGCCGTGCAGGTCGGATCATCCGCAAGCACCTGGCCGGCAGCATATCCACTCTGCGCCGTCCAGTCGCCGCGCACGAGCTGCGGGGGCTCAATGCCATGCACACGCAATGTCTCACGCCAGCCTTCCTCGCGCCGCATGCCCGAAAGCGAGCGCTCGGGACACGAGATAAAGTGCACGGTCTTGTGTCCCTGCCCCAGCAAGTACTCGACCACTTGGCGTGAACAATCGAACTGATCGTTATCGACCGTCGAGCACAGCGGATGCTCCAGCATGGTAACGAGCACTGTCTGCATACCGGGCAGCGGTTCAAAGGTTCCAAAGTCCGCCGGCATGCGGTTCATGATTACAACCATACCGTCCACTGGCAGTGCACTCATACGCGACGATGCGCTCTCAAGGGTATAGGGGTGTCCGTCTACTTTAGTGAGGGTGATGGCATAGCCATGTTTGTCGGCCGCGGCGGCAAAGCCCTCCATACGGTCGAGGTTGCCGGTACCGGTAATGTTGAACATGGCGACGCCGACGGTCTTAAACTTGCCGCGGCGCAGCGATCGACCGGCAAAATTGGGGCGATACCCCAGCTCGCGCATGGCGGCACGCACGCGTTCCTTGGTCTCGGGGCGCACGCTGGGCGAATCGTGCACGGCGCGCGAGACCGTCTGCTCCGAGACGCCCGCGAGGCGCGCTACGTCTTTGACGGATACCGATTTTTTAACAGCGGCCATAGGTCGATCTTTCTATGTCAACGATGCCATTGGTGACACCCTACGCAGTCAAATGAAACGTCTTCAAGTATATCTAACGCCTCCCCCACCATACGCTCACCACCCAAAACCTACCGTTCACCGACATTTTTGCCTCCCCGAACGGCTTTTGTCGACCAAATGTTAACGTTGCCATTGCGCAAACACAGAGCCACCGGGCGGCTCAACCGTTTACGCGCAAGGAATCGACGGTCCACAGGCACAGGAACCACCGGTTCGCGTCTTTTTTGTATCGCAAAATGGCAACGTCAACATTTTGGCAACCGAACGCCAAAAACTACCATCGTTGTTAGCCCACCGACTCTTAGGAGCATTGCATGGAGCAACTCATCGCCATCATCGAAAAGGGGCAGCCCTTTTTCAACGCGATCGCCCGCAACAAGTACCTCAAGGCGATCCGCGACGGTTTTATCTCCGTCATCCCCATCATCATCTTCTCGTCCATCTTCTGCCTGGTAGCCTCGGTTCCCAATATCTGGGGTTTCTACTGGCCCGATGACATCAACAACGCCCTATGGAAGTGCTACAACTACTCCATGGGCATCCTGGCCATCGCCTGTGCCGCCACCACGGCCAAGCACTTCGCCGACGCCCAGAACCGCGACCTGCCCAAGAACAACCAGATTAACTTCATCTCGTGCATGTGCGCGGCCATCATCGGCTTCTTGCTCCTTTCGAGCGACACCATCGCCACGGACGCTGCCAGCGGCTTCAACACCACCTACCTTGGTTCCAAAGGCCTGCTGACCGCCTTTATCGCTGCGTTTGTGACCGGCATCATCTACAAGTTCTTCATTAAGCGCAACATCACCGTCAAGATGCCCGAGCAGGTTCCGCCCAACATCTCGCAGACCTTTAAGGACATCATCCCCTTCTCCGTCTGCATCACCGTCTTTTGGGTCTTTGACATCGCCTTCCGCGCTGCCTTTGGCTTCTGCTTTGCCCAGGGCGTTATCCAGGTGTTCCAGCCCCTGTTCACCGCTGCCGACGGCTACATCGGCCTCGCTGTGATCTACGGCGCCATGAGCCTGTTCTGGTTCGTCGGCGTCCACGGCCCCTCGATCGTCGAGCCCGCCATCGCTGCCGCTCTCGTTGCCAATATGACCGACAACATGGCCGCATTCCAGGCTGGCCAGCACGCTTCCGCTGTCCTGACCCAGGGTGCCCAGTACTTCGTCGTCTGCATGGGCGGCACCGGCGCCACACTCGTCCTGGTCTTTATGTTCTGCTTCCTGGCCAAGTCTCAGGAGATGCGCGCCGTCGGCAAGGCCGCCATTGTCCCCGTCTGCTTTGCCGTCAACGAGCCGCTGCTGTTCGCCGCGCCCATCGTGCTCAACCCCGTCTTCTTTGTCCCGTTTGTCTTTGCCCCGATCGCCAACATCTGGATCCTCAAGATCTTTATCGACTTCTTGGGCATGAACGGCTTTATGTACACCCTGCCTTGGACCGTCCCCGGCCCCATCGGCACCATCATGGGCCTGGGCTTCCAGCCGCTCGCTTTTGTGATGCTCGCCCTTATCCTGGTCGTCGACTTCGTTCTGTACTACCCGTTCTTCCGTGCCTATGACGCCCAGAAGTGCGCCGAGGAGGCCGAGATCTCCCAGGAGGAGCTCGCCGCCAAGAACGCCGAGAAGGCCGCCAAGCTCAACGATGCCTTCCAGGGCAAGGCTGACGCCAAGAGCGTTGCCGCCGGCGCTGCTGCCGAGGCCGTGAAGGCCGACGCCGCTGCCGCCACCGAGGCAACAACCGCCAGTGACCTCAACGGCAAGCGCGTGCTCGTGCTCTGCCAGGGCGGCGGCACCTCGGGCCTGCTCGCCAACGCGCTGGCCAAGGCCGCCAAGGAGCGCGGCATCAATCTTGAGACCGCTGCCGAGGCCTATGGCAACCACGTTGACATGCTCCCCGACTTTGACCTGGTCGTCCTGGCCCCGCAGGCCGCAAGCTACCTGGCCGACCTGCAGAAGGACTGCGAGCGCGTGGGCAACAAATGCGTCGCCTGCCGCGGTAAGCAGTACATCGAGCTCTCCCAGAACGGCGACAAGTCTCTCGCCTTTGTTTCCGAGCAGCTCGCTCAGTAAGTAACGCTCAGGGCCAGCCGACCATCCAAGACCGGCTGGCCCTTCGATTTAGACGATTGGATCATCATGTCCGTTAACCCTGCTAGCGTCACCAACCCGCCTGCACAGTTTCCCGAGGACTTTGTCTTTGGCGGCGCTACCGCTGCCTACCAGGTAGAGGGTGAGACCCGCACCCACGGTAAAGGCAAAGTCGCCTGGGACGACTTCCTGGAGGCCCAGGGGCGCTTCTCCCCCGATCCCGCTTCCGACTTCTACAACCAGTACCCCGTCGATCTGGAGCTGTGCGAGGAGTTTGGCATCAACGGTATTCGCCTCTCCATTGCCTGGAGCCGCATCTTCCCCAACGGCACCGGCGAGATCAACCCCGAGGGCGTGCAGTTCTACCACGATCTCTTCGCCGAGTGCCACAAGCACCACGTTGAGCCGTTTGTCACGCTGCATCACTTCGACACGCCGCTTGCCCTCTTTGAGAAGGGCGACTTCCTCAACCGCGAGACCATCGATGCCTTTGTGGACTTTGCCACCTTCTGCTTTAAGGAGTACGCCGACCAGGTGACCTACTGGTTCACCTTTAACGAGATTTGGGCCGATGCCTCCAACACCTACATCGAGGGCACCTTCCCCGGCGGCGTCAAGGCGCATCTGGCCGAGGCTTTCCAGTGCGAGCACAACATGATGCTCGCCCACGCCAAGGCCGTGCTGGCCTTCCACAACGGCGGCTTTAAGGGCAAGATCGGCGTCATTCAGTCGCTGGAGTTTAAGTATCCGCTCAACGAGAACGACCCCGCCGACATCAAGGCCGCCAACAACGAGCACGTGCTGCAAAACCAGTTTTTGCTCGACGCGACGTTCCGCGGCGAGTATGCCCCCGACACCCTCGAGTGCGCCAACCGCCTGGCTGCCGTCTCGGGCGGCACCATCGAGATCTTGGACGAGGACCTCGAGATTATGCGCGAGGCAGCGCTCTACAACGACTACCTGGGCGTTAACAACTATCAGTGCCGTTTTTTGAAGGCTTACGATGGCGAGAACGACCTGCACCACAACGGTACGGGCGAGAAGGGCACCGGTCGCTGGCGCGTCAAGGGCATTGGCGAGCATGTGAACAAGCCCGGCATCCCCACCACCGACTGGGACTGGATCATCTATCCCGAGGGTCTGTTCGATCTGCTCGTCTACATTAAGCAGCGCTACCCCAACTACAAGCAGATCTTCATCACCGAGAACGGCATGGGCTACAAGGACCCCTACAAGAACGGTTTTGTGGACGACCAGCCGCGCATCGACTACATCGAGCAGCACCTGCGTTGGCTGCTCAAGGCCATGGAGGTGGGCGTCAACGTGGGCGGCTACTTCCTGTGGAGCCTGCAGGATCAATTCTCCTGGACCAATGGCTACAACAAGCGTTACGGCTTCTTTTACGTTGACTTTGAAACCCAGAAGCGCACGCCCAAGGCAAGCGCATACTGGTATAAGCACGTGGCGCAGACCCGTCGTCTGGACTAGTGACTGGCGGGGTTGCCCGCCCACATAACCTGTCCCCATTTCTCAGCCGGGGGCGGCACGTCACACGGCGCGCCGCCCCCGGCCTTTTTTGGGCGGACCGTATCGCACGTTTGTCTCGATCTGTAACATCTAGCCGAGTTTTTGGGTCCTAGCTGTTACAGATTTAGACGAACGGGCGGCCCGGGCCGAACAATCTCGATCTGTAACATGTAGACCACTTTTGACCGTCTAGTTGTTACAGATCGAGACAAACGGAATAAGCCGGACCGAATTGTCTAAATCTGTAACAATTAGCTGAGATTTTCGGCTCTACCTGTTACAGATTGAGATGAACGAGCCGAGCACGTCTACGCCCGCAGATCCTTCACACTGGAACGCTTGACCAGCACGCCCGAGACGAGCGTACGGCTTCTGGAGCTCGGGGCTTCCAGACCTGCGACGACCTCGTTAAGCGCACGGACGCCCAGCTCGCGGTGGCGAAACTTCACCGACGTCAGAATCGAGTTGGGAATCGTCTTATAGAGCTCATCGTCGAAGCCGATCACGGACACATCATCGGGCACACTCAGACCCTTGTCACGTAGAGCCATCATCACGCCGTTTGCCATGCAGTCGTTAGCAGCGAGGACCGCCGTGCAATCGGGCTTATCGGCAAGCACAAGGCCCGCGGCATAGCCACTATCCGCATTCCAATCGCCTTGAAGAGGCTCGGGCGGCTCAATGCCACGCGCCTCGAGTGCCGCACGCCAACCTTTCATACGACACTGGCTCGACAGCGCCTCTTTCTTACCAGAGACGAAGTATACGTTCTTGTGCCCACGATTTAAAAAGTACTCGCACGCCATGCGCGCACCACCCTCTTGATCGTCACTAACGGTAGAGCAGGCAGGATGCTCCATCGGCGTGATAATCACCGTCTTGAGGTCTTTCGGCGCCTCAAAGGTATCAAAGTCATCGACCATCTGGCGCAGATTGAAGATCATGCCGTCGACGGGAAGCTGCGACATCCTACGCGCCGCTTCGGCAAGGGTCATCTTCTCCCCCGCCCGCTTTTTGATCATCGTGAGCGCAAAGCCGCGTTCTTCGGCGGCATCGGCGATACCGTCAATCATGTCCACGGCACCGCCTGACAAGTGGAACAGCACCACGCCGATACACCCGTAACGGCCCAACTTGAGCGAACGCGCGGCAAAGTTGGCTCGAAACCCGAGCGCCTCCATGGCCGAATGGACCTTATCGCGTGTCGACTCTCGCACGCTATCGGGCTCGTTGATCACACGCGACACCGTCTTGAGAGAAACGCCCGCGGCAACTGCCACATCATTCATTGAGACACTTTTCTTGTCCATCGTTGCCACTACTTCTCCAGTCGGTTTTGCATCGCTTGTTTTTTTGCGTTCTAGCATACACTACCTGCCCGACTGACAAATCAACCGTTTACCGGACAATATCGACCGCTCACCCGTATATCCTTGTTGCTCTTCCAAAAATGTCTTACGTTGTCATTAACGAAATGACAACGTTGTCATTTCGCAATGCCTTCCTTAAGCAGGAAGGTTTCCGGGCAGTCCTGACCATCCATCGACGACCAGTTCCATCCACATGCATCGCGCATCAAGTAGCAAAGGAGCTCTATGGACGCCATCGTAAAGATGCTCGAAAAGCATCAACCGTTCTTCGAGAAGATCTCAAGGAACATCTACCTCCAGGCCATCAAGGACGGATTCCTTGGGTGCATGCCCATCGTCCTTACCTCTTCGATCTTTCTGCTAATCGCCACCCTTCCCGGCGTAGTTGGCATCACGCTGCCCCAGCCGCTCATCGACTGGTGCAACAAGTTGTACAACTTCACCATGGGCGTCATGGGCATCATGGTCGCCGGTACCACTGCCAAGAACTTCACGGCATCCATGAACCGTTGCATGCCCGCCGGCAAGGTGCTCAACGACGGCTCCACCATGGTGGCCGCCCAGTGCAGTATGCTTTTGCTCGCCGTTACGCAGTTCACCACCAAGTTCAACGGCTCCGAGCTTTCGGTCTTCGACTGCACCAGCATGGGCACACGCGGTCTGTTCTCGGCCTATATCGCCGCGTTCATCACCGTGTGGGTCTACAAATTCTGCGTCTCGCGCGATCTGACCATTAAGCTGCCCAAGGAAGTCCCGGGCGCCATCGCTCAGAACTTCCGCGACATCATCCCCTTTGGCGGCGCCGTCATCATCTGCGGCATCATCGATGTCGTCGTGCGCAACCTCATAGGCGTTCCGTTCTCCGAGCTGCTTATCAAACTGCTCTCCCCGCTCTTTACCGCTGCAGAAACCTATCCCGGCCTTATCCTTATCCAGGCGGCCACCGCGTTCTTCTGGTTCATCGGCGTCCACGGTCCTTCGATCGTGCAGCCTGGCATCGACCCCATCCGTCTTGCCAACCAGGCCGAGAACCTGCAGGTTCTGCTGGCAGGCGGCCACCCCGCCCACTCCCTCACCTTTAACATGTCGCTCGTGGGTGAGTTCGGCGGCACCGGCGCCACGTTCATCGTGCCGCTCCTGCTGATTCTCTTTATGAAGTCCAAGCAGCTCAAAGCCGTCGGTAAGGCCTCGATCGTTCCTGTTGCCTTCGCCGTCAACGAACCGCTGCTCTTTGGCGCGCCGATGATCCTTAACCCCTACATGCTCATCCCCTTTGTTGCCGCCGGCTGCGTCAACGTGAGTGTTGCCAAGTTCTTTATCGATAACGTGGGCATGAACGGCTTCTCCTTCGTGGTGCCTTGGGCCACTCCCGCCCCCATCGGTATCTTCATCACCACGAACTTCCAGCTTATCGCCCTGGTGTTTGTCGCGATCATCATCTTGCTGAACGCCATCATCTACCTGCCGTTCTTGAAGGCATACGATAAGCTGCTCTGCGACCAGGAGGCCGAGCGTGCCGCCGAGCTGGGTCTCGAGTCCGATGGTGCTGCCACCATCGCCGCCAGCACCTCTGCGCCCGCTGTCGAGCAGACCGCCGCTTCCGTCGAGCCGACCGCCGCTGCCGCCGACAGCAAGCCTGTCGCCGATCAGCCCGAGACCGCTGCCGATGCATCCGCCAAGAAGGATGTCGATGGTCTGAAGGTCCTCGTCCTGTGCGCCGGTGCCGGCACCTCTGCCATGCTCGCCAACGCCATCAAGGAAGGTGCTGCGCAGACCGGAGAGAACATCGCTTCCTCCGCAGGCGCCTATGGCCAGCACACTGCCATCATGGATCAGTACGACGTCATCGTGCTCGCCCCGCAGGTTCGTAGCTACTACAACGACATGAAGGCCGACACCGATCGTCTGGGCATTAAGCTGCTCGCCCCGCGCGGCAAGGAATATATCGACCTTACCCGCGACCCCGCTGGCGCCATCAAGTGGCTCCGCGAGAGCCTCGACTAGTTTCCTCCCTCTGTTGGTGCCCGGATCCCCAGTTCGGGCACCTCTCCCTATTCGTATCCCACAGAAAGGATGACTCATGACCAACCCCATGCAGTTCCCCGACGGCTTTGTGTTTGGCGGCGCCACCGCTGCTTACCAGGTTGAGGGCGAGACCCGCACGCACGGCAAGGGCAAAGTGCCCTGGGACGATTTCCTGGCTGCTCAGGGTCGCTTCTCCCCCGACCCCGCAAGCGATTTCTACAACAAGTACCCGGTCGATATCGACCTGTGCCAGCGTTTCGGCATCAACGGCATCCGTGTCTCCATCGCTTGGAGCCGCATCTTCCCCAGTGGCACCGGCGAGATCAACCCCGAGGGTGTTGCCTTCTATCACGAGCTTTTCGCCACCTGCAACAAAGCTGGCGTTATCCCCTATGTCACGCTCGATCACTTCGATACGCCCGAGGCCTTTTACCAGAACGGCGGCGAGGGCTTCCTGACGCGCACGACGATCGACGCCTTTGTCGAGTACGCCAAGTTCTGCTTTGCCGAGTTCACCGAGGTCAAGCACTGGTTCACCTTTAACGAGATTCCCGCGACCGCCGAGGGCAGCTTTATCGTCGGCAACTGGCCGCACGGCGAGAAGTATCGCCTGGACAAGGCCTTCCAGCTCATGCACAACATGATGGTGGCCCACGCCAAGGCTGTCGTCGCCTTCCATGAGGGCGGCTTTGAGGGCGAGATCGGCATTGTCCAGAACCTGGAGCCCAAGTATCCCCTCGATCCCAACAGCGCTGCCGACTGCGAGGCAGCTCGCATGGCCGATGTCATCAACAACCGCTGGGTACTCGACGCCACCTTCCGCGGCCACTATGCAGCCGACACCATGGAGGCTGCGACCAAGCTGGCCCATATCGCCGGCGGCGAGCTCGACGTCCGCGACGAGGACATCGCTGCGCTGACCGCCGCGCTCCCCTACAACGATTGCCTGGGCGTCAACACCTACAAGTGCCAGTTCCTGCGTGCCGCCGAGGGCGAAAACGACATCAACCACAATGGCACCGGCGACAAGGGCTCCTCGCGCTGGTTCCTCAAGGGCGTGGGCGAGTCATGCGTGCGCGAAGGTGTACCCACCACCGATTGGGACTGGATCATCTATCCCGAAGGCCTGTACGACCTACTGCTCCGCATTAAGAACGATTACCCCAACTACAAGAAGATCTACATCACCGAGAACGGCATGGGCTATAAGGACGACTTCGAGGATAGCTTTATCGACGACGCCCCTCGTATCGACTACATGCGCCAGCATCTCGCATGGATTCTCAAGGCAATCGACGGCGGCGTAAACGTCGACGGTTACTTTGTGTGGTCGCTGCAGGACCAGTTCTCCTGGACCAACGGCTATAACAAGCGTTACGGCCTGTTCTACATCGACTTTGAGACCCAGAAGCGCCATCCCAAGGCGAGCGCGTACTGGTACAAGAACGTCTCGGAGACCGGCCTGCTTATGGCCTAACTTTTGCCGCATACCCCCTGTCGGCCGCATGCGAATCCCTCCACGGGTTCGCATGCGGCCTTTTTGTTTTTGGTGAGCCCGTGCGGGCCGTTTATCTCGATCTGTAACATCTAGCCGAGTATTTCGGCCCCAGCTGTTACAAATCGAGACAAACAGAACGCCCGAGCAGAAATATCTAAATCTGTAACACGTAGCCCACTTTCGACCGTCTACCTGTTACAGATCAAGACAATAAGATAGTCAAATCCGAACTTTCCAAGCAGTTATGAACCATGGTTTCTAGTTTTCGGTATCACGAACATACTTTCGGTATCATTTGATACCGAAATGATACTGAAACTATATCCGGCCCCGCTGGAGGACTTCGTACGCTACCCAACCAAGTTGCAGGTTCACGAACTCCGTCGATCTTCCGAGCGCCCACGAATTCCTATTTGCGCGTCAAATCGCATCTCGTTGACACGTAAAATGACGCGCAAAATGGCGTTTTAACTTTTATGTGTCATTCTGCACGTCAAATTGAAGCGATAATCCCCGCGTCGGCAGAGGGCAGAAGTATCGCCTGCAGCGCTAACTAGCAAATGACCTGCGTGTGTTCCTCGATGGCGGCGCGATCCTCGGCGGCAATACCCGGCTCGCACACCACGGCGTCCAAATTGTCCAGGCGGCAGAAGGTGTAGAAGTCGCGCTTGCCGATCTTGCTGGAGTCGGCGATCAGATAGCGCGAGTCGGCCTTGCTAAAGGCGAGCTGCTGGATACGGCCCTCGTCCATGTTGGACGTAGATACGTCACCGTCCAAGATGCCGTTGGCACCGATAAACGCCGCGTCGATGCCCAGCGCACGCAGGGTATCCTCGGCCGTTGGCCCCACAAAAGCGGCAGTGCGGCGACGGTACATACCGCCTACCAGGCACAGGTCACAGTCCTCGCGCGCCTCGAGCAGGTTAAACACCGAAAGCGAATTGGTCACGATGCGCAGGCGAAACGCCGGCAGCATCGAGGCCATCTGCTCAACCGTGGTGCCTGTACCCAAAAAGATGGTCGAGCTCTCCTCGATAAGCTCCACAGCGCGGCGCGCGATCTGCAGCTTTTCCTCGGCATGCTTAGTGCGCTTTTCGCTGTGCGAATACTCATGGCGCAACATAGCGTGGGGACGGCCCTGTGCACTGCGGGCGCCGCCGTGCACGCGCTCGATCTCGCCCAGGCTCGCCAGCTCCTCAAGGTCACGACGAATCGTCATATCCGAGACGCCCAGTGCATCCGAAATCTCCTTGACTGAGACCGTGCCCTGCTCTTCGAGCAGCTGACGAACCCTATCCTGTCGCTCTGCCTTAATCACGATGAATCCTCGCCGTTCTTTGCGCGCATGTCATTCAAACAGTAACGAACAAATTGTATCAGACTCGTGCGCGTCAAAAATGAATGCCCGTACAGCTCCAATCATCACTTTTTTGAGAAAAATACCCCCTGCTTTAGTGGGGTGTAGTGATAATCTCGCCTGTTCGCGCTACAGTTTGTCCGAAATATCTCGATGTTAGGAACCAAATGATCACTTCCGAGCTTTTCGGCACCGCGCCGTGCGGTACCCCCGTTCATCGTTACACCCTCAACGGGCCCGAGATCTGCGTTCGCATTATGGACTATGGCGCCACCGTGTTGGGCATCGACGTGCCCGACATCCCCGGCAACGTGCGCGATGTGGTGCTGGGCTTCGATAAGCTCGAGGATTACTTTGACAACCCCGCTTGCTTTGGCGCGACCATCGGCCCCGTGGCCAACCGCACCGCGGGCGCCACGATCACCATCGACGGCACGGACTGGCATATGCCCGCCAACGAGGGCGTCAACAACCTGCACAGCGATCTTGAGCATGGTCTGCACAAGCGCGTATGGGATGTTGAACTCGACGAGGCCCACAATGCCGTGCGCATGACCACCTCGCTTAAGGATGGCGAGCTTGGCCTGCCCGGCAACCGAACCTTTACGGCCGTGTTTACCGTTACACGCACCGGCGTCTTTCGCATCGAGTATGGCTGCGAGAGCGACCGCGCCACCTACGTGTCCATGACCAACCACACGTACTTTAACCTTGCCGGCCATAACGCCGGCATGGACTGCGAGCACTTCTTTGTTGCCAACGCTGCCAACTACCTGCCCATCAACGAGCAGAACATCCCCACCGGCGAGATCGCTCCGGTTGAGGGCACGCCGTTTGATTTCCGTGAGCTGCGCCCCGTCGCGCCCGGCATGGAAGCCGACGACCCGCAGATTAAGCAGGCACGCGGCTACGACCACTGCCTGTGCATCGATGGCTATCAGTACAGCCGCAACCTGCGTCGCGCCCTGCATGTCGAGGAGATGTGGACCGGCCGCGAGCTGGATTACTACACCACCGCACCGGGCGTTCAGCTCTACACCGGTAACTGGCTGGGCGACGAGCACGCCAAGGACGATGCCAACTATGGTTGGGGCGCCGGCTTTGCCCTCGAGGCAGAGATGTACCCCGACACGCCGCACCAGCCGCTGTTCCCGCAGGGCATTGTGGGCCCGGGTCACCCCTACAGCAATGTGATCGAATACCACTTTATGAGGCACTAAGCCCACAACGCAACATATCGCACAGCAGCGCCCGCCGGCACCACCGCCGACGGGCGTTTTGCTGCCTAGTCATTGGGGACGTTCTTAAATGACTAGCTGGATGGGGTCAGGATTGGAGCTGGGGAGATAGCGGATTTCTAGTTCTATGCCGAGCTTTTGCAGCTCTTTGAGGGCGGCGATGTCCGCATCGTCTATGGCGACCGCGGGCGTTACAGAGCGTTTGCCTTCCCCTGCCCGCATATGGCCAATGCTGATCTTGGTTATTGGCACACCGCCCTTAACCAGCGCGAGCGCATCGGCAGGTGAGGCCACCATGATCAGAATCAACTGGCGCGGCGTTGCGGTATGAATGATGTCGACAGTCCTTTGCACCGAGAAAAACCGCGTCCAGACACCCTCGGGTGTCGCCACCCTCATAGGGGCCCACTTGCGCGAATCAGCCGCAATCTCATCGTTGACGATTAAAACAAGGTTGGAACCCACGACTTCGTTCCACAGCTCAACGTCTTGCCCGTAAATAAACCGGTCATCGATGCGTGTGAGAAGAATCTTGGGTTGAGCCATCGCCACCCCATTCTGTTTGAGACCCGTAAGAGCAAGACATCACGTCTCCAATATTAGTGCATTTAAAGTGAGAAAAGCCGTCAGAACACTTGCGCGGATTTGCGATGTCCCGTATCATAGACAGCCGTTGACGCCTCAGTTGCGTCATCACATGGCCGCCAGCGTAGCTCAGTTGGTAGAGCACCGCTCTCGTAAAGCGGGGGTCACCGGTTCGAGCCCGGTCGCTGGCTCCATTGCACAAGATAGCCGCCTTCGGGCGGTTTTTTTGTTGCCGATTTCGAGCGCGCATCCGCCAATCCAAGCACAACGCCGTCGGCAACTCCCCTACTCAACAACAAGCCCCGCCAACCGCAATCCCCAAGGGGACCGCGATCAGCGGGGCTCAAACGCGTTCCCCAAGGGAAATCACGCTAGCTCACGAGCAGTTCGTTACTCTTCCCAGTAAGCATCTGCAAGCAGCTTAAAGCAGATCTTCTTGACCGGCTGCGCGCCATCGTCCGGGAACTCGAGCGTGGGCATATGAGGCTCGCCGGCAACGAACAGTGCAAACTTATCGTCAGCAAGATCGCCGGCGATCGAGGCGTCGGAATCGACCAGATCGTAGTCGTCCTTCTCGTCAAACTCCTGGACCAGCGTCAAGCTGCCCGTAGCGACCTTAAAGGCCTCGCGACCCTCGACATCGATCTGCAGGTCGTGATAGCGCTGATGCGTCTCATAGTGAGCCTCGGCCTCGGGACGCGTCGTGGGAGCCATGACGTTCGCATAGACCTTGTCGCCCAGAATCGGATGGCTGCCGACCTCGAGCTGCGCCGGATCGTTCTCCTCGAGCCAGTCAATCAGCACATCGAGGCCCTTGAGCATTCCGCGGTATTCCTCGATATCGCCCAATGCACCGTAAATCATCTAAATCCCCTCTCGGATCGTTTCTTTGGCGGCTACTCGATAAACGCGTTACCGACGCTGTTGCCGCCCACATACGTCTCGACCAGGGTAAGGTCGGGATTGAACACGACAACGTCGGCGTCGCGCCCCGACATAATGCTATCGCACTTGTCGTCGACATGAGCTAGCAAGCGATGCCGGGACCGACGCCCAAGCCCTTACAGCTCGGTCACGACAACGCCGTTGTAGACCTCGTCCCAACGGTCCATGACCAGATGGCCGGTCATAGGATCCATGGCGTTGAGCTTGCCGCAAGTGTTGGCGGTTCGCAGCACCGTCTCGTCGTCTGCGCCAGCAGCGATGGCATGCGCGAAGCCTGCGATAGTGGAGTCACCAGAGCCCGTTGCGTTAACGGCAGGGATATCGGGCGTCTTTGCGCGGAACGCACGGCCATTGTGGAAGCCAACGGAGCCGGCAGCGCCCATGGACACGACGACCCAGGGGATATCGGAGAAGCGGGCGTCAGAAGCGAGCGCGGCGCGGAGCTCGTCCACATCGTCGGTGGTAAAGCTCGTGCCCAGAAGGCCGTTGATCTCGGTCAGGTTAGGCTTGACCAGCTCGGGCTTAACCTCGGACTTGAGCGCAGCCTCGAGCGAGGCACCCGAGGTATCGAGCAGCACCTTGGCTCCGGCGTTCTCGGCAATGCCCGTGATCTTGGCGTAGTAGTCCGCCTCGACGCCGCGGGGCAGCGAACCCGAGATGGTGACGACGTCGGCCTTACCTGCAAGCTCGGTATACTTGGCGGTAAAGGCATCGAGCTCCTCGGGGGCAATTGTCGGGCCGCTCTCGAGCAGCTCGGTCTGGTTGCCGGCGTGGAGAATGTTGAGGCAAATTCGAGTCTCGCCCTTGATGGGCACAAAGTCGTTGTTAATACCGTTGGCGTCCATGAGCTCAGCCATGTAGGCGCCCATGTGGCCGCCGAGCAGACCGGTTGCCACAACGTCGTCGCCCAGCTGACCCAGCACGCGGGCCACGTTGAGGCCCTTGCCGCCGGCGGTCTTTTCGGGCGTCACACGGTTGACGTCGTCGATAATGAGCTCATCGAGCTGATAGCGCGTATCGACAGACGGGTTCATCGTAACGGTGAGGATCATTTTTAGCTCCTTATCTCGCAGGCTCCTTGTGCCTCGCGATACGAGTCGACAAAACGGAATTACAGAATCTCAATCGTGAACGAGCGAACGACGGTCTCCTTGGGCTTGGCGACAAGGCAGCCGCGCTTATGCTCAAGCACGTCGTCCTCATCGGAGCAGGTCGAGAGACCGCCCCAAGGCTCAACCGCCACAAAATCGCCCTCGGGCTTGCTCCACACAATGAGATATGGGAAGCCCTCAAAGCTCAGGCGGACGCCCTTGTCCTCGCCCTTTTTGGAAAGCGTGACCTGACGGCTCTCGAGCACGTCAAAGATGGTCTCCGCAAAATCGAAGAGATCGTGCGACAGGGGCAGCGTCTTTCCCACCATGGGGTTCTTGGAGCGGTTTGCCACGTCAATCAATCCAGTCGAGGGAACGGCGGTGCAGAGCTCCGCAGCCTCGTCTTTCTCAAAGCGCAACTCGTAGTCCGTATAGGCCTCGCCCTCATCGAGCGGACACCTAAAGCCGGGATGACCGCCAATAAAGAACGGCATGTCCTCGGTGCCCTCGTTGGTCACCTCATAGGAAACGCGCACGGCAGCGTCCTCGAGCGTATAGCGGGCGACAAGCTTAAACGGATACGGATAATCGCTCAGCAGCGCGGCGTTATCCTCCGAAGCCAGGCACATCGCCAGCTCGTTCTCGCTCTGGCTCAGCAGCTTCCACTCCTGTTTGCGCGCAAACCCATGGCGAGCGAGCTTTACATGATGCCCGGCAAACGTCATGGCGTTGTTGTCGCGCAAGCCTCCGCAAATCGGGAAGCAAATCGGTGCTTGGCCGGACCACACGGCGGGATCGCCCTGCCACAGATACTCGCGACCTCCGGCCTCGATCGAGGTAAACGAACCGCCAGCCGTGGACACCTTAATAGAAATCGAATCGTTGGAGAGAGCGTATTCCATTGCCTATCCTTTCGAACAACTGCTTTTTGCTCGCAAGTACCCGTCTCGGCCCTGACCAAAGGACAAACCCGCACGTTCATCGATGCGTCCGGTTTCCCAGGCATGCAACGGGGTACCATACAGACATTGATGCAATTACAGCTGAAAGGCCTTCTTATGCGAACCATCATCCTTTATGCCTCACGCCACCACGGCAATACGAAAAAGCTCGTGGACGCCATCGTTGAGGCACACCCCGAAATCGATACCCTCGACGTGAAGTCACTCGGTAAAAACGAGTACCCCGACCTGCACGAATACCATCTGATCGGTGTCGCCACGGGCATCTATTACTCCGAGATCGACAAGGACATGGCACGCGTGCTCACGAACGTGCTGCAGCCGCAGGACAAGGTGTTTGGCCTTATGACCTACGGTGGCAAAAACAAGTGGTACGGCAAGGATATCGATGGCATCTGCCGCATGAGGCAGGCCATCTTTATGGGCGTCTACGGCTGTCCCGGCTTTGATACGTGGGGGCCGTTCAAACTCACCGGCGGCGTCCAGAAGGGACACCCGACAGCTGAGGAAATTAAGGGCGCCGTCGACTTCTTCGACAAGATCGAAGACGAGTATGGCGACATCATCGTCGAAGAGTACGCCAAGCGCGAGAAGCGTCTAGCATACGAAAAGGAGCATCCCGCGGGGGGTCTTGTGGCCGGCGTCAAGCGCACGGCAAAGAAGATCGTTAACAAGCTGTAACTGTTAAGGTGCTTTTGAGCGTTTAACCCATACGGCGGGTCCGAGCAGATTCGGGCCCGCCGTCTTTTTCTATCGTTAATCGGTAAAGGCGTTGCCGACGCTCTGGCCGCCAACATACGTCTCGACGAGGGTGAGCTCATGGTCGAACACGACAAAGTCGGCGTCGCGACCCGGCATGATGCTGCCGCACTTATCCTCGATGTGCGCGGAGCGTGCCGGCACCTCAGTTGCCATGCGAATGGCGATATCGGCGCTGGCGATGCCCCAGTCGACGATGTTCTTGACGCCCTGGGCAAGCGTGAGCACCGAGCCGGCAATGCTCTTGCCGTCGGCGAGCCAGCACAGGTTGTCCTTCATGATGACGTCCATGCCGCCACTGGTGTAGCTGCCCTCGGGCATGCCGCCGCAACCCAGGCAGTCGGTGATGAGTACCGTGTGCTGCCAGCCCTTTGCCTGCAGCAGCGCCTTGATGGCGGCAGGGTTTACGTGCTTGCCGTCACAGATGATCTCGGCGTAGGTCTCGGGCGTAGACATGGCAGCACCCACGACACCGGGCTCACGGTGATGCAGACCGCGCTGGCCGTTATAGGTATGCGTAAAGCAGCTGGCACCGGCATTGATAGCGGCGATGCACTCATCGTAGGTGGCGTCGGAGTGACCGATGCTGGTCACCACGCCCTTGGCGTTCAGAGCAGCCGCATAAGCAGCGGCACCGTCGCGCTCGGCGGCCATGGCGCTCTTAACGATGCGACCGCCCGCAGCCTCCTGCCACTGGTCGAAAACCTCCTCGGAGGGGTCAATCAGGTAAGCGGGGTTCTGCGCGCCCACGTGCTTCATGGTAAAGAAGGGGCCCTCCAGGTAGATGCCCTGAATGCGGGCACCGCAGAAGTCGGGGCCGCGGCCCTCGTCCGCCTTGGCGATAGCAGCGCAGGCGTCCTTGATCTGTTCGACGCCATCGGTGAACGTCGTGGGCAGCCAGCTGGTGGTACCGCGACGGGCGAGCTCGGTTGAGCTGATATCGATGCCCTCGGGATCGTTATCGGTAGTTGAGTGGTTGTAGAAGCCATGGATGTGAGTATCGACCATACCCGGTGCGATCCACGATCCCGTGTAGTCCTTAATTTCGCAAGAGGGCTCGTCGGCCTGCCAGGCGCCAAAAACGCCATCCTCGACCATAAGATAGCCGCCCAGTTGCGGGCCTGCCGGCAAGAAGAACTTGTCAGCCTTAATTGCGTACGTGCTCATATGCACTCCTCGCTTCTAAAGCAGTTGACTGTGGTAATGCTTATACCCAGCTCACGTAAAACAAAAAGCGCCCGCCCGCCGTTATGAGCGGACGGGCGCCCTTACAGGGGGACGCGATTAAGCGGTGAAGGGGTGAATCGTCACGCCCTTAACCACGCGGTTGACCGTGCCGGTGGGGCTCGGCGTATCGGGCGTGTTGCCCACGCGGACGGAGTTGAGCAGGCTGATAGCCTGGGCAAACATCACGAACGGCAGAGCAAGGTAACCCTCGGGAAGTGCCTCGTAGCCCTTAAAGGTGAAGGACTCACCCTCATAGACGGTGGCACCTTCCTGCTGAACGGCGATGGTGTGCTGAGCGATCTCGTCGCCACCGATCTCGTTGAGGATGTCGATGTCGTACTGACGGGTGTAGGCGTCGTTGTTGACGAACACGAAGACGAGCGTCTTATCGTCGACGAAGGACTTAGGTCCGTGACGATAGCCCATGGAGGTGTCGTAGGAAGTAGCGACCAGACCGTGAGCGAGCTCGAGGATCTTGAGCTGGCTCTCCTGAGCAAGGCCACCGAAGGAGCCAGAACCCAAGTAGGTCACGCGGTTGAAATCGCCAGCCAGGTAATCGGCGATCTCGGGCTCACGGGAGATGACCTCCTCGCCCATCTTGGCAATCGTCTCGACCCACTCGGCCTTCTGCTCGTCAGAGGCAGTGTCGAAAATAAGGGTGGAGAGCAGGGTCATGCAGGAATAAGAACCGGTCATGGCGAAGCCCTTGTCGTTGGCGCGCGGAATGAGCAGCGTCAGCGCATTGGGATCATCGGCAGACTCGACGGCAAGCTTGCCCTCGGGAGCGCAGGTGATGTTGAGGAACTTGACGTTGTGGACGAGCTCCTTGGCAACGGCAACGGCGGCAAGGCTCTCGGGGCTGTTGCCAGAGCGGGCAAAGGAAACCACGAGCGTGGGATCCTCGGCGCGCAGGAAGTCGCGCGGGGCGCTCACGATGTCGGTCGTGGCGATGGGCTTAAAGTCGTAGAGATCAGTGTTGCCAGCGTGACGCAGGTACGGGGCGCAGGTATCGCCAACGTAGTCGGACGTACCGGCACCGGTGAAGACAACGGACAGACGACCCTCGCCCATAGCGCGAGCCTCGGCCAGGAAGGCCTCGATGGCCTCCTTGTTCTCGCGATAGATGTTGAGCGTATCGCGCCAAAGCTCGGGCTGCTGAGCAATCTCGGCCGTGGTGATCTGGGCGCCGAGCTCGGTGAGCTCCTCGACACTCTTCTCGAACATTTCTAATACCTCTCTCTAGAAGTAATCCTCTGACGTGCAATTATACACTTCGGTTGGTTATCTGGTAGTAACCAGTTAAATGCAAAGAATCACCATATGGAAACGATGCAAACACTAGTTGCTGCGCTGGTGGTAAACCTTGTATTTAAACTGATCGGCACGAGCAACCGAGAGTGTATACTCCACAACCTCGTTTGACTCGTTATACGTAGTCCTGACCAAGTCGAGCACAGGCGAGCCCTCGACAATTCCCAAAAGGTGAGCATCGGTGGGACGGGCTATGCTCGCATAGAACTCCTCTTCGGCCACGCGTATCTTTTGCTGAAAGTCTTGCTCAATCACATCGTAAAGCGGCTTACGCTCTAGCAGTGGTCGCTTTAGGGATAGAAATTGACGAACCGGTAGATAGCTGCGTTCGACCATCATGGGCATGTTGTCGGCAGAACGAAGACGCTTGAGCTTAAAAATGCGATCACCGATACGCAATCCCATATGCTCAGCCAGATTCTTATCGGCCTCCATCTCGCAAAAATCGAGAATCGTGGTCTCGGGGTCGCGACCCATCGCGCGCATCTGCTCGGTAAAGCTGTAGGACTGCATAAGATTGGTTGCCTTTGCCGAGCGGTCGGTCACAAAGGTACCGCGACCGTGCTGCCGAACCACCAGTCCTAAACGCTCCAGTTCCTGCAGAGCCAGGCGTACCGTAGTGCGCGAGAGACCATAGCGCTCCGAAAGTTCGCGCTCGGAAGGAATCATGTCACCGGCGCGATATTCATGGTCAATCTTTTCGGTCAGAATATCGACCAGCTGATCGTACAGCGGTTGCTTACGCGCTCCGATCGCCATCCTATCCTCCCTTTTGCTCGATTTCGGCTAACTACCTAGGGTGTTATGCATTATCTGTCTGCCACACCCGAATCATTAAGAAAACAAAAGCCGCGCGCTCTTTCGAGCACGCGGCTTTTAACATACACATGGCTTAAGGGGTCGGGGTGTGAGCCGCGTAGGGACACACCCCTCAAGCTAGAGCCTTACCAGATGCTCGGCCAGAGACCAAGCGGGCCAGCGCCCAGGATGCCAAGGACGAAGAGCAGGAGAATGCCCTTGGTCGGGGTCCAGCTGTGCTTAGCGAACATGTAGTAAAGCAGCAGCGTAAGCATAAGCGGGACGAGCTTCGGGACGATGGTGTTGAGGGTGTCGGCAACAGAGAAGTTGACCGGATCCTCGGTAACGGTGCCGTAGGTCACGGACTCCATGCCGTTACCCAGATCGGTGACGCCGCACTCGACAGCGTTGCCGTCGGCATCGGAAGCGGTAAGGGCGTTGCCGTCCTTATCGGTCATGGCGATGGTACCGGCCTCAGCGGTCTCGGTATCGATGCCCTCCATACCGGTGAAGTTCTCGGCCTCCTTCTCGGAGACGATCACGGTAGTAGCGGAGAGACCACGGGTGGTGCCGTTGGGGATCTGGAGGTTGATCTGGGTGCCACCCATGGTGACGACCAGGCAACCGACGACGAAGACGCCCATGATGGAAGCGGCACGCGTGAAGGCCTGCATGTTGGCGGTCAGAGCGTCAATAGCGCTGGTGCCAAGCTTGTAGGACCAGTTCATGAGCCAGAAGCGCAGAGCGAACTGGACGACGTTGAAGATCACCAGGAAGATAATCGGTGCAGCGGCGTTGCCGTTGATGGCCATGTTGGAGGTGATGCCGGCCGTGATAGGCACGAGCGTCAGCCAGAACAGGGCGTCACCGATACCACCGAGCGGGCCCATTGCGGCGACGCGGACGGCGCGGATCGTGGGGATGTCAACCTTGTTCTGCTCGAGCGAAAGCACGATGCCCATAACAAAGGTGACAAGGAACGGGTGGGTGTTGAAGAACTCCAGGTTGTGGCTCATGGAAGCCGCGAGGTCGTTCTTGTTGGTGTGGATCTTCTCCAGACCGGGGATGATGGAGTAGAGCCAGCCAGCGGCCTGCATGCGCTCGTAGTTGAACGATGCCTGCAGGAAGCAGGAGCGCCAAGCCATCTTGTTGAGGGTCTTCTGGTCGAGCTGCGGAGCAGGAGTGAGATCCTCGTAGTGCTCCGGGATCACATACTCATTAGATGCCATCTTCGAAGTCACCTCCGTCAGAAACAGCTGCACCCTTCAGCTCGGTCTGCTGCTGGAAGTCCCAGAAAGCGATGCCGAAGCCGATGAGAGCGAGGATGAGCAGAGCAGGGGTTGCCAGCGAATCGTTGGCAACGGTGATGAGCGCGAGGCCAAAGCCCATGAGGAAGAAGCCCCACATATCGCGGTTCATCATAACCTTGAGCAGGACGGCGAAGCCGACGAAGCGCATCATGCCGCCTGCAGCGGACAGACCGGTCTGCAGCCAAGTCGGGATGGCGGAAGCGATGGTCTGACCAATGGTAGCGCCAGCGATGAAGAACAGGGTGACGACGACAGCGAAGATCAGGCCGAGCAGAGCCATGGCGAAGTAGTTCAGGCGCTCGATGCCCTTGGTGTCCGCGTTGTGAGCCATGTTATCGGCCGTGGACATAAGCGGGGACATAAGCGTGAAGACCAGGGTAACGCCGAGCTGGCCAAGCAGAGCGAACGGAATGGCGAGACCGACTGCCGCGTTGGGCTCGAGGCCCGTGGCGATAGCGAGAATGGCTGCCATGATGCCGCCGATGACGGCGTTAGGCGGCTGAGCGCCTCCGATCGGCATGTTGCCGATCGTCATGAGCTGATAGGTACCACCCACGAGAAGACCGGTGTTGAGGTCGCCAAGGATAAGACCGATGACGGCGCCGGTGACGATGGGCTGATAGAGAGACTCGAGGAAGTCAAACTGGTCGATTGCCGCGATGAACGTGACGACGAAGACCAGAGCGATCTGGATGATCGAGTATTCCATCTTGCTCCTCCTTTCAAAATGTATGTACGCACTTTGGATTTCACGTACAGAACGTCAGGGTTTCACTCCTGACAACGTGGATCACGAGGATTACGAGAAGAGCTTGCTCGTGTCCTCAACAGGCGTGCTCGGAACGCGCCTGATCTCCAACTCCACCCCCAATTCCTGCAGCTCTTTAAACGCAGCGACATCCTCGTCGTTAACTGCGACGGAGGTGGCGACTTGGCGCTTTCCTTCCGACATGTGCATGTTGCCGATGTTTACCTTCTTTATAGGCACACCGCCCTTGACGAGCGTAAGCACGTCTTCCGGTGTTTCGGCCACGATGAAGATCTTCTGGCGCGGGCTCGCCTTGCCAATGACGTCGATGGTCTTCTGCAGAGAGAAGAAACGCGTAGCGACGCCGGCGGGAGCGGCCATCTTCATGAGGTTCTGGCGCATGGTGTTGGACGCCACGTCGTCGTTGGCGACGAGGATGAGGTTGGAGCCCAGGGTGGAGTTCCACTGGGTGGCAACCTGACCATGAACCAGTCGGTTATCGATGCGGGTAAGAAGAATGTTGGGTTCTGCCATGTTGATCAGCTTCCTTTCGTTATTTGCTGACGACAGTTACTTGATCTCCTGAATCGCGTAACGCGAAACATCTACGACGGCTCCGGATCGGACTTTGATCTGGACCTTCTCGCCTTCGATGCCTTTGATGGTTCCGTAGATACCGCCGGCGAAAAGAACCTCTTGACCCGGCTTGAGCTCGGTGTGCAGCTCCTTGAAGTACTTCTGCTTCTTCTTCATGTTGATTTGCGACCAGATGGTGTAAATCAAGCCCATGATGACAAGCAGGCCTAAAAGGGCGACCGAGGAGCTCAGGACGTTGGCTCCGAAATCGGCCATTAGATGCCGTCCTCGTCGCCGAAGATATCCTCTTCGTCGGAGCCGGCAACGGATGCGACCGTCTGGGCGGTGATGCCCGTCTGGCCAACGGTCACGGCCTGCTCGCCAAGCTCGGCGAGCGTGGCGTTGCCGCGGAGGAACAGAAGCTCAATAACCATGGGAAGGTTGGTGCCGGTCAGAACCTCGACGTTGTCGACATCCTGGGCAATCATCATCGCCTGGTTGAACGGGGTGCCACCAAGCAGGTCGGTAAAGACGAGCACGCCATCGCACTCCTCGCGCATGGCGGTAATAGCGGCGCGGAGATCCTCACCGTAGGAAGCAGCCTGGTCGCCCTCAAAAGGAACGACGGTAAAAGCGGGCTGGTCGCCAGCAACCATAGCGATAGCGCTTGCGAGGCCGGGTGCGAACTGTCCATGACCGGTAAGAATAAAGCCAACCATTCAAATTTCCCTTCCGAAGGTGTGTACGATCTGAGTCCGATGATTTTCGGAAGCCAGCGGGCGCTCGCCCTTAAAGCTTCTTAGAAAGCGTACTTTGAAGACCAGTGGTTTCTAAACTGGTAGTAACCACGTGACGTGTTGTTGTCACTATATCACCCCAGAAGAGGTCGCTTTCGTTGATTCATACGGTAAAACGTTTTTGCACCGCTCACGGTGATAAATCGACCGTTTACCGGTCGTTAACACTTCTACCTGCGGTTTTGAAACCGTTCCGAAATGCTTTGGCAAAAGATCGGATCTTTTCCTGTGTCTAAACAACGCAGGGCGGCTAAAAATAGCGTGTAGAAAAATTGCAGGTCATTGTGAAGATATGTGAATTGGTCTTTTTGACTTAATACCAGTTAGAACCAGTTTTGAGATTATCGGTGAACGGTAGTTTTCGACCGTTCACCGGTTACTTGCAATCGTTTGCAGTCGTTTTCCCAGATGAATTAGGGAAACACAATGGAGCGCTTGCGCGATCAAGGGAAGTTTTGACATTTGTCCTCATCCCCCGCGCGCCAAACTCCGACACCCAAAATGAGCCATAGCTCTCGCTATTCGTCTCACAAACATTACTTACTCTAATCTGTAATTGTTTATCGTTTATCATTAAATATGATATAAGATACAAGTATCATCCAAGACATTGGTTGGAGGAGCTATGATCCGCTGGAACGTATCCAAATCGAATGAAGCCATCGACCGTGAACAGGCAATAGCCGATCTGAGGAAGCTCACTCGCATCTGCAAATGGGCCACGGTCTGCATTACCACCGCGCTCGTTCTGGGACTCCTCGCAGTCATTGCGATTGACCTTCTACTCATATTGCCTGGCCTCTCCCAAGGCTCGTGTCTCCAATCCGTAGAACTTCAAGCCGGCGAAGGGCCGTGCCTTGCTATCGTCGGTACCGATGCGCAGGCCCCACTTATGCTCGTCGCACACGATGGCCACACTGCCATAGGGAGCCTCTTGATGACATGCCTCGCGCTTACCATCGCGATAAGCGTGCGCAGGCTTTTCTTCAACATTGAAAAGGAAGGCAGGCCCTTTGACCTTGAATGTAACCAGACACTTCGTCGAGTAGGACATTTATTCCTTATCGGCGGCGTTGCCGTGAGGCTTCTTGGTGCCGTAATCACGGGAATGATACTCTCAGGATTTGGCGGCAGCTTTACGGATGCGTTCGTCGGCCAGTTATTCGAGCCCTCCATGCTCTTTGCAGGCCTGATTATTTGCCTGATTGCCAGTATCTTCCGCTACGGGTATATCCTGCAAAAACAAGATGACGAGTTGCTCTAGGGGGAATCCATGATTATTCTGCGGCTTGACCGCATGCTCGCCGAACGCAAGATCTCATCCAAAGAGCTTGCGGGACGCGTGGGCATCTCCCAGGTCAATATGTCGCGCATTAAGACGGGCAAGGTTTCTGCCATACGTTTTTCAACTCTTGACGCGATATGCCGGGCACTCGACTGCCAACCGGGCGATGTACTGGAATATATGCCTGACGATGAAGCCGATAACCTTTTTGGACTTAAAGATTGATAGGCATAATTTAGCCACCAGCGCCTAAACGCAAATAGCCCGCTAGAACAACATCCGTTCTAGCGGGCTTATTCAGATATTTCGGTTACGCGCTCGGCGGCTCAGACAGATCTTTATGCAAACAGACCATAGATGCTGATGTTGGCCTTGGCATACAGGCCGTTGGCGTACTCGGTCCACTTGGAGCTGGCGCTCGAAGCCTGCGAGGAATACTGCTGGTAGGCGGTGTAATAGGCGGTCATGGCCTGCTTATAGGTAGCGCTATCGGCCGTAAAGGCATCGTCGGCAAAGGCCTTAGCGTAGGCGCTATCGGCGTCCTTCCAAGTGCCCTTCTCGCTATCCCACTCGTCGCCGGCAAGGTTGATGATGTAATCGGCGTAGTCCTTGCTCGCGGTGTCCTCGTTGCCGTCAGAAGGCTCAGTCGGAGCAGTCGGCATGGTCGCGGAGCTATCGCCCACCTTCTTCTTGTAGAGCTTCTGCAGCGTCGCGGACTGGCGGACAATCTGCTTGGCCTGGTCCTTGGACACGCCATACTGCGTGGCCATGGTGTCGTAGTCCGAAGTGCCGATAGAATCCTCGGCGTACTTCTTCATCTCCTTAGAGGAGACGGTAATGCCCTCGTCCTCGGCAGCGTCGAGCAGGATCTTGTTGCGCACGTAGGACAGGATGACGTCGGCAGACGGAGCGGTGTAGTTGCCATCGTCGTCCTTGACGGTGTCGAGGCTGTACTGGCTCTCGATGGCCTCGCGCGCGGTGATATCGCTCTTCTTGCCGTTGTAGCTATAGCTTGCCACGGTCGAATCGAGCTGGTCCTCGGTCAGGGTCGCCGAGCCGACACCCTTGCCGCCAAAACCACCGTTGCCAATAAAGAAGCCGACCACGGCAGCGATCACGACGGCAACCACGAAGGCGGCAATCATCGTCTTCTTGTGCTTGGATGCATGGTCGTCCACGTCGGAGTCGTCGTCCTCGTCCTGCTCCTCGGGCATGAGGTTCTTGTCAGCGGCATCCGCGGCAATCTGAGCCTCCAGTCGGGCGTCCTCCTCCTCGGCCGTCGTGCCGGCGGCAATGTGCTCGGCAGACGTACCGGCGACCAGATCGATCTTCTCGTCATCGTCACCGTCGGGGCCTTCGCCGCGCTCGATGATCTGGATGCCGTCGATCTCGTCCTTCTCGTCCTTCTTTTGAATCAGACCCATATCGGTTACTCCTTGTTAGGAAACATAGTCCTCAATAGAATACGCCCGACAGAGCGCCGGGCGTATTGATTCTTAGGTTATACGCAAACACTTAAGTACTATTTAGGCGTTTGCAGTGTGCATGCCTTAGGCCAGGTGCGCCATAACGGCATCGGCAAATGCCTGCGTGCCCACAGCGCCCTCAACGGAGCCGGTCTGGGCACGACGCACGTCACCGGTAACTTGCTCGCCCTCGTCGAGCGTGGCAGACACGGCGGCGCGAATGCGATTGGCAGCGTCGTTCTCGCCCAGGTGATCGAGCATCATCGCAGCAGAGAGAATCTCGGCCGTGGGGTTGGCGATATCCTGGCCAGCGATATCGGGCGCGGAGCCGTGCGTAGCCTCAAAGATGGCGCAATCGGCACCGATGTTGGAGCCGGGGGCCATGCCCAGACCGCCCACCAGGCCGGCGCACAGATCGCTTACGATGTCGCCGTACAGGTTGGGCAGCACCAGGACATCGAAGTCGTTGGGGTTCTGGACCAGGCCCATGCAGGTGGCGTCGACGATCTTGTCGTTGAACTCGATATCGGGATAGCTGGCGGCCACCTCGCGCGCAACGCGCAGGAACAGGCCGTCGGTCGCCTTCATGATGTTTGCCTTGTGTACGGCCGTCACCTTTTTGCGGCCGCAGCGGCGGGCATACTCAAAGGCATACTCCACAATACGGCGGCTCTTGGCGATGGAGATGGGCTTGATCGAGATAGCGGAATCGGCGGCGAAGGTCTTCTGACCCGAGCGCTCGACAAGCTGCGAGAGCTCCTCGACCTCGGCAGCGCCCTCATCGAACTCGATGCCGGCGTAGAGGTCCTCGGTGTTCTCGCGCACGATGACCAGGTCGACGTCGCGGAAGCGCGAGCCGTCGCCCGGCTGCGACAGGCAGGGGCGCACGCAGGCATACAGGTCAAAGTGTTTGCGCAGGGCCACGTTGACGCTGCGGAAACCCGTGCCGACCGGCGTGGTGATGGGGCCCTTGATGGCAACCTTGGTCTCGGCGACCGCATCGAGCACGTGTTGGGGCAGTGGCGTGCCAAACTCGTCCATGACGCCGGCACCGGCCTCCTGGACATTCCAATTGATCTGGACACCGGTGGCCTCGACCACGCGGCGCATGGCCTGCGTAATCTCGGGACCAATACCGTCACCGGGAATCAGGACTACATCGTGCGCCATAATCTGTTACTCCTCGTTTTCGGCGTCGTCAGATTTTTTAACGCTAGCACGCTTCTTCTTTTTGGAGAGATCCAGGCCAAAACGTTTAACAAGCATTTCGCAAATCTCGCTCGAACGGGCCTTGAGATAGCTGCCCTTGCCGTTCTCGGCGTCGAACTTAAGGCGCAGCGCGAGCTTCTCGGCGACCTCGGCGTCAATCTCGCCCTGGCCAAACTCGTACAGGCAACCGAGCATGTCGCGATACTCGAGGTCGCCGTGGTAGCACTGGATGGCCTCGTCCAGGATGGGCCAAGCCTCGCGCGAACGCTCGACGCCCGTGGCGCCCCACACGCACAGCAGGCGGAAGGCGGCATAGCGCAGCGTGGAGGAAATCTCGTCGAACAGCGCGGTCTCGGCGCCCTCAAAGGCATCGCCCAGCTGCTCGGGGCAGGTGGTGGCGAGCGCCGTCAGGGCATCGAGGGCCTCCCAGCGGGTCTGAGCCTCGGGGCGGTCGAGCGCCTCGATCAGCGCGGGCACGCAGGTCACGACGCGCTGCGGATCACGCTCGGCAAGCAGGTGCAGCACGCGAGCGGCAAACTGGCGGATGCGGCGCGTGGGGCAGCCGAGCTCCTGGACCAGACGGTCGACGGCGTTCTCGTTCTCCTCTGCCAGCTGAAGCTGTGCCAGCTCCTCGTCGGTGAGCTGTTCGTCTTTGTTTTCTGCCATAATTACCTCTTCTTACTATTTCTTAGCGTGCTTGCCAGCACCCTTGCTGTCATCGGTGACCGAGATGAGCTGTCGGTCGGCCGCGCCATTGCGACGCGCACGGCGGCGCTCCTCGGCGTCGCCCGCGTCGGCGGCGGCGCGATGGGCCTTGTTGACGTTAAAGACCTCGTCGTGCTTGCGCCACGGGCCGACGGACTCGCCAAAGCTCATCTTAAGGCCGGCGATAAAGCCGCCGAGCCAGCCGATCGGCGCAAACTGCACCAGCGGGAACAGCGAGAACACCCAGGTCAGCAGGATGACTGCCGCCGCTCCTGCAAAGTTGGCAATCCAGTAGTCGCGCTTGGTGATGACGCGCTTTTCGCACGCCCACTGGCCGCACAAAAAGCCGATGTAGATCGCAAAGAGAAAGAGCACCAGCGCAAGCACCACGAACGTCAAGCTCATGGGCGCTACTCCCCGTGATGGTGGCCGCAGCAGCACTCGTGGCCATCATCATGGCCGTGGCCGCCGCAACACTCGTGGTCCTCGCCATGGTGGTGGCCGCAACCGCACTCGTGATCGTCGCCATGCTCGCCGCAACCGCAGCCTTCCTCGTGAGCGCCATGCTCCTCGGGACGATACTGCGACCAGTCCAGACCGGCGGCGATGGCGTCGGCCTCCTCCTTATAGAGGACCGTGATGGCCTGGGTGCCCAGCTTGGCACCACCGATGGCATCGAGCATGTCGTAGAGCGTAAAGGCCACGTCGGCGCCGGGCAGCGCAAGCTCGCGATCGTCGGCATAGGCGAGCGCCAAGCGCAGGTCCTTGATGAAGTGCTCGACCATAAAGCCGGGCTTGTAGTCGCCGTCGAGCGCCTTGGTAGCCAGGCTCTCCATGGCGCCGGACTTGCCGGTACCGCCCAGGATCATCTGGCGGGTCTTCTCCAGATCAAGGCCGCTCAACTCGGCAAATGCCATGGCGTCTGCCATGCCGACCATGCAGGCGCCCAGCGACATCTGGTTGGCGAGCTTGGCAGCCTGGCCCTTGCCGGCGCCGTCGAAGCAGCAGATGTTGGCCGCAAAGGTGGCAAGGATGTCGCGGACCGGCGCGATGTCGTTCTCGGTAGCGCCCACGATAGCCGTGAGCGTACCGGCGATAGCGCCCGACTCGCCGCCGGTGACGGGGCAGTCAAACGCCATGCGACCAGAAACCTGGGCGGCCTCGGCAATGTCACGGGCAAGCTCGGGCGAGCTCGTGGTGAGGTCGATCAAGACCGCACCCGGCTTGGTGCACGCGAGCAGGCCGTCGCCCGCCAGGTAGAGTTCCTCGACCTCGGAGGGATAGCCCACCATGGTAAAGACGACATCGGCGTTCGCCGCGGCATCGGCCGGCGTATCTGCCCAGACGGCGCCGCGCTCGATAAGCGCCGCCGCCTTGGACTTGGTGCGGTTGTTGACCGTGACGGGATAGCCGGCGTCCAGAATGTGGCCGGCGATGGGGGCACCCATGATTCCGGTGCCAATGAATGCGACGGAGAGCTTGTTTGCCATGAAACCTTTCCTTTTGGGTTGGGTGTTGTTACCAGGTTGAATACTCGGTGCCAGCGTTTGGGCTGTGAGTCGAGGGCAATTACGGACGCAGCGCTTGCCTACTGACCGCGCACGCGGCGGGCGATACGGTCGGAAAGCGACGCCTTGTCGGCGCGGTTCTTACCCCAAAACGCGCAGCCCACCATGCCGGGGCCCACGTGCGAGCCGATGGTGGGACCCACGGAGCCGCGAATGATCGTGACGTCGGCGCAACCCTCCTCCTTGCGGATGGCGGCTTCGAGCCAGTCACCATCCTTTTCGGCATCGGCCGTCATGATGGCGATGGGCATGGTGCGATCGGGCACGTAGTTCTCGCGGAACGACTTGAGGATGGACTTGAGCGCCTTCTTGCGGCCGCGGTTGACGCCGATCAGCGACAGCGAGCCGGCCAGGTCGTAGGAGAGCTCGGGCTTGACGTCGAGCTTTGCCGTGAGCTGCGCCGCCGCGGGAGGAATGCGGCCGCCGGCAGCCAGTGCGTCGAAGCTCTCGAGCGTAAAGTAGCCGTGCACGTAGGTTTTTGCCTCGTTTGCCCAATCGACCAGCTGTTTGGCGGTCAGTCCCGCCGAACGCTGGCGCACGGCCTCGAGCGCCAAGAGCGCGCCGGTCGCGCAGGGCAGAGCGTTGTCGACCACGTAGAGCTCAAAGTTGGGATACTCGGCGCGCACGGCATCTGCCGCCTGGCACGCGGAGTTGTAGCTCGACGACAGCGCCGAGGTAAAGCACAGGTAGACCGTGGGCGTACCCTCTTTGGCGCACTCGGTAAAGAACTCGATATAGCGACCGAGCGACACAGCCGAGGTGGACACGCGGGCACCGGCGCGCATGCGGTCGTAGAACTCCTTAGGGCTCATGCTCGACCAGATGTCGTCTGTGCGCTCCTCGCCATCGATAATAAAGGGAAAACCCAGGATATCGACATCGAGGTTCGCGGCGACCTCGGGGCTAAAGTCGCAGCAGGTATCGACGACGATGCGGCAACGGTTCGAATGACCGGCGGATGCGGCCTTGTCCATCAAAGCGACTCCTTACGTAAAAAGGCGGCCACCCGCATGGGATGGCCGCCAACCGTTAACTCATGCAAGTTAACGTATTTTACTCGTCAAGTGTTTCGATGCGGGGCTTGATGATGCCATATCCACCATTCTTACGGTGATACACCACATTGATGAGACCGGTCGTCGCGTTCTCGAACACGTAGAAGTCGTGGCCCAGCAGATCGGTCTGCACCAGCGCCTGCTCCTCAGTCATCGGGGTGACATCGATGACCTTCTCGCGGACGAGCAGGTCGTCCTCCTCCTCGGGCAGCAGCAGGTCAGCCAGATCCTCGACGCGCTCGACCGGTGCGACATCCGCTGCACTGGCACCGCTCTGGCGGTTGTCCACGACCTTGGTCTTGAACTTGCGCAGCTGACGAGTAACCTTATCGGCGGAGAGATCGATGGCGGCATACATATCTGCGCCGTGCTCGGCAACGCGAATCACAGAGCCGCGGGCACGAACCGTGACCTCGACGATTGCCGGGTTGGGGTTCGAGGGGTTCTTCTCATAACGAAGCACGACGTCGACTGTCATGGGCTCGATGTCGAAAACCTTGAGCGCCTCGCCGATCTTCTCATCCACATGCGCACGCAGAGCATCGGTTACCGTCGTCTTGCGTCCAGAAACCTTGATATCCATACGTGGCTCCAATCTGCCTCGGGGACTTACTGTACTGGCTATGTACCCATTGCCGTGCATTTAATCACGCGGATTCCTAAAGACCCGAATAACGATTGCTTGATACCGCATACCGAAGTCTCGCACTTTTCTGTGGCAAAGTGCGCTATAGGAGGGAGCCAACAGCTTTGTATTTGGTCCCGAAAATTGGCTTTGACCTGCTTGTTTTATTGGGATGAAAAAGCCGGGCTCCCCCATCGGGGAAGCCCGGCAGTGCGTGTTGAAACCGTGAAGAGGTGTCCTTTCCAACGTATAGGAGACACCACCCCTAGCAATAACTAGCTATTGAGTTTGTTAATGTCGTCGTCGGTGATGGCGCCTTCCTGGCTGGACGATTTGTCCTCGGAGGATGCGGTCTCATTGTTGGAATCGGAGGACTCTCTGCCGGAGGACGTGGTCTCACTGGACTCAGAGTCGCCCGGCTGCACGTTAGCGCCCGAAACCGTCTTAGTGGTGAGGTCGTAGGGCATCCTGCCATACCAGACGCAGTGAACTGCCTCGAGCGTGCCGTCGACCGTGATGTCGTCGAGGGCATCGCTCACGGCACGGCACAGTTCGTCATTGGACGAGAGGCCCGCAACACCAAGCGTCGAGGGCGCCTCAAGCGCACCGACATAGGAGACCTCGCTCATCAGGCGTGCAAGGTAGCCGCCAGCCGTGGAGTCGCAGATCACATAGTCGACCTCGCCGGACTCGAGCGCCTCAAAGCACTCGTTGATGTTGGAGTAGGTCTTTTGGTTGGCGGTAATGCTCTGCTTGGCAAGCGCCTCCTGCGAGGCCGAGGACATCTGGACACCCAGGGTAGACGTGTTAAGGGTATCGGTGGAAACGCTTAGCGACCCACCATCGCTGGTTTTACCGAACACAGAAGCGGCATCGTACAGGCAGGTGCCGAGCGAGCTAACGTCCCCGTCTGTGGAGTTGATCTCGCCGATAAAGATATCAGCCTTTTTGTCGCCGAGCGCGGAACCTGCCGAGGACGCATCGACAAAGGCGACCTTAAGGCCCATGCGGCTTGCGAGGGCGCGGGCGGCGTCGACCGCATATCCCGTGAGCTCGCCGTCGGCGCCCTGCATTGCCTGCGGCGCATCGGAAGTATCGAGGGCGACCGTCAGGGTTCCGGGAGTGACCAGGGCATCGTCCGACACCGCCGGCGTGACGGTCTCGTACTCGATCTGGTCGATCGTGGGAGTCGTGAACGTAGACAGCGGGTTGAACGCGCATCCGCTCAGGCCCAAAACGGCGATGACCGCTGCGGTCCCAGCACCTAACCGAGCCGCGTGCATCAAGCTGCCCCTCACCATGTCCACTACCCTGCCTTCTGTGTCGTATACGATCCGTGCGTTGCGCGGAATATCAGGTTGTTCCCACCAGCTGACCTGGTATTTGACCCCACACTTGCGCACCGGGGTGTTTGCTCGGGAGGCCGCAGCCACCTTCACGACTGGCCCGCTCGCCCGCGAGGCGGTATTGCCCCAAAGAAAGTAGAACGGACGGTGCGGCTTACATCTAGGACGCGCCATGATCGCGCCGCGCGCACGCGGTCGCTTACGTGGATCCCTTTGACCGCGTCTGTCTTGGACTAGGATGGACATTTCGTCCGTCCGCAACCACAGCCTGGCAGGAACGTAGCGCATTATAGCTAAGTTCAAGCTATAGTTTAAGGTTAGGGACGCTATTCGCATCTCGAGTACAGATTTCGCAGGTCGGGACGGACCATTCGTGCCCCCATGAAGCCCGGAGCTCCCCTACGGGGAGCTCCGGGGCACCCGTCTCAGGGTGCCGTGTGCAAAAAACGGCATATATGAGTACTGATACCAATTTAGTAGCAGCGTTTTTCCGCCCCACGAGCCCTTTTTGAGTTCCGCACAGGCTGCTTGGCGCCAAGATATTCCACATTCGCTTATTATCTCTTCAATGAATCCAGATTTTCGGCCCAAGTTTTTTGTTTTTGCTGTCACTAATTTAGTAACAGTACTCATATTTGCCGTTTTTTGCACAGAGCATATAAGCAGTCCCCCTATAAAGCCATAGTTTTACGCCGGCTTGAGCCCAAAGCACGCTCGGAGCGTATTCAGCAGAGCATCTTGCCTCTTTCGACGAGCCTCTACGCGATTCTGATATCGCTTACCCATGCGCTGGTGGATGCGCCATGCGAGCGCTTCCACCGCTTCCATGTCGCAGAGCATTTCGTTGTTGACCGTCGCTACCTCAATTCCCATAGTAATCAAGCCCGTGTTGCGTTTTTCATCATGGATACGTCCCCTCCGGGAGGAATGGCCCAGCTCACCGTTGTATTCCAGGTCAAACCGGGCTGCTTCCTGATACGCATCGCAAACTGCATGCGGCATCCCCGAGATTGCCTGCGCGCGGTCATCGAACTCGATCTTGTAGTCGGTCTTAAAGGGACCGCAGGCAAATCCGCCATAGGAAAACGGAAGCGAAAACAGAGCGAGCATGATGCACTCCATGGGCGAGCGCAGGTTTTCTGACAGGTGGGGACACAGGCGCAGCAGCTGTTTGGCCACATTCCCCTTGCATGCCGCAAGGTAATCTGCCAGGCGATCGGGTGTCAGCACCGGCTCGACTTCAAAGTAGCCAACGTCTGCCGGTTGGTCCTTGTCCTTTGCAAGTCTATTCGCAACAGGCGATGTATAGGGAGGCAGGTACTTCCCGCGATCGCTCAGCGAAATCTTGGAGCACAGCTCCTGGGCCAGGGCAAATGCCTGGATACAGCCGACTTCGCGCGCAACGGCTA
The DNA here is from genome assembly GCA_048236535.1 of Collinsella sp. Taxonomy (GTDB): domain Bacteria; phylum Actinomycetota; class Coriobacteriia; order Coriobacteriales; family Coriobacteriaceae; genus Collinsella. The sequence continues at coordinate 65,549 of DBFAQQ010000003.1, read as the reverse complement.
CGCAGAGGGCCTCGGGAGACAAGCTGTACACCCCCGGCTCCACCTCCAGAATCGAACCAACCGGCAGACCTACAGAACAAACGGACCAGCTTGCACCAGGCATGCGGCGACGCTGTTTCGCCGACCCCACCAGTAGACACAGGTCTTCTTGGACCTCGCCGCTCACGGCCCCGATCCGCACCAAATCGGGAAGATAGATGTCCTCAGTCGAGGGCGACGACGTGCGCAGCACACGGCGCTCTTCATCGGGATCGAGCTCCCTCCAGCTGATGTAACCCATTTGTCGGCGCTCGGCGCGCATCATGCGTAGCGCCGAGGCGCCGGTCAGAATTATGGAGGCCGCCAGTTGCTCGCTTGTCGGCTCGTCACACCGCGCCATCTTCACTGCCACAAAACCACCCCTACCAAACGCGTGCGATAGCGAGGCCATCGACCGCTGCGGCGCCGGCGCGCTTGAGTTCCGCCGAAGCCGCGGCCATCGTCGCACCTGTGGTGATAACGTCATCGATAAGCAGCAGGCGCTTGCCCCGCACGTCCTCAACGGTCTCGTACATGCCTTGGGCACGCTCGCGGCGCTCCTCACGACCGAGTTCGCGCTGGTCGCCATGGCCGTACTTGACGAGAGCATCGAGCAGGGGAACACCCGACAGCTCGCAAAATGGGCGCGCAATAGCCGCCATATGATCAAAACCACGCCGCCGAAACGCTGCCGCCGTCGCAGGCACAAACACCACCGCATCCGCACCGGACAGCACACCTCCGTAGCGATCGGGCGCTACGACCTGGGCATGCAGGGCGGTATCGTAGAGCAGCTCCGCCAGATACGGAGCCAGACGTCGCTCGCCCGCATCCTTGTACGCTTTAATGATCCGCGGCAGCGGATGCGTGTAAACGGCGCACGCCAGGCAGCGGTCGAGCGCCTCCGCCATTGCCGAGGACGTGCCCTCGACCGAACACTCAGTGCACAGCAAATCCCCAAACGGAGCGCCGCATCGGGTACAGCTATGACGCGGGTCGATGAGCGTGAGCGCGGCCAGGCAGTCTTGGCAAATAAGCGCACCGGCGCGCTCGCAGCCGGCACATCGTGTTGGCGACAATGCCTCGAGCGCCTCGTGGGCCGCCCGCTCGGCAAACGGTAGCAATTCATCCGCAAACGGTAGGATGCCGGCACCTTGCAGGCATCTCAACACGTTCAAATGTCTCTTCACGACACAACCCTCCCTACGCTCGGTCGCAGGGAGGGTTGTTGATTCAGCGCTATGGTACCCCAACGCGTTTGGGGTCAGGCAGGTTAAATCCGTTTGCGGGCGCTATTCGCCGGTGGGCGGTTGCGGTGCAGACGGGTTTTGGGTCGAGCCCTCGCCACCGTCTTGACGCGGCTTGCGAGAACGACGACGGCGACGGCGCTTCTGGCCCTGGTCGGCCGAACCCTCGCCACCATGATCTTCGCGCGACTCGCGTTCGTCGCGAGCAGCGCCGCGCACGGCCTTGGCAGCCGCCCCTCCGCCATCTCCGGGGCGACGACGCGTGACCTTGACCTCGCCATCCGAGACCTGATCGGCCACGGAGGGCACCGAGGGCTTTTGCTGCGTGCCCGAGGAATGGCGACGACGCGGACGCGGGGCGCAATCGTCATCGTTGCGCTGCTTGCCGCCCTTGTCGGCAGGCGTATCGGGACCCGAACCACCCTTGGGGGCGGCACCGGCTTCGCGAGCGGCTGCGGCGCGGAAGGCATCCTCGCGCTCCTCGCTCGACAGATGGCGGCGGCGACGGCGCGTGGGATTCATGCCACCGCCGCGGTTTTGCTGCTGAGGCTGCTGAGCCTCGCGCTCGCGGGAAGAGTTCTTGCCTGCGGGAACGGTCTCGCCGGCATCGACCGAACCCGAGCGCTTGCGGCGGCGGCGTCCACCGGCAGCCTCCTCAGCCTCGGATGCCTCGGCCTTGCCGCGACCCTTACCGCGGCCGCGACCCTCGCCCTGGCTCTGACCGGCACGGGCATCGGCGTCCGCATCGCGACGGCGGCGCTTGGGCATCGTCGTCCCCGCCAGACGGTCGGCACTCGACAGGCCATCGCCCACGTCGACGCCGTTCTCGCGGTCTAGTTCCATGAGCGCCAGGCGCATCTCGGGCGACTCGATACGCTCGAGCACATCGCGCGTCACGCAGTCGGGGCGGCAGTTGCAGCCCTGTTCGGCGGCCTTCTTTTTGCAGCCCTCCGAGCACGTCATATCGGCTAGGTTGACCTTAAAGACTTTGCCGTTCTCCAGGCGCAGCACCAGCTGCTCACGCGGCGTGTCATATTCCTGAATACGCGCCTTGCCGAGCGGCGTATCGATGAGCGTCTTCTTTTTGGGCGCACGGCTCTTAAAGTCCTTGTAGGCCTCGAACTCGTAGCGCAGGCAGCACATCAGACGACCGCACACGCCGCTGATCTTGGAGGAATTGAGCGGCAGGTCTTGCTCTTTTGCCATGCGAATCGAGACGGGCTCAAACTGTCCGCCAAAGCGCGTACAGCAGAGTTCCTGTCCGCACTGGGCATAGCCGCCCACCAGGCGGGTCTCGTCGCGCACGCCGATCTGGCGCATGTCGACGCGAATGTGCAGCGTCGAGGACAGATCCTTGACGAGCTGACGAAAATCGACGCGCTCCTCGGCCGCAAAGTAGAACACGGCCTTCTCGCCGCCAAACAGGTACTCAACGCCCACCGGCTTCATCTCGAGGTCGAGCTCCTTGACCAGGCGGCGGAAGTCGACCATGGCCTCGTCGCCCTGGATGGCCAGGTCGTCGGCAAGCTGCAGGTCGATGTCGCTCGCCACGCGCAGCACGGGCTTGAGCGGCTGGCCGATCTCGTCTTGCGGCACCTCAAAGGGATCGGCCGTGACCAGGCCAATCTCGGTTCCGCGCTCAGTGGAGCAAATGGCATAATCGGCCTCGAGGATATCCAGATCCTGCGGGTCAAACCACAGGTCGCGCGAGGCGTAGGTAAACTTAACGGGTACGACTAACGGCATTTCAGTGCCTTCCTGATATCGAACAGCATGACCTCGATGGCCAGCTGGGGAGTAACGTTTCTGGCGATGTTGCGCTCGGCGGTCGCGACTGCCTCGAGCGCCCGCGTGGCACCCGCAACATTGGTCGCGGCGGCAAGCCGACCGATCGAGTCGCGCACGTCTTCGTTCACAACGTCTGCCGCCTCGTCCTGAAGCGTCAGCAGCACGTCGCGCATGAGCGTCCGCGCGCTCGCCAGCGCTTCCATGATACCCGAACGCTCGCGCGCGTTGAGTTCGCGCTTGTTGCGGTCCTCAAGCTGCTTCAATGCTCCACGCGACAGGTAGTCGGCGTTTTGCTCGAGCACCTTTTCCTGCGTGGACTTGACCTCGGCGAGCGGCGCCTTAACGGCGACGATGAGTGACTTGGCGCGGCTGAGCACGTCGGCCTCGTCGGCGACGATAAGCGAATCGATGGCGCGAACCATCTGACGGCGGGCGTCCTGGCGCTCGGCGCTCTTGAGGAACTCGATGCCACGCGTGGGGCTTCCCGCTACGGCGACGGCCATGCGGCAACGCGCAGGGTCCTGCCCGGTGGCGCGGCTCACGGCCTGCGCGGCGACGGCGGGCGATACCAGCCGAAACGGCACGCACTGGCAGCGGCTCACGATGGTGGGCAACATCACGTCTGCCGAGGTGCCCAGCAGGATGAACATAACGCCCTCGGGCGGCTCCTCGAGTGTTTTGAGCAGTGCGTTGGCGGTGTTGGCACGCAGTTGCTCGGCACGGTCGATGATGTAGACCTTGGCCTTGGCACGGATGGGCGCCAGAGGCACGTCGTCGAGCAGCTCGCGGGTCTGGGCGATGAGGTAGCCCGTGGCGCTCTCGGGCGTGTAATAGTGCACGTCGGGGTGCGTATGGCGAGCAACGCGCACACAACTGTCGCATGAGCCGCAGCCATCCTGCTCGCACAGGAAGGCTTGGGCGAGCGCCCACGCGGCGTCGAGCTTGCCCGCGCCGGGCGCGCCCAAAAACAGGTAGGCGTGCGATGCGCGACCGCTGGCGACGGCATTGGTCAAAAAGTCGCGCACGCGCTCTTGGGTGTCGAGCTTGGCCAGCAGACTTGCCTGAGCGGGGGCCATGCTACTCGGCCTCCTGGGCAAGCGCAGCGGTGACGGCGTCCTGGGAAATGTCGAGGCCGTAGGCGCGAACCCGCTCGACCGTCTGCGCGAAGACTTCCTCGATGGACGCGGTCGCGTCGATGAGCTTTACGCGGTTTGGTTCCTCGGCGGCAATGGCGCAAAATCCCTGGTAGACGCGCTCTTGGAAGGCCATGCCCTTAGCCTCCATGCGATCTGCCGCACCACGGGCTGCCATGCGCAGCGCCGCCTGCTCGGGCGTGATGTGGTAGACGAGTGTGAGCGCCGGGTGCGTACCCGCGACGGCCAGGTTGTTGGCATCGCGCACCATCTGACGATCGAGGCCGTCGGCAAACGCCTGATAGCAGGTCGTGGAATCGTAGAAGCGGTCGCACAGGACCACCTTGCCGGCCGCGAGGGCGGGCGCGATAACCTCATGGACTAGCTGGGCACGGGCGGCCTCATACAGCAGCAGCTCGCAAGTGTCGCCCATCGCCGTATTGGCGGGGTCGAGCAGCAGAGCACGGATCTTTTCGCTGATGGCGGTGCCGCCCGGCTCGCGCAGGCTCACAACCTGGTAGCCAGCGAGCTCGAGCGCACGGGCAAGCAGGCGCGCCTGCGTGGACTTGCCGGCGCCATCGACGCCCTCGAGCGTGATAAAGCTATGTTGAGCAGGCTCAAAAGCCATGGGCGCAGTCCCTTCCTACAAGGCGCGTAAATGCGATTTATAGCAACCAAGCCATGATACCCCAGTGCTCGGTGCGTCCCCAATGGCTAAAGGCGCCTTTCCAAAGTTGCGGTGAAATAGGGACTGATTGAAGCTCTGAGACCGCCAAACAGTCCCTATTTCACCGCAACTTATGATGGAGAATTTTGGACGCTGGGTATAATCGTCGTATTGCATTGAAATGTGGCGAAAGGAGTGGCAATGTCTCGGTATTGCGCCTCGTGCGGCAAGCTTCTTGCAGATAATGCCAAGTTCTGCACCTCGTGCGGTGCACCCGTTGAGCAAACAACCGCGAGCGATAGCCAGCCCGCTTTTGAGCAGACCGGCTCCCTTGATACGCCGCAAGCCAAGGCGGACGACCCCCTCGCCTATCGCCCCGACCCCACCGCAAGCCCCGCGGCCGTCGAGACCACGCAGCGCATACCCGTCGCGAGCGGCTCGCCCCAACAGCAGCCGGCTCCCGCATACGCGCCCGCTTCGCCACAGACCCCCGCTCCCAAAAAGAGCGGCGCCGGGCCGCTTATCGCCGTTATCGTTGTGCTGGTGGCGATCATCATCGCCCTGGTCGTTTTCTTTGTGATCAAGCCTTTCGACAACGCCGCCACGCAGACGACTGCCGAGGTAGCTAAGCTGCACCATGACGTCGACGACGGTGACCTAAAGCCTCTCGGCGATCCCAACAGCCTGTACGACGATGATGACGATGACGATGACAACGAGGATGGCGGCGAAGCAACGCTCTCCGAGCAGAATCTCTACCGCCGACTGAGCGAATACTACGACTTGCTCGGAGACCTCGACAACTACGTCCGTGGCTGCGCGCAGAACTTCAACGGCAGCTATCTGGAAGAGGATCGAACCACCCGTCAAAATCTCGCTGACGTCGCCGAGCGCACGGAGGACACCATCGAGCAGTATTACGACATCGTCGAGGACCTAGACGTTCCGACGAGCTCCAAGAACTACAGCTCCTGGAAGGACATCATCGCCCTGTACGACGACCTGGATCACCGCATTGACGCAATCTGTGATGCCTGGGAGATCAGCCTGAAATACGCCAAGCCTGCGGACCACAAGAATGAGATCGTGGCACCGCTGTCGCGCGACAACGTGGCGGGCACCAATGACAATAAGTACCGCCTAGACTTTGAGGAGCGCTATCCCGGCGCTAAACCCGTCGAAGTGAACTAGTCGCATGCGACGTTCTCAAACGACTACTCATTAAAGAACGTCCCCAATGACTGCCTAGAAAACGAGCGAGGATCGCGGGACCCTCGCTCGTTTTTGTTTTGGGCAATGTTTCGACTTTGCCATTACTTGTCGGCGGCTGCTTTCTTGGCAGTCGACTTCTTCGCGGTCGTCTTCTTGGCGGCAGTGGCTTTCTTAGCCGTCGTCTTCTTGGCCGCCGTCGTCTTCTTTGCCGTGCTCGCCTTGGTCGTGGTCTTGCGGCCGCGAGCCGGCTTCTTCTCCTTGGTCGGACAGTCCATGTTCACGCAGATGCGCCACGGGCCGCGCGCCGTGTTGACCACCACGATGGGGGCGCCGCACTCGGGGCAGGTCTCACCCGTCGCCTCGAGCTTACCGCGCGCCGGTAGAGGATAGCTCACGCCGCAATCGTCATAGTTGGTGCAGCGGATAAAACGCTTGCCGCTCTTCTCGCTCTTGTGCGCGATCAGGTCGCCATGGCGTCCGGCCTCGGCACACACCTTGCACTCGCCCACCTTAAGGTCGGGCTCGTAGTTGGTGGGGCATGTGGGGTTCACGCAAATCTCGAAGGCCTTCTGGCGGAACGGCTGACACTTAATGCGCGGCGCACCGCACTCGGGACACACGGCGGCCTCGCCCTCGAGCGGGCTCACCTTGACGCCGCTCGGCACCGGATAGGTCACGTCGCAGTCGGGCCAGCCCATGCAGCCAATGAAGCTGCCACGGGTCTTGGCGCTCGTCTTCATAACCAGGTCCTTGCCGCACTTGGGGCAGGCGCCCACGCGCGCATCGGCCGTGACGGCGTCGCTGATGGCGTCGCCCAGCTCCTGCGTATGCTTGAGCAGCTCGTCGAGCACGCCAGCCAGCAGCGCGCGCGAGTGCGTCACGACATGCTCTTCGGTATCCTCGCCGCGCTCCACACGGGTCATGTCGCCATCGAGCTCGCTGGTCATATCGGGGCTCGTGATGCGCGGGGCAAACTGCGTCAGTGCATCGATAATGGCGATGCCCAGCTGGCTCGGCTCAACGGGATCATTTTTGAGATAGCGCACGGCATACAGGCGCTCGATGATGCTCGCGCGCGTGGACTTGGTGCCCAAACCGCGCTTTTCCATCTCCTGAACGAGCTTGCCCTGGCTGTAGCGTGCGGGCGGCTCGGTCTGTTTGGCCTCGAGCTTAATGTCGAACACGTCGACCGTGTCGCCCTGCTCCAGCGGCGGCATCTGCTCGTCGCGCTTAAGGCCGTACGGGTAGGCCTCGCGGAAGCCCGGGGTCACGAGCACGTCGCCCGAAGCCACGAACGGCTCACCGTTCACATCAAGCTCGAGCTTGGTGTTCTCGATGGTCGCAGGACCCATAAGCGTCGCCAGGAAGCGACGGGCGATGAGGTCATAGAGCTTGCGCTGACCGCCGTCGAGCGTGGACGGATCGCCCTCGCCCGTGGGATAGATAGGCGGGTGGTCGGTGGTCTCGACCTTGCCGCGCGTGGGCTTCATGGGGCCGGCGAGTACGTTTTTGCACACGGGCGCCAGCGCCGGGTTGATCTTTGCCAGGTCGCTCACCACGGCGCCCAGATCGAGCGTCGCGGGGTACACGGTGTTGTCGACACGCGGGTAGCTGATGAGGCCCGCCATGTAGAGGGACTCGGCGATGCGCATGGTACGCGCAGGCGAGATGCCCTCGGCTGCGGCGGCAGCCTGCAGCGAGGTGGTCGCAAACGGCGTGGGTGGCTGCTGCTTGCGTGAGCGCTTGGTCACCGCGGCGACGGTTGCCGTCGTAACGCCGTCGACATGGCCGTATGCCGTCTCGGCAGCATCCTTGTCGGTAAAGCGTGCCGTCTTGTGCGCAATCTTAAAGCGGTCGTCCTCGGCAGCACCCTGCGCGGCGCCCATGCCGCGGATCTGCCAATAGTCCTCGGGCACAAACGCCATGCGCTCGCGCTCGCGCTCGACCACCAGGGCAAGCGTCGGGGTCTGCACGCGGCCGGCGGAACGCACGTTGCCAAAGCCGCCAAACTTGGCGAGCGTCAGGTAGCGCGTGAGCACCGCACCCCAAATGAGGTCGATGTGCTGGCGGCTCTCGCCGGCGTCGGCCAGATTCTGGTCGAGCGAGACAAGGTTATCGAAGGCCTGCGTGATCTCGGCCTTGGTAAACGAAGAATACTGGGCGCGGGCAACCGGCAAGTCCGGCGCAACCTCGCGCACCTTGTTGAGGGCGTCCGAACCGATCAGCTCGCCCTCGCGATCGAAGTCCGTAGCGATGATGACGCTGTCGGACTTTTTGGCGAGGTTCTTGAGCGAGCGGATGAGCTCCTTCTCGGCCGGCAGCTTAATGACGGGTGCCCAGGTGAGATACGGCAGACTCTCGAGCTTCCAGCCCTTGATGGAGATACCGTCGGCAAGAAACGGCTTGCGCTTGGTGTCATAGGGCGGGCGCGCCAGGCCATCGGGCATGTCGGCCGGCAGCATCTCGCCGTCCTCGGTGACCGAATACCAGCCCAGCTTTTTATCGAACAGCACGCTGTCGCAAAAATCGGGCGCAAGGATGTGACCGGCAAGGCCGATCGTCACGCACTCCTCGCCCTTCCACTCAAAACGGTAGATGGCGGTGTTGTACACCTTGTCCTTTTTGGGTTTGCCCGTGGACAGACGCTCGGCGATCTGACGCGCGGCGTCATTTTTCTCGGCGATGATGAGCTTCAAAAGAGGCTCCTATCTCGTGTCTCTGCGGCTACGCCCGCCCGTATGGCGGCCGATTTACGCCCTTGCTTGCTCGATCTGCCCGATGAGCCAATCGCACCAGGCATCCATGCCCTCGCCCTTGCGCGCGCTCACGGCAAACCGCGGCGCCTGCGGATTGAGGTCATCGAGTGTCTTAGTATACCTATCCATGTCAAAATCGAAAGCCGGGGCCACGTCGACCTTATTCAGCAGCTGTGCGCCGGCGTGCTGGAAGATGCCCGGGTACTTGATGGGCTTGTCGTCGCCCTCGGGCACCGAGAGAATCATGATGGACAGGTTCTCACCCAGGTCAAAGTCGACCGGGCAGACCAAGTTGCCCACGTTTTCGATAAAGATGACGTCGATGTTCTCCAGACCGACGGCCTGGTCGAACGCGTCAACGGCCTCCATGATCATGTTGCCCTCGAGGTGGCACAGGCCACCCGTGTTGATCTGGATGGCGGGCATGCCGGCTTCCTTCATGGTGATGGCGTCGACATCCGAGGCAATATCGCCCTCGATGACGGCGCAACGCAGGCCCGCCTTGTCGCGCAGGCGCTCGTTGGTGCCCAAAATCGTGGTGGTCTTGCCCGAACCGGGGCTCGACAGCACATTGATCACATAGGTGTTTGTCTCTTTAAATCGCTGACGCAGCTGATCTGCCAGGCGCTCATTGCGCGACAGAATCGGCGACGCGATATCAATCGTTTTCTCGGCCATATTCGGCACTCCTTAACTTCTAACCATTTATACCCCGTCCCCAGGTGGCTGGCGGGCTAATCGTCGGGGGTCTCGATTTCGATACTGGCGATGTCGAGCTCACGGCCGTGCAGCAGACGCACGTTGGCGCCGCCACATTGGGGACAGCGGCAATGGAAGCGATCGTGCTCAAAGACCTCCCCGCAGTCCAGACACTCGCTTTGTGGATGGACTTCCTCCACGGCAAGATCGCAGCCTCGCGTGAGCGGGTCCTCATCGCGAAATGTCTCCCACGCAAAGTCGAGCGCCTCGCGCACAACTTCGGTCATATCCCCGATACGCAGCGTTACCAAAACGGCGCGCGAGGCCCCCGCCCCACGCGCCGCGCGAATCACTGTATCGAGTATGCCGTTGACAATGCCAACCTCGTGCATACCGATTTACTCCTCGTCGTCCTCATCGTCCGAGAACAGGTCCAGACGGCTCACAAACAAGCCCTCCTTGCCCTCGCGCGCGGTAATGACCACGCGGGCAATGGCGAGCGAAATCTCGTAGAGCGAGAGCAGGGCACCATACATGAGGCCCAGCGTAACGGGCGAGCCGTCGGGCGTAATCACAGCCGAACCCAAAAGCAGGCCCACGTACACGTAGCGCCAGGCGCCGCGGAAGGCCGCGTAGGACACGATGTGGAAGACGGACAGGTAGAAGATGATGAGCGGCAGCTCAAACGCCACGCCAAAGCCGATCATAAAGAGCAGCTCCATGTTGACGTAGTTCTCCAGGTCGGGCAGCGCCGTGGCGACGGCCGAGGTCTCGCCGATAAGCCACTCAAAGCCCGCCGGGATGATGATGAAATAGCAGAAGATGGCACCCAGGAAGAACAGCACCGTCGAGGCGAGTACCGTAGGCACGACCCACTTGCGCTCGTTGGGACGCAGTGCCGGCAGGAAAAATGCCAGAATCTGCCAGATGATCATGGGCGTGCACATGACCACGGCCATCTTGATGGCCAGCGAGAAGCGCAGGCCAAAGCCGCCGAGCGTGGTGGTGATGTAGAACTTACCGTCCGGCACAAAGGAGCGGATGGGGTCTTCCAAGATGTCGAGCACCACGGGCGTGGCGAAATACAGCACGATGGCGGCGGCAAACACCGACACGACCACGATAGTCAGGCGGCGACGGAGCTCTCCCAGGTGATCGAAGAGCGGCATGCGCGCAGGTCCGATAGGCATTACTCATCGCCTCCCTTCGAGGCGTCGGCGGCAGCGGCGTCGTCCTCGGCCTCGAGCTCGCGGGCGAGCTGGTCGACGACGGCCTTGCGCTTGCGGGGACGACGGGCGTAGAGGTCGGCCGTCGTGGGCTCTACCGGCTCGGGCTCGGGCTCCGGTTCTGCAGCAGGCTCGGGCTCGACGACAGGCTCGGCGGCAGCGGCAGGCTCGGCACCCTCGGCCTCCTCAGCAGCACCCTCGCCCTCGGCGGCAGCCTCGCTCGCGGCCTTCTCGGCAGCAAGGCGGGCACGGCGCTCGGCAAAGGTCTCCTTCTTGGCGGGCGCTGCCGTCTCGGCGGCATCCTTGTCCGCATCGGAATCGTCATCGACGGCAGTCTTCTTGGGCTTGACCGGTGCCGAAGCGGCCTCACTTACCGGATCGATAATCTCAGACTGAACAACGGCCGTCATCTTTTCCTGCGTCTCGCGGAACTGACGGATGGCACGGCCGATCGTGCGGCCCATCTGTGGGAGCTTATCCGGGCCAAACAGCAAAAAGCCGAAGACCACGATGATCGCGAGCTCACCCTCTCCAATACCAAACACACATACCTCCAAGGCTCGATGTGAGTCGAGCCCGCACCGCGCCATTCGGCCGGAACTCGTCTATTCATTCGGTCAAGTATAGCGCCCGGACGCCAAAACGTCCGAGCGCATCACAAACATATGCCAAACGGCACGCCCTTTTGGGGGCAAAGATTATGCAGCGGTGATCGAAATCTCCTGGTCGACACCCAACAGCTGAACCACGCGCATTACCGGGGGCTGCACATTGGTGCAGCTAAAACGTTTGCCGTGGTCGACCGCGTGGTGCGCGGCGCCCACAAGCACGCCAATGCCCGTCGAATCGATGTAGCTCACCTGGGCAAAATCGAGCTCAACGGCCTCAGTGGGCTGCTCGAGCGCCAGGTCGATGGCATTACGCAGGCTATCGGCGTTAGAGATATCGATCTCGCCGGTTACCTTAATGGTGTAGAGCTCTGGCGTGGGGTTGGTGGAAATACCCAAATCCATGTATACGCTCCTTTACGTATCGAAAGTGCGGATAGTACGGGAAGCCGCGCGTTAGGCGCGCTCGGCACGCGCAAGCTCGGCAGCGACGAGCTTGACGGCCAACACCAGCACATCGAGCGCAGCCTCTAGGTCCTCGACCGTGGGATAGCTCGGCGCGATGCGGATGTTGGTGTCGCGCGGATCCTTGCCATAGGGCCAGGTGGCACCGGCCGGCGTGAGCTTAACGCCCAGGTCTGCGCAAAGCGCGGCGACCTTTTGAGCCGAGCCCTCGGGACCATCAAAGCTCACAAAGTAGCCGCCGCGGGGGTGCGTCCAGGTGGCACAGCCCGTATCGCCCAGGCCCTCGGTGAGCTTGCGCTCAACGGCCTCAAAGCGCGGGCGCAGGAACTCGGCATGCTTTTTCATGTGCTCCTTGACCGCCTCGATGGTGGGAAGGAAACGCACGTGGCGCAGCTGGTTGAGCTTGTCGGCGCTGATGAGGCCGGCCTTCAGGCGCTTGGAGAACTCGGCGATGACCGCGGGGCTCGCACCGATAAAGCCGATACCGGCACCCGGGAAGGTGATCTTGGACGTCGAGGCAAAGGCCACCACGCGGTCCTCGGTACCCGCCGCGCGAGCGAGGTCGAAGATGTTTGCGAGCTCGTCGGTCTCGTCGTACAGGTCGTGCACGCAGTAGGCGTTGTCCCAGAAGATGCGGAAATCGGATGCGGCCGTGGGCATCTCAACCAGGCGGCGCACAGTGTCCTCGCTAAAGGTGATGCCCGTGGGGTTGGAATACTTGGGCACGCACCAGATGCCCTTGATGGAATCGTCGGCGGCGACGAGGCGCTCGACCTCGTCCATGTCGGGGCCGTTGTCGGTCATCGCGACGGGGACGTTCTCGATACCCAGATCGGCAGTGATGCCAAAGTGGCGGTCGTAGCCGGGAACCGGGCACAGGAACTTGACCTTCTTGCCGTCGTGCGCGGCCTCGTAAGCCTCCCAAGGGTCGCTACCACATGAGCCGCAACGCCAGAACATACCGGCGATATCGTGCTCGATCAGCAAACTCGACGAACCCAGCACGAGCGTCTGCTCGGCGGGGCAACCCAGGAACTCCCCCGCTAGCTTGCGTGCCGAGGGAATGCCCTCAAAGCAGCCGTAATTGGAACAGTCGACGTTGCCGTCGTGCAGATCGGCATCGGCATTGAGGATATCGAGCGTGGGTCGAGAGATGTCCACCTGGGAGGGCGACGGCTTGCCGCGGGCCATGTCGAGCGCCAGGCCCTTGGCCTTGACCTCGGCGACCTCGGCCTTGAGCGCCTCGATGGCGGCATCGAGTTCGGTGGTTTCCATCTTCTGGTAGATCGTCTGCATGGGTGCGACCTTTCACGAAGCGGTACGTTGCAATTCTTCTAAGTATAGACCGCCACCGTCGCAACGTTATGAAGCCGTGATAGATTAAGTCCATCGCAATGAATTACGAATCGCCGCGCACGCCAGCGTGGAGCGCCCAAGGAGGCACTATGGAGTACGGATCGTTCCAGGCCGAGGAATTCGGCGACCTGCAGCGCCTGGTCGACGGGCTGTTTTACGACCGCCACGCCATCGACCGCCTGGATCTGATCGTACAGGCCGAAATCTTGGACCTGGCGCCCGATCTCATGGAAATCGTCAACCTGCTACCGCCCGGCTATTACGACCGCCAGTCACTTTGCGACCAGCTCAACTCCGCCTTGGCCGCCCACGGCTGGGGCGCCGTCTACGGCACCGTGGAATAAACCTAGTCATTTAAGAACGTCCCGAATGACTAAAACGCCGCCTGTGATGGTGTTCACAGGCGGCGTTTTCAAACTTGTATGTGCTCTTACTCGTCCTTGGGCGCGGGGTGTTTGCAGGCCACGCTCATGTAGATCATGCCGAGCACGGCAGCGGTGACCGAACCGGCAAGGATGGCGGCCTTGGCAGCCAGAACCTCAAACTGGGCCGTCGGGAAGGCAAGGCCGCTGATGAGAATCGACATGGTAAAGCCGATGCCGCCCAGAATGCCCACACCGGCGATCATGTGCCAGTTGACATTGCGTGGCAGCTCGCAGGCCTTGAGCTTGACCAAGGCAAACGTCATGCCAAAGATACCGATCGGCTTGCCCAGCAGCATGCCAAAGTACACGCCGAGCGTCACCGGGTCGGTGAGCAGCGTGCTCATGTCCACGCCCACTAGGCGAACCTGTGCGTTCACGAACGCAAAGATCGGCAGAATCACAAAGTTAACCGGCGTGGAGATCAGGCGCTCCATGCGGATGAGCGGCGGGGTCACGCGGTGCATGACGCGCTCGACTTTGGTGGTCGAGACGGTAAAGTCATGCTGGCCCAGGATGTGCGCCTCGTCGTCGTAGCGGTCATCGAGCAGCGGCAAGCACTCGCCCAGCCAATCGGTGAGGCTATCAAGCTTAACGCCGCACTTGGCCGGGATGGTGAAGGCCAGGATGACGCCAGCAAGCGTAGCGTGCACGCCGCTCTTGAACATGCAGAACCACAATAGCAGGCCCAGTACCGAATACGGGGCAAGGCGGTAATGCTGCGTCTTGTTGAGCCACACGAGCGCACAGGTCACAAGCGCGGCGGCGCCCAACCAAAACGGATTGGGACTCTGACCGTAGAAGATGGCGATGGCGGCGATGGAGATGAGGTCGTCGGCGATGGCGAGCGTCGAGAAGAACACGCGCACGCCGTTGGGCACGCGGTTGCCCAAAAGCGACAGCACGCCCAGCGCAAAGGCAATATCGGTTGCCATGGGAATGGCCCAGCCGTTGTGCGCGCCGGCATGGTTAAAGATCAGATAGATGCAGGCGGGAACGACGACGCCGCCCACGGCCGCCAGCATGGGAAGCATAGCCTGGCGCGGGTTCTTGAGCTCGCCGACCGTCATCTCGTACTTAAGCTCAATGCCCACCAACAAAAAGAAGATCGCCATGAGGAAGTCGTTGACGAAAAGCTCAACGGTGAGACCGGCCGTAAGGTTGCCCAGACCCACATACAGCGGGGTCTCCAAAAAGTGATGGATGGCCTCGTAGGCATCGGTGTTGGCGCAAATGACGGCGGCGATGGCGGCGAAGACCATGACGGCGGCGGAAATCGTGCCGTTCTCGGTGATGCGCTCCCAAATGTCGTGGCGCTCAAAACGCTTGCGCTCACGAACGTTAAACAGCTGCTCGGGTGCTGCCATGGGCGGCTCCTTTCACGGGAAAGCTCCCGTCTTAAAAAAGCACGGCCCGCCCAAGTGGCGGTGCCGCGCTCTAACGTATTACGCTTGCATCTAGCCTACCCTGCACGACAGGCGCGCAGGCGTGGCCGAAAAGCGGAACCACAGGTTGAACATTATTTGCTCAACGGCACGGGCGCGCCTATCCAAGAGACGACGCAGCGCCGTGCACAAAAAAAAACGACCGGAGCGCGGGGCTTCCGCGATCCGGTCGTGGCGTTTGGTCAACTAAACCTAGCAGGCGGCCATGATGGGGGCAGCGACCTGCTTCTTACGGGAGAGGACGCCCGGCATCCAGACGCCGTCGTGCTCGTCGGCAATGCCCAGGCCCTTCTGAGCAGCCTCGGTCTCGCCCTCGAGCAGGACCTGCGAGCCCTCCTCCATGATGTCAGTGATGCACAGGACGATGCCGTCGGCACCCTTCTCGGCGGCGTAGGCGCGCATGGCCTCGCGAATCTCGTCGATCATGCCGAGTGCGCGAGTCTTGTCGACAGTCTCGTACTGGCCGATGAGCAGCTTCTTGCCGGCAGGCTCGAACATCTTGATGTCGTTGCCGACCATCTCGGCTGCGGTGAAGGAGCCAGACGGACGGGTGAGGAAGACCTCCATGCCAAACTTGACCGGGTCGACGCCCACCTGCTCGCCGAGCTTGGCGGCGACGGCGCGGTCGACATCGGTGGTGGTGGGGCTCTTGAGCATGAGCGTGTCGGTCATCATGGCCGAGAGCAGCAGCTTGGCCTGGACGTCGGAAAGCTCAACGCCGAGCACGCCGGCGAGCTTGGTGACGATGGTGCAGCTGGAGCCCCAGGGCAGGCAGATGTAGTGCAGCGGGCCGGCGGTCTCGAAGTCGCCGATGCGGTGATGATCGACAACGCCAAAGACCGTGGCGTCCTTAAGGCCGGCAACGGACTGGGCAGACTCGTTGTGGTCGGTGAGGACGACGAGCTGACCGGCCTCGACGGACTCAATCACGCGAGGCTCGGCGATGCCGGCGTCGGCAAGCAGCTTGGCGGACTCTGCCGGAAGCTGACCAAGGGCGCAGACCTCGTAGGTGTTGCCGGCATACTCAACCTGGTTGAGCAGCTGGGACAGGACGACGGCGCTCATGATGGCGTCGTTATCGGGGTTCTGGTGACCAAAGACAAGAACGTTTGCCATGGATATCCTCCACTTGATATGTGTACTTGGACGTAGCTATGGTAGCACGCCGATGCCGAGCCTTCGCAGACGGAAGGGCTACGGCATATTTTGGGGCAGGCACGGGGGACAGGTTACATTGCACCAGCTATTTACCGGCGGCGCGCAGGGCTACGTAGGCGGCACCGATGATGCCGGCGTCGTTTCCGAGCGAAGCGACCTTGATGGGCGTCTCGCGCGAGGCGGAGAGCGCGTACTGCTTGAAGTGCTCGCGAACCTTGTCGAGGTAGACATCGGCCGAAGCGGACGCGCCGCCGCCGATGAGGAACATCTCGGGATCGACCACGTTGGCAATAAGCGCCAGGGCGCGACCGAGATAGTCGGCCATGGTATCGGCCGCGGCAAGCGCGAGCTTGTCGCCCTCGCGGCAGGCCTGGAACACGTCCTTGGAATCGGAGGGGCCGGTGAGCTCGATGGGCTCGACGCCTGCCTTCTTGCACTCGGCAAGGTAGTTGCTCACCACGCCGGTGGCGCTGGAATACTGCTCCAGGTGGCCATGGCCACCGCAGCCGCAGGTGCGCTCCTCTTCGGGGTTCAGGCACATGTGGCCAATCTCGCCGCCGGCGCCCACAACGCCCGATACCACGTCGCCGTTGACGATGACGCCGCCACCCACGCCGGTACCGATGGTGACCATCACCACGTTCTGTACGCCCTTGGCAGAGCCGAGCCAGGCCTCGCCCATGGCAGCGGCGTTGGCATCGTTCTCGTACTTAACGACCGCGTCGGGGCAGTGCTCCTGAATGGCGATTCTTAGCTCAGGCAGGTTAATGGCAATGTTGGCCTTGACCTTGGCATCGCCCGATGCCGGGATGGGGCACGGAACGGCCAGGCCAATGCCCGCCACAAAGGCGCGCGGAATCTGGGCCTTGGCGACCACCTGGTCGATAGCCTCGGTCACCGCGGCAAAGCCCGCGGCGTCAACGATGGGAGGCGTGGGCACGCTGGCCTTGGCCAGCAGGTTGCCGTCCTCGTCGAACAGGCCCTCCTTAACCGAAGTGCCGCCGACGTCAATGCCGATGTAGTACTGCTTAGGTTCCATGGGAGCCCACCTTTCTCGTTTAAACATTGCCTGTATGGTACCGCTCCCAAGGCAAAAACCTGCCAAAAAGGGGCAGGTTTGTTTTGGCAGGTTTTATCTGTGAAAACGCAAACGACCGCTCAAAAGGTCGCGCAGGGCCTTCGCCAAATATAAGGGCGCCGGGAGGCGGAGACTCCCGGCGCCCGTCAAAGGGACTGTGTTGTCTGTTGGACCGCACGGCCCATCGCGGCGATAACGCCAACTAGGCCTTAAGTGCCTGCAGCTGCTTGTGGATCTCGATGAGCTCCGTCGCCATGACGCGCATGGTCTCGGTGCCGGCCATCTGGTCCTCGGCATGCAGCAGAATCAACGGGGCCTCGCCGTTACGCTCGCCGTTGGCCTCCTTCTTCAGAAGCCCCATGTGAACATCGTGGCCACCGTTATAGGCCTCGTCACCCTGCTTGATAAGCTCCTCGGCGGCGTCAAAATCGCCCTCCTTGGCCTTTTGCACGGCATTGATGTACATGCTCTTGGCGGTACCGACGTAGCTGATGATCTCAAAGCAGGTCATCTGCAGTTCGTTCATATCCTCCATGCGGAGCACCTAGCCCATCACGCTGACGCAGTGGTCGATGATGCCGGCAGCGTTCATGCGGCCGTAGTCGACCATGTTGATGACCTCGACCGGGAAACGACCGGCGGCCTCCTTCTCAAAATCGCCCTTGGTGTAGCCGATCTGCGGACCAAGCAGCAACATGTCGCACTCGCCCAGGTGATCGTGGGCCTCGTTCATGGGACGAGCCTCGACCTCAATATCCAGACCACGGTTTGCAACCTCGGCCTGCATCTTCTGGACCAGCAGGCTCGTGGACATACCGGCATTGCAGCAGAGCATGATCTTCTTCATGGTTTCCTCCTTATAACTGCGCGGCGCGCAGACGACGACTGGTTTTATTCCTTGCGGCTATTGTGCCCACCCCCTGCATCTTTACACAAGGGAGAGAGTCGCGGGCACCGGCACCGCGTACCGGTGCCCGCAACGGTGAAAGGGACGAACGTTAGGCATTCTGCTCGGCGAGAGCCTCCTGCTTGGCGATTGCCTTCTCGGAAATCTTCATAAAGGGCAGGTAGACGGCCATGCCAATGACAATCTCGAGAGCCTGCCACACACCGGCGCGCCAGTCAAAGCCCGTAGCGAGCAGGGCATTGATGACGGGAGGCATAGTCCAGGGCACCTGGGCGATGCAGGGGCTGATGATGCCTGCGCAGGTAAGGCCATAGGTGATGCCGATGAACAGGTCGGGAAGAAGAACGAACGGAATCATGAGCGGCAGGTTGTACACGATGGGGTAACCGTAGATAACCGGTTCGTTGATGTTGAACAGACCAGGCAGGATAGCCATCTTGGAAACGGTCTCGGATGCCTTGTTCTTGGAGAACAGGAGCGTGTCGAGCAGAAGCATGAGGGTGCAGCCCGAGCCGCCGATGAGGGCGAAGCTGTTAACGATCTGCATGTTCATGTAGTGATCGGGCTGGATGATGCCACCGGCGGCAAAGGTAGCCATGTTGTCGACGATGAGCATGGTCAGAATCGGCTCGACGGTAGCGCCAGAGATGGTGGACTGGTGAATACCGACGCAGAACAGCAGGTTAGCAAGGGTGTAGATGAGGATAACAGCCCACGGACCGGCGTTCATGATGCTCTTGAGCGGGTTGGAGATGCACGTGGAGACGATGGCGCACAGATCGGTGCCGGCGCACACGGCGAGCAGGGCTGCGGCAAGAGCGAAAATCGCGAGGTTAAGCAGCATCGGGATCATGACGTTGAAGGAGTTGGAGACCGCGGGAGGCACGCCCTCGCCCAGCTTAACCTTGAGCTTCTCGACGCCAGAAATCTTGATGAAGAGCGAGACGGAAAGCAGGGCGATGATAATAGCCGAGAACAGACCGTTGGTGCCGGTGTTGGCAGTTGAAAGGGCGCCCGTGACCTCGGCGGAGGTGATCTTGTCGGTGAGCAGCGGGCTCGTGGCGGCAAGCGTGGCGGTGACCTGCTGCGGCATCATGATGACGAAAGCAGAGATAGCGACGACCACGCAAGCGAGCGGGTTATCGAAACGCTTGTTCTTAGCGAGGCTGTAGCCAATCAATCCGGCCAAGATAATGGCAGAGACGTTGAGGGTGCCCAGCGTAATTGCCGAACCCCACATCTGAAGGTTGGCAAGGCCCGCCGCATCGAACGGGAACAGGGGGAACACGACGTTGTTAATAAGAACCGCGATACCCGCAAGGATATAGAGCGGCGTGATGGTCGCGAAGGCGTCACGCAGGGAACGCAGGTGAACCTGGTTTCCCACCTTCGCAGAGACCTCGGCAAACTTGTCGAGGAAGCTCTTTCCGTTGTCACTGGCCATGATTGCTCCTAACTTTCAAATCTAGCCTTTTCCTATGCGCACGATGGTCTGTCGCCCTCTGCCACCAGATGTGCCATGTGTTGCGCGCGGCGGCGCGCGGTCTGGGCGTTCGCCCGGTCGCTAATCAACCACGTGGGTTGTGGCGACCTGTTTGAGCCAGGCCGCTGACTTCTTAAGGCGGCGCTTGTAGCCGTCCATAAGGTCGACCTCGACAAAACCGTAACGGTTCTTAAAGGCATTAGCCCAAGACCAGTTATCGATGACGGCCCAGTAATGGTATCCGCGGCACTTGGCTCCCTCGGCAATTGCCTTGGCCACCCACTCCAGGTGCTGACGTACAAAGTCGACGCGGTAGTCATCCTGGATGGTTCCTTCGGCGTCACGGTTCTTGTATTCGTCCATGATGCCGATGCCATTCTCGGAAACGAACCACTCAAGGTCGGGGTAGTTCTTAGCGCAGTCCATGCCAAAGTCGTAGAGGCCCTGCGGGTAGATCTCCCAGCCGCGGCTCTCGTTCATAACGGCGTCGGGCCATACGTACTCGTCGGCAAAGTGCGGCAGGCCGTACTGGTCGACCTTGCTCGCCGGCGCCTGAACACGCGTGGGGTGGTAGTAGTTGCAGCCGAGCCAGTCGACAACACCCTGCTTGAGAATCTCTTGGTCGCCGGCACGGAACGGGAGCTTAACGCCGCCCTCGGCCAGGCTGTCGAGCACATCGGCAGGAAGCTCGCCCTTGGTAATAAGGTCGAGCCACCAGCGATTGTTGATGCCGCTGGTCATACGCACGGCCTCGAGGTCTGCCTCGCTGGGGTTCTGCTTGGTGTAAACCGGGGTAAAACAGTTGATCATGCCGATCTTGGCATCGGCGCGAATAGCGCCCTCGTCATAGGCGCGACGATAGTTGGCCACGGCCAGCGCATGTGCCAGCGAAATGTGATACTGCACGGTGCGGGCGCGGCTAAAGTCGTGGAGCTGCGGGAACCACACGCCCTCTTGATAGCGCTGTTCGGGCTCGACGATGGGCTCGTTAAAGGTGAACCAGTACTTAATCTCCTGGCCAAACTCGTGGAAGGCGACGTCGGCGTAATGCGCGTAAGCCTCGACGACCTCACGGCTCTCCCAGCCGCCACGGTTAAAGAGGTAGGTGGGCATATCAAAGTGGTACAGGTTGACAAACGGCTCCAAGCCGGCCTCGCGAGAGGCGCGGAACAGCTCGTGATACCACGCAGCGCCCTCCTCATTAAGATTGCCGTCGGCATCGAGCAGACGGCTCCACTGGATGGAAGTGCGATAGGTATTCAGGCCCAAGTCCTTCAAAATGCGAAGGTCTTCCTGGTACTTGGCCATAAAGTCATTGCCGGCATAAGAGCCAACGCAGTTGTAGAACGAACCCAGATCCTGGATGGACCAGGTGTCCCACAGGTTCTCGAGCTTGCCGCCCTGGTTCCACTGACCCTCAGTCTGCGGGCCGGACATAGCGGCGCCAAAGAAGAAGTCGCCGGGCAGCTGATACTGTGCCATCGAAGTCCTCGCTTTCGTGTTCTAGAGCTTTCGGTTGGAGACGGGTTTGCTTTGGCAGGCAATCCGGCGCGGGCGCGCACCAGGTATCTGGATACCCTGCCCGCCAAAACAAATCCGTCCCCAAACAACACAAGCAAACACCAATGCATCTCGCTTGTTGTCTGTAACTATAGCGCTCTAATTTATTATGTAAAGCGTCTTTTTTATTTTTATCTATCGAACTTCTTTGATGAAAGCCATATGGATGCTTTTTAAGTAGGTATACTCTCTTTATATCAACGCAAATATGAAGGGAGGATTGCATGATTCCCAAATACGAAGCGATAGCTGCAGATATCCGTCGAAGCATCGAGGACGGCGCCCTTAAGCCGGGCGATAAGTTGCCCACCGTCGTTGAGTTCTGTGAGCTCTATAGCGTTTCCAAAATCACCGTCAAACGAGCGATTGAGCAGATCACCGAGGAAGGCCTTATTACCAGCCGGCGCGGATCGGGCACCTACGTCAAGGACACGGCGGGGCTTCCCGGCCAGGTGTTTTTCCAAGGCAAGAACGACCGTGCCCAAGGCTTTTCGTACGAGCATCGCGGGGAGAAAGTGACCTCGGTGGTCTACGATTTCTCGATCGTCAATCCGCCGGCAGAGGTTGCGACCCAACTGGGAATGGCCGAAGACGACTTTGCCTATCACATCGTGCGCGTACGCGAGGTCGATGGTCAGCCCATCGTTATCGAGTACACCTATATGCCACTCGAGCTGATTCCGGGTCTTAAGAAAAAAGACCTGTACGCATCGATCTACAGCTTCATCCGCGAGCAGTGCGGACTCAAGATCTCAAGTTTCCACCGTACCATTCGCGCCGTCGCGGCAACTGAGGAAGAGGCTGAGCGCCTGGATACCAAACCCGGCTCCCCCCTGCTCGAACTCAACCAGATTGGCTTCTTGGATAGCGGCACCGCGTTTGAATATTCTATCTCGCACAACGTAGGCGACCGCTTTGAGCTGCACAACGTAACGTTGGCATAGGTTTGTAATCCGGTGGGTGCTCGTTTTGAGCTGTCTTACGCGGCACCCGCACAACCTTATGGGAGTATGCACATGTCCGATTTGATTAAACTCACGCCGATCTTCCACGAGAAGATCTGGGGCGGCCGCCAGCTGGAGACCGTGTTTGGCTACGACATTCCCGAGGGCCCCATCGGTGAGTGCTGGGCCATCTCGGCACACCCCAACGGCGACTGCCAGATCGCTGAGGGCCCGTATGCCGGTCACACGCTGTCGTGGCTGTGGGCCGAGCACCGCGAGCTCTTTGGCAACTGCGAGGGCAAGGAGTTCCCGCTGCTCATTAAAATTCTGGACGCCAAGGACGACCTTTCGATCCAGATTCATCCCAACGACGAGTACGCCGCCAAGCACGAGAACGGCAGCCTGGGCAAAACCGAGTGCTGGTATGTGCTGGACTGCGAGCCCGGCGCCACGATCATCGTCGGGCAGCGCGCCAAGGATCGCGCCGAGGCCGCACAGATGATCGAAGAGGGCCGCTGGGACGACATGCTCAACGTGCTGCCGATCCACAAGGGCGACTTTTTCCAGATCGACTCCGGTACCGTGCACGCCATCAAGACCGGCACGCTCATTTTGGAAACGCAGCAGTCGAGCGACGTGACGTATCGCCTGTACGACTACGACCGCCCGGGCACCGACGGCAAGCTGCGCCCGCTGCACATTGAGCAGAGCCTGGATTGTATCAACTTTAACGCGCAGGCGCCGACCGACGGCGCCGTGACCGCGCCCGAGGTCGACGGCGTGACCGAGCTCGAGTCTTGCCCCTGCTACACCGTCGATCTCGTGCGCGTTAACGGCAGCAAGACCCTCGACCAGCGCTGGCCCTTCATGTGCCTGTCAGTCATCGACGGCGAAGGCACCGCCTGCGGCGACCCCGTCCACAAGGGCAGCCACCTGCTGGCCCCAAGCACCGTGGACAAGATTAAGCTCGAGGGCAAGATGGAACTGATCATCAGCCACCTGTAGGTCACCGGTCCCCAAGCGCTCGCCCAGGTCCGCCGGGATTACGACAGCTTAACGATCGGCGCGAAGCCTTTCATTAGCTTTTTGGTCTGGCCGGTCTTTTCGAATTGAACCTCGATCATGTCTCCGACAACCGAGATGACGGTACCCGTGCCAAAGGTCTTGTGGCTCACGGTATCGCCCGCGGCAAAGTCCTGCGATGCACTGGCGCGATCGACCTTGCGTTCCACCGTCGGCGACACCTTAGACGACGGCTTTTTGGCTCGCGGCGCGCCCGACCCAAAGGTCGAGGCAACACGGCCGGCGTCGGGCGAAACCCCGCGATGGCGCTCGGTGCCATAGGTGCTGCCACCAAAGAAATCGTCGAAGCTCGATCCGCCGCGCGATCCGGAGCCGCCGGTCGAGCGCGTATGCGAACCGAACACCTTGCCGCCGTACATATCCGAGCCCATGCCCGAGCCAAAGGTGCCGTGACGGTCGCCACGTTTCTCCCAGCCCGTGCCTTCAAAACCGGCAGAACCGATACCGCTAAACTCGATGTCCTCAAACGGAATCTCGTTGAGGAAGCGCGAGCGCGGGTTGGCAGAAGTCGAGCCGTAGGTGCGACGCGTGGCCGCATAGGTCAAGAACAGGCGCTTGCGAGCACGCGTAATGGCGACGTAGGCCAAGCGACGCTCCTCCTCGAGCTTGCCCGGATCGTCACTACCGCCAAAGTCGTGCACATGCGGGAAGATGCCTTCCTCCATGCCGGCCACGAACACCGCGGGAAACTCCAGGCCCTTGGCGGAGTGAATGGTCATCATGGTGATGGCATGCGTCTCGCCGGCCAGGGAATCCAAGTCGGAGCGCAGGGCCAGCCACTCCATGAGGGCGGGCAACGCCTTGCAGGTGAGCGGGCCGTAGGTGCGCTCAATCTCGTCAGCATGCACGGCACCGGTGGGCAGCTCTGTCGGCGCGGCATACGCGTTGCCCGCGATGGCGGCGGCCAGGGCATCCTGCGGAGACAGCGCCGAAGTGGCCAAGCTATCGAGCGAATTGGAGCCCGCGGCGTCACGAGCGCCGACAAGTGCCTCGAACGAGGATGCCGGAGCGGACGGCCCCGGCTCGGGCGCAGGTGCGCTCACCACAACGGGCTCGGGCTCAGCGTCGGCAGGCACATCGGCAACACCAGCCGCGCGCAGCTCTTCCAAGCTCTCAAGCGTGCCTTCGATATCCTCGTGCGTCTCCTCAAATTCCGCCGCAACGCCCAGGAATTCCTGGATGTTCTCGGCGCGGCTCTCGGACTCCATGGTGCCCTCGGCGCGGAAGGCCTGCAGCAGGCCCGTCTTGTCGACAATCATCTCGACGACGTCCTTGAGCTCGCCGTCCATGCGCCGGCCCTCGCGCACCAGCGCCACAAAGCTCGACAGGCCGTTGCGCACCTTGGCGCTAAACATGCCCGTCTCGGCCGTCGCAATCTCACAGGCTTGGAAGAACGAGCAGCGGTTGTCGCGTGCCAGCTGCTCAATCTTTTGAATCGAAGTGGAGCCGATGCCGCGGCGCGGCGTGTTGATGACACGCTTGACGCTCATCTCGTCGGCCGGGTTCACGATCATCTTGAGGTAGGCCATGACGTCGCGGATCTCGGCGCGGTCGAAGAATCGCGTGCCGCCCACAATCTTGTAGGGCACGCCCGCGCGCAGGAACATATCTTCGAGGATACGCGACTGGGCGTTGGTGCGATAGAACACAGCGATGTCGTCGTAGCTCGTGCCCTTAGAGTGCAACTTTTCGATCTCACCGGCAATCCAGCGGCCCTCGTCGCGCTCGTCGCTCGCTTGGAAGGCCTGGATCTTCTCGCCATCGCCTTCGGCCGTAAACAGGCGCTTGTCCTTGCGCTGCGAGTTGTGGCGAACAACGGCATTGGCGGCGCTCAGGATGTGACCCGTGGAGCGGTAGTTCTGCTCCAGCTTGACGGTCTTGCAGTTTTTAAAGTCCTTCTCAAAGTCCAGGATGTTGGTGATGTCGGCGCCGCGCCAGCTATAAATGGACTGGTCATCATCGCCTACGACCATGAGATTTTGGTACTTGGCGGCCAGCAGGTTGGCGATCTCGTACTGGACGTGGTTGGTGTCCTGATACTCGTCGACGCTAATGTAGCGGAAGCGCTCTTGGTACTTGTCGAGCACCTCGGGGCGAGTGCGCAGCAGCTCGAGCGCGCGCACGAGCAGGTCGTCGAAGTCCATCGCGTTGGCGGCGCGCAGGCGGCGTTCCAGCTCCATATAGACCTGTGCGGCCTTTTTGTCGTTGGGGCTGTCGGCGGATTTGAGCATGTCCTCGGGGCCGATCATGGCGTTTTTGGCCGAACTGATCTTGCTGCGGATCATGTTGATGGGGAATTGCTTTTGCTCGATACCGAGCGCCTGCATAATATCGCGCACCATGCGCTTGGAATCGTCGTCATCGTAGATGGTGAACTGACCGGTGTAGCCCAGCAGGTCGGCGTCCTCGCGCAGCATGCGCACGCACATAGCATGGAAGGTGCACACCCACATGCCGCGGGTACCACTGGGGATGAGTGCCGCCAGACGCTCGCGCATCTCGGCCGCGGCCTTGTTGGTAAACGTGATGGCAAGGATCTGCCAGGGCTTAACGCCCAGGTCGCCTAGCATATGTGCGATGCGGAAGGTCAAGACGCGGGTCTTGCCCGAGCCGGCGCCGGCAAGGACCAGCAACGGACCCTCGGTGGTCAGGACCGCCTCGCGCTGGGCGGGATTAAGGCTGTCGATGTCGACGAGCGGCTTGGCGGGTTTGGGTGCCGGCGCGGAAGCGTCGTAGATGTCGAGCGGGACGAGCTCGGGCTCCGGCACAGCGGGGGCGGTGTATGCATCGAGCGGCACGGGTTCCGGCGTGGGCGGCGCGGGTACCGCGGCGTTCTTTTCCCAGGGCAAGGGCTGGGTCATGGGCGACTCCTCATCTGACGGACGGCGCGCCTGCGGACAGCGCCATAGTTTGAGCCGTACTAGTATACCGAGCCGCGCGGACACCGACGCAAATCACACCACGACTCTGTGCGCCGCCGTCAGGCCCGCCCCAGCGGATTTGACGCAAAGTAACCTGTCCTCATTGCACCAATCAGGGAGCCACCGATGTCATGGCAACGGTAGCGAGCGGTGGCCAGAGCGAACAAATTGGCATGAAAAGAGGGCGGCATAGACCTTTTGGTCATGCCGCCCTCTTTGAATGACAAGTTGTCGCTCTGGCCGCCGCGCAGCGTCAACCAAGTTACAGGCCGAGCATGGGCTCCAAGACGAAGAAGTACGCGAGCACC
Source organism: Collinsella sp. (assembly GCA_048236535.1). Classification (GTDB taxonomy): domain Bacteria; phylum Actinomycetota; class Coriobacteriia; order Coriobacteriales; family Coriobacteriaceae; genus Collinsella. The sequence goes on along the minus strand of DBFAQQ010000003.1, from coordinate 39,065 downwards.
ACGATGCCCAGAATGATGCGGTAGACGCCGAAGCACTTGAAGTCGTGACGGCGGACGAAGCCCATGAGCCACTTAATGGCGATGAGCGAAACCACAAAGGCCACAACGCAGCCCACGCCCAGGATGGCGATCTCGTTGGCGCCAAAGGTACCGCCCTTGATGAAGTACTTGACCAGCTTGAGCGCACTCGCGCCAAACATGACGGGAATGGCCAGGAAGAACGTAAACTTGGACGCCACCGAACGCGTGCAGCCCAAAAGCAGGCCGCCGATGATGGTGGAACCGGAGCGCGACGTGCCCGGAATCAGCGAGAGCACCTGGAAGCATCCGATGCCCAGTGCGGTCTTCCAACTTAGGTCCTCGAGCGCGATGATGGAACCAAAGTCCAAATCCTCGTCATCGCCCTCATCCTCAGCGGCAGCCGCGGCGGGCGCCGCAAAGTGCGCACCGGCGGGACGTCCACCTGACACCACAGCACGCGAACCAAACGAACCGGCAACGGCCATTTCCTCGCGCTTGCTCGCGCGCCAGTTCTCGATCACGATAAACAGCACGCCGTACACAATGAGCGCCAGCGCCACGACGGGAGCATTGTAGAAATGCTCCTCCATCCAGTCGTTGAGCGGCAGGCCGATCGCCGCGGCGGGAATGCAGCCGAGCACAATCTTGCCCCACAGCACCCAGGTGTCGCGACGGCCCTCCTTGCCCTTGCTGGGCGAGAACGGATTGAGCTCATGGAAGAACAGCACACAGACGGCCAGAATGGCGCCGAGCTGAATCACGACCAGGAACATATTCCAGAACGTCTCGCTCACGTTCATCTTGACGAACTCGTCCACCAAGATCATGTGACCGGTCGACGAAACAGGCAGCCATTCGGTGATGCCCTCAACCAGGCCCATGAAGGCAGATTTTAGAAGCTCGATAATATCCAAAGGGACCCCCTCGTTAGACACCCGCCGATATTGTCTGCGGACGGTGCGGGCGATATCCCATTATCAACCGTTGGCGGCGCGCCTGCGCCTACCCTTACCAAAAAACTCGCCCGTTCACAGAATTGCGAGTGGTCAAACCCAAATCCTTGGGTATAACTGCAACAAGATAAAGTGTCCGGCGGCCAACGCGCCCGCGCCCGCCCGATGCACGAGCCCCGCGCCCGTGCGATAGACCAAGGAGGAAACCATGAACGAGGGCTACACCAAGGTATTTGTTTCACTCGACGGTACTGAGCAGCAGGATTTTGTGCTCGCACGCGCCATCAAGGTCGCCGCGAACAACGGCGCCAAGCTAATCATCGGCCACGTTATCGATTCCACGGCGCTCGAGAGCGCCGGTTCCTATCCGGTCGATCTGGTCAACGGCCTAGAGGAGGCATTTAAGAACTCCATCGCCAAGCAGCTCGAAGAGGCCAAGGCCAATCCCGATATTCCCGAAGTCGAGGTCATGATTCGCGCCGGCCGTATTCGCGAGACGCTCAAGGACGAGATGCTCGACGTGGTTAAGCCCGACCTGGTGCTCTGCGGCGCCCGCGGCCTGTCCTCGATCAAGTATGCGCTGCTGGGTTCGATTTCGACGTTTTTGCTGCGCAACACCGACTGCGACATTTTGGTCGTGAAGTAGGTTCCTTCCCGTCGGCGCAAGGCCTGCGGGGTTATCACGCCGACGTCCTCGCCGCTTCGCGGCTGCGGGATGTCGGCTTAGATAACCCCTCCCGGCCTTGCGCCTTCGTCACCGTACTTCAGCGAGTTGGCTGATAAAAGATGGCGTGCCGCCCCGATTGGGGCGGCACGTTTTGTTTGGGCGGGCGTCTGCCGCGTGCGTTACTCGAAGTATTGGAACTTGTTGGTTGAGAAGGCAAACGTTACGACGAAGCCTTCGCCGGGTTCGGATGCTGCGGTGACGTCGATGCCCATCTTGGAGCACAGGCGCGCCACCAGGTAGAGGCCGATGCCCGTTGCGCGCTTGGTGGTGCGGCCGTTGTCGCCGGTAAAACCCTTCTCGAACACGCGCGGCAGGTCGGCCGCGCTCACGCCGCAGCCGTTGTCCGCGACGGTAAGCTCGATGCGCTCGCTCGCCAGGCCCTCGTCCAGCAACGCACCCGAAAACACGATCTTTGCGCCGTCCTCACGCGCATATTTAATGCTGTTCTGAATGAGCTGGCCCAGAATAAACTCGAGCCACTTTTCGTCGGTAAAGACCTCAAAGTCGAGGTTCTCGCACACCGGCGCCACGTGTGCCGCGATGAGCTCGCGGGCGTTGGCTTTAATCGCGCCCGTCACCAAGGTCTTAAGGTCCCAGCGACGAATCAGGTAGTCGCGCTCCACAACCTCCGAGCGCGCATAGTACAGCGCCTGGTCGATATAGCGCTCCACGCGGGCAAGCTCGCGACCGAGGTCATCTACGCGCGACAGGTCATCTTCGCTGCCGTCCAGGTTTTCCAAAATCAGATGGGCTGCCGCCAGAGGCAGCTTGGCCTCGTGGACCCAGCTCTCGATATAGTCGCGATAGTCATCGGTCTGGCGCCAGCCTTCGGCAACCTCGTCACAAGCGGCTTTGCCCACCCGGCGCAAGACCTCGTACTCGAGCTCGCCCTCGGCATAGGTCGGACATTGCACCATCTCCTGCACCCATGCGGGACTCTCGAGCTCCTCTGCCGCACGCTCCAGCTGGCGCAGAAAACGGCGACGGCGCGCGTACTCGATCACGATGCCGAGCATACCAAAGATATAGGACACGCCGACCGCCACGACCACGATGGAAACGGGTGCGCCGGCGACCGTCAGCACAAAGCAGCTCAGCAGCACGCCGCACGTCCACACGGCGACGGGAAGCAGCGCGTCTTTAAAGAACTTGCCAAACGACATAGCCGGCCCCTAGACCGAATAGCCTTGGCCGCGGTGCGTTGTCAAATACCCCTTGATGCCGATTTTTTCGAGCGTGGTGCGCAGGCGGTTGATGTTGACGGTGAGCGTATTGTCGTCCACGAAGGCGTCGGAGTCCCACAGGTCCTGCATGATGGCCGAGCGCGAAACAATCTTGCCCGCGCGGCTCAGAAGCAGTGAGAGGATACGCAGCTCGTTTTTGGTGAGCTCGGTGCTAGTGCCGGTTTGCGTGTTGGTAACCATGGAGCGGGCGAGGTCGAGCTCCAGCCCCTTGTGGACAAGTGTGCTGCGCTCGCCTGCCGCCGCGGTGCGACGCAGCAGTGCGTTGATGCGCGCCACGAGCACACGGGCGCTGTAGGGTTTGGAAACAAAGTCGTCCGCGCCGAGCGTCATGGCCATGACCTCGTCGATCTCGGTCGTGCGCGACGTGAGGACGATGATGGGAACCTCGGATTCGCGGCGAACCTCGTGACAGATATGCTGGCCGTCCTTGACGGGAAGTGTGAGGTCGAGCAGCACCAGGTCGGGCGCGGCAGCGAGAATATCGCGCGAGACATGCTCAAACGATTCGCAGGCCTCGATTTCAAACCCGGCGCGGGCAAGGATGTCGATAAGCTCACGACGAATGGGCTCGTCGTCCTCAACGATATAGATTAGCGCCATGGATTCCGCCCCCCCCCTCTTGGTTGTCTTGCCCCATTATGACCGCGGATCCGCAGATACGCGCCTCACGCGGCACCAAAGTGACAGAACTGTTCGCGAGTGGCAGAGGCTTGCCTCTCGCTCGCGACGAGCACGGGGATTAAATGAGTTTTTAATCCCCGTCCCAGAAACATCATTTAGCGGCGGGCACGGAGCTTTTCGTAGCCTTCGGCGAAGAAGGCGACCGTGGCGGCGTCGGCCTCGGCGGCGTCGGCCTCGGTTGCGGGGACCACGCCGTGCTCGTCGCTCACCAGGAACAAGGCGCCCTTGAGCTGTGCGGGAATATCTACGCGCGCGACCGGGATGCCCTTGGTCTGGGCCAGCTGCTCAATGAGCGTCGCCGTGCCGCACAGGCACTCGTCCGCTGGCGCCACAAAGGCAAGCTCGCCGTTATCGACGGCGGCGAGCAGCTCGGGCGCCACGCCGGTTTCGTCGGCCTCGGAGCGGGCCTCGGCGGAGCGGGCACGTAGCGCCTTGGCCGACGTATCAGCGAGCGGCTCGTACTCCCCCACCGTCATGGCGGCGTTGCCGTTGATGTCGATCACCAGCATGAGCACGCCGTCGCGCGCGGTGTAATCGCCCTCGGCAAGCGACCACTCAACGTGCTGCTTGGCCCAACTGAGCATGTTATGGGTAAGCGGCTCGCCCTGCACCAAGCGCTCGGACAGTGCGCGAATGTGGCGGTTGAGCATGGGCACCTTTTTGTTGGACATGCGCCAACGGCAGACAAGCGCGGGCTTGTCGAGCGTAAACTTCTCGACCGCCTCCTGATTGGCGCAAAAGTCCTCATACGCACGTTGGTCCTCGGCATTGCCAAACAGCTCGGCATCATCAATCTGGGGCATGGTCATACCTTTCGTGTTAGTCATTCCGTCCTCTTATACCAAAAAGACGGCCCTCCAAACGGAGCGACCGTCTTTTGCAGAGATTATTTTAGAAGCGAGGCCAGTCCAAGGGACGAGATAACATCCCATCCTCCCCAGTCAACCTAACAGGTCGGCGAGGGTTGCCCAGGTGCCGCAGATTGCCGTGAAAGAGGAGCGACGCGTACTTGGGTACGCGAGCGACGAATGAGCGGCAAGGTGCGGTGGCTGGGCAAGCCGCAGCGCCACCTCCCTACTTAATGGCGGAAGTGGCGGGCGCCCGTGAAGACCATCGCAATACCATGCTCATTGCAGGCCTGGATGCTCTCGTCATCGCGCTTGGAGCCGCCGGGTTGGATGATGCAAGTCACACCGTGCTCGGCAAGCACGTCAACGTTGTCGCGGAACGGGAAGAATGCGTCGCTTGCGCAGGCAAAGCCGCCCTTCTCCACGCCCTCGCGCTCGCAGAAGTCCTCGGCGCGCTCGCAGGCAAGCAGCGCAGAGTCAACGCGGTTGGGCTGACCCGGGCCCATGCCAATACCGGCCTTGCCCTTGGAGACCAGGATGGCGTTGGACTTGACGCCCTTGCAGACCTTCCAGGCAAACTCGAGCTCGGCCATCTCGGCGTCGGTGGGCTTGCGGTCGGTGGGGAACGTAAAGGTCGCGGGATCCTCGGTCACGTGGTCGACTTCCTGCACCAGCATGCCGCCGTCGATGGAGCGCAGCTCCACCTGGGCGCCGTGGTCCACGCCGCCGGTGGCCAGCACGCGCAGGTTGGGGCGCTTGGCCATGCGCTCGAGCGCCTCGGCAGTGTAGCTCGGGGCGATGATGACCTCGACGAACTGCTTGTTCTGATCGGCAAAGTGCTCGACCAGCTCATAGGGAACCTCGCGGTTGCAGGCGATGATGCCGCCAAAGGCGCTCTTGGGATCGCAGGCAAAAGCTCGGTCGTAGGCAGCCGTGATGTCCTCGGCAACGGCGGAACCGCAGGGGTTCTGGTGCTTGAGGATCACGCAGGCCGGCTCGTCGAACTCGCGGACCAGGTTCCAAGCGGCATCGGCATCCAGATAGTTGTTGTAGCTGAGCGGCTTGCCCTGGATCTGCTCGGAGCCAACGAGCGGGAACTGCGAGCTCGCGGTGTTCTCGCAGCCCTCGGCAAAGCGGTAGACCGTAGCCTTCTGCTGAGGATTCTCGCCATAGCGCAGGTCGTCGACCTTCTCCAACGAGATCTCGAGCTTGGCAGAGGTATCCGCCACGTCGCTTGCCTGGGCGGCAAGCCAACGGGAGATAGCCGTGTCGTAGGCGGCGGTGGTCTGGTAGACCTTCACCTGCAGGCGACGACGGGTGGAAAGCGTGGTGCAGCCACCGGTCTCGTGCATCTCGGCCAGGACGGCATCATAGTCGGCAGGGTCGGAAATGACGGTAACGCTTGTGGCGTTCTTGGCGGCAGAGCGCAGCATGGAGGGGCCACCGATGTCGATGTGCTCGATGGCATCCGCGAAGGTGACCTCGGGGTTGGCGACGGTCTTCTCGAACTCGTACAGGTTGACGACGACCAGGTCGATCAGCTTAATGCCGTGCTGAGCGGCCTCCTGCATGTGCTGCTCGGAATCGCGGCGGGCCAGCAGCGCGCCGTGAACCTTGGGATGCAGGGTCTTAACGCGGCCGTCCATCATCTCGGGATAGCCCGTGAACTCCTCGATGGGGGTTACGGGAACGCCCGCGTCCTCGATGGCACGAGCCGTGCCGCCCGTAGAGATGATCTCGACGCCAAAGTCGTCAACCAGCGTCCGTGCGAAATCGACGACGCCCGTCTTATCGGTAACCGAGATCAACGCGCGTGCGATCTTCACATCAGATCCCATGCAGTCCTCCTGTCTGGTACGCCGCCGTGCTCTGTGAGTCGGTGATACGTCGATCTGCAGCGCTCGCGCAGCGGCATTGAAAATACTGATTTAATGTAGCGCATCGAGCGCATCGATGCACCCCGCAACGGGCGCATGTGCAGAAAAAGTTTGCGAGCGGAGGGGATGGGCATGGCACCGGGCACGGTGAGTTCATGGAACACAGGGGCACCATAATTAGATGCCAATGGCGTGGTAGAACTGTGCTCGATATGCATCCGCAAAAGAAAGAGGCACCATGGTCTCGCGGGTTCTCTACCGACCGTTTGATACCGAAGACTTCGACGCCATCGCGCTGATTCTGCAGCAGCTTTGGCATAACAATTCGGATAACGATGAGTACAACCGCCTTGAGGCCGCGTGCGACCTCGCCTACTGCCTTTCGTCGTCGACGTTTTCACAGGTTGCCGTAATCGACGGTCAGGCGCGTGGCATTTCGCTCGCGCGTGCGGGACAGAGCTCCGCCGCCACTATCAACGAGCATTGGATGGATACCGAACGCGCGCTGCTATCGCAGATGCGTGAGCTGGAGCCCGATGCCTGCGCCGAGTATCTCTCGTTTGTGCGCGCAACCATCCGAACCAACAACCGCCTGCTCGAGAGCAGCCCGTTGCCGCACGACAACGAGGTCACGCTGCTTGCCGTGGATCGCGATGTCCATGGCCTGGGCGTTGGCACGGTTCTGCTCGATGCCGCCGTCTCGCACCTGTCCTCACTTGGAGCGACGAGGGCGCACCTGTACACCGACTCCAACTGCTCGTGGAAGTTCTACGAGCTGCACGGCTTTAAGCGCACGGCCACGCACCGCGCCAACCGCGAAGAGCGCCGTCACGACATGCCGCGCGAAAGCTTCCTCTACGAACTCGACCTAACAGCCTAAACCCGGCAGCCATACCTAGTCATTTAGGGACGTTCCCTTTGTGCCGGCACCCCGGGACACTCCTTGGCAGCAGCCACACCTAGTCGCTGGGGACAGTCTTGATCAAAACGACCGACAAAGCCCTTCTTAAGGTCGCTATCTAGGGGTTTACAAATGGCTGTGGACAAAAAACATCAAATATGAGTACTGTTACCTTTTTAGTAGCAGCGATTCGGGGCATTTTTGAAGCTTTTAGACGCGGTAGTCAGCCAGACGAGCTAACGTATTTCCTCAAATGTACAATAAAATGGACTCCTAACGAGAAATAATCTCGTTAGGAGTCCATTCTTTAGTACAAACAAATGCGACAATCTAGGCAACAGTACTCATATTTGGCATTTTTTGCCCACTGCCCCTTGCGCGAAGGTCCGCAGCGGAAAGTATGGCCCGTTTCGACGCACAAAAATGGGATGGATCTTCCCTGGCAACCGCCCAGAAAGGTCCACCCCAAAGCAAGCGCTCGCTAAAACGTTCCGCCGCCGCCTCCGCCGACGCCGCCACCACCGCCACAGGAAAAGCCGCCGCCGCTGCCGCCGCTCGAGCTATCGGAACTCGAAGCCAGCTCGCGGATGGTCTCGTGATACACGTCATCGAACGAATCGAGCGGAGACTCGATACCGTAATGAGGGTAGTACCACCAGTAGCAGGGGTAGTTGTCGTAGAAATCGTCGCTGTTGCGCAGGTCCGCAGGCACGGCCTCGGCCAGCTGTCGCAGCACTTCTTTCGAAACGCCCAGGGCAACGCCCATCACCAGCAGCTTGTTCCACAGCACCAGATCGCCGGGGACGGCTTCCTTTAGACGCGTGAAGTCCTCGAGCCAATGCTTAAGTGCCTTGCAGCGAGCCGCCACCTCGGCGCCCTCCGGCGTAAAGCGGCGGAACGTAAGGCCCACGCCGATACCCACCAGCACAATCGGCACCGAGATAACCGCGACGGTAATGTTCGCCTGTGCGCCATCGGTAAAGAAGATGGATCCCACGGGAACAAAGGCAATCAGGATACCAAGAACCAGGCAAAACACCATTGCAACAATGCCGTCCGAGGCAACGTACTCGCTATCGGCCAGCTTGCCCTTAACGGTGTTCTGATAGTCCTCGAGCTTATCACCCACGGGTGTAGCGTGCTGCTTGACGTAGTGCTGCAGCTCGTCGAACGTGCGCGAGCGATCGCCGTTCTCGTCAGGCTTAGCACCGGCAAAGAATACCTTGAGCACCATGTGGTCAATGCCCTTGGCCGACTTCCAGCCCGCATCACTCACCGTCACGCGATACGTCTGCTCTTCTTTTTCACGCCCCAACAGACCCTTCTTGGCCTTGGTCACGGTCGCCCGCTCCAGCTTGATCACACGGTCGTCAGTGAGCTTCATGAGCGTGGCAATATATGCCTGAACGGGCACCTCGTTCCAGCTCATGAGGACCGAAAGCACGGCGGGATGGTCGGCCGAAGGCACATCGCGGAAATATTCGTCCTGGAAAAGCGGCTTGGGCTTGCGCTTGTGCAGCTTGAGCACAACGATTGTGCCGGTAAAGGCCACCGCCGCAACAACACTTAGCACGGCAAGTGCATTGGCGATCATGCGAGCGTGAGCGCGGCGGGCGTTAGCCTCGTCGGCCCATTCCTTCTCTTCGCTCAGGATCGTTGACATGCGCTCTTCGCCCGAGGCGGCAAGCTGCGGCACCCAGTCGCTGGGGAAGGCGATGCGTGCCTCGGCGAATTCGCCCTGATGCACGCAGGGAATGGTATAGGTGACCATGGGCTCGTCCTCATCGAGCGACACGTCGCCCGTCAGCGGACCGTGGCCCCATGCGCGGAAGTTATCGCCTTTGACGGCCGCCGTCCCGGTAGCGGCATTTGTGAAGCGCACTTCCATCTCGACATCGTCGGAATCCGCAGACCAGCCGTCGCCCACGAACTTCCAGTAGAGCTCGGCGGTATCGGCCCAGTTCATAACCGCACCGGTCATGGTGTAGCTCACGTAATAGATCGCGCTGTCGCCGCTCTCGTGGGGGCTGAACACCTTAATCCTTACGCCGTCACCGGTCTGCTCGACCGTGTAGACGCCAGAATCGCCCTTGTTCGCGCTATCGACTTTGTTAAACGCGGTGTCCTCTTCCTCGACACTCAGCACACCGACGCCCGCCGTGCCGCCCTGCTGGTTGGTACCCGTATTGATCTCCCAAAACACGCCGTTGATGTCGTCGTCGAAATCAAACTGGCGTCCCTCGACAACGGTCAGTGATCCATCGGCCTCGACCGTGGCACTGATATAAGTTTGGGTCATGGAGTAGCCGTCGGCGTGCGCGGCGACAGGCAGCAGCAACAACGCAAGCGCGACGAGCACGCAGACGGAAGCGAATCGCGCAAACAGGTGGCGCTGCCGGCTGACTTTGGCGGCGAGGGTGTTCATAGGCACATCCTTTGTCTGTAAAACCAACAGCGCCATTGTCCCACGTTTGCGGGTACGCATGACGAACATCTAGGCGACCGGAGCGCCAAACGGGATGAAAGTCACACCCGCACCCCAACAGCCAGTCATTGGGGACGTTCTTAAATGACCAGTCATTAGGGGCACCCTTGGCATGGCCTGCGCCAGCAATAGATACCACTTCACAGCTCCGTCACAGGTGTAGCGGCTTTGTGTGGGCGCGGCATGCGCTGACTGAGCCGCCAGCCGAGGGGCATAAAGCAGTTGAGCGAAAACGGTTTGCCCCTTTGCCGTTCGCTCGAGGATCATGTCCCCCTTTTCCGCGGAAACCCCGGCAGTTGCGAAGAGCTGCCGGGGTTTCTGTCGTTTGAGGGGTTAGGCTGGCGGGCGGCGATCGAGCTGTCGAGCCGGTGGTCCGGCACGCGCAACGCGCGGCCTCGGCAACTTACAGGCCGCGGCAGCGTCTCCCCCACCGCGCCCCGCGCTATACTCGTCCGCATGGACATCAACGCACGCAACATAACAACGCCCGCTGTGGCCACGTCGACGGCGCCCAACAGCAAGCTCGCCCCCGCCCTCGCGCCCGTCGTGGGCCGCTTCGCCCCGTCGCCCTCGGGCCGCATGCACCTGGGCAACGTGTTCAGCTGCCTGTGCGCGTGGCTTTCAGCCCGCAGCCAAGGCGGCAGCATCGTGCTGCGCATCGAGGATCTGGACGATCGCTGCAAGCGCCCGGAACTTGCCGCTCAACTGATTGACGATCTGACCTGGCTGGGGCTCGAGTGGGACGAAGGCCCCTATTACCAGCACGATCGCCTGGATCTGTACGAGGACGCCCTGCGCCAGCTGCAAGACGCCGGCCTCACCTATCCCTGTTTTTGCACGCGTGCCGAACTCCACGCCGCGAGCGCGCCGCACGCCAGCGACGGCACGCCCATCTACCGCGGCGCCTGCCGAGGCCTTTCGGCCGAAGAGGTCGCCCGCCGCAGTGCCCTGCGTGCTCCGGCCACGCGCCTGCGCGTGCCCACCGTCGACGACCTCGCCAGCGACGTGATCGAATTCGTGGACCGCACGTACGGAGCCCAATGCGAAGCACTCGCCACCGAATGCGGTGACTTTTTGGTGCGCCGCAGCGACGGCGTTTTTGCCTACCAGCTAGCCGTGGTGGTCGACGACGCTGCCATGGGCGTCACCGAGGTCGTGCGCGGATGCGATCTGCTGGGCTCCACGCCCCGCCAAATCTACCTGCAGCATCTGCTGGGACTTCCCACACCGCACTACGCGCACATTCCGCTGCTCATGTCGCCGGACGGCCGCCGCCTTTCCAAGCGCGACCGCGACCAGGACCTGGGCGAGCTCCGCACCCGCTTTGGCGCACCCGAGGCACTGCTGGGCTGGCTCGCCGGGCAAACAGGCATCGCGCCGGACACCACGCCGCGTTCTGCCGAGCAGCTGGTCGAGCACTTTAGCTGGGACGTTATCCGCGCACACCGGGAGAACATCACCGTAACGGCCGAGTAGCCAAACGCCTTGCCGCTACGCAACATCCCAGGGCTGGAGTTCGTCGCCCAGGCGAACGATGCAGTCGTAGAGCACGGTGTGGCGCTCGGCCGGGTTGGCGTCGCGATGAAAATGCCCGTAGTACCAGCGCTTGTAGTCCAGACGGTCCTCCAGCTCGTCAAAAAACGTGGTGAGTCGATCGACATCGGGATAATTCCAGCCGGGCGCCGGATAGAGCGTGGGCGACAACATGCGCGTGGAGCAGGTGTGGGTGATCACGTAGTCGACCTTCCAGCCCACGCTGTCGAGCTTTGTCCGCGCCTCCTCAAAGTTGCGCTCGTCCGGCAACTCCTGCGGCCACCAGCTGGAATACGGAATGCGATATTCCTTGTCCACGCTCGTGGCGCCGCCCATGGTAAAGATCGTTGAGCCATCGAGTTCAAAAACCTCGCCGCGCGTCAGGCGCCGTATGGGAGAGGTATCCGACAGGCGCTGCGTCAGCCCACCGTGCCACAGTTCCATGGGACGCTCCGCCCAATGGTCGAAGCGCTCGTGGTTACCATCGACAAACAGCACGGTATAGGGCCGCGACTCCAGCCAGGCGATGTCGGCACATTCCTCGGCAGAGAAATCCCATGGAAAGCCGAAGTCGCCCGCGATGATGAGATAGTCGTCGCTCGTCAGACTATCCCCAAGCTCCCAGTCGCGCAGCTTTTGCATGTCGACGCCGCCGTGAACATCGCCCGTCACATAGACCGTCATCGGATCACCACTTCCCTGTAAGTCGCTAGCCCGCATTCTGCACGATCACTAGGCCAACCGTTCCAGCCCTTCCATCCTTTGGGGCTTACCCCTCGTTCTTCCATCCAAACGGGTCAAGCACCCAAAAAACCAGATCGAGCACGCCGCCGGTCATCATGGCGCCGGCAAGGGCCATGCAAACGTGCAGAGAGACGGCGCTTCGGAGCACGTCGAACGGCCCCAGAACAGCCAGCAGCGCGACCGCTGCGCCGGCAAGGCACAGCGCGAGGCACGGCCCCGCGTCCTTGACGCACTTCTTTGCGAGATGCTTGGTGTTGTCACTCATCAATATCGAACTCCTTAGAGGACCGTTGTTTGGGTACATGCCGCCGCGGCAGAGCAGGGCGACAAGATAAGTGTCACATGTCGTGCGGACATCAATGGAGAAACCGCCTGCTCGACCAACCCTTGACGCCGTTTTGCACCGGCACCCCATCCCCCGCTATCGAGGTCTAATACTTTTCCGCGAAGTGAACGTCTGTTTTAGGACCCCTGAAGCATCTACATTTTTCGTCGGCAAAATCGCAGGATTCCAGTACCGAAACCGCAGGAAACGGCACCTCTAAAGTGTCGATGTTTCAGGGGTCCGATTTAGCTCGTTCACTTCTCGGGAAAAGTATTAGACCTTGATTCTTTGCTGTCCCGAGGGCGCGCCGCTTCCTTCTCTGGAACCCTCACTAGCACTGGCACCCCTAGCCGCTACGACCGCAAGCATGCCTATAATGAGACATGTTTCCTGATGAGAAAGGAATCCAGCTATGGACGAAGTCAACCACGCCGTTTTGGACAATCTTCGGGAGTTTTTCAGCCGTGTCGACAGCGCGCGCAACAGCGTATCCCCAATTGAAAAGCCACATAGCGACCCAATAGACGTCAAGGACTTTATCACTCTGTGCAATCTTTGCGAGGCACAATCCAAATACAGCAGTGGAGACAGCGCCGCCAACGCGCTGGGCAACGCAGTGGTCTCCCTGAATCAACTTGACCGCGGTGAGCTCGATGCCATGGAATCTGCTCTGAAAGAAGGCAGATGGGATGAATGGTGCAAAGACAGCGACAAAAAGGTGTTGACGGAAGACGCCGTCTTCTATCTCGAGCTAAAACGCCGCACCGACAATCAGCATCATTACCACTTCAGCTTCGATAGAGATGCGGTAGCAGAAATCGATGCCTTTGACCCCTTTACTAAGGAGGGCGGCAAGCAAGTATTAAACCAGCAATGGCACGCGCTCATCTCCATGCTTGCGCTCTATGATGTCGCCCACGCCTTAAGTAACGACCAGCACGAATATCATTGTCTGTATCAGCATATTAAAAAATGGGATGAGAACTTGAATACGACGGTACTGCAATTTTATTGCGGTTGCTCTGGCAAAACCGATCTTCGCCTTAACACAAAGGGAGGAAAGATGATTAAAAGATATTCCACCCAAGCAATGAATAAATGGCTTGAAGAAGCATTGCGTAAACTAGCAGACAAATAATCGCCCACCAACCTACTCCAGCCCCGGCCCGCTGTACTTCCCTGTCTCCGAATCGTAGTTCAGCACGACGACCTCGCCGAGCTGACTTACGTTCCCGTCGATGTAGTAATGGCTGGCCCCGTCGGTCCAGATACCGCGGTAGCCCGTGATGCCCGAGACCGCCTCGGTGTTGATGTGCCCGGCGATAACATCCAGATAGAACTTACGCCCCACGTAATCGGGCGGCATCATGGTTAACGACTCGACAGCCGTACCAAGCTTCCAATCCTCCCCAGCTTCCTCGTCAACGCCGGCGTGCACAAAGACCTGGCCGAAGGGGCTCTCGTAGAAGTAAGGGAGTTTGCGAACCCATGCGATGACGTCCGCATGTTCGGCCTTCATGCGTTCGACCGTATAGGCGTAGGCCTCCTCGAACTTCCTGAGCCTCAAAAGGTGCTTAACGTGCTTGAATGCCTCAGCATCCAGGAAACTTTTGGCCGTTGCCAAATTGCTGTCGGCAAGTATCCATGCCCGCGTGAAATTAAGGTCGTTTACCTCGTCAATGTACTCGAGGAACATCTCCTCGTGGTTGCCGCGCAGCGCCACGACGCGATCGCCGTACCGCTTTTGCAGGTCCATGATGAGCTCGAAGACCCCGAGCGAATCGGGACCTCGGTCGCAGTAATCGCCAAGCAAAACCAGCTTGGAATCCTCAGCATCGAGGTCGACGGTGGAAAGCGATGCCTTAAAGGCGTCCAAGCACCCGTGAATGTCACTCATAGCGTAGATATGCACGTATGACCCTCTGTTTGCGTCGGGACCCCACTCGTTTGCGCCATGCGGCACGGCGGCCCCTCTGGTTTCGCGGGCGCCGGGCAACCTTGTCCTGTCACGCCCCTCAACATGATTAAAAGTATATCTCGCCGTGCGGACACAAATTTACGCCTGAGCTCCGGGCGCCCCGCGCGCTTGGCCTCGGCCCCACCCAAAAACTCATCCAACATTAATCTTGGCTCAAGAATCGCTTAATCTATAACCTGCACCATAGAGTTCGACCAAGGGCGGGGCGGCGCCGCGCAACGCAGGCCGCCGAACGCAACGCTCGCGCCCGGGCAGATCGCCTGACGTCGCGCCCATCGAACGAAAGGACAGGTCATGGACGACCTCGAAAAAGTTGAAACCATCCGCACCAAGTGCAACGTGAGCTACACCGATGCCAAGGCCGCGCTCGACGCCGCCGACGGCAACGTTCTGGACGCCATCATTTGGCTCGAGTCGCAGGGCAAGACGCAGACCACGTCGGCGCACGCCGCCACCGAGTCCGCGCCAGTCGATGAGCCCTCAGCCGAGATGGTCGCCGCGCAGGCCGCCTACGAGAAGTCGAGCGAAAAGACCGACTTCTCCAAGAAGATGGACAGCGTATGGGAGTACCTCAAAAAGCTCTTCCGCCTGAGCCTGGACACCAAGTTTATCGCCACGCGCCGCGATGCGATCATCCTCAACATCCCCATCCTGATTCCCATCGTCGCCCTGTTTGCCTGGGGTGCCACGATATGGCTGATGCTGCTTGGCCTGTTCTTTGGCATGCGCTACCGCATCGATAGCGACGGCGACGTGCCCGGCAGCATCAACAACCTTATGAATCACGCCGCCGACGCCGCGGACGACATCAAGCAAAATCTGAACGACGACAAATAATCGCAGACGGGGGCACGTATGGCACGAATCCTGATCGTAGAGGACGAGGAGAAAATCGCCCGCTTTGTGACACTCGAGCTGGAGCACGAGGGCTACCAGGTGGAGCACGCCGCCGACGGCCGCACCGCCGTGGACCTGGCGCTTGAGCGCGACTACGATCTGATTCTGCTCGATGTACTGCTGCCGCAGCTCAACGGCATGGAGGTGCTGCGGCGCGTCCGCAAGCACAAGGATGTGCCGGTGATTATGGTCACCGCGCGCGATGCCGTGATGGACAAGGTGGCCGGGCTTGACGCCGGTGCCGATGACTATCTGACCAAGCCGTTTGCGATCGAGGAGCTGTTCGCACGGATCCGCGTGGCGCTGAAGCGCTCGGAGGCCGTGCGGGCGGCTTCGGGCGTTGGCGGCGTCGGTGCCGGGGCGAACGTAGTGGGCGGCGCGGGCGCCGGTACCGTTGCGATGCCCCTGGCCGGCGGCTCGGCCCAGGCATCCGCCTCGCCCTCCCCCGCCGCGCTCGTCGTGGGCTCGGTCGCGCTCGATCCCGACCGCCGCGAAGTCACGGTCGGCGGCTCGCCCATTGCGCTCACGGCCCGCGAGTTCGATGTCCTCGCCCTGCTTATGGCGCATGCCGAGACCGTGCTCACGCGCGAACGCATCGCGCATGAAGCGCTGGGCTACGAATACATGGGCGACACCAACAACGTCGACGTACACATCGCGCACCTGCGCGCCAAGATCGAAGACGCCGGCGGTGCCCGCATCATCCAAACTGTGCGCGGGGTGGGCTATGTCTGTCGCGCGTAACGCCGAGACCAAGCGCGTCACCTCCATCGCCCGCGCCATCAACTGGAGCTACATGTGGCGCCGCTTGGTGAGCTACGTCTGGCTCGATCTGTTGCTGGTGGTGATTGCGGCGGCGATTCTCGTCTATGGATACAACCAGACGCTGCCCGACGGCGCGTTTACCGCGGGATGGATCCCCAGCGCCACCGTTCGCGGCATGTCGCTGACGCCCGCGCGCGGCTGGGACCTGACAACGCCCACCTATACCGTCGAGCTTGCGCGTACCACCAAGACCTTCCCCCTCGCGCAGGACCTCGCCGCGCTGTGGCCCCTCTATATCGTTGTTGTAGGTTGGCAGGTCATCAGCGTGCTCAACATGCTCGGCGGCGCCCGCCGCGTGCGCCGTACCATGGCACCACTCAACGACCTGGCCTTACGCGTGGACGAGCTCGGCCGTATGCAGCTCTCCGGCGGCAAGATGGAAACGCTGGAGCAGGCCATCGAGCGCGCAAGCGTCGACTCGCCGAGCGTCACCACCGGCGACGCCGACCTGGCGAGCATCGAGGTCGCGCTCAACCGCCTGCTGCGTCAGATGCAAGAGGCCAAGCTGCAGCAGATGCGCTTTGTCAACGACGCGAGTCACGAACTGCGCACGCCCATCGCGGTGATTCAGGGCTACGTAAACATGCTCGACCGCTGGGGCAAAGACGACCCAGACGTGCTGGCAGAGTCCATCGCTTCGCTCAAGGCCGAAAGCGAGCATATGCAGGAGCTCGTGGAGCAGCTGCTGTTTTTGGCGCGCGGCGATGCCGGCCGCACCGTGCTACGGCGCGCGAACACTAACCTGGCGGCACTGGTCGGCGAGGTATGCGAGGAATCGCAGATGATCGATGCCGGGCACACATATCGGCTGGCCTTTGACGCTGCGCTTGTCAGCGACCCGCGCTGCGACGCGCCCGTCGACGTGGCACTCGTAAAGCAGGCTCTGCGCGTGATCGTGCAAAACGCCGCCAAGTACTCGGGTGCGGGAACGACCGTCACATTTGGCATAACACCCGATGCGGGCATGGGCACGATCGACATAAGTGTTGAGGACGAGGGTATCGGCATGAACCAGGAATCCGCAGCTCACGCGTTCGAGCGGTTCTACCGTGCCGGCAACGCGCGCGATGTCGGTGCACAGGGTTCGGGCCTGGGGCTTGCCATTGCCAAGTGGATCGTCGATAGCCATGGCGGCGTCATTGGCGTGACCTCAGTCGAGGGCGTCGGCAGCCGCTTTACGATTCGCCTGCCGCGGTAGGAAGCCCCTCGGCATAAATAAAGGGATAGGGCCACGCGGCCCTATCCCTTTTTGCCAGCTATGGCAGCTTGTGCGCTACTCGCGGCACAGGTGCACGGCGAAACCGGCGAACTCGCGCTTAAAGTACACGAGCTTGGTACCACCGTCGGGCAGCAGCGCGCGCGACTCTTCGTTGACCTCGAGCCCACGCTCGGCAAACCACTTCTCAGCTGCATCGATGTCGTTAACGGCAAAGCCGATGTGGCCCTTGGTGCCACGACCGTTCTGCTTCATGATCTCGACCAGCGAATCGTTGAAGTACGAAACCGGGGTCTCGATGACGGGCAGGCCCATCATCGTCGAGAACAGCTCCGCGATCTCCAGGGCGTCTGCCGGGTCGGTGGCGTTAATGCCCACATGGGCAACGCGCATACCAAAGAGCTCTACCGGGTTGGCGTTCTGCTCACTCATGCAGTCAGCGCCTACTGAGCCATGACGTCGAGAACGGCCTTCTCGGCGGCAACGCGGTTCATGCCGGTCATGAAGGGCACGCCACTCACGTACGGGCAGGTGAGGCCCTCGGGGGCAACGGTGGTGGCGATCAGCAGGTCAGCGCCCTCGTCGCAGTAATCCTTGGCCTCGGAGATGGCGCACTGCACGATCTCGTACTTGTCGGCATAACCGTTGGCGTCGAGCAGGGTAGCGACCTTCTGGGCAACGAGCGTGGAAGTAGCAGCGCCAGCACCGCAAGCCAAAACGATTTTCTTCATAGGTAATGTCTCCCTTCATGGTTTACTTTAGGTAAGTGTACCGCAGCGAGCGATGGCACTCAGCCTCGATGAGCTTTTATGCTAGTTTGCTTGCGCGCTGCGTATAATACATCTAGTACGTGTTGTCATACCGCTCGCTTTATGAGCGACTAAGGACCCCAATATGCCCGATTCCCGCACCCTCTGGACCGCCGTCGTCATTATTTGCATCGCCGTGTCGGTATTCTTTAGCGTCAAAAAACGCACCACGTTTAAGCGCCTGCAGCAGTTGATGGCCGCCAAGCAGTGGGACGAGTTCGATCGTTTGCTCGACGGCAAACTCACCAGCATGCTGTACCCACGCTACAACCGCGACTACCTGCGCCTGAACTCCTATCTGCTGCGCGAGGACCACGAGCGTGCCAGCGAGATGTTCGACCTGCTGCTGGGGCTCAACCTCCCCAAGATGCAGCGCGTCGACCTGGTGATCAAAGCCTTTAACTACTATGTTGGCCAAGAGGACCGCAAAAAGTCCAAGGAGCTTCTTCACGAGATCAAGGGCTTTGAGGGCGGTCAGGCCGAAGCGGTCGCACACGAATGCCAGCTGATGTACGACACGATGATCCTCAAGCGCCACAACGACATTCCCGAGCTGGAGCGCATGCTCGAGGACGTCGGCGACGACCCGGTCAAGCGCTGCCGCTTGGAGTACCTGCTGGCCCTGCAGTATCAAAACAAGGGCGACGAGGCAAAGTTCCAAGAGTTCCTGGAGAAGTCGGGCCAACACTCGATGGCCGTCAACGCGTAACGGACGGCTTGTGCTAGACTTCTAGTCTCACGGGGGCGTGGCGGAATTGGCATACGCAGGAGACTTAAAATCTCTCGCCGCAAGGATTGTGGGTTCGAGTCCCACCGCCCCTACCATGTGATTGCTTGCGAGCTCGTCTCCCTTTGGGATGCGGGCTCGTTTCTTTTGCATGCCGGCGGGACTCGAACCCGCGAGGGGGCGAGCGTTAAGCGGACGCGCAGCGTCCGTAGCGAGCCGGCGAGGGCGCCGACAGGCGTCCGAAGCCGGTGCGTATTTGCGCAGCAAATGCGCGGACGTCCCACCGCCCCTACCATATGGAGCTTTCGAGCCCGTGTCCCCAAGGGATGCGGGCTCGTTTCTTTTACACGCCGGCGGGGCTCTAAGTTGCGGTGGAATAGTTCCTGTTTTGGCAGTTTATCAGCCCATTTAGGAACTATTCCACCGCAACTTAGGTTGGTATTTACACATTTTCCGATGGAAAAACGTGGCTGTCTCGCACATTTTCCGATGGAAAAACGTGGTTGTCTCGCACATTTTCCGATGGAAACGACCAAATGGCCTTATACTAGCCGAGAGGGTTGGGAGGCAATATGCAGCGACAGCTTATGAGTGAACTTATCGCTTGGAAATCAAGGGCGAATCGCAAACCTCTCTTGCTTAGGGGAGCCCGCCAGACAGGAAAGACTTGGCTTCTTAACGAATTCGCAAGCCAGCAGTATCGAAACGTCATTCGTTTTGACTTTATGCTCGAGCCGAGCACACGCTCGCTGTTCGATGGGAACCTCGACCCCAAGCGCATCATCTCCCAGATAGAACTCCTACGTGGCCAAACCGTAACGCCGGAAGACACGCTCATCATCTTCGACGAGATCCAAGAGGCACCACGCGGGATCACCTCGCTCAAGTACTTCAACGAGCTTGCACCCGAATACCACATCGTAGCAGCCGGTTCCTATATGGGCCTCGCGCTCCGACGCGAAAACGAGTCATTTCCCGTCGGCAAAATCGACCAGCTCACCATGCGTCCCATGGGGTTTGCTGAGTTCGTTCGTGCCGTCGACGGCAACCCGCTCGCCGACGCCATCCTTGCCGCAGACATGAACCTTCTAGCAAACGTTACCGAAAAGCTCGAGCACTTGCTCAAGGAATACCTTGTTGTCGGCGGTATGCCCGAAGTTGTCTCCACTTTCGCCGAGACACGCGACTTCGTCGAAGCCCGAAGGCTTCAACAGCAAATCATCGAGGCTTACGAATCCGATTTTGGCAAACATGCACCCGCCCGCATCGTCGAGCGCATGAGGTTGGTTTGGAAATCCCTTCCCGGCCAGCTTGCAAAGGAGAACAAGAAGTTTGTCTATGGCGCCCTTCGTCCCGGAGCGCGCGCACGCGATTTCGAGGAAAGCCTCCAGTGGCTCACGGACTACGGAATCGTTCATAAGGTGCCACGTGTTTCCGCTCTAAAGGCGCCGCTCTCGAGCTACGAAGACCTCTCGGGCTTCAAACTGTTCTGCATCGACACCGGCATCCTCGGAGCGCTCTCCGGTCTCTCTCCGGCCATCGTTCTTAACGGATCCGCTGTTTTTACCGAGTTCAAAGGTTCGCTGACCGAACAATACGTCGCGCAGGAGCTTTTGCTCCAGGACAAAACTCCCGCGTATTGGTCCTCTACCTCCGGCAATGCCGAAACCGACTTTGCCATCGACCATGCGGGAACCGTGCTTCCCCTTGAGGTCAAGGCGGCAGAGAACCTTAAAGCGAAGAGTCTGAAAATAGCCTGCGAAAAATTCAAACTCGAGCGTTGCGTGAGGAGCTCCCTGGCGGCATATAGAGACGAGGGCATGCTCGTCAATATTCCGCTTTGGGAGATTGGGCAGATCGACAAGCTGGCATAGGCGCTGTGGGGACGCCCCGCAAGGACTGTCCCCAGGTGCCGGCTGTTGAGTTGCGGTGGAATAGGGACTGTTTGGTGCCCGAAAGGGCGATTTTAGTCCGTATTTCACCGCAACTTATTATTTAGAGGGCGCTGAGGCTGGGGGTCCAGCCGATGGTGGGGGTCGCGCCGTCGAGGGTCTCGTTGATGGTGGCGGCCATACCGGCGAGCAGGCTGTTCTCGCTTACGGTGAGCGTCTTGTAGCCGCCGGCACGCATGAGTTCGCGGATCACCACGGCGCCAGCCAAGATCACGCCCGCGCGTTTGGGCTGTACACCCGGCAGCGCGGCGATGCCTTCCGCGTCCAACACAGACATGTGCTCGATAGCGGCCGAGACCTGCTCCAGCGACAGCTCGCGTAGGTGAACAAAGCTCGAATCGTACGGTTCCAGCTCGTGGACCAGAGCCACCAGCGTAGTCACCGTGCCACCCACCGCGACCAGACGCTCGGCGCGCTCAAAGTCGCTGGGCAGGCCTTCAAAATAGGCGGCGAACTGCTCGCCTGCCCACGCGGCAGCGGCAGCAAGCTCGCCGCGTGCGGGTGGCAGCGTCGAGAAAAACCGCTCCGTCACGCGGCGGCAGCCAATGTCCAGCGAGCGCGTCCCTTCTAGCGCAAAGACGCCACGCTCCGGCGCATAGACGCCCGTCGCGAGCTCCGTGGATCCGCCGCCCGAATCGGCAACAATGATGCGCTCGCCGGCAAAGTCGTGCGCCACGCCAAAAAACGTCAGGCGTGCCTCGACCTCGCCCGGAATCACCTGTGGCTCAAGCCCCAGATCGCGCAGGCCTTCCAGCAGCAGTGCTGCGTTGGACGCATCACGCGCGGCGCTCGTGCAGGTGGTGCAGATGCACGCGGCCCCAAAGGCACGAGCCTCGTCCACAAACATGCGGCACGCAGCGAGCACGCGCTCAACGGCCGCCTCGCAAAAGCGGCCCGTCGCGTCCACGCCCTCACCCAGATCGGTAATCTCGGTATGCTTGGACGATTCCACGATTGCCCCGCCCTCGACCTGGGCCAACACCAGTCGCGACGACACCGTTCCCAGGTCGATCGCGGCCACCTTATAGCGTTTGCAATCTGTCATTGCGAGCTCCCCTCCGGGCGCTATTTGCCGTTGGACACGACCGTCTGACCCTCGACGCCGTTAAACCCAAACAGCATGTCGAGCGCTTGGATGTACCACGGCGCGTCCTTACCGACTTCTTCGATTTCCTTGGCCACTTCGCTGGCCTTCTTGGCGTTTGAGGACTTTTTGCTCGACGAGGCATCCGAATCGTCGTCCAGGCCCTGCACTTCAATCCTCTTCTCGCCGGGCATCACCAGGCCCAGGCCCTCGGATGCCGCGTCCTTGATACCCTCCTCCGAGAGCAGCTTGTCGACGCTTTTTTGCAGGTCGTCGTTATATTGCTCGCGAATCTCGACCTGCTTGGCCAAGATGTCGCTCGAGCGTTTTGCCACATACAGGTCGCGCACGGGGAAATACAGGCTCACGAGCGCAAGCGCCACCACGATACCGATAAACAGCGGGCGTAGAGAACCGTGCGTAAAGTCATAGATTGCCTTGACCACCGCGTTATCGTTGGCGTAATGCATGAAGTCCGAGCCCGAAAGACGGTTCGAGGGCCTGGTCGACTTTTCGTGCGTTTGAGCCGAGGGACGCGACGCATGCGACGAACGTGCCGGGCGCACCGGTCCATCTGCCGAAGTATTCACTTGAGCATTGGGACGCGAGGTACTTGTCGGGCGCTGCGTGGAGCGATCGGCGCCGGCGTAAGCGGACCCACCGAGCTGCACCGTGCGCGCACGGCGAGGCGACGGCTCACGCGAACCGGCGGAATAGTACCTGTTGTCGTAAATCTGATCCATGTGCGCCTTGTGCGGTTGAGGTTTGTTTGCGCTAAGTCTTTTAGTTATAGCACGAGCGCCCACACCGCTTTCGCCGGCCTTTGCTCGACATAAAAAAGGCGCTGAGCCGTATGGCCCAGTGCCCAATGGTGCTCAACAGTGCCCGGCGGAAGCGAGGCGAATCCGAGTCAGCCCCGCCCCCGCACACGCCGCTGCCTAGCGAATGTTGTAGAACGCAGACTTGCCGGCGTAGCGCGCGCTGCCCTCGAGCTCGTCCTCGATGCGGATGAGCTGGTTGTACTTGGCGATACGGTCGCTGCGGCACGGGGCGCCCGACTTGATCTGGCCGGCGTTAACACCCACGACCAGGTCGGCGATCGTGGAGTCCTCGGTCTCGCCGGAGCGGTGGCTCACGATGCAGGCGTAACCGGCCTCCTTGGCGGTCTCGATAGCCTCCAGCGACTCGGTGAGCGTGCCGATCTGGTTGACCTTGACCAGGATCGCATTGGCGGCGCCCAGCTCGATGCCCTTCTTAAGGCGCTCGGTGTTGGTGACGAACAGGTCATCGCCCACCAGCTGCACCTTGTTGCCAATGCGACGGGTGAGCTCAACCCAGCCGTCCCAATCCTCCTCGGCCATGCCGTCCTCGATGGAGATGATGGGATAGGTGTCGACGAGCTTCTCCCAGTAATCAACCATCTGGGCGCTCGTGTACTCTACGCCCTCGCCCTTGAGCTCGTACATACCGGTCTCGGCGTTGTAGAACTCGGTGGACGCCGGATCCATGGCGTACATGAAGTCGACGCCGGGCTTAAAGCCAGCCTTCTCGACGGCCTTGGTAATGTACTCGAACGGCTCAGCATTGGTTTTGAGGTTGGGCGCAAAGCCACCCTCGTCGCCCACGCCGCCGCCCAGGCCGGCCTCGTGCAGCACGCCCTTGAGGGTGTGATAGACCTCGGCGCACCAGCGCAGGCCCTCGGCAAAGCTCGGGGCACCCACCGGCATGATCATGAACTCCTGGAAGTCGACGTTATTGTCGGCATGCACGCCGCCGTTGAGGATGTTCATCATGGGCGTGGGCAGCAGGTGAGCGTTGACGCCGCCCAGGTACTGGTACAGCGACAGGCCCGCCGACTCGGCAGCGGCGCGGGCAACGGCCAGCGACACGCCCAGGATGGCGTTGGCACCGAGCTTGTTCTTGTTGGGGGTACCGTCCGCGGCAATCAGCGCGGCATCGACGGCGCGCTGGTCGAAGGCATCGAGGCCCACGACGGCGTTAGCGCACTCGTTGTTGACATGCTCGACGGCCTGCGAAACGCCCTTGCCCAGGTAGCGACCCTTGTCGCCGTCGCGCAGCTCGCAGGCCTCAAAGGCGCCGGTCGAAGCACCCGAAGGCACCATTGCGCGGCCAAAGCTGCCGTCCTCGAGCACGACCTCGACCTCGACGGTGGGATTGCCGCGGCTGTCGAGCACCTCGCGACCGTAGACGTCCAAAATATCGCTCATGTTGTCTCCCTCTCACTTGGAAACGTAGTGGATGCAAGCGACCGGCTGACCGTGCACCGTCGGTGCGTCTCCGTAAGTTAGCCATGTCGCACTTTTTGCATTATGCCCTAAGTTAGCCGAGGGATACATATGAATTAGAGAAATCATTCTTTGGGGCGCTTGTTTTTGCACCGAGCATTCATCTCTAGAGGTCGCCCCCCCATTAAATTCTTCTATCGGCATACCGTCTTTACCTGACTTGCGAATGAAAGGGCCAATAATGTGCTTTTACATCGTGCAAAGTTCTGGATATCGTGCAATTCTAAGGGTCTGAAGTTCTGGATATCGTGCATAATCGAACTATAAAAGTTCTGGATATCGTGCACGAGGTAGCCATGCTTAAACGAAAAGCCTATGACAAACTACTAAAGTGGAAGCATGAAAGCGCTGGTAAAACAGCACTTCTTATTGAAGGAGCCCGTCGCGTCGGAAAGAGCACGCTTGCCCGCACGTTTGGAGAAACCGAATACAAGTCCTGCCTTGTCATTGATTTCTTTCAAGCACCTGCCGAAGTTAAGCAATATTTTGAGGACTATCGCACTGACTTCGACTCGCTCTTCCTCTATCTCTCGGTTTTCTATAACGTCAAACTCTATGAACACGAGACGCTTATCGTCTTTGACGAGGTCCAGATGTACCCGCAAGCACGCGGACTCATCAAGTATCTCGTTGCAGACGGACGTTACGACTACATCGAAACTGGGTCCCTGCTCAGCATCAAGCAGAACATTAAAGATATCGTCATCCCATCCGAGGAAGAGTCTCTGGAACTTGAGCCCCTCGACTTTGAGGAGTTTCTTTGGGGCATGGACGAAAAGGGGCTGGCCGATCTCATTCGCATGAGTTTTAACAAGATGAAGCCGCTCCCCGATGCCCTACATCGCAGAGCACTCTCCCTTATGCGCGAATACATGCTCGTAGGCGGCATGCCTGAGCCGGTATCCATCTATGTTGAACAGCGCGCTTTTGCGCCCGTCGACGCTTCGAAGCGCCGAATCGTCCAGCTCTATCGCAACGATATCTCTCGTTTTGCAACCGGTTACGAATTCAAAGTCGTCTCCGTACTCGATGGCATCCCGGGTCAGCTCTCTAGGCACGAAAAACGATTCAAGCTTTCCTCACTTGATAAAAACGCACGCATGCGCACCTACGAAGAAGCCTTCTTTTGGCTGGCAGACGCGCGAATTGCCAATATCTGCTATGCCGCAAGCGAACCGAGCGTGGGCCTTTCACTCAGCATGGAGCAAACGGCCCTCAAGTGCTACATGGCAGACACCGGCCTGCTTGTAACGCTTGCCTTCTCTGACAACAACGATACCGATGAAGACGTTTACAGGGCCGTGCTTCGCGGCGACATCGGATTGAACGAAGGAATGCTTACCGAAAACTACGTTGCCCAATCTCTAAAGGCCAATGGACACAGGCTCTTCTTTTATTCCCAAAGCGGAAAGAAGGAGGGGGAGGAGCGCATGGAAATCGACTTCCTCGTTACCCGACCCTATGTCAATGCCGCCGGAAAGCCGCGCATCAGCCCCATCGAAGTTAAGTCGCCACGCAGATACGGAACCATCTCCCTCGACCGATTCCGCGCGCGCTTTAACAAGAAGATTGGAATGGCTTACGTGTTGCACCCTAAACAACTCGAGTGGGATGCCGAAGCGCAGCTGGCACATCTTCCGTTGTATATGGCTTTTTGCTTGTAGAGACCTCTCTACGAATGGATGCCGTGAGAGACGCAGGCCTCACTCGCTTGCTTTTGCTTGGTCCCACAGGTCGTTGAGTTGAGCGGTTGAGCAGGCGGTGAGGTCATCGCCCGCCTCGTGCACGGCGGCCTCCATCGCAGCCCAACGGCGGCGAAACTTTGCCGTGCTAGCACGAAGGGCGCTCTCGGCGTCGATGCCCTCCTTACGCGCAACGTTGACTAGGGCAAAGAGCAGGTCGCCGAACTCCATCTCGCGCTCGGGCGTTCCGGGGGCCTCGGCCTCAAACTCGGCACGCTCCTCGGCTACCTCGTTCCACACATCCTGGACCGTCTCCCACTCAAAGCCCACGGCAGCCGCCTTGCGCGACACCTTCTGAGCCTGCATCAGCGCCGGCAGATGCGTGGGCACGCCGTCGAGCAGGCCCTCGGGCGCAGCCTCGCCTGCCGCCACGGCCTTGTCCTTGGCAGCCCTCTCGGCAAGCTTGACCTCGTCCCAAATCTTGAGTACCTCGTCGGAACTGTCGGCATCTACATCGCCAAACACGTGCGGATGACGGCGGATGAGCTTGGCATCGATATCACGCGCCACGTCGGCCAGCGTAAACTCGCCGGCGTCCGCCGCAATCTGCGCATGCAACACTACCTGCATGAGCACGTCGCCCAGCTCCTCGCGCAGATGCGTGGCATCGTCGGCCTCGATGCAATCGAGCGCCTCGTAGGCCTCCTCGATCATGTTCTTGCCGATGCTCTGATGCGTCTGCTCGCGGTCCCACGGGCAGCCGTCGGGCTGACGCAGACGCCAGATGGTCTGCACCAGATACTGCAGCTCGACTGACGCGTCTACCAGCGTGGACAGATCGCGCGAGCCCTCGGCATTTTGCTGAGCCATGTGCTGCGCCATGGTTATTCCTCCTCCATGACCACGTGGCGGAACGCGCCGCCCTCGTAGATGCCGTAGCTGTGCGAGCCGTCCTTGGGGATGCTCACGCTGCCGGGGTTGAAGAGCCACAGGCCCGGGTGCGCGGCGCTCTCCTCGTTAACCTTGATGTGCGTATGGCCGTAGACGAGCGCGGAGCCCTCGGGCAGCGCGGGCGCGTGGTCGACGCTGTTGTGCATGCCGGCGCCAAAGACGTGGCCGTGTGTCAGGAACAGCTCGCGGCCGCTCTCGTCGAACAGCGTGGCGTAGTCGGCCATGACGGGGAAGTCGAGGACCATCTGGTCGACCTCGGCGTCGCAGTTGCCGCGCACCGCGATGATGCGGTCGGCCAGGGCGTTGAGCAGCGGGATTACGCGCTTGGGGGCGTAATCGCGCGGCAGGTCGTTGCGCGGACCGTGGTAGAG
Organism: Collinsella sp.; assembly: GCA_048236535.1. Taxonomy (GTDB): domain Bacteria; phylum Actinomycetota; class Coriobacteriia; order Coriobacteriales; family Coriobacteriaceae; genus Collinsella. Next base: position 11,928 of record DBFAQQ010000003.1, on the reverse strand, counting down.
CAGGTCGCCCAGCAGGACGACGCGGTCGGGCTGCTCGGACTCGATGGCGGTGACCAGGCGCTCAGTCCAATGTGCCGAGCCGTGGATGTCGGAAGCGATGAGGTATTTCATGGGGGATCCTTTCGGGATGGGGTTAATGCGGCTGGGCACGGGATGTTGCCGGACGCGCTATTCAAATCGCAGTGCCGCGCTCTGGGCCGTCTGCATCACGCGCTGGAGCGGCACATTGTGCTCGCGGGCAAGGCGGGCGCAGTCCTCATACTCGGGCGCCGCGCGCTCACTGCCGTCGGGTAGGGTGGCCACCTTGACGGATACCTCGCCCCATGGCGTCGTTACGCGCTCAAAGCGGCGTGGCAGGCAAACGCGCTCCATGACCTGGCGACGAATGCCGTTGGTCGTGGTTTCCAAAAAGATAATCGTCTGCAGGCGTTCGATATCCTCGTGGGTACAGATCACCTGCAGCTGCCAACCGGGGCGGCCTTTCTTGCAATAGAGGGGCAGCCAGTGCACCTCGCGCGCACCCGCCTCGCGCAGGCGGTCGGCAGCGTAGGCGAGCACCTCGGGCGATGCGTCGTCGATATCGCATTCCAACTTGACGATGGTTTCGGGTGCATCGGTCTCGCGGGACAGCGGGGATGTGCTATCGCATGGCATACGGTCCGACTCCTTTCCGCACGGGCTCGTTTTGTTCATCCAAACGCTAGCACATCGGACGTGGCACAGGCGTGACTTTCGTCCGTCGCCGCCCTTGCCCCCCATCCAAACGTGTACGTCAGCCTCCAAACATGTCATTATTTGTCGGTTTTGGAGGCTGACGTACACGTTTTGAGAGCAAGCGAGGCCGCACCACGCGCCGCGCAACCTTTCCAATCGATTTCGATCCCCGGCGTGCCCGGCGTGTTGAGAGCTGCGCCATTACAATGAAGCGGATTCGCTTGACGCAAAGGAGCCGCTATGCCCATGTGCCCGCTGGTCGATTGCCATACCCACACCTCGTTTTCGGACGGGCATGCCTCGTTTGAGGACAACGTCCGTGCCGCTGCTGCGGCCGGCTGCCGCGTCATGGTCTCGACCGACCATCTCACCCTGCCCGCCAGCATGGATGCCAACTGCGAAGTGCAGGTTACTGAGGGCGACCTGCCGGCACATCATCTGGCTTTTGAGGATGCCCGCAAGCTTGCCGCGCAGATCGCGCCGGAGCTCGAGCTTATCTATGGCTTTGAATGCGATTGGTACGAGGGCTGCGAGCCTTTGGTCGAGCGCTGGTCCGCGGGTGCCATAGTACGCTTGGGCAGTGTGCACTGGATTGGCGATCCAGGCGATATCATGGCCGGCGCTGCGGGCACGGCAGGGACAGAGGGTGTCGCACGCCCCGATACGCCCGATTCGCGCTGCGGTTGGATCGACGACGACACCGACCTGCACGTTTGGGAAAACCTGGGGGTACGCGGCGTGTGGGAGCGCTACGTCGACGACTGGTGCCGCGCCTGCGAGAGCCCGCTCAACTTTGATGTAATGGCTCACCCCGACCTGGTCATGCGCTTTTCGAAGGAAGGCTTTGCGCCCGACTTTGACCCCGCACCGTTTTGGCAGCAGATGGCCGAATGCGCCCACGATACGGGCCGCCGCATTGAGGTCTCGACCGCCGCACCGCGCAAGGGCCTCGACGACTACTATCCCACGACCGGATTGCTGCGTTGCTTTGCCCACGCCGAGGTGCCGATCACTTTTGGCTCGGACGCACACCGCGCCTGCGACATCTGCTGGAACATCCGTGAGGCCCAGGCACACGCCTACGACTGTTGCTACCGAACCTTCGACATCCCCCACCCCACCGGCGAATGGGAACCCACACCCCTCGCCTAACTAGTCGTTTAAGAACGTCCCCAATGACTAGTGGCGGCGGGCGTTGAGTTCGCCGGCCAACTCGTCGAGGGTGATGCCGTAGCGCTCAAGCGTCACGAGCAAGTGGTAGACCAGGTCGCCGGCCTCGTAGCGGATGTGATCGTGATCGTTATCCTTGCAGGCCATGATCACCTCGCTTGCCTCCTCGGCAAGCTTCTTGAGCAGCTCGTCCTCGACGTCGGTCAGCAGACGCGCGGTATAGCTCTCCTGCGGCGATGCATCACGACGACCGTGAATCACCTCGGCCAGACCTGTCAGCGTCTCACCGATATTTCCATCCTGAACGTTTGCGGTGCGCACACCCATGGTTCAATCCTTTCTGGTGGCCGAGCGTCTAATCGAGCGCCCGCCCTACGCGAGTTTCTTAAAGAAACAGGTACGGTTGCCGGTATGGCAGGCCGGGCCCGGCGAGTCGACCTTGACCAGCAGCGTATCGCTATCGCAGTCGGCCCAGAGCTCCTTGACCTCTTGCATATTGCCGCTCGTCGCGCCCTTGTTCCAGAGCTCCTGACGGCTGCGGCTCCAAAACCACGTGGTACCGGTCTTGAGCGTCAGCCCCACCGACTCCTCGTTCATCCAAGCAACCATAAGCACCTCGCCGGTGTCATACTGCTGAACCACACAAGGAATCAACCCACGGGCGTCGTACGTAAGATCAGACGCTTCTATTACCTCGGTCATCATTTCTCCCAAGCAACAAACGAAATCCCACAGGTCGGCGAGGGTTGTCCAGGTGCCCGAGATTCCGAGCGACAAGCCCGACGACGCGTACTTAAGTACGCGAGGAGGGTTGGAGCCAGAAGGTCGGGTGCCTGGGCAAGCCGCAGCGCTAAAAGTCCAGCCTCACAGGGATGCCCTGCGACGCCATATACTCCTTCACCTGGCGAATGCTGAAGGTTCCAAAGTGAAAGACGCTCGCCGCCAGCACGGCATCGGCCTCGCCCTCGATCACGCCCTCGGCAAAATGCTCGAGTGTGCCCACGCCGCCGCTCGCAATCACCGGAATCGACACCGCGCGCGCCACGGCGCGGGTGAGTGCCAGGTCAAAGCCGGCCTTGGTGCCGTCGCGATCCATACTGGTCAGCAAGATCTCGCCGGCGCCGCGACGAGCCGCTTCCTCGGCCCACGCCACCGCGTCGATACCCGTGGCGTTGCGGCCGCCCGCCGTGAAGACCTCCCACTTGTCGGCACCCGGCTCTCCGGGCAAACCAACGCGCTTGGCATCGATCGCCACGACCACGGCCTGGCTGCCAAACGCCGCGGCAGCCTGGCTGATCAGCGACGGGTCACGCACGGCGGCCGAGTTGAGCGACACCTTATCGGCACCGGCTGCAACCATGGCGCGCATGCCCGCCAGGTCGCGAAAGCCGCCGCCCACGGTATAGGGAATAGCGAGCTCCTCGGCTGCGTGCGCCGCCATCTCGATGGTCGTCGCGCGGTTGTCGCTCGTCGCGGTAATGTCCAAAAAAACAACCTCGTCCGCACCCTCGCGGTCGTAGGCGCGCGCCAGCTCCACCGGGTCGCCCGCATCGCGCAGGCTCACAAAGTTGACGCCCTTGACCACGCGGCCGTCCTTGACGTCCAAGCAGGGAATCACGCGTTTGGTAAGCATGGGCTACTCCTCCCCTCGGGCGGCGGCCAGCGCCTGCACCAGCGTAAAGTTGCCTTCATAGAGCGCGCGACCGGTAATGGCACCTTCAATCGCGCCCCCACCCACCGCGGCAAGCGCGCGGATATCGTCGAGTGTCGAGATACCGCCCGAAGCCACGACGGGAAAACCCGCGACCTCGGCCACATGGCGATACGCCGCCACATCGATGCCCGCCTGCATGCCATCACGCGCGATGTCGGTATACACCAGATGCTTAAAGCCCAGCTCGGAAAGCTGTGCCACGGCGTCGTCGAGCGCCACGCCCGCGCCGTCACGCCAGCCGTTCACCTTGACCTGACCGTCGCGGGCGGCAATGTCAGCCACCAACAGCTCGCCAAAGCCTTCGGCCGCCACCTCGGCAAAACCCGGCTCGGTCACCAGCACGGTGCCCAGTGCGATGCGGCGTGCGCCGTAGCCTGCCAACTCGTCGATGCGCGCGAGCGAGCGGACGCCGCCGCCCACGTCCACAGACAGACCATCGACGCCGCAGATGGCCTTAATCGCCACCGAATTAGCAGCGCATGTGTCCTCGTCCTCGCCAAAGGCAGCGGACAGGTCGACGACATGCACCCAGCCTGCGCCCTGTTCGGCAAACGAACGGGCGACGGCCACAGGGTCGTCGGAATATACCTTGCAGCGGCTGCGGTCGCCGCGCTCCAGGCGCACGACCTTGCCGCCGATCAGATCGATTGCGGGAAACAGGATCATCGGCCGGCCTCCTCGACGATGTTGACGAAGTTCTTAAGGATGCGCTGACCCAGCGCGGAGGATTTCTCGGGATGAAACTGGCAGCCCCACACGTTGCCGTGACGCACGATGCACGGGAAGCTCCGCGTATAGTGCGTGCGTGCCAGCACATCGGCGGTATCGGCGTCGTCGGCCACCGCATAGCTGTGGGTGAAGTACATGTTGGCACCCTCGGCAAAACCAGTAAGCAGCGGATCGGCTGCACCGGCGGGCGTCATGTGCACCTGGTCCCAGCCCACGTGCGGCACCTTCAGGCGGCTCGACTCCAGGCGCGTGCACGAACCGCGCATAATACCCAGGCCATCGACCCAAGGACCGCCAGCCTGCTCGGAGGCGTTGCCGTCGGCGACCGCGCCCTCGTCCGCAGGCACGCCCTCGTTGCCGCGCTCAAAAAATAGCTGAAGCCCCAGGCAGATACCGAGCAGCGGAGTTCCGGCGGCGACGGCATCGAGCACCGCGTCCGCCTCACCGCTCTGGCGCATAAAGGCGATCGCGTCATAGAACGCGCCCACGCCCGGGATGACCAGGCCGTCGGCGTTGCGGATCTGCTCCGGATCGTCCGACGTGCAGGCGGCGGCACCGGCGCGCGCAAGCCCGCGCACAACACTCGACAAGTTGCCCTTGTGGTAGTCGACCACCACGATCTTCGGTTCGCCCACGCGACCCTCCCTTTTCCCATCATCCAAAGCCACCACAAAGGGGACAGGCACCTTTGTGGTGGCTTGTGCAATCCGTCAGCTACAGCGAGCCCTTGGTGCTGGGGATGCCCTGCACGCGGGGATCGAGCTCGCAGGCGTGGCGCATCGTGCGGCCCACGGCCTTAAAGGCGGCCTCGATAATGTGATGCGAGTTGCCGCCCGCCAGCTCGCGCACGTGCAGCGTGAGCTTGGCATCGCGCGCAAAGGCGTAGAAGAACTCGACGGCCAGCTCGGTATCGAAGCTGCCCACGCGCTCGGTCGGCACGGGCAGCTCGCAGTAGGCCTGCCCGCGGCCCGAAATATCAACAGCAGCCATCACGAGCGTCTCGTCCATGGCGATCGCCGCATCGGCAAAGCGCGTAATGCCCGCCTTGTCACCCAGCGCCTGGCAAAACGCCTCGCCCAGCACAATGCCCGTATCCTCGACGGTGTGGTGCGCGTCGACCTCAACGTCGCCCGTCGCATGCACCGTCAGATCGAACAGACCATGGCGGCCAAAAGCGTTGAGCATGTGGTCGAAAAACGGCACGCCGGTCGAGATATCGCACACGCCGCTTCCGTCCAGGTAGAGCTTTACGACAATGTCGGTCTCGCCCGTCTTGCGGGTTACCTCAGCATAGCGGTCCATCTACATCTCCTCCTTCACCAGCGCGGCAAACGCAGCCAGCACCTCGTCGTTTTCCTGCGGGGTACCCACGGTAATGCGTAGGCAGTCCGCGAGCCCCGGCGCGTAGCTAAAGTCGCGCACCAAAATCGAATACTCATCGCGCAGACGCTCACGCACGCGCGTGGCATGCGGCGTGCGTACGAGCACAAAGTTCGCCGCGCTCGGCCACGCCTCCACAGGCAAGCCCTCGGCAGCCATCACGCGCAGAGCGGCCAGCTCGCGCTCGCGCTCGGATGCGACCTGCGCCACCACAGGTGCGTAGGCATCACGGGCACGCACGCAGGCAAGCGCGGAGGCCTGGCTCAGCACGTTAACCGAGTAGATCTGCCGAATCGCCGCAAACACATCGATGACCTCGGGCGCCGCGATCACATAGCCCAGACGCGTGCCGGCGGCGCCAAACGCCTTGGACAGCGTATGCAGAATCACCAGGTTGGGATGCTCGGCGATAAGCCCCTGCGCCGTGGTAGCCGCGCCAAACGAATCGTCCGCAAACTCAACGTAGGCCTCGTCGACCATCACCATGCCGGGGCAGGCATCGCACAGAGCCGCAACAAAGTCGAGCGGCGCCACGTCACCCGTGGGATTGTTGGGCGAGGTCACGATCGCCAGATTGCACTCGGGAGCCGCCGCAAGCACCGCCGCCTGGTCGAGCTCAAAGGTCGCCAGGTCGCGCCACACGTCGCGCACCTCGGTCTGGCACAGCGACGCAAAGAACGCATACTCGCTAAAGCACGGCGGGCAGTTGAGCAGGGTCCGCCCCGCGCCGCCAAACGCCAGCAAGTAGTTATAGAGCAGCTCGTCACCGCCGTTGCCCACGCAGATGTTCTCGCGCGTCACGCCATGCCAAGCAGCAAGCTCATCGCGCAGGTCGTTGGACATGGGGTCGGGATAACGGTTGAGCGGCGTGGCAGCCAGGGCTGCATCAATCGCCTCGCGCACGCCGGCCGGCACGGGATAGGTGTTCTCGTTGGCCGAAAGGTTGATGCGCGTGGGCGTGAAGTTGGGATCATAGGGCTCAATGCCGGCCAGGTAGGGCTGGACGAGCTCCTTCATGCGCGGCGTGAGTTCGGCCATGTTAGGCCTCCTCGCCGGTCGCGCCAACGCCATCCGCGCCCGCAGCCGCCAGGTCAACGCCCTCGGCAACCGTCGCCACGGCGTCACCCGGCCAAGCGACCTTGGTCAGGTCGGCCGCGGCCAGAGACTCGGCACTCACGGCATCCTCGCCCTGTTCCAGCACACGGCGACGCAGAGCGGCGGATAGCGCGTGCGCCCACAGGCCCTCGGCCTCGGCCAGACGCTGTGTGGCGGGAGCGTCGGAGAGCAGGCCCTCGGGTGTATAGCAAATGACGCTCGAGCGCTTGACGAACTCTTCGACCGAAAGCGGGTTGGAGAACATGGCCGTGCCGCCGGTTGGCAGCGTGTGGTTGGGACCGGCAACGTAATCGCCGAGCGGCTCGGAGCTCCAAGCGCCCACAAAGATGGCGCCGGCGTTGCGAATGCCGCCGAGCAGGCCCATCGCATCCTTGCAGTGCAGCTCAAGGTGCTCAGGCGCCACGGTGTTCACGGCCTCGACGGCGGCAGCCATGTCGGCGGCCACCACGATGGTGCCTTCGTTGTCGAGCGAGGCGCGCGTGATCTCGGCACGCGGCGACTGCGCCACCAGAATGTCGATACCAGCCTCGACCTCGCGCGCAAACTGCTCGTCGCAAGTCACCAGATAGCAGGCTGCCAGCGGATCGTGCTCGGCCTGGGCCATCAGGTCTGCCGCGACCACCATGGGCTTGGCCGTGGCATCGGCCAGTACGCAGACCTCGGAGGGGCCAGCGACCATGTCGATTCCCACGTCGCCCGAGACAATCTGCTTGGCCGCAGCGACAAAGGCGTTGCCCGGACCGGTGATTTTATCGACACGCGGAATGGTCTCGGTGCCGTAAGCCAGCGCGGCCACGGCCTGAGCGCCGCCCACCATATAGATCTCGTCCACGCCGCCGAGCTTTGCCGCGGCGAGCGTGTAGGGGCTGATCAGGCCGTCTTTTTGCGGCGGGGTCACCATAACCACGCGCTTGACGCCGGCGACCTTGGCGGGAATGGCGTTCATGAGCACCGTGGAGGGATACTGCGCGCGACCGCCCGGCACATAGATGCCAGCCGCCGCGAGCGGGGTCACCTTAACGCCGAGTATCGTGCCGTCCGGGCGCGTGGTAAACCAGCTCTGCTCGACCTCGCGCTGGTGGAATTCGCGAATCTGGCGTGCAGCCTTTTCGAGCGCCGCGACAAAAGCGGGATCGAGGCCTTCGAGCGCGGCATCGATCTGCTCTTGCGGCAGACGGAAGCTCTGCAGCTCAACACCGTCAAAGCGCTGACAGTAATCGCGCACTGCGGCATCGCCGTTGGCGCGCACGTTGGCCACGATATCGCGGGCGGCGTCGACGATGTTTTGCGGCAGCACGCCCTTGCGGTTGAGCTGGTTGGTAACGAGGCGCTCACCGGGAGCAAGCTTGATGGTCTTCATATCGGTATCCCCTATCGGTCGAGGTTGCGTTTGAAAAAACGAGAGGCCGGGCGGCGGCGCCAATCGGCCCGCAGCCCAGACGTTGGGACGCCCGTGCGTGCTCGCGCTATTGTGCCGAGCCCGCGACGGGCTCAAAATGCTTGTCCTTCACGGCCGCGGCCAGGCGATCTGCCAGGTTGCGCACGCGCGGATCCAGGCGAGCGGCACCCGGGTTGACAAAGAAGCGGGCCGTGCAGTCCATAATGCGACCAGTAATAACCAGGTCGTTATCGCGCAGCGTGGCGCCCGTGGCGGTAATGTCCACGATGATATCGGTCATACCGACGATGGGGCCCAGCTCGATGTTACCGTGCAGCGAGACGATATCGGCATTCACGCCGCGCTCGGCATACCAGGCACTCGCGATGCGCGGGTACTTGGTGGCCACACGAAGCGACCCGCGGCGGGCGTAGTTGCGCTCGGCCTGGCCGGCGCGCCATGCAGGCTCCGCCTCGATAAACGTGCACAGGCCGTAGCCCAGATCGACCAGTTGCAGCAGGTTGAGGTCGGCCTCGATAAGCGAGTCCCAACCGCAGATGCCGCAGTCGGCGCCGCCGCAGCCCACAAAGGCGGGCGCGTCGCTGGGACGCACGATGACAAACTCGATATCGCCGACCGCGCCCTCGCCGGCACGCGTGTCGCGACCGCGCACGATGAGATGACGACCGGGATCGCGCAGCTCAGAGACATCCAAGCCCGCGGACTCAAGCACGTCGAGCGTGTCGGCCTTGAGCGAGCCCTTGGGCACGGCAATGCGCAGCGGACCCTCGGCGCCACGGCCCGCGGCGTGATCGCCATCGGAAGCGGCATCCTCGGCCGAGGTGCGCGCGGCCTCCAGACGCTCGAGCGAAAAGGCGAAGCCTGCCGCCGGCACCTCGATGCCGTCGCCAAATGCGCCGGTAAAGATGGAGTCGTAGCGTCCGCCCGAACCGACCGGATCGGGCAGGCCGCCGGCATAGGCCTTAAAGACCAGGCCCGTGTAGTAATCAAACGAGTTCATGATGGAGAAGTCGAAGGACAGCACCTGGGCGTCCTCGGGAGCCAGGCCCTCGACCAGGGCGCGCAGCTCGCGCGTGAGCGGCGCGACAATGCCCGCCGCCGTCAGCAGCGCGTCGACGCGGTCGAGTACCTCGGCGCCGCCGTGCAAGCGCGGCAGCTCGCTAATGGCAGCCTTGACGGCCTCGGGCTCGGCGCTTGCCGCCACACGGGCATCGAGGCCCACAAAGTCGTTGGCGTGCACGCAACGCAATGCCTCGGCAGCCAGTTCGCGATCCCCACAGGCCGCGAGCAGCTCCTTAAACGGACGCACGCTACCTGCGATAATGCGCGCATCGGGCAGTGCCAGCTTGCGCACGGCCTCGGCCACCAGCGAGACGATCTCGACATCGCCCGTGGTATCGCCCGCACCGATAAGCTCAAAGCCCAGCTGCGTAAACTGACGCGAGCCACCGGCATTGCGCTGACACTCGCGGACCACCGGCGCCTCATAGCGCAGGCGCAGCGGCAGATCGGCCGCGCGCATGCGAGTCGAAACCAGGCGAACGATCGGCAGCGTGTTGTCGGGACGGACCACCAGCAGGCGACCGTCGTCATCAAAAAGCTTGAACGGCGTGTCCGCGATGCGGCCGCCTTCCTCGAGCGAACCCTTGTCCTCGAGCAGCGGCGTCTCGACCGGCAGGTAATGATGCTCCCTAAAGCAGCCCTTCACCGCACATGCAATCTCCTCGCGCGCCTGAGCCTCCTCGGGCAATATGTCCCGGAATCCCCACGGTGTGGCCGTCATCTGGTGAGCCTCCTCATGCTGTGTTTCATATAGAACAGAAGACCGGCATAGCTCCGCCGGTCTTCTGGGTACTTTAGCATACTAGAGTGTTTGCGGGGAAAATCCATCGCAGCCGCTCACGCCGTATTCATTTGGAAACATAGGGCAGATCGCCGCAACCCAAACCCACCTAGGCGCCAATCGCACGACGATACTCTGCCATTACCTGCGCATCGGCAGCTGCGGGGTCGGCAAAATAGCGCCAGTCATAGGTCTCGGCCGAAACAACTCCGCAATAGCCGCGCGCCACCAGCCTATCCAGGTCGGCGCGCATATCGCGGTCGCCGTCACCCCAGGCAAGATGCGTCGTGCCATCTGCCGCAACATCGACAAAATGCACGTGGGCGACATCATCGCCAAGCAGATCGAAATAATCGTCGATGGTATCCCCCGCCACCGCCATAGCGCCTATATCCAGACACGCCTTAAGTGCCGGATGATCAACTGCCTCGATCATGCGCTTCGTGTCGGCCGCCGAGTTCACGATCATCGACTCAACCGGCTGTAGGGCCTCGAGCACCAGTCGCACGCCGCGCTCTCCCGCATGCTCGGCAATCGCACGCAGCATCGAGGCACTTCGACCCCACGCGTCCTCGATTGGCTCGTTCAAAAATGCCCAGCCGCTCGAGACCATGACCTGCTCGGCTCCAAGTTCCGCCGCGATATCCACAACGTTCTTAAAGTACGCGAGCGTGCGGGCACGTGCCTCATTCCCGCGCGCCGCGATATTCCACGGCTTGGGGTTGTTCTGTTCGGGACAAAGCCCCACAATCCGAACCCCATACCGCTGCGACAGCTCCCGCACCTGCTCGAGCGAATCGTATCCATGGCAATCGACATACAGATGCATCGCCCCGGTCCAAAGCTCGCAACACGTGTAGCCCGAGGCCGCTGCCGAAGAAAAGAATTCCTCAAGGTCAAAATAACGATGGCTGATATTCATGACGGCAAGCTGGGGATAGCTCATAATTACTCTCCAACCCAAGCGAGGCCCCGTTCCATATAGGAGCGAGGCCCAATTACACAAACGTTATTTGCTCTTAGTAGTCGAACTGGTGATAGTAGCGACGGTAGTTGAGGTTGTGCTTGGTGACCGTCTCGTAGTAAGCGGCAAGGCGATCGGTGATCAGCGAGGAGAGAATCCACGGAGACACGATGACGCGGAACTCGTCGTCAAGGCCGGGGATCGCGAACTCGGCGGTGTCGATGATGTTGATGTCGGTGTCGCCGGTCACGCCGCGGGTCAGGAAGGCGCGGACGCGCTCGTCGAGCTTGCGGTTCTCGTCCTCGCCCATGAACAGGAAGACCGGGACGCCCGACTCCACGAGCTCGAGGGTGCCGTGGAAGAAGTCGGCCGAGGTGATGTAGCGGGTGCGCTTCCACTGCATCTCCTCCAGGATGCACATCGAGAAGAGGATGGTCTCGCCCCACAGGGCGCCGGAGCCGATGAACATGGTGTAGGGGGCCAGGGCGTACTTCTTGGCGAGCTCCTCGGCGCGCGGCTCGAAGCTCTTGCGGATGTCGACCAGGTGGGTCCAAACGTCCTTGGTCTGCTCGATGAACAGGTCGAACTTGGGGAAGCAACCGCGACGGTTGAGCAGGCGCAGGCCGAAGCAGTCGGCGAGGTAGTAGCCCATCTCGCAGCCACCGTTACCATGATCGGAAGCCATCTTGACGCAATTCTCGGCACCGACAGCCTGGCCGATGAGACCCTCGGGCTTGGTCATGGCGTAGACGCGCACGCCCATGCCCTTCATCTTCTTGACGGCCTCGAGGACCTCGGGGGTGGTGCCGGACTCGGAGGCGGTGAGCACGACGGACTTGTCGGTCATGCGCTTGTGGCCGGAGACGTTCCACTCGGCGGCGTGGATCAGGTAGACCTCG
>DBFAQQ010000002.1:0-33008 GCA_048236535.1 Collinsella sp. | reverse complement strand
CTCGTCAACAAGTACGGCGAGGAGATCGTTGCCAACGAGGAAATCGTTATGCACGTCGCGACTGACGACAGCATGATGAAAAAGATCGGCACCCTGCCTTCTGGTGGCGAGTGCATCATCAACAAGATTGCCGCCGATTGCGATCTGCTGCTTGCCGAGGGCTTTATTGAGCCGCACTTCTTTGCCGGTTTCTCTGGTAGCCGCAAGTCCGTCTTGCCTGGCATCGCCAGCTACAAGACCATCATGTACAACCACAACGGTCAGTTTGTGAACGATTCCCATTCGCGTGCCGGCAACCTGTGCCACAACCACGTGAGCGAGGACATGTTTGCCGCTGCCGAGATGGCTCACCTTGCCTTTGTGCTCAACGTGGTGCTCAACGGCAAGCATGAGGTTATCGGCTCCTTTGCAGGCGACATCCATAAGGCACACGAGGCTGGCTGCGAGTTCGTGAAGAGCCTTGCCGGCGTTGAGCCCGTCGAGTGCGAGATCGCCATCACCACCAACGGCGGCTACCCGCTCGACCAGAACATCTATCAGGCCGTGAAGGGCATGTGCTCTGCCGAGGCCACGCTTCCCGAGGGCGGCGTGATCATCGACGTCGCCGGTTGTGCCGACGGCCACGGTGGCGAGGGCTTCTATCACAACATCGCCGACAACGATCCGGCGGAGTTTGAGCGTGCCTGCATCGACCGTCCTAAGGACGAGACCCTGCCCGACCAGTGGACGAGCCAGATCTTTGCCCGCATCCTGGCGCATCACCCTGTGATCATGGTCACCGACCTGTGCGATCACCAGATGATCAAGGATATGCACATGACGCCGGTCAACACCCTCGATGAGGCGCTCAAGCTCGCCTTTGAGATGAAGGGTGCCGATGCCAAGGTGGCCGTCATTCCCGATGGCCTGGGCGTTGTCGTCGCTCAGCACTAGTACGCGGCCTAAACGAATCGTTTATAACCGACAAGAAAGATAAGGTTTTATGCTTACCAAACTCCTCTGCGAATTCGGCGCAACGGCCCTCATGATCATCTTTGGCGTGGGCGTGCACTGCGATACCGTGCTCAAGGGCACCAAGTATCAGGGCTCCGGTCACATGTTTGCCATCACCACCTGGTCTTTTGGCATCTCGGTCCGCCTGTTTGTCTTTGGCGGCGCCGTGTGCATGAACCCCGCCATGGTGCTTGCCCAGTGCATCGTAGGCCTGGTGCCGTGGAGCAGCTGCATCCCCTTCATGATTGCCGATATGCTCGGCGGCTTTGTGGGCGCCGTAATCGCTTGGCTTATGTATGCCGATGAGTTCAAGGCTTCCGAGGGCGTCGTCGACCCCATTGCCCAGCGCAACATCTTCTCGACCAACCCCACCACCGAGGGCACGAACTATGCCCGCAACTTCTTCTGCGAGGCCATCTGCACCTTCGTGTTCATCAGCGCCATCCTTGCCGCTGCTAGCCGCGCTGGCGAGAACGTTCTGATGCTCGCCATCTGCGTTGGCCTGATCGTTTGGGCCGTTGGCATGGGCATGGGCGGCATCACCGGCTTCGCCATGAACCAGGCTCGTGACCTTGGTCCTCGCATGGCCTATCAGGTGCTGCCGATCAAGAACAAGGCTGACAACAACTGGAAGTACGGCCTGCTCGTTCCTGGCATCGCTCCGTTTATCGGTGCTGCTCTGGCCGCGCTGTTTGTGCATGGTTTCTTGGGCATGTTCTAGTCTGAGGCTACATAGTTGTCCGCCGTCCGCATGGGGTAACTTCCCAGCGCGTCCTCGGACATGCAAAAAGGCTCGCTGCGCACTTCGTGCGGCGAGCCTTTTTGCGTCCTGCGGAATGCGCTGGGAAGTTACCCCATGCGGACGGCTGCGGGATCTTTGTTGCGTTCGTACAAGCAACCCAACATATATATCTGAATTTGGATGGGAGGGGCTTGTTGCTGTTGGGGGCGTTGGGCTGTTGTCGATACTTTGGGATGGATTGTGCTTTGGGTTGGGGCGGGTCTTTGAGATGAGGGCGGAACTTTGGGATGAGGGGTTTACTTAGTTGAAGAGGGGTTTTATGGCTGATAAGTAGTCTTTGGCTACTTCGGCCTTATCTGCTTGGAAGTTGTGCCAGGCCCACCATTGGACGGTGGCTACGAAGCTTGAGGCTATGTGGTGTAGTAGGAAGCTGCGGTCCATGGTGGCGGCGGGGCCGTTTGGGTCGGTAGGGACGGTTTCGGCTGCGCGCGACATGATGGTCTTGCGGAGACAGTCGGCGAAGACGCGTGAGCCGGCGCCGGCTACGAGGGCGCGTACGCCCTGACGGCGCTCCCAGAGGTTGTTGAGGATATGTTCGACCTGCACGAGTGGGTCGTCGAGCGGCGTGCCATCGTCGTCGAGGGCGTGGGTGCAGATGTCGCTCACGAGCTCGGATAGTAGGTCGTCTTTGCTCTTAAAGAGGCCGTAGAATGTCGCGCGGCCTACGTGAGCGCGCGCGATGATGTCGCCGACGGTAATCTTGCCGTAGTCCTCTTCGCGTAGCAGCTCGGAGAACGCCGCAACGATGGCAGCGCGGCTTTTTTCTTTGCGGGCATCCATGGCTATGCGTCCGCGTGAACGAGCAGGCAGCGGAGCGTACCGGAGCAACCCTCGTAGGGGCGCTTGCCGGCGCCGTAGCCGACGGCTTCGATGTGGGAGCGTGAGGGCAGTTGGTCGGACGTGCGCAGCGCGGTGACGATGGCGGCGCCCGTGGGCGTCACGAGCTCGCCGGCGACCGGTGCGGGCGTGAGGGCGATATTGCCCGCCTGGCATAGGTTGACGACAGCGGGGACGGGAATGGGCATGAGGCCGTGGGCGCAGCGGATGGTGCCGTGGCCCTCGGAAAGCGACTCGACCACGATATCCTCGATGCCCAGGTCATCGAGGCAGATGGCGACAGAGCAGACGTCGACGATGGAATCGACGGCGCCTACCTCGTGGAACATGACGGTCTCGGGCGTTTTGCCGTGGGCCTTGGCCTCGGCGGCGGCGAGCGCGGTAAAGATGGCGAGCGCACGACGCTTGGCGCCACCGCTTAGCTGCGAGCCGTCGATGATGGCGGTGACGTCCGCCAAAGAACGATGGTGATGGTGGTGGGCGTGATGATGGCCCTCGTGGCCATGGCCGTGGGTCTCATGATCATGCTCGTGGCAGTGCTCGTGCTCGCCATGGTCATGATGGTGGTGCTCATGCTCGTGCATATGCTCGACAGCTGCTTCGTTGCCGTAGAGCCAGGCCATGTCGTGATCGTGGTTCTCGAGCTCCTCTGCAAGCTGGACGTCAAAATCACAGGCGTCGATGCCATGCTTGTTTGCACGCGTGACGGCGATCGTAAAGCCGTCGACCGGCAGCGTGGCGAGCTGTTCGCGCAGGTGCTCCTCGTTGGCGCCCAGGTCGAGCAGGGCTGCGACGGTCATATCGCCGCTGATGCCCGAGGTGCCGTCGATGATAAGCGTGTGCTGATGGTTGGACATGAAATGCTCCTTAGCGGGCGCAGGACGCGCCGGCGCTCAGATGATTGATAAGACTTGCCTGGTAGGCGGCACCAAAGCCGTTGTCGATATTGACGACCGAAACGCCGCTGGCGCAGGAGTTGAGCATGGCGAGCAGCGCGGCTACGCCACCAAAGTTCGCGCCGTAGCCCACGCTGGTGGGAACGGCGATGACCGGACAGCTCACCAGGCCGCCGATAACGCTCGCCAGGGCGCCCTCCATGCCGGCGATGGCGATGACCACCTGCGCCTGGACAAGTTCCTCAGCATGAGCGAGCAGGCGGTGCAAGCCGGCGACACCCACGTCGTAGAGGCGATCGACCTCGTTGCCATAGAACTCGGCCGTCAATGCGGCTTCCTCGGCGACGGGCAGGTCGCTCGTGCCGGCGCAGGCGACGACGATGCGTCCGTTGCCGGTAGGGGAGGGCTTGCCGCCCACGAGGGCGAGCTGTGCGTCCGGGACATATCCCAGGTCGATGCCGTTGTCGAGAAGCTCAGCGGTGCGCGCGGCTTTTTCGGCATCCAGGCGCGTGACCAGGATGCGCTCCTGGCCGGCATCGCGCAGTGCTTCGATAATGGCGGCAATCTGCTCGGCGGTTTTACCGGCACCGTAGACAACCTCGCCGGCTCCCTGGCGCACTCCGCGCGAAAGATCGAGCTGTGCAAAACCCAAATCGGCGGTTGGCGCCGTCTGGATGCGCGTGAGGGCGACGGCCGGGGTGACTGCTCCGACGGCAACATCGCTCAGCAACTGCTCAAGATCTCGCTTATCCATATATGTTCCCTTCGACGGCGCAAAGTCTAGCACTCAAAGGGTATGTTTCCGAACACTAAGACAAAATTGTTCGGAAACTATAGGACAGACTGATTCAATTGTTAGGCAGATCGACTAGTCACGCAGGATGATGTCCATGGCGAGCATCAGGTTGCGCTCGTCGATGGCAAACGGGGCGGCCTCGCGCGTCTTGGGCTTGGCGCAAAACGCGATGCCGGTACCTGCGGCCTGAATCATGGGGATGTCGTTGGCGCCGTCACCAATCGCGACGGTGTGGGCCATATCGACTCCGCACTCAACTGCCCAGTCCAGCAGCTTGATGAGCTTGGACTCCTTGGTCACAATGTCGGCAGCTAACTTACCGGTGAGCTTGCCGTCCACGACCTCCAGACGATTGGCCAGACAATAGTCGATACCCGCGGCGGCTACGATCTTGTCAGCGACCTCGTGGAAGCCGCCGCTCACCACGCCGACCTTCCAGCCCTTGCTGTGTGCCGAGCGTACAAGTTCCAACGCGCCGGGGGTAAATGTCACGCGCTCAAAGGTGCGCTCGAACACGCTCTCGTCCAGGCCGGCGAGCAGCCCCACGCGCTCCTCGAGCGCTTGCTTAAAGTCCAGCTCGCCGCGCATAGCGCGCTCGGTGATCTGTGCAACTTGCTCGCCCACACCGGCCTCCTCGCCCAACAGGTCGATGACCTCCTGGTTGATGAGCGTGGAGTCGATATCCATAACGATGAGGCGTGCAGTCATGGTGGGCCTTTCCGAGTGCTGTTTTATTGGGGCATATTGTCGCACGTGACGAGCGCGGGCGGGCGCCGCGGTGCGTCAATTGTTTCGTCTCCGTCAAGTCTTTGGGCAAGAGTTACTTTTTCGCGGTACATCGACACAGGTGCGATAAGATAGAACGCCATGTCCGGCTGCGCGGTTTACGCAGGCTGGGCAAATCTGTACGACGCCGCCCGGAACGACACGGGGCGGCACAGATCCATAAAGGAGGATCACTGGTATGAGCCAGACCCGTCCCATCGATGAGCATTCCATGCACACCCGTACCTGCGGCGAGCTTCGCTTCGAGAACGTGGGCGAAGAGGTCACCCTCACCGGTTGGGTGAGCCGTCGCCGCGACCACGGCGGCCTTATCTTCTGCGATCTTCGCGACCGCGAGGGCATCACGCAGCTCACCTTCGACCCCGAGCACTCCGACGGCGACGCCTTTAAGATCGCCGAGACCATGCGTCCCGAGTGGCCCATCAAGATCCACGGCGTCGTGCGCTCCCGTGGCGAGGAGACCACCAACACCAAGCTCGCGACCGGCGAGATCGAGGTCCTGACCGACCACGCCGAGGTTCTCAACACGTCCGTCACCTCGCCGTTCCAGATCGAGGACGGCATCGAGACCAGCGAGGACACCCGCCTGCGCTATCGCTATCTGGACCTCCGCCGTCCCGAGATGATGGCCAACCTCAAGCTGCGCTCCGACTTTACCTTTGCCATTCGCGAGGCACTGCACAACCGTGAGTTCATGGAGGTCGAGACGCCCTCCCTGTTCAAGTCCACGCCCGAGGGCGCCCGCGACTTCATCGTTCCCAGCCGCATCCAGCCGGGCAACTTCTACGCCCTGCCGCAGTCCCCGCAGCTTCTGAAGCAGCTGCTCATGGTCGGTGGCGTTGAGCGCTACTACCAGGTTGCCAAGTGCTTCCGCGACGAGGACCTGCGTGCCGACCGTCAGCCCGAGTTCACCCAGGTCGATATCGAGATGTCCTTCGTGGACCAGAACGATGTCATGAGCGCGCTCGAAGAGGTTCTTGCCGATGCCTTCGGTCGCATGGGTGTCGAGATGCCCACGCCGCTGCGTCGCATGAACTACTGGGATGCCATGGACACCTATGGCTCCGACAAGCCCGATACCCGCTATGGCATGCACCTGGTCGACCTGACCGACATCTTTGCCAACTCCAAGTTCAAGGTCTTTGCGACTGCCGCAAACGAGGAGGGCTCCGTCGTCAAGGCCATCAACGCCAAGGGCGCCGGTGCCTGGGCACGTGCCAAGATCGATAAGCTCGCCGGCGTGGCCTCCACGTTTGGCGCCAAGGGCCTGGCCTGGATCGCCTTCCGCGAGGACGGCTCCATCAACAGCCCCATCGTCAAGTTCTTCTCGGACGAGGAGATGGCGGCTCTGCGTGAGCGCATGGACGTCGAGCCCGGCGACCTTGTGATGTTCGCCGCCGGCCCGCGTCTGCTCTCCGACGAGATCCTGGGCGGCATGCGTTCGCACATGGCCAACGCGCTCGAGATCAAGCGCGAGGGTCACGACTTCCTGTGGGTCGTCAACTTCCCGCTGTTCCATTGGGACGAGGATCGCAAGGCCTATGCTGCCGAGCACCAGCCCTTTACCCTGCCGACCGAGACCGACATCGCCAAGATCGAGGCCGACCCGTTGGCGGCCGGTTCCTGCACCTACGACTTTGTCATGGACGGCTTTGAGGCCGGCGGCGGCGGTATGCGTATCCACAACGCCGAGATGCAGATGTCCATGCTCAAGCTTCTGGGCTTTACCGAGGAACGCGCCGAGTCGCAGTTTGGCTTCCTCATGGAGGCGCTCAAGTTTGGTGCGCCCCCGATGGGCGGTTTCGCTCTGGGTCTGGATCGCGTGTGCATGCTGCTCACCGGTTCCGATTCCATCCGCGACGTCATGGCGTTCCCCAAGACGGCCAGCGGCTCCGACCTCATGTCGGGCGCCCCGAGTGCCGTTAGCGGCGCCCAGCTCAAGGACGTCAGCCTGCGCCTGATGTAGGCGAGCGGCTACATCTTGCCCGCAACGAGGGAAGGACGCGCACCTTCCCTCGTTTTTATGCGCCGAGGTTGTGAGGGCATGGGGCGACCGGGCGTCGCGGAAAGCGCGTCCCGGAATCTGTGTCCAGAACGGGTCACGCTTTCCCAAAGGGGGTCCTCTGGGAAAGCGCGACCCAGAATTCGGCAAAATAATGGGGCACAGTTTCCGGTTGAGCTGTCTAACGGAAACTGTGCCCCAGAATGAGCGCTCAAAACGGGGCAGGCTTTCCGCAACAACTGTCTGGCGGAAAGCCTGCCCCAGTTTCTTATAGCGAGTCTCTCTGGATCAGCTGCATGTGCATCACGGAGGTGGTGGGCTCGGCACCCTTGATCATGTCGAGCGCAATGTTGGCGGCCATGTGGCCTTCTTCGCGCAGGGGCTGGCGGACGGTCGTGAGCGCGGGGACGCAGCGCGTCGCAATCTCGTGATCGTCGAAGCCGACGACAGAAACGTCCGCCGGAACGGATAGGCCTGCCTCGTTGAGTGCGGTGATGACGCCAGCTGCGATACGGTCCGATCCGCAGAGCACGCCATCGAAAGCAATCTCGCGCGCGAGGATCTGGTGCATGGCCTGATAGCCGTCTCCGTTGTTCCAGCCGGTATAGATAACGTTTGCGTCTGGGAGGTCTTCGCCCAAGACGGCACGGTAGCCGCGCAGGCGGTCGACAACAGCGGGGTTGTCTTGCGGTCCCAACACGGCGACGATATCTTTGCGCCCGCGTTCCTTCATGGCGAGTGCCGCAAAGTGTCCGCCCTCTTCGTCGTCAGAGTAGACCGTCGAGAACACATCGCGATAGGGGTGGCCCTCGAGCTGGCCGCACAACACGGTGGGTACGCCCAGCTCGCGCAGCACCTCGAGCAGCTCGCTGCCCTTGTAGGGGGAGACGTCGATCACGGCGTCGAACGAGCGGCGCTCAAAGTGCTCGCGTGCGCGGTTGCGCTCATGCGTAGAAGACGCCTGCAAGATAACGGGCAGATAGGACGACTCCGACAGTTCCTCGGTAATGCCGCTCAAAAACTCGCTATAGGTGGGGTCGCTGAAGAGTTCACTCAGGGGCTCGGTCACGAGCACGGCGATGATTTCCGTGCGCCCGACAGCGAGCGCTCGGCCACGAGCGTTGGGGACAAAATTGACTTCCTTGGCCGCCGCGCGAACGCGCTTTTTGGTTTCCTCGCTAATGCGGGGCGAATCGTTGAGAGCGCGTGATGCCGTGGAGCGCGACACGCCAGCAGCTGCGGCAACCTCGGCAAGCGTAGGTGCGGTGCGAACTGGTTGGGTCATGGCGTCTCCTGGAGAATGCGGTCGATTTTGTCGCTGATACGGGCTGGTGCGGATACAGCTTACTATAGTGCGCCTGAACAGCGTTCATGATATCCGGTGACCGGTGTCGTTTTGCAACCAAGCCACAATCGAATACGTCTCGTGTGGGTGAGATATCAGCGGGCGTGGTGGTTGCCTACGAGCTTAAGAACGATGTCTTGCGCTGAGTTTCGATACTCAGGGTGACATAAATGTCGCGGTTGTACAACCGGTTGCACCGTTAACCCGATCAAATCGACCGTTCAGCGGACAACCGGTTGCACAGTATTTTGCATCGCCCGTAAGATAAGGACAACCGGTTGCACAAGAATCACTACGATGACGAAGGAGCATCACCATGGACGCCATTAACGATTGGGAAAACCAAGCGCTCACCCACAGGAACCGCCTGGCACCCCATGCGTACTTTATGGGTTACGAGACCGCCGATCTCGCTGCAACGTACAGCCGCGAGCTGTCGCGCGGGTTTGTCCAGCTGTCCGGCTCGTGGCAGTTCCGCCTCTTTGAGGGGCCTGCTGCCGTCTCTAACGAGGAGCTTTCCACGTACGAGCCCGAGTGGGATCACGTGGAGGTTCCGCACCTGTGGCAGGTAGACGGCTATGGCAACCTTGCCTACACCGACGAGGGTTTCCCGTTCCCGGTGGATCAGCCGTTCGTTCCCTCTGACGATCCCACGGGCGTGTACCAGCGCATCGTCAATCTTCCCGCCGTGCCTGCCGGCGCTCGCGAGATCATTCGCTTTGACGGCATCGAGAGCTATGGCGAGCTGTACGTCAACGGCAAGTTTATCGGCATGACCAAGGGTTCGCGCCTGTCTGCCGAGTTCGACGTGACCGACGCGCTTGTCGAGGGCGACAACCTGTTTGCGGTCAAGGTTCTGCAGTACAGCGATGGTAGCTATATCGAGGACCAAGACATGTGGTGGGCATCGGGCATCTTCCGCGATGTGTACCTTATGCAGCGTCCCGCCGCACACCTGGTCGACTTTAGGTTCCGCACGCACCGCGAGGGCGATGCCGCTCTGATTACGCTCGATACGGTGGCCGAGGGCGCTTCCCGCGTCGTGTTTACGCTCAGCGATGGCGAGAACGTGGTGGCTACGGGCGAGTGCGTCGACGGCCATGCCGAGTGCAGCGTGACCGATGCCCACTTCTGGAATCCCGAGGACCCCTTCCTCTATGACCTTACGTTTGAGGTCTACGACGGTGACCAGGTCAGCGAGTACGTTCCGCATCGCCAGGGTCTTGCCGAGGTGACGGTCGAGGGCAATCATATCTACCTCAACGGCACTTACTTTAAGATGCATGGCGTCAACCGCCACGATCACGACGATCACAAGGGCCGCGCCGTGGGCCTCGATCGCATGCGCCGCGACCTGGAGCTCATGAAGCAGCACAACATCAACGCGGTGCGCACGTCCCATTACGCCAACGACCCGCGCTTCTACGAGCTGTGCGACGAGTACGGCATCATGCTGGTCGCCGAGACCGATATGGAGAGCCATGGCTTCGAGAATATCGGCAATATCGCCCTGGTCACCGACGACCCGGCATGGGAGCCGGCCTACGTCGACCGCATCGAGCGCCTGGTGATGCAGGAGCGCAACCACGCCTGCATCATTATGTGGTCGATGGGCAACGAGAGCGGCTATGGCTGCAACATCCGCGCGATGTACGCCAAGGCTCACGAGCTCGATGGTCGTCCGGTCCACTACGAGGAGGACCGCAACGCCGATACCGTCGACGTCATTTCCACGATGTACTCCCGTGTGTCGCAGATGAACGACTTTGGTGAGCATCCATTCCCCAAGCCGCGCATCAACTGCGAGTACGGTCACTCCATGGGCAACGGCCCCGGAGGCCTGTCCGAGTATCAGGAGGTCTTCGATCGCTGGGATTGCATCCAAGGCCAGTTTATCTGGGAATGGTGCGACCACGGTTTGGCTGCTGTGACCGAGGACGGCGTTGCCTACGATATGTATGGTGGCGACAACGGCGATTACCCCAACAACAGCAACTTCTGCATCGATGGCATGGTGTTCCCCTGGCAGCAGCCGAGTCCGGGCCTCACTGAGTATGGCCAGGTCATCTGCCCAGTTCGCATGGCTTATGACGCTGAGGCAGGCGAGCTGACCGTCACCAACAAGCGTTGGTTTACCACCCTCGAGGATGTCTGCCTGTCGGCCGAGACCCTGGTGGACGGCGACGTTGTGTGCCGCAAGACGCTCATGCCCGGTGCGGTTGCCCCCGGCGAGTCCGTCCAGCTGCCGCTGGTGATTCGCGAGGCCGCAGTGGGGGAGACCCTGCTGACCGTGCACGCCTACACCATGGCCGCTCAAGTCTGGTGCGAGCCGATGTTCCAGTTGGGTGCAAGCCAGTTTGCCATCGCCAACCATCCGGCGCCAGCCATCGCGGCTCCCACTCGTCCTGAGCTTACGGTCGAGGAGACCGAGCAGGAAATCCGCATTCACTCCCTCAACGGTGAGCTGACCTTCAGCAAGGTCAACGGTACCGTGAGCGAGTGGAAGGCATCCGGCCGCGACGTCATGGCCTCTGGTCCCCAGGTTGGTTTTTGGCATCCGCTCGTCGATAACCATGCGCAGGAGTATGACTCACTGTGGAAGGACAACTTCATCGATGTGATGCAGACGTCTACCCGCAAGGTTTCTTGGAAGCAGGACGGCAATGCGGTGGTCGTTACCGTGAGCCAGCGTATCGCTCCTCCCGTCCGTGCGTTCGGCATGCGCGTCGAGCTCGTCTACACCGTGCTTCCGAGCGGTCGCGTCGACCTCAAGGTTTCCGGCGAGCCCTACGGTGACTATTCGGACATCATCCCGCGCATCGGCATCTCCTTCGAAGTCCCCGGTTGCGATCGTGCCGTCGAGTGGTATGGCCACGGCCCAGGCGAGAACTATCCGGACTCGCTGCGCGCCAACCCGGTCGGTCATTACCGCACTACGGTCGACGACATGTTCACGCCCTACGTTATGCCTCAGGACTGCGCCAACCGCGAGGGTACCCGCTGGGTTGCCCTGCGCTCCAGCCACGGTGACGGCGTGCTGGTAACCCGTCCGGTTGACGCTGCCTCCAACCCGTTCTCGTTCTCGGCATGGCCCTATAGCTGCGAGGCCATCGATAACGCCAAGCACGTCTATGACCTTGTCAAGGGCGACACGGTCACGGTCAACATCAACGACCAGCTGCTCGGCCTTGGTTCGAACTCTTGGGGTTCCGAGGTGCTCGATTCCTACCGCACCCGTTTTGAGAGCTTCAGCTTTGAGGTGTCCCTGCGACCGCTGACGTCTGCCGATCTGGCTCAGGCGCTGGCACCCATTAAGGAGGCATAAGCCATGCATGTCTTTAACTCGCGCGCCGATTTCGACGCCCAGATGAAGTCCGTCAAGAAGTGGATGCGTACCGGTCAGGCACTCGATGGTGTTTCCGACCTGCAGCACGACGTGGCTTACTCCATCGGCGACTCGTTGGTGTACTGGTGGGTCTATGCCCGCGAGGCCGCAACTGCCGATCTGGTCGGTCACCGTCGCTACCATGCCGTGCTCGCCCCGCTCGACGGCAATCTGACCGTTGAGGTGGCTTCCAAGGCCGATCTTACCTGTACGCGCGCCTACAGCGATATCGATGATCGCGAGCGCTTTGAGGGTACGGGGGAGACCGTGACGATTCCCACCGGCGGCGTTGCCGTCGTCGAAATTGACGAGGCCTACCGTGTCGTGGCCGATGCCGCGGATCCCCGCGTCGTGGTACTGCACGTGACAGTCGAAGGTTATTCCTTCCCCAACAAGTAGTATTCGTCCGCCTGGACGTTTGCTTCGCGCCGTTAAGGGGGATGGCTTTGTTGACTCCCTTTTCCCCATTCCCCTTAGCAGGTGCGCCGTCCGTGTTTGCACTTGCAGCTCGGACGGTTTTAGATGACATTTAACAGATGATTGGGAGGGCTTATGAGCTCTGAAAAACGAGGAACGATTGGTTCGTTCGCTCTGCTGGGCATGACGGTCGCCGCCGTGTTCGGTATCAAGAACATCATCAACAACAACGCGGCCATCGGCTTGGCAGCTGCGCCGTCGTTCTTCTTCGCCACGCTTTTGTACTTTGTCCCCTATACCCTGGTTACCGCCGAGTTCGTCGGCCTCAACAAGGACTCCGAGTCTGGCGTGTACGCATGGGTTAAGACCTCGATGGGTGGTCGCTGGGCGTTCCTGACGGCATTTAGCTACTGGTTCGTTAACCTGTTCTTCTTTGCGTCCGTCCTGCCCAACGTCATCATCTACGCGAGCTACGTGTTCTTTGGTGCCAACGCCGAGCTTTCGCAGCTGTGGATCACCATTATCGAGATCGTCGTCTTTGCTATCGCCACGTGGGTTTCGACCAAGGGCGCTAAGTGGATCGGCTCCATTTCCTCCTTCGGTTCGACCGCGGCTCTCGGCCTGACCGCTGTGTTCATCCTGCTGTCCCTGGCTGCTGCCTTTGGCGGCGTTGAGTTCGCTACGGCTCCTACTCCCGCTAACATGGCTCCCGACATGAGCAACTTCGCAACTGCGTGGGGCTTCTTCGGTACGCTTGCCTGGATCATCCAGGGCGTTGGCGGCGCTGAGTCTGTCGGCGTGTTCCTTAACGACCTTAAGGGTGGCGTCAAGGCCTTCGTGCGCTCCGTCGTTATCGCCGGCCTGACCATCGGCCTTCTGTATGCAGGCGCTTCGCTGCTGGTTAACCTGTTCATCCCCGAGGGCGGCGTTGCCATCTCCACCGGTATCTTCGACGTATTCGGTGCTGTCTTTGCCCACTTTGGCATTCCCATGGAAGTGTCTACGCGCGCCATCGGCTTGATCCTTCTCGCCGCCACGCTGGGCTCCCTCATGATGTGGACCTCCGCTCCCATCAAGGTCTTCTTCACCGAGATCCCCAAGGGCGTCTTTGGTAGCAAGATCGTCGAGCTCAACGAGCATGGCATTCCTGCCCGCGCTGCTTGGCTGCAGTTCGCCATCGTCGTCCCCATCCTGATCATTCCGGCCCTGGGCTCCGGTAACCTCGACGACCTGCTCATGATCGTTACCAACATGACTGCTGCCACCGCTCTGCTCCCACCGCTGCTGATTTTGCTTGCCTACTTTATGCTGCGCAAGAACTTTGACGCCGCTCCCCGTGGCTTCCGCATGGGTTCGCGCCGCTTTGGCCTGGTCGTTGCCGCATTCCTGCTTGTGGTCTTCTGCTTCGTGCTTATCTGCGGCACCATTCCGCTCGATCAGCCGCTGTGGCTGACGCTGGTCTACAACGTTGGCGGCGTGGTTGTCTTCTTGGGCCTTGCCGTGATGTGGTACAACCGCTACATCAACCGCCTGCGCGAGACCGATCCCGAGGCCGCCGAGAACGAGCTTCGCCCTTCCGTCCTCGATATGATGGAGTAGCGGCTAGGATTAATCTACGGCTGTGGAATAAATCGATTCCCTTTCCTAAGGAGGGGCCTTACGAGGCCCCTCCTTTTGTGTTTTGGGGCATGGTTTTGGCCCCCGTGGTCAAAAAATGCCAAATATGAGTACTGTTGCAAAAGAAGTGCCATATTTTTCGGCCTGCTCTGAGCGAAAATGGGCTCAAAATCGATTTATCTAACTCCCTTTAAAGGGCGTTTGACGGCTTTCAACCTCTTCGAATCGCTCAAGCTAGGCAATTTGCTCTCGATTTTGCTGCTACTAAATTTGTGACAGTACTCATATTTGCCACTTTTTGACCACGGGGTATCCGGAGGGGCCCTCGATAAGCATCTAACGCTACAATAACTACCACGTGGCTGGGTTTGCCGGCCGAATGTGTGATGTCGTGGGAGGGGACATGGTCGAGTTTACAAAGACGATTAAAGATCCGTTGGGACTACACGCCCGCCCGGTTGCGCTGCTCTATGACATCATTGCCAAGCACCGTAGCGACGTGTCGGTCAGCATCGGCGACCGCCATACCGACGGTCGCGATGTCATGGGCCTCATGGCTCTCTACGGCGAGTGCGGCGAGGACATCATCTTTCGCGTTTCGGGCGTAGACGAGGCTTCCTGCGTTACGTCGATCAGAAACCTCTCGCTCTAAGCATGACAGGGCGCGGCAAAGGACAGCTCTTTGCCGCGCCTTTTTGTTTCATATAGGAAACTTTTTCGAAATCTGAATAGGGACCCTTTCCAAAAAGTTAACCACGTGCTAGTTTACTAAAGCGAACATAGACGTGGTTAACTTTTATCGCGTCGATGTTGAGGACGAACTGACGTTAGGAGCAACTCATGTCTTGCGGACCGCAGATGCCGGCCATGCCGCTTTCGATGGTAAAAGCGGGCGAAACCGTACGCGTGTCCCGTGTAAAGGGCAATGAGGACATGAAACACCACCTCAAGGACCTCGGCTTTGTCGAGGGCAGCGAAATCCACGTGGTGAGCTCGAGTGGCGCCAATATCATCGTCACTGTGCTGGGCGCACGCTTTGGTATCGATTCCAAGGTTGCCATGCACATCATGACCGTCGGCTAGTCTGCAGCATTTCATAAAAACTGAAAGGGGGACAAGAGGATGAAGACGTTGGGTGACGTTAAGGTGGGCGAGAGCTCTACCATCGTCAAGCTTCACGGTGAGGGTGCGCTTCGCCGCCACCTTATGGACCTGGGGCTCATCAAGGGCACTTCGTTCAAGGTCGTGAAGGTTGCACCGCTCGGCGATCCGGTCGAGATCAACGTGCGCGGCTACGAGCTTTCCATCCGCAAGGAGGAGGCGGCCGTCGTCGAGGTCCAATAAGGGCTCGCGGCGTATGTTTCTGCAGATAAAGTTAGGTTTTTCTAACTTAATGCAGCGTCTTTGAAGCACATTATCCAGCCTGCGCGGAGAAAGCAGCGCGGGCACACAAGGAAGAAGGATTGAATGGCGGATTCTCAGATCCATGTCGCGTTGGCGGGTAACCCCAACTGCGGCAAGACCACGCTTTTCAACCTGATCACCGGCGCCAACGGCTACGTTGGCAACTGGCCCGGCGTCACGGTTGAGAAAAAGGAGGCCAAGCTCCTAAGCGACAAGAACGTTACCATCACGGACCTCCCTGGCATCTACTCGCTTTCCCCCTACAGCCCCGAGGAGCAATGCTCGCGCGATTACCTCATGAGCGGCGAGCCCGATGTTGTCGTCCAAGTCGTCGATGCCACCAACCTCGAGCGTAACCTGTACCTGGCGCTTCAGGTTATCGAGACCGGCCTGCCCGTGGTCGTTGCCCTCAACATGGCCGACCTGGTCGAGAAGAACGGCGATAAGATCGACACGGACAAGCTCTCCAAGAAGCTCGGCTGCCCGGTCATGATGATCTCGGCTCTTAAGAACAAGGGCATCAAGGAGCTCTTCGAGCAGGTCAAGAAGTCCGCTGCTTCTAAGGGCCAGGTGCCGGAGCACAAGTTCGATTCCTCCATCGAGGACGTTCTGGACCACATCGAGAATAACCTGCCTGCGAGCGTTCCCGCCAACAAGCGTCGCTACTACGCGGTCAAACTGTTTGAGCGCGACGCGGACGCCTGCAAGCTCATCAACCTCACCAAGGAGAAGGCCGCTCGCGTGGAGGAGCTGGTCGCCCAGTGCGAGCAGGACTGCGACGACGATGCCGAGTCCATCATCACCGGTGAGCGCTATGGCGTCATCGCGCACATCATCGACGAGTGCATGACCAAGGCTCCGGCAAAGATGAGCACCTCCGAGAAGATCGACCGCGTGGTTACCAACCGTATCCTGGGCCTGCCGATCTTTGTGGTCATCATGTTCTGCGTGTACTACATCGCCGTTTCTACCTTGGGCGGCACGGTGACCGACTTCACCAACGACCAGCTCTTCGGCACCGACGGCTGGTACGTGCTCGGTCAGGGCCGCGACGCCTACGACGCGGCCGTCGAGGCTGCGGGCGACAATGCCGACTCGGTCGACCCGGCGCAGTACGGCCCCTATGTCCCGGGTATCACCACCGTGGTGCACGACGCCCTTGTGGCGGGCGGTACCGAGGACGGTGGCCTGGTCGATTCGCTGGTCTGCGACGGTATCGTCGGCGGCCTTGGCGCCATCTTCGGTTTTGTGCCGCAGATGTTCCTGCTCTTTGTGATGCTGTCCTTCCTGGAGGACTGCGGCTATATGGCCCGCGTCGCCTTCATCATGGACCGCGTGTTCCGCCGCTTTGGCCTGTCCGGTAAGTCCTTTATCCCCATGCTCGTGTCCTCGGGCTGCGGCGTTCCCGGCGTCATGGCTACCAAGACCATCGAGAACGAGAAGGACCGCCGCATGACGGTCATGACCACCACGTTCATTCCCTGTGGCGCTAAGCTGCCGATCATTGCCCTGCTCATGGGTTCCATCATCGGCGATTCTTCCACCACCGCCGCGTGGATCAGCCCGCTCTTCTACTTCCTGGGCGTTTTTGCTGTCATTGCTTCGGGCCTCATGCTCAAGAAGACCAAGCTCTTCGCCGGTCGCCCGTCGCCGTTCGTTATGGAGCTTCCTGCCTACCACTTCCCGGCGATCCGCTCTTGGGCACTGCACGTTTGGGAGCGCTGCTGGGCCTTTATCAAGAAGGCCGGCACGGTCATCTTTGCCTCCACTGTCGTGGTTTGGTTCCTGTCCAACTTTGGTAGCTACAACGGTTCCTTTGGCTTCCTGCCTGTGATGGACGGCATCCCCGAGGAGTTTATGGACTACTCCGTGCTCGCCATGCTCGGCAACCTGGTCGCCTGGATCTTCGCCCCGCTCGGCTTTAGCACCTGGCAGGCAACCGCGCTGACCGTCTCGGGCCTTGTGGCCAAGGAGAACGTCGTCGCCACCGCCGGCTCGCTGCTGTCCGTCGCCGACGCGGGCGAGACCGACCCGAGCCTGTGGACCGCGTTTGCCGGCATGTTCCCCACCATGGGCGCTTGCGTTGCCTTTGGCGCGTTCAACCTGCTGTGCGCCCCGTGCTTTGCCGCCATGGGCACTATCCGCAACCAGATGGACTCCGGCAAGTGGACCGCGATTGCCATCGGCTACGAGTGCGCCTTTGCTTGGGTGATCGGCCTGTTCATCAACCAGTTCTACAACCTGCTTGTTCTGGGTCAGTTTGGCTTCTGGACGGTTGTGGCTATCGTGCTGCTGGTCGCGATGCTCTTCCAGATCTTCCGTCCCATGCCCAAACACGCATGGACCGACGAGGACGAGACCAACACTGCTTCCGCCGCAGTTTCCGCCTAGTTCCGAATAAGGATTAGCCCCTTTTCACGAGCCCGGGTGTCTCAGTGACACTCGGGCTTTTTGACGCAATGGGGGGACAGATTGCTTTGCTCCAGAAGTAGGATGTGGCGTTTCCGCAGATAAAACCGACCAAAATAAACCTGTCCCTATTTGGTAGGTGGAGAATGGGGTAAAGTAAGTGATGGTTAACTAGAGGAGGCTTGCTATGGCACCTATCGATATTGTTGTACTGGCTGTTATCGGTATTGCGTTTGTCGCCGTGTGCGTGCGCATCTACCGCAAGGGCACCTGCGTCGACTGCGCTCAGGGTGGCGTTTGCACGGGGCATTGCTCCAACAAAAAGACGTGCGCCGCACTTAAGGGCGTGGACAAAATCGCCGAAGACTTGGGCCGCGGTATCAAATAAGGTCCAGACATCCAAGCGCCTCGCGAGCATCCGTTCGCGGGGCGCTTTGCGCATTTGGGCGCGAACGCGGCGAGTTGAAGAGTATTTTTGGGGTATCGTTAACTGAACTGTAAATTGGCAACTTATCTATAACGGAGTAATCCCATGAGCGCTCGTGTAACCATGAAGGACATAGCCGCCGAGCTTGGCGTTTCCATCAATACCGTGCACAAGGCTCTGACGGGAAAGGCCGGCGTGAGCGAATCCGTGCGCGCCAAGGTGAACGCTAAGGCCGAGGCCATGGGCTATCACCGCAACACAAGTGCCTCAAGCCTGCGCCGCAAGGATATCAATCTGGTGTTTTGCCTGCCCCGCGCATCGCGCGAGGGAGCGTACTTTTTCCGTTACCTATGGGAAGGCTGCAATCGCTTTGAGCAAGAGGTCATCGACCAGGGCATTACCGTTGAACGCGTTGAATTTGGCGTGGGCGGCTACGCTGATGCACTTGAGCAAATCGACGAGCGTCTGCAGGTGGGCGAGAAGATTGATGGCTTGCTCGCCTATACGCCGGGCGACGATCGTGCGACTGAGCTTTTGGGGCAGATCGCCGAGGCGGGCGTGACGATTGAGCTCGTTGACGGCGACCGCCCTCACCTCGATCGCCTGGGCGCTAGTTTGGCCGACTACTCCACGGCGGGAAGCCTGATGGCCGAGCAGGCGGCCAACCTGGTTCACGCTTCTGGGACCGATACCCGCGTGCTTTTATTGGCGGGCGACCCCTATACCGACTCGCACTATTTGACCGCTCGCGCCTTCCACAATTACCTTCGCGAGCACAATGTTCCCTGGCAGGTCGAGGATCTGACCGGTGCTCATGCCCAGGTCAAGCAGCTCGAGCACGAGCTCAACCAGCGTCTAAAGTCATCGGAAGCCCCCGAGTTGATCTGCAGCGTGTTCGCCGTGGGCTCTGAGCTGATTGCCGATGCGCTTGTCTCGGCTAACAAGGCCGGCGAAGTAATGGTGATCGGCAACGACCTGTTCCCAGAAAGTGCGCTGGCCTTGCGTCGGGGCATCTTTACCAACATCGTCTACAAGGACCCGGTGAGTCTGGCATACCGTGGCGCCAAGACCTTAGGCGATTACCTGCTGTGGGGAAAGACGCCGGCGGAGCCTGTGCAAAAGGGGGCTGTTGAGATGGTGTTTGCCAGCAACGTCGATCGTTACTGCGAGCTCGCCGGAATCTAATGCGTTTAGGGAGTTCCCTACTTGCCGCGTACTTTTTGGCTGGGGATCGAAAAATTGTTTCGAAGGCCGCTGATGGCGAATCTGCCGTCAGTGGCCTTTCTTTGTGCCGATCCAACGCAGGGTCCATGGCTCGGCAACCGTTAAGCGGTCAAAACCTACCGTTCGCCCCATGATGGTTAAGTGAACGTTCACCTTGTAACGCATTTTGCACTAAGATGGTGAACGTTCACCTAGAGGATGACGAGCGTATTGTGCGCCCGCTCCGCAAACAAAGGGGTTGTTTGATGAAAAACTTCATGGACGATCAGGATTTCCTGCTGAGCACCAAGACCGGCGAGGAGCTGTTCCACAACTTTGCCGAGGGCATGCCCATCGTCGACTACCATTGCCACATTTCTCCCAAGGAGATTTGGGAGGACAAGCGTTTCGAGAACATCACCGAGGTTTGGCTGGGCGGCGACCACTACAAGTGGCGCTTGATGCGTGCCAACGGCGTCGACGAGCGTTTTATCACTGGCGACGCCCCTGCTCGCGAGAAGTTCCAAAAGTGGGCCGAGACCCTGGGTCGCTGCGTTGGCAACCCCGTCTTTGAGTGGAGCCACCTGGAGCTTAAGCGCTACTTTGGCTACGAGGGCGTCCTCAACGGCAAGACTGCCCAGGAGGCCTGGGACCTTGCCAACGCCAAGCTCGCCGAGGCCAGCTTTACCTGCCGCAACCTGATCAAGCAGTCCAACGTCCGCATGATCTGCACTACCGACGACCCCGCCGACAGCTTTGAGTGGCACAAGAAGATTGCCGCC
Source organism: Collinsella sp. (assembly GCA_048236535.1). Classification (GTDB taxonomy): domain Bacteria; phylum Actinomycetota; class Coriobacteriia; order Coriobacteriales; family Coriobacteriaceae; genus Collinsella. Next base: position 12,907 of record DBFAQQ010000002.1, on the reverse strand, counting down.
GATGACAGTTTTGACGTTCAGGTCGTTCCCGCCATGCGCCCCGACGCCGCTCTGCGCATCGAGCGCGGCCAGGAGTTCGCCGACTACTGCAAGCATCTTTCCGAGGTTGCCGGCGTTGAGGTCGGCGACTTTGAGGGCATGAAGTCTGCCATCTCCAAGCGCTACGACGTTGCTCACGAGCTGGGCTGCCGCGCCTCCGACCACGCACTCGATTACGTTATGTACGTCCCGGCTACCGCCGACGAGATCGAGGCCATCTTTGCCAAGGGCCTGGCTGCCGAGCCGCTCACCGAGGAAGAGGTCCTCAAGTACAAGACCGCCTTTATGCAGTTTGTCGCCGGCGAGTATGTCCGCCTTGGCTGGGCCATGCAGCTGCACTTTGGCTGCAAGCGTGACAACAACCGCGCTATGTTCGCCAAGCTCGGTCCCGACACCGGCTACGATTGCATCTCCAACTACACGCCGTCCGACCAGCTCGCCGAATTCCTCAACTCCATCCAGGAGACCTGCGGCTTGCCCAAGACCATTCTGTACAGCCTGAACCCCATCGACAACACCATGATCGATACCGTGATGGGCTGTTTCCAGGAGGCTCCGACTGCCGGTAAGATCCAGAACGGTTCCGCCTGGTGGTTCAACGACAACGAGGTCGGTATGCGCGAGCAGCTCACGGCTCTGGCCAACGAGGGCGTCCTGGGCAACTTTGTCGGCATGCTCACCGACTCCCGCTCCTTCCTGTCCTATCCGCGCCACGAGTATTTCCGTCGCGTGCTGTGTAGCGTGATCGGCGAGTGGGTTGAGCAGGGCAAGTATCCGGCCGACATGGAGCTGCTGGGCACCATCGTGCGCGATATCAGCTACAACAATTCCGTTCGCTACTTTGGCTTCGATCTGGACACTGTCGAGGCATAGATCTGTATGTGTTCCGATTGGTGAAATCGGTTGCAAAGGGGAGGGACCATATGGGAACAGGGCAACAGAAAAACGAGCAGATTGTGTCTGCTCAGGCGGATTCGGGATCGATGCAGAGCTCGCAGGATATCAAGCTGAGCTGGCGTGAGAAAATCTGCTATGGCTTTGGCGATTTGGGCAACGGATTTATGTTCGATCTTGGTCAGGCATATCTGACCAAGTTCTACACTGACATCTGCCTGATTTCGCCAGGCGTGGTGAGCCTGATTTTCGCCGTCACCAAGATTTTCGATGCGTTCATGGACCCGATTGCCGGTGCATTCGTCGACGGTAGAAAGAAGATTGGCAAGCACGGTCGGTTTCGTCCGGTCATGATGGTTTCGGCCGTGATCCTTGCCGTTCTAACCGTGGTGACCTTCACTGCGCCCGATATTCCCATGGCAGGTAAAATTGCCTATGCGCTGATAACTTACATGATCTGGGGCGTCGTATACAGCTTCACCAACGTGCCGTACGGATCTCTGGCCACGGTAATGACGCGTGACGTCGATGACCGCGCGCACATGGCGTCAACGCGCCAGGCCGGTTCGCTTTGCGCACAGCTCATCACGGGCGTAGCGTTCATCCCATTGGTCCTGTTCTTTGCGGGTGGCGACACGCTCGACGGCAATCCGCACGGCTATACGATTGCAGCTGTCGTCATGGGACTGTGCGGCATCGCCGGATTCGCCATCTGCTTTTTGGGAACGCGCGAGCATATCCGTATCGATCGACAGGCCGAGGAGAAGGCTGCGGGAAAGGCCGGCAAGAAGTCGAGCGCATTCAGCACGTATTTCAAGGTCGTTTTCACCAACAAGAACCTGGGAGCAGTTATCCTGCTTACGCTGTTTACCATTTCGGCCATGAACACCAACAACACCATGATGGTGTATTTCTGCCAGTACAACCTGGGTAACATCGCGTTGCAGCCCGTTGTCAACGGCATCATGATCGGAACGTCGGTTGTCGCCATTCTCGCCATCCCGACGCTCGTCAATCATTTTGGCAAGAAGCGCACGTGCGTTGCCTGCTTTATCGTCGGTGCCGTGGCAAACGGCCTCAACTTCATCCTGCCGACCAATACCGTGACGTTCATCATCTTCGTCACCATCGGCTACGTCGCGCTTGCCATCCCCAACGGTATCACCTGGAACTTGGTTTCCGATGTTATTGATTACGGTGAATGGCACACGGGAATCCGCAAGGAGGGTACGACCTACGCCGCGTTCAACTTTTCTCGTAAGCTTGCGCAATCCCTTGCCGCGATCATTTCCGGCGGCATCCTTGCCCTTACCGGATATGTGGCAAATAAGCCCCAGACGGCTGCCACGCTGCTTGGCATCAAGGGCGCTCTGACGATTTATCCCGCCTGCGCCCTTCTGGTAGCAGCCTTGATTATCTTCGCTCTCTACGACATTACCGAGAAGAAGTTCAATTCCATTTCCAACGACCTGTCGAATGGTCGCTGGGAGCGCGGCAAGATCGGCGAGAGCACTATCGAGACGATCGATAAATAGCCCCGCTGCTTGAAAAATCATGAATGCAACCTGGTGCGGCGATGCCGTACCGGGACTTGAGTTGAGAGGAAAACCTCTATGAATAACATCAGCTACGAGACGCTCGAGAAGATCGGCTACGAGGGCTACGTGCTGCCCAAGGACGCCCCCGAGAAGGTCCTGCAGTTTGGCGAGGGCAATTTCCTGCGCGCCTTCGTCGATCGTTTCTTCGATATGGGCAACGAGGCCACCGGTTGGAACGGCAAGGTCGTCATGGTGCAGCCCATCAGCGGCGCCTTCGATTTCGCCGATGGTATCAATGCCCAGGATGGCCTGTACACCGTACTGGTGCGCGGCAAGGAGAACGGTGACACGGTTGACGATTCCCGCGTGATCAGCGCCTGCAGCCGTTGCCTCAATCCGTATCGCGAGGCTGACTACCGTGCCATGATGGAGGTCGCCGTTTCCGACGACCTGGAGATTATCGTCTCCAACACCACCGAGGCCGGTATCGCCTACGATCCGTCCTGCAAGGCCGACGACATGCCCCCCGCGAGCTTCCCTGCCAAGCTTGCCCAGGTGCTCCATGCCCGCTGGGCTGCCGGCAAGCAGGGCGTCATCGTGCTCGCCTGCGAGCTCATCGACCATAACGGCGAGGAGCTGCTGCGCATCATGAACCAGTACGTGAGCGACTGGGGCTGGGAGGACGAGTTTTCGCAGTGGATGGCCAGCGACTGCACCGTCTGCACCACGCTCGTCGACACCATCGTTCCGGGTCGCATCCGCGATCCCAAGGAGGCCGCTGCCGTGGCCGAGCGCTTGGGCTATGAAGATCCGTTCTTGGCCGTGCGTGAGCCCTTCCAGATGTGGGGTATCCAGGGTGACGAGTCGCTCAAGGAGCGTCTGCCCTTCGTGAAGGCCGGTCTGCCGGGTGTCTTTGTGACCCCCGACGTCACCCCGTACAAGAAGCGCAAGGTCCGCATCCTCAACGGCGCCCACACCGCCTTTGTTCCGGGTTCCTGGGTTGCCGGCTTTGATATCGTGCGCGATTGCATGCACGACGAGATCGTCCGCGGCTTCATGAACACCATGCTCTACGACGAGGTCATCCCGACGCTCGCCACCGACCTGGATGCCGAGGATTGCAAGGCCTTTGCCGCCGCCGTCGAGAACCGCTTCGACAATCCGTTTATCGACCACGCGCTGTTCTCCATCTGCCTCAACTCCACGGCTAAGTGGCGTGCCCGCGACCTGCCCACGCTCAAGGATTACGTTGCCGAGACCGGCAACCTGCCCAAGTGCCTGGCGACGAGCCTGGCCACGCTCATCTCCTTCTACACGCAGGAGCTCGTGTCCCGCGAGGGCGACGGTCTGCACCTGCGTCGCTCCGACGGCACCGAGTACACCGCTCAGGACGACGCCTTCGTGCTCGACTTCTACGCCGCCCGCGCCGGCGCCGACGACGCCGAGCTGGTGCACGATGTGCTCACCAACGAGCAAATGTGGGGCGAGGATCTTACGCAGATCGCCGGCCTGGAGGAGTTTGTCGTCAACGCTCTCGCCGTCGTGCGCTCCGAGGGCGTCAAGCAGGCGTTCGCGAACGCTCAGGCCTAAATCCTTCTGTACGCCCGTCGGGTAACTGGCGGGCGTCACTCGACTTCTGCTCAACCTGTAGGGTTAGGACTCTTTGTAATGAACACTATCCAGATCAATCCGGCCGACAACGTCATCGTTGCGCTGTCGCCGCTCGCCAAGGGTGCTGCCGTCGAGGTTCCCGGCGTGGGCGAGGTCGTTGCCGCGGAGGATATCCCGCAGGGCCACAAGATGGCCGTGCGCGCCATTGCAGCCGGTGAGGATGTCGTCAAGTACGGTCTTCCCATCGGTCACGTGACGAAGGACATTCAGCCCGGCCAGTGGCTGCACACGCACAACGTGAAGACCAACCTCTCGGGTGAGATCGAGTACGCCTACAATCCGACACATCCGGTCGTTGAGCCGGTCGAGGCCGAGACCTTTATGGGCTTCCGCCGTGCCGACGGTCGTGCCGCCACGCGCAATGAGCTTTGGATCATTCCCACCGTCGGTTGCGTCAACGAAGTCGCTCGTGCCATGTGCGAGCAGGCTCAGGACCTGGTCGAGGGCTCGTTGGAGGGCGTCTATTACTTCCCGCATCCGTTCGGTTGCTCACAGACCGGCGCCGACCATGCCCAGACCCGTCGTCTGCTGGTGGCGCTGTCGCGTCACGCAAACGCCGCGGGCGTGCTGTTCTTGTCGCTCGGTTGCGAGAACTGCACGCATCAGCAGGTGCTCGACGAGCTCGGTGACTTCGATCACGAGCGCGTTCGTTTTCTCACCTGCCAGGATGTAGCCGACGAGCAGATCGAGGGCCACAAGATTCTGTCCGAGCTGGCTGACCTGGCCAAGCAGGCCAAGCGTGAGCCCATTCCGGCCTCAGAGCTGGTTATTGGTCTTAAGTGCGGCGGCTCTGACGGTCTTTCGGGCATTACCGCCAACCCCACGATCGGTCGCGTGAGCGATATGGTCGTCGCCCGTGGCGGTACGTCGGTGCTCACCGAAGTGCCCGAGATGTTTGGCGCGGAGAGCATCCTGCTCGATCGCTGCGAGAGCGAGCAGGTCTTTAACGCTGCCTCTGACATGCTTAACGGTTTTAAGGATTACTTTATTAGCCATGGTGAGGTGGTCTACGAGAACCCGAGTCCCGGTAACAAGGACGGTGGCATCACCACGCTCGAGGACAAGAGTTGCGGCTGCGTGCAAAAGGGCGGCTCCGCACCCATCGTCGACGTGCTGCCGTATGCCGGTCAGGTCACCAAGCATGGCCTGAACATGCTGTGCGGCCCGGGCAACGACATGGTATCCACCACGGCGTTGACGGCTGCTGGCTGTCACGTGATTCTGTTCTCGACTGGACGCGGCACGCCGTTTGGTGCACCGGCGCCCACCCTCAAGGTGTTCACCAATCAGCGTCTGTGCGACCACAAGGCCAACTGGATGGACTTTAACGCCGGCGTGATTGCCACAGGCGAACGCACACTCGACGAGGCTGCCCGCGACCTGTATCAGCTGGTACTGGATACGGCGAGCGGTAAGCTAACGAGTGCCGAGCGCCGCGGCTGCCACGAGATCAGTATCTGGAAAGACGGCGTCTGCCTGTAGAGAGATTCGCCATTCGTGGGGGTGGCGAATCCTTTGATCTCGATGACGGGGCTGCACGGTGGTTCTGTGCGAGGAAAGGGTTGCTGCTGCGCGTTTGTGAGATGCTTTTCGGTGCCCTTTTCCGCACTGTTGACGTATCTATGGTTATAAATTCGGGCAAATTGGTTTAAGAAGCCGATTTCGTCCAGGTCAATAGAGGGGAATTGCGTGGCTATCCACATCGTTGAGGAAGCAAATCGTTGTCTGGGCTGCAAAAAGGCGTTCTGTCAAATAAAGGGCTGTCCGGTGCAGACGCCCATTCCGCAGGTTATCGACCTCTTTAAGCAGCGCCGTCTGCAAGAGGCGGGCGAGCTACTGTTCCAGAACAATCCCATGAGCGCGGTCTGCTCCATGGTGTGCAATCATTCGGGCCAGTGCGAGGGCGCTTGCATTCAGGGCCGCAAGGGTGCGCCCGTGCATTTTTCGAGCATCGAGAACTATATCTCCACGGCGTATTTGGACCGCAAAGAGTGGAGACCCGCGCCGTCGCGCGGCAAGCAGGTCGCCGTGGTCGGCTCCGGCCCCGCCGGCATGACTGTGGCCATTAAGATGGCGCAGCTGGGTTGCGCCGTCACTGTTTTTGAGCAGCGGCCCGAGATCGGCGGCGTGCTGGAGTACGGTATCCCCGAGTTCCGTCTGCCGCGTTCGCTCGTGCAAAAGTACCGCCACGTGATGTGCTCGCTCGGCGTGCGCGTTCGCCCCTCGACCACCATCGGCGGTGCGCTCCACATCGACGACCTGCTGCGCGACGGTTACGATGCGGTCTTTGTTGGTACCGGCACCTGGCGAGCTCGAAAGCTGGGTATTCCCGGCGAGTCGCGCGGCAATGTGCTGTTTGGTATCGACTATCTGGTCGATCCCACGAGCGTGGCAATCGGGCAGAACGTGGCGGTTATCGGCGCCGGCAATGTGGCCATGGATGTTGCCCGCACGGCCCTGCGCTCGGGTGCTCGCAAGGTTACCGTGTACGCCCGATCGCGCCATATCTCTGCCATCGATGATGAGGTGGAGCTGACCGAGCTTGACGGTGCCGAGATTGTGTGCGGCAAGGCAATCTGCGCCATCGACGACAACGGTCCGGTGTTCGAGACGGCTATCTTTGACGAGGACAACAACGTGGTGGGCTACGAGGAAGAACTCGACCATGCGTCTGCCGACACGGTTGTGATTGCGGCGTCTCAGGTGCCCAAGGACAAGCTCGTGCTTACAACGGGCGGTCTGGAGACCGACCATCGCGGCCTGCTTTCGGTCGACGAGTATGGCATGACTACCGTGCCTGGCGTCTTTGCCGCCGGCGACGTGGTCAACGGCCCGCTCACCGTGGTCCACGCCGTAGCTGGTGCCAAACTCGCCGTCGAAGGTATGATTGCCTACCTGGGCCTCTAACTCCACCCCGCCCATCAGTTGCGGTGGAATAGTTTCTGCTTGGTGCCCCAAGCGCCTCATTCAGGAACTATTCCACCGCAACTTTTTTGTGAGGGTCGGGATTAAAGGCGGGGGAGTGCGAGCGAGTGCGAATGCAGCGGATAATGATACGATAGGTACGTTAGCAACTGCCGCCGAGCGGCTCAAACGAAAGGAAGCCTGTATGGAGTCCTCTGCCTACCCGATGCTCTTTAGCCCGATCAAGGTCGGTACAACCGAGGTCAAGAACCGCGTCTTTATGCCGCCGGTGTCCACCAACCTGGCCGATCATGGCTATGTGACCGACGACTTGGTCGATCATTACCGTGCCCGCGCCAAGGGCGGCGTTGGCCTGATCATCACCGAGGTCGTGACGGTCGAGCCTACCTATACCTATCTGCCGGGTGACATGTGCTGCTACGACGACACGTTTATCCCCGGCTGGGAAAAGCTCGCCGCGGCCGTCCACGAGTATGGCTGCAAGATCATGCCGCAGCTCTTCCATCCCGCCTACATGGCCTTTAACATTCCGGGCACGCCGCGCCTGATCGCTCCGTCCTTTGTGGGCCCGTCTTACGCCCGCGAGGCACCGCGCCCCATCACGGTCGACGAGATTCACGAGCTCACGCATCAGTTTGGCGACGCTGCCGTGCGTATGCAGAAGGCTGGCGTCGATGGCGTCGAGGTCCATGCGGCACACGCCCACGGCATGCTCGGCGGCTTTTTGACTCCGCTCTACAACAAGCGTACCGACGAGTACGGCGGCTCGCTCGACGCCCGCATGCGCTTCTTACTCGAGGTCATCGCCGAGATTCGCGAGCGCTGCGGCAAGGACTTTATCATCGACGTCCGCATCTCGGGCGATGAGTACACCGATGGCGGCCTGACCCTCAACGACATGATCTACGTCTCGCGTCGCCTGGAGAAGGCCGGCGTCGACATGATTCATGTGTCGGGTGGTACCACCATCAAGCGCGGCTCCGCAATTCCCGCCGCCGGTACCCAGCAGGCCTCGCATGCCGTCTGCTCGCGCGAGATCAAAAAGCACGTCAACATTCCCGTCGCCACCGTCGGTCGCATTAACGAGGCCTGGATCGCCGAGGAGCTGATCGAGGACGGCGCTGCCGACATCTGCATGATGGGCCGCGCCAATCTGTGCGATGCCGAGTTCTGCAACAAGGCCGCTGCCGGCAACGCCGACGATATCCGCCCCTGCATTGGCTGCCTGCGCTGCCTGAACGGCATCATGTTCGGCAAGCGCATCTCCTGCACCGTCAACCCCGATGTTGAGCGCGACGAGGCCGGTTACGAGCCTGCCGCCGAGGCCAAGAACGTACTGGTTGTGGGCGCTGGTCCTGCGGGCATGGAGGCGGCGTTCATTGCCGCCAAGCGCGGCCACAACGTGGTGCTCGTGGACAAGCAGGACGAACCGGGCGGCGAGATGCGCATCGCGGCCGTTCCGCCGGCAAAGCAGGAGCTCACCCGCGTGATCAAGTATCAGTACCGTCGTCTGGCCGAGGCGGGCGTGAAGTGCATATTTGGCACCGAGCTTACTGCCGAGGACATTCAGCGCGACTACGCAGGCTACGAGGTTGTCCTGGCTTATGGCGCCGAGCCCATCGCTCCGGCCTTCATGCAGGGCTTTAAGCAGGTTATGACGGCTGACGACCTGCTGGGTGGCAAGGCTTTCCCGGGCAAGAAGATCGTCATCGTGGGCGGCGGCACCGTTGGCTGCGAGACGGCCGATTACCTGGCCCCGCTGGTCAACGACCTGTCGCCGGCCAATCGCGATGTCACCGTCATCGAGATGACCAAGACGCTCGCCGCCAACGAGGGCGGTGCCGGTCGCGCGGTGCTCATCACGCGCATGCTCTCCAAGGGAGTTCACGTGCTGACCGAGGCCAAGGTGACCGAGATCACCGAGGATACCATCAGCTACGAAAAGGACGGCGAGGTCCACACCATCGCCGGTGCCGATACGCTGGTGCTTGCCATGGGCTATCGTCCTAATACCAAGCTGGCCGACGATCTGGCTGCAGCCGGCGTTGCCACCCACGTGTTGGGTGATGCCAACAAGTGCGGCAACATCCGCGATGCCATCGGCGATGGCTACAAGGTTGCCTGCGAGCTCTAGTCAACCCCTTTGCACCAATCGATTGCAAAAGGCGGCGGCTGCCCTGTGTGTTGGGCAGCCGCCGCCTGCGTTTTGCCAAAGAAAGATTATTGTCGGGCCCTAAATGCCTTTTGCTTCTGCTCCCTCCGCAATCATGTTGCGGTTATACACCAGGTGCAGATACATTGCGTCGTGCGCGGCGGTGGGATTGCGCGCGGCGATGGCGTCGGCCACATCGCGGTGCGTGCGGATAGTTTCCTCGACGAGCTTTTTGCCAGTCACGTCGATAAAGAGGGGGACGGATGCCTTGAGCACGCCCATCAGGCGGGGAACGACGAGGTTTCCGCCATCCCAGGGCGGCTACATGGAGTAGCGCCCATGCGCATCGATTCCCTCTCATAGATGTGCGGCACAAAGAGCCCCGAGTTCATACGAGCCCGGGGCCTTTTTCGTCTAGATTGGGGACGCATAGCCGGACGAAAACAATTTGCGTCTGGTAATAAGCGTACGAAAGCGCAATTTTCGTCTTAATTCCGGACGCAAATCAAGACGAAAACCGTTTACATCTGCTTTAAATCCGTATGAAAACGGTTTTCGTCTTGCAGGACAGTTGCCGTTTCTACAGTTCAACTTCCAGTTCGGCTTTGTGTTCGCAGAGGTAGTCGCGCATGTAGGGGATGGCAAATGAGACCTTGCCGTACGAAGGAGCCTCGATAATCGATTCTCCTAACAGGCGGCTGCGGACGGAGCTCACCTGTTGAGGCGTTTTGTTTAGGGCATCGGCAACCATGCTGGTCGAGCTCGTCTGCCCCAAAGACGCCATGCTCAGCAGATAAGCGATGCACGTGGGCGGAATGCGCTGCAGCGCGGGCTCAATCACCATGGCGCAGAAGCGTTCGCGTGCCGTTGCAATGCCGCGCTCGGCTTCTTCTTCTCCAATAATCGCTGTATGTGCGCGTCTCGCCAACTGCCATGCGTAGTATCCAACGAGTTGGATCATGAAAGGATAGCCTTGCGTTGCCTCGGCAAGTTGGCCGGCAATACCTGGCTGCAACTCCATGCCAGACGCTTCAATGGTTTCCTCGAGGGAGTACGACACTTCGGTTACTGCCACAGCCTTCAGGTCAAAGGGGAGGGCACGGCGCAAAAACGCAAGTGTCTTTCCGTTGATGATGCTTTCAATCATCGAAGGCAGCCCAGCAAAAACAAAGGCGATATCAAGGTCTTCGCCGATAACCTGCTGAATCGCAATGGAGAGCGTTCGGACCTCATCGAGCTCTGCGTCTTGAACCTCGTCGAGAGTGATGAGCAGGCCATTTCCATTCTTGGATATTGTCTGTCTCATGGCGTCGCGTAGCGATGGGCCGATTCGCTCAATATCTATGCTGCCGATGGATATGCCAGCTACGGTGGGCTCAAATCTGGCGTGCTTGGCCTGGAATTTGGGCTGCAGCTGTTCGAGAATGCGCTGACAAAGTCCCTCGGTTGCGACCTCTTTTATGACCGTCCAGCCACGGCTTTGCGCCAAACGTGAGCACTCGTCAAGGAGGACCGTCTTGCCCGTTCCACGGACGCCGGCTATGCGCATTAGACGCCCAGGGGCACCAGGCCCGTTGACGAGGCCCTCATTGAATTCTTCGAGCACATCTTCGCGGCCGATAATCGTGGGAGGTGTTTTACCTGCTGTGGGCTTAAAAGGGTTTGTTTGCATGTGAGCCACCTTTGCTCAAGATATAGCAAGATATAGCAAAGTATAGTGAGATATAGCAACGTATAGCGCTGTTTGCGGGTTCTTACGGTGGTGCTATTTCCCGAATGCCGCGCGCACAAAGCGCTGGGCGAACAGCTTATTAGCGATGTTGATGACATGGCCCAAGAACAGCGCCGAGATGGCGGTGGTCACGCCAAAGCCGCCCAGGTTGTGCATGAGCGCGAGCGACAGAACGAGAGGCACGGCGACATGCGAGCAGTCGAACACGACTTTTACGTCGCCAAAGCGGCGTTTAATCTTTTCGGCAATGACCTGCACCAGGCCGTCGGGCGCGTTGGGGACAACGCCCATGTTGACGACGAGACTTACGCCAAATGCAGTGACAGCGAGGGAGAGCAGCATGGTTTCAACCTGTATGGGGAGTGCTGCGGGATGCAGCGGGTTGACCGCCATGAAGAAGTCGGTGAAGCCGCCGATGAGCGTTGAGAAGCACAGCTCGAGCAGGATGCGCGGCTGGAACTCGCGTCGCAAGATAGTGAATTGTGCCACGATGTAGGCGACATAGGTAGCAGTGATCCAAAAGCCGAGCGTCTTGCCCGTGAGCATGGATAGGGTTGTGGCAAAGCACGTGAGCGCGGCGACGCCCAGGCCGGATGCCGTCTGGAGACTCATGCCGAGTGCCAGTACTGCAACGCCCGCCAGATACATCAGCATCCTGATGACGGTATGGAACCAATCGATCTTCTCGCCATTCATGATGATGAGCGGTCGCATGTTGCTACCCGTCCTTTCGGTTGTGTGAAAAAACTGACCCGGACCGGCAAAAGAGGGTTATCGGAGGCACTGCTGTTAAAGCAGAAAAGCCGGCCCCACGGTCAGTTGTCTAGGAAGTGTCTCGCTGTGCCGGAATGGGACTGAAGGGCCAGCGAGACGGGAGGAAAGCAAATGACATTGCGTGGGCAATAGGATGCCAAGATGGTAGGGTGCGTCTTAGCATCCTATTGCTCACGCTAGACGAAATCGGTTTCGTTTGAGCTTTAGTATACGCACGGGATTCTATTTGCAAAGAGGAAAACAATAAAAAGTGAACGTTCACCTAATCGTAACAACTCGTTGGCTGTATCATGGCGGTAGTCGATACGAAACCGATTTCGTATCGACTACGCATGCGTTGTATCTGTCCATTATCTGGTGGTGTAAACGAGGGGTTACACCTGCCGCAAAAGCGGCATTCATCATTGTCCAGATCGAAAGGATCACCATGGAACAGCATACCGATTGCTCGTACTGCATGTGCGGGACCGACAACACTCTCGTCGATGCCTTTGGCATCCCCATGCTTGACCTGCCTGCCAGCAAGCTCATCTTGTTTAAGGAGCAGAGTCATAAGGGCCGCGTAATCGTGGCCTCCAAGCAGCACGTCGATGACATCTCCTGCATGTCCGAGGAAGACGCCGCCGCCTTTATGGCCGATGTCCGCCACGTCGCGGCAGCGCTGCACAAGGCGTTCAATCCCGACAAGATTAACTTTGGTGCCTACGGCGACACCATGCATCACCTGCACGTGCATATCGTCCCCAAGTACAAGGACGACCCGTTTGAGTTTGGCGACGTGTTTGCCATGAACCCCGGTCGCGTCACGCTCGAGTCGGCTCAGTACGACGAGATCGCCCAGGCAATTGTCGCCAACCTGTAAGCGAGTAAAAGCTGCTATTTCGAATAGAAGCACTTGGCTTCATTGCCAGTTAAAAGGAGCTTATCTATGAATGCAGGAGTTGTTTCACTCCTTTGGGTGCTGGTGGGCGTAGTCCTGCTGGTCGCCATGATCGTTAAGTTTAAAATCAACAGCATCATTGCGCTTATTCTTTCCGCCATTTTTAGGCTCTTCGGTGGTTTCTGTGGGAGAGATTCCGGCATAGGCCCAGCTCAGCGGGCGAAAACAACGATCTGGAACTGAAACGGCCCCGGGAGGGGCCGTTTCCGCGTCATCCGCCTATGATTGCTAAGCCAAATTCA
>DBFAQQ010000001.1:0-29064 GCA_048236535.1 Collinsella sp. | reverse complement strand
GTCTGAATTTGGCTTAGCAATCATAGGCGGATGACGCGGAAACGGCCCCTCCCGGGGCCGTTTCAGTTCCAGATCGTTGTTTTCGCCCGCTGAGCTGGGCCTATGCCGGAATCTCTCCCACAGAAACCACCGAAGAGCCTTTTTTTGCGTACTTGGCCTTGGGCTGCGGCGTGGGAAAGTTAATGGTGATGGCATCGAGTTCGCCTGCGGCAAATAGCTGCGGCAGCGATGCGGCGCCTCGGGGCAGAACGAGTGCGTTGGTCAGTTCCTGCTCGCAGATTTTCTGTGCGGCATAGGCGATGCAGATGGGCTCCTGGTCCATGCCGATAAAGAGCGTGTCGGGCTCACGGCGAGCGCGCTCAACCAGATAGGTGCCTTTGCCGCAGCCCAGATCCAGATGAAGGTGTTCGAAGGGCTTGCTGTCAACTGGCGCGCAGGCCTCGCGCCAATCTCTGGCATAGATTTCAGGGTTCGTCTCAATCGCATCGGCGTAGCGCTCCAGGCGCTCTTCGAGCACAAAGTTCTTAGGCGTGCGAACGTGGACGGCTCCCATGAGGCTCCTTGGTCATAAGTATGGAACGCATAGCTGCGCGTTCCGTCAATGGGTTGAAAAAAAGGTGGGCATACTTTGCCCGAAAGACGCGGTGCGGCTCGACGGCGAGTCGCCGATGCCTACAGGCGCTTGAGGATCACATAGCGGTTGAGATCGCCGCTGCGACCGTCGGCATGGAAGCGCTCGAGCTCGCGCACGGGGACCTCGCCGCTCTTGTAGAACGTACGGACGCCGCGCACCAGGTCGGTGATCTGCTGATCGTCAAAGTGATGGCAATAGCGGTAGGCGTGGCGGTCGTTTTGCCAGCCAATGAGGTGGTCACCGGCTTCAAACTGCGCGGAATCGTAGCCCTCAAAAGGCGGAGTGAGCTCGGCGCGGGCCTCGGCGCGAACGGCCTTGCGCGCCATGCGCTCGTCGTTCATAAACTCCCAAAAGCTGATGGCGATGATGCCGCCTGGGCGCGTCTGGCGCACCAGGGCGTCGAGCACGCGTACGCGGTACTCGCACGACGGCACGTGGTGCATAAATCCAAAGCAGACCGAGATGTCGGCGAGCGGGGCGTCGAAAAGCACGTCGGGTGTCTCGGCGGGGTTGAGCTTCATGAGGGCGTCGAGCACATCGAGTTCCTGGAAGTGCAGGTTGGGAATGCGCAGGGCGTGTCCATGTGCATCGATAGCCAAATCTTGGCACGAGTCGACACCGTAGAACTCAAACGGGCAACTGGCATCTGCCGAGGGGTTTGCGCCGTCGACGCCCTTGGCGGCGAGTGCGCCGCCGGCGGCAAAGTTCTCGAATCGCATATTGCCGCAGGCAAGATCGAAGACACGGACGGGATGCTCGATCGTGGCGACGTCGAGCTGTTCGAGCGCGATGTCCATGGTGCGCACCCAGCCGGGCCACGGGGCTTGGCGCGTATCGGAAAAGGAGGCGGAGTGCTCGCGATAGAACGTGTTATTGAGCTGGATGAGCGATGAGGCGAAATCGCGGTTCACGGCGCGGAACTCCCTCCGTTGGCGGTGCGAAACAAACAGTACGACCATACTACCGTTAACGCCGCAACGGGGACAACCAAGCTACGGGTCATTGCTTTGTTTGGACACATTTCCGCAGCTCATATGCATCCGCAACCGCCGGTTGTCAAAAATCTCACTAGAATAGGTGGCATGCTTTTGGCGGTGGCGGATACATTTTTAACTGTGCAAGGCGCCTTAAGAACAAAAACGGTCCGGCGGCACGGCTGGCATCACATAGGAGGAACCATGAATGTAGAAACTGCGCAGCGGCTCGCCGACCTTCGTCGCAGCAAGGGCTTTAGCCAAGAAGGGCTGGCACGAAAGCTGGGACTGTCGCGCCAGGCGGTCAGTAAATGGGAGCGCGCGGAGAGCTCGCCCGATACCGAAAACCTGATCTCGCTCGCCAAACTCTATGGCGTGAGTTTGGACGAGCTCCTCAATCCGAGCGATGAGATCGAGGACGATATCGAGTTTGAGAACGAGGACCGCGCTCGTCAGCGCGAGGCCGAGGCGGCAGAGCGCGCCCGCACCCATGAGGCAGCGGCGCGTGCGACTGAGGCGGCAACGCAGGCAAGTGACGCGGCAGCCAAGGCGGCGCAGGCGGCAAGCTGGAGTGCGCAGGCCGCCAATGCGGCGACGGCTCAGGTGACGGGTGCCGTTGCGGCCGGCCCGACTCCGGTGAAGGGTCCGTTCCAGTCGTTCCCGTATTGGGCCGTGTGCTGGCTGCTGTTCTTTTTACTGATGTTCCTGGTTGGTGCCAGCCCCTTTCCCGCACTGATCTTCTTTACGATCCCCATCTATCACTGGGTGGCACGTGCGCTCGATGGCGATTGGGCGCGCGGGGATATCCAGGTTGGTCCGGCGCCGGCGGTCGCTAGGACTAAAGGGGAGGACGTTTCCACAGCGGTTGACGCTGACATGGCTGCCGCGACCACCGCTGAGTCGAGTGCCAAAGAAGGTGATGAATGATGAAGCTCTCGCATGAGTCTAAGAGGCGCTTGGGCATTGGCATCGGAGCGTTTGTGCTTATCATCGGACTTGTCTTTGGCATTTCGCGGACATTGATTCATTTTGATGGTCCGTGGGATCTCGACGATGTTGTATCCGGCTTGTCCAGTATGGACGATGTGGTTGACGACGACGATTTTATGAACGATGGCGGTAAATATTCCGCTCGGCCTCAGCAGCTTTCGAGCGAAACGTTTGATGCCGACGCGTTCACATCGCTTGACTTGGACGTGGCGTCGGGCACGGTCGAGGTTAAACGTGTCTCTGGCGGACCGGTACGTGTCATCGAAAGCGGGCACGTTGCAAAGGGGGCGTCTGCTTCCGATGCCGCCACTCAGAATCTGGTCAAGATCGAGGGCTCTACACTCAAGATTAGCCAGTTCGACTGCGATGACGAGCGCGCCCATGACCGTAAGGTCACCATTGAACTGCCGCGTGAGCTTGCCGATAACATGATGGGCATTACGGCAAACGTGGGGTTGGGAGATCTGACGGTCGCGGACATTGCGTGCCACGACTTTGATTTGACGTTGGATTCGGGAGACGTCGCGTTTGCGGGCGCCGTGACCGACACTCTGAATGCCGAGGTCGGTTTGGGCGATGCGACGTTCGAGCTCTACCAGGCCCCCGCGAAGTCGATGGACGTGAGCGTGGACTCGGGCGATGTGGAGATGACGGTTCCGAACTCGACGGGCTTTAAGGCGAGCCTCACCTTGGGCAGCGGCGACTTCGAGAGCGATTTCCTTCCGCTTGGCTACGACGGCGAGACCATTTTGAATCTTGAATTCGATAACGGCGATAAGTCTGCTACGTATCGTTTTGAGGTCGGTTCGGGCGACATGTCGTTTGATCCGGAGTGATATGCGGTTTTCGGAGATCGGTACATATAGGCATGCTCTTTGATGGAGGCGCCGGAGCCGTGACGGGCTTCGGCGCCTTTGCCTTTACAATGGGGACATGGAACAGATTATCTTGAACATACTCGAGGCTCTGCGTCACGGCGAGACCGTGGACGACAAGGCGCTCGTCAAACTGATACATGCCGAGGCGCGCCGTGAGGGTGCCGACAAACGCGATTTGGCCAAGCGCCGTCTGCTGCCGTTCTACCAGCGGGTTAAACGTGAGGAGCCGGCTCGGTGGGCTGCGTGGAATGTCGATTCCGATCTGGAACGCCAACTGCTGCAGGTGCTACGCATGAAGCCGCGCCGCACGGCTTCGGGCGTAGCGACCATTACCGTCATCACCAAGCCCTGGCCGTGCTCGGGCGATTGCCTGTTTTGCCCCAATGATCTGCGCATGCCCAAGAGCTATCTGCACGCCGAGCCGGCGTGCGCCCGTGCAGAGCAAAACTGCTTCGATCCGTATCTGCAGGTGAGTGCCCGTTTGACGGCGCTTTCGCAGATGGGTCATGCGACCGATAAGATCGAGCTCATTGTGCTCGGCGGTACCTGGAGCGACTATCCGCAAGGGTATCAAACGTGGTTTATGTCGGAGCTTTTCCGTGCGCTCAATGACGATGCCGTCGCCGGCGTGGCAGCAAACCCCATGTTGGCGCGTCCGGGCATCAGCCGTGCCGAGGCGGGGCGCCTGCTCGATGACGCTCCCGCCGATGCCCTGCCGCCGGTGGTAACAGAGCGCCGCGAGCGCTATCGGGCCGCCGGCATTGCGACAGACGAGGTCGAGCTTGCTGCCGGCGTTGCCGACGAGCAGGGGCGTGTGGATGCTTCCGTGGGCGGCTACAACCGCGCAGTGCGTCGCCTGTACGGCCCCGGTACGCCGTGGGGCGAGGTCGCCGAGTGGCAGACGGCCACGATGGAAGAGCTTGAACGTCAGCAGCGCATCAACGAGACGGCGAAGCATCGCGTGGTGGGGCTCGTTATCGAGACGCGCCCCGATGCCGTAACGCCGCAGGCCCTTACGCTCATCCGCCGCCTGGGCTGCACCAAGATTCAGATGGGTATTCAGAGCCTTGACCAGCACCTGCTCGATATCAACGAGCGTCGCATTTCGGTGGCGCAGATCGAGCGGGCTTTTTCGCTTGCGCGCCTGTGTGGCTTTAAGATCCACGCGCATTTTATGCTCAACTTGCTGGGCGCCACGCCCGAGGGGGACAAGCGCGACTACGAGCGCTTTATGACCGAGGGGGCCTTTATGCCCGACGAGGTCAAGGTCTACCCGTGTGCGCTCATCGAGGGCTCGCGTCTGGTGGGTTGCTATGAACGTGGCGAGTGGCGTCCCTATACCGAGGAAGAGCTGCTCGATGTGTTAGCCGACGACATCGTGGTGACGCCGGCGTTCTGCCGCATCAGTCGCATGATCCGCGACTTTAGTTCCGACGACATCATGGTGGGCAACAAGAAACCCAACCTGCGCCAGCTCGTTGAGAACCGCCTGGCTGCTCGGGGGAAAGGCGCGACGGTGCGCGAGATTCGCTATCGCGAGATTAGCACGGCGGGCGCCGACTTGCATGAGCTGACCCTTGACGAGGAAGTGGCGTACGAGACGCCGGTGACGCGCGAGCGTTTTTTGCAGTGGATGACGCCGCAGGGCAAAATCGCGGGCTTTTTGCGGTTGTCGCTGCCCGACCATTCGTTTGTTGCCGCGCATGCGGATGAGTTGCCGACGACGCCGGACGAGGCGATGATTCGCGAGGTGCACGTGTATGGCATGGCGGCGCGCGTAGGGGATCAAGGCCAAGCGGCGCAGCATCACGGGTTGGGGCGTTTGCTCGTTGAGCGTGCGTGCGAGATTGCCCGGGATGCGGGTTATGCGCGTATCAACGTGATTAGCGCGGTCGGTACGCGCGAGTACTATCGCCATTTGGGTTTCTACGACCACGGACTCTATCTGCAAAAGGAACTCTAGATGAACAAGCCAAGTGTTTCTGCTGGCGTCGTTGCCGGCGTTGCCCTGGGAGCCGCGGCGCTTGGTGCGGCCGCCGTCGCTGTTCGTGCTGCCTGTCTGCAGGTTGCGAGGACCCGCAATGGGTTGGCGCGTGTGAAGCGCGTGCATGGTGAGAGCGGTGACGAGGTCCGTGTGCTCGTGCAGGGCGGCGTCTACCAAAGCGCGAGCTATGTCGGCGATCGTTGGGCGGAGCCCGTCTTTGCGTACTATCGTGCGTTTGACGACGTGTTTGAGTCCGAGGATGCGATGCGTGACGCTTATGGTCATGGTATCGACCGCATGCTTATGCTGGGCGGCGGTGGGTTTGCCTATCCCAAATTTGCGCTGATGTCGCACGAGGGCTTGCGCATGGACGTTATCGAGTATGACGGAGAGATTACGCGCCTGGCGCGCCGTTGGTTCTATCTGGACGAGCTGGAGCGCACGGTGGGCGACCGCTTACGGGTGATTACCGCTGAGGCTCGCTCATATCTGGGTGTGACGAGCGTGGGCCATCGTCGCTACGATGTGGTTGTGAGCGATTGCTTTGGCGGTGCCGAGCCCGTACGCGAGCTGGCGACGGTTGAGGCGTTGCGTTTGGTGCGAGGCAGCCTGAACCCCGGGGGTATCTACGTTGCCAATATCGTGAGCGCGAACGAGGGGAGCGATGTGACGTTCCTGCGCGACTGCGCCGCCACGGCACTCGAGGTATTCGCCCACGCCTGGGTGGTCCCATGTGGCGATGCGGAGTTCGGCGGCGAGGAGAACTACCTGCTCATCGCCAGCGACGGCGACTACGTCTTTGCCGAAGCTGTGCCCTTCGACACCGACTTCCTCGGCACCGTCCTTCACGACAAATAAGTCTCCCCGTCCCAAAAAGACTGGTCTTAGGCGTGGTCGCGCCAGCCGAGAACGCGCTGCTTCATGCCCTCTATGTCGAGCACGCCTTCGGCAAAGCCCTTGCGCACGAGCTCTTCGGGAACGAATTCGTCGTACCGGTCAAAGTAAGGCACCTCGCCGGGATAGACGAGGTCGATGGGGTCGAAGTCTTTCTCGGCTTCGGCGGCGAGCACTTCAAAGAACGTCTCCTCGTCGGCCTTCATCTTAAACTGCATAAAGTACGGGCGTGATGGGTCGAGTCCGCGAAGGCCCAGCTCAGCGGCACATTTAATCTTGAGCATGCGCTCGAGCGCCAAAAAGGCGTAGCTGCCCAGCCAGGGGAAGAGCACCCAGGTATCGCCGCCCAGGTTGATGAGCGGTTTAGTTCCCGCACCCGAAAGCTTGGCCGTATGACGAGCCTGCGCTAAGCGGGCCCGTGCGTTACCCATGAGGTACGGATATGTTGCGTGCTCGTTGAGCGCCTTGCGCATGCGCTCGAGTACGTGCGTGTTGATGTCACCGGGACAGTCGCCAAAGTAGGCCGGAACACGGCCTTTGACCTGCGTGGCAAAGACGGTATGACGCTTCCAGTCCACTTCCTCGACAATCCAGCAGTGTCCGGCGATGGCGATGCGCTCACCGGGCGGGGGCGGATTAACAATCGTGCCCAGCTCGGCCGATTCGCTCCGGACGGTAAACTCCTCGTTTTCCTGGAACACGGCGTAGAACTTAAAGTTGTTGATGATGCGCTCGCCCGCGAGACCCACGATGAGCCCGCCACCTTCGGTGACCTGGATATGGTCGATCTTAATGAGGTGACGTAGCAGCACACGGTAATCGTCTGCCGAGACACGGTGGAAATAGCTGAGCGTGAGCACGCGCTGGGCAAGTTCGGCCGGCGTGAGCTCGCCGGTGCTGGCGAGGGTCGACATAGTCTGGTGATAGAGCAGGCTGTAGGGGAGTCGATCGAGCTCGGGCGGCTCGACCCACTTTTCCTCGCGATAGAGTTGTACGAGCGCGATACCCTGCAGGAGCTTCCAGGGAATGGTTTCGGGCATCATCGTGCGCGGCTCGGGTTCTTCCTCGCGCATGACAAACCACATCTCGGGCGGAAGGTCGCGGCGTCCCGTGCGGCCCATTCGCTGCAAAAAGGAACTGACGGTAAACGGCGCGTCGATCTGGAAGGCACGCTCCAGACGGCCGATATCGATGCCAAGCTCAAGCGTAGAGGTGGTGACGGTCGTCTGCGCCTGTTCCTCGTCGCGCATAAGCTCTTCTGCCGTCTCGCGCAACGATGCCGAAAGATTGCCGTGATGAATGAGGAAACGGTCGGGCTCGTGCCGGCTCTCGCAGTAGCTACGCAGCATGGAACATACGGCTTCTGCTTCCTCGCGCGAGTTGGCAAAGACCAGGCACTTGCGGCCGCGCGTGTGCTCAAAGATATAGCCCATGCCGGGGTCGGCGTTGTCTGGTGCCGTGTCGGTGGGGTTGAGCAATGCCTGTTCGGGTGCTCGGGGGATGTCGACTTCGCCCTCGGGGGCCGAGGAAGTTTGGCGGTCCTTGGGAGCGGCCTTGCCCCGTGCCCGCTCACGACGTTGACGGCGCTCCTCTTGTGTGAGCTGTCCGCTGTGACGCATGTCTTGGGCGCCGGCGGGCAGTGCCGCGGATGCAGCCGCCTCGATGCGCTCGCACGCAAGCACTTCGGCCTCTTGAGGACCCGTGCTCTCGAATCCCCGCTGCTGTGCCTGGGGGCCCGAGTTGTAGAAGTGCTCCATGGAGATGCGCCACACGTGGCGCGGTTCTTCAAAGCGGGGGATAACGCAGTCGCGCCCCGTTCCCTGTGAGAGAAAGGCGCCCGTGCGCTCGGGGTCGCCGATGGTGGCAGAAAGGCCGATGCGGCGGGGCTGCACGCCCGCCATGCGCGAGAGGCGCTCAATAAGGCAGAGCGTCTGACCGCCGCGGTCGCCGCGCATGAGCGAGTGGACCTCATCGATGACCACGTAGCGCAGGTCGCAAAACATGCGCGGAATCGCCATGTGCTTATGGATTAAGAGCGCCTCGAGTGACTCGGGCGTAATCTGCAAGATGCCGCTCGGTTTTTTGATGAGCTTAGCCTTGTGCGACTGCGAGACATCGCCATGCCAGTGCCAGACAGGGATATCGGCCTCTTCGCACAGGTCGTTGAGGCGGACGAACTGATCATTGATGAGCGCTTTGAGGGGGCCGATGTAGAGGGCGCCCACGCTCGCGGGCGGGTTCTCCCAAAACTCGGTCAGGATGGGAAAGAAGGCTGCCTCGGTTTTGCCGGAAGCCGTGGATGCCGTCAGGAGCACATTGTCTTGTGTGTTAAAGATGGCATCTGCCGCCGCAACCTGAATGGAGCGCAGGCTCTCCCAATCGTGGGAGTAGATGAAGTCTTGGATAAACGGGGCGTAGCGGTCAAAGGCGTTCACGAGGCCTCCTTTCAAAAGCGAATCTCTCAACGTGGCGGGCAGTGGCTTGCTGCATTACTGCTTCAACGTTTGCCCAGATAGAACCTGCCAAAATAAACCTGTCCCTTTTTGGCAGGTTAGATGGTGAATTCGGCGAAGTTACGGTCGCCGCCTGCGATATCGGTGTCGCCTGTTGCGGCTGCCGGCGCCAGCGCGTCGCCGCCGACGCTTTGCAGCAGCTCGGCCACGTTGGCGTCGGGGTTTTGGCATAGGATGTCGAGCAGCTCGATAAAGTCACGAATGACTTCACGCGGCGTCAGGTGCGTGTCGGCTCCCACGCGACCGAATTCGATCTTGAGGAAGTCCACCAAGTCGTTCTCGGTAAGCGTGGGCGTCCAGCCAAAGTAGCCGGCATGGATCTGCATGAGCTTTTCGATGAGCACCAGCAGCTCCTCGTAGGTGAGCGGCTGCAGGCGAATAATGGGCGCGAGCATGTCTTTGAGATCATCGCGCGCAAAACGGCCCTGAGCGAGACGACTCCGAAGGGCCTCGTAGGAAAAGACGCCGCGGCGGCGGTCCTCGATAGAGGTCGGCGTGCCACCCATGATTACGCCCAGGTACTGCGCCTTGCCCTGGAGCGTGTCGTTGTACATGGTCAGGATCTTCTCGTAGTTATATTGGCGCGTAATCGCGTTGGGAATCTTGTATAGATTCACGAGCTCGTCGATGAGCACCAGCATGCCCTTGTAGCCGCTGCAGACCAAAAAGCGCGCAATGAGCTTAACGTAGTCGTACCAGTCGTCATCGCTGATGATGGTCGAGGAGCCCAACTCGGCGCGTGCCTCACTCTTGGTGCGGTACTCGCCGCGAATCCATTTGGTCACGCGACTCATAGCTTCTTCGTCGCCCTCCGAGACAGCCGTGCGATAACGGCGGAGCATGCGGGCGAAGTCGAAGCCGTGGACCATCTCCTCGAGCGGGGCCAGTTGGGCATTAACGACCGACTCGTCGACGTCGGCAAACGAGGCGACCCAGCGATCCAAAATAAGGTTGAGCGCACCGCCCTCGGGGCGCGTCTTGGTCGATATATTGCGGATGAGCTCGCGGTAGGTGGCGAGGCCCTGTCCCTGACCGCCCTGCAGACGGCGCTCGGGCGACAGGTCGGCATCGGCGACCACAAAGCCCTCGCCCATGGCATGCGTTCGGATGGTCTGAAGCAAGAAGCTCTTGCCGGCGCCGTAGCGACCGACTAAAAAACGGAAGCTTGCGCCGCCATCGGCGATGAGACTCAAATCGGTGAGCAGGGCGCGAATCTCGACCTCGCGACCCACGGTGATATAGGGAAGGCCGATGCGCGGGACCACGCCGCCCTTGAGCGAGTTAAGGATAACGGCGGCGACGCGTTTGGGTACACGGGGCGCTGCGGATGCGGTATCACTCATGGTCTAGGTATCCTCTCACGTCTGCTTTGTAGTCCTCGATAATCTGCGGCCCTGCCGCGCTAAATTCAATTACGGTGTCACCCACCAGGTCAAAGAGCGCCTCGTTGATGCTATCGACGAGCATGTCCTCGCTCTGTCCCGAGTGCGCCACTGCCGATGTCGCTTGCGCTGCGTTTTGCTCGAGCAGTGCGCGAAGGAAGGCATCTGCGGCGGGCGCGAGTTTGTTCGCGGCTTCGGCGGGCGCGGGCGTTACGGGCGCGGGTGCAGACACGAGGAGCGGTGCCACGACGCCAAACTCTTCGGTGGAGACAGTCGGCTCGTCGGGTTCGTCTTGCTGTATGGTCATCTCGCCAGGTTCGGCAGCCATGTCGGGCGCAGACTCGGTGTCCGGTTGCTCGATAAGCGTCGCCTCGACTTCCACAGGCGCGCTGTCCTCGCGTTCCTCGTCGATTAAAAGTGCTTCGCGCGTTTGCGCAGCGGCGCTCCGAATGTGCCCCAGCTGACTCAGATCGATATCGATCTTGACGGGCTGGTGTGCGGCGTCCCACGAAAGCCATGCCATGATCTCGTCATCGATAATCTTGGCCAGATATTTGGGGACCTTTTCTTCCTTAAGGGGATGGGCGGGGTCCAGCGCCAGGCGCAGGCGTTGGTCGCAGGCGCGCATCATTTCACCGAGCTTGCTGCTCTTTTGCCTACTACCATGGATACGCATACATTCCCAAAAGCCGTTTTGGCAACGGTAGATGTGGATGGGATCCAGGCGGTATTCGCAGTCCTCGTGGCGCTCGGGCGCAAAGAATACGGCCGAGGCAAACATGGTGTAGGGCATGGCCGTCTCCTCCCCAAACAAGCTCGCTACGATGCCGGTCTTTCGGTGCGTGTCATAGTAGCGCGCCATGCGGACATACACGGCGCATGCCACGTGGCGCAGATCGCGGTGGTGGCTGCGGTCGAGCCGCGAGTTACTTAGGTTGTACGTGGAGAGGGCGTTGATGGCGGCCATGAGTCGCTCCTCGCGCACCTCATCGGGCGGAAGGGGGAGCGTGGGCTCGGAGGTTTTGCGACGTTTGGGGGTCTGGTCGGACGGTGCCGGTGCCGGTACAAGGTCGCGTGCCGCGCGCCGCAGCTCGATAAGGGCGTTATCGAACATGACGGTTTTAGAGTCGCGGAGCAGCTTGGGGTCGAGCCCATGGAATACGGCGTAATCCTGCAACCACACGCGTGCAAACCGATCAATGCCGGGCTCGAAGGCGCGATAGACATCCCAAAAGGCCTTGATCTTGTTAAAACCGTCGAGCGGGTCATCTACGCCAATGCCGCAAATCAGCTCATAGAGATACAGAAAGGCAAAGGACGTAGACGTTTCCTCGACGGTTCCGCGGCGCACTTGGGCACGCCAGGTAAAGTAGCCGCGCAGCTGCCGGTCGCTCATGGCGTTGTAGGTGGGAAAGTACGACTTAAAGGTGCCGTTGTAGGGACAGTCGTCCTCAAAGTCGGCCATCAGCAGGCCCTGGCGGTAAAAAAGCTCGGCTTCCGAAAGCCAGCGGCCCGCACCGCCCTTGGGGTCATCCTGCCAGCGCGATATCTCGCGCATTTTACGGTACTGGTCGGGGAGGAAATTCTGCATCTGTCGGCCGGTTTTGAGAATCGGCTCGTCTGCGTAGACTTCATGTGAGAAGCGGGCAGACTGATGGGTCCGGGCCTCGGCCATAATGCGCTCGATGAGCATCTTGATGTCCTGGTCGGCCACCGCTCCTCCTCTCGAACGCAGCTACGGTGACCTCATATCATAGCACAGCATCAAACAGGTGTTCGAGATACCGCTGCGTTGATAGATTTAGAACAGGAGGGCGTAGATGACGGCGATGACGACGGAGGGGAGCATATTGGCCGTGCGGAAGGTCTGAGGACGGATGAGGTTGACGCCGACGCAGAAGATGAGCATGGAGCCTACGAGCGAAAGGCTGTTGAGGGCTGCTGTGGTCATGATGGGGGAGAGCGCGCCGGCAAACAACGTGATCGTCCCCTGGAACACGGCTACGGGCAGGGCCGAGAAGATGCAGCCGCGTCCGAGCGACGCCGTCATGGTGCAGACGATGATGCAGTCCAGTGCGCCTTTCAGGGCAAGCGTTGACCAGTCGCCGAGCAGGCCGTCCTGGATCGATCCCACAATTGCCATGGCGCCGATACACACGGTGAGTGAAGTCGAGACAAAAGCGTTGGTGAACTCGTTATCGCCCTCACTGCCGGTCTTGCGCTTGAGCCATTCGCCAAGGTTCTCGATGGCGGCTTCCAAGTTGACGGCCTCGCCGATGAGCGAACCGAGCGCAAATGAGACGATGAGCATGGTGGTGCCGGTGGTCGCTAGCGCCTTCCCATCGATAAGGAGCATCTTTTGCATGGTGCCGCCAAGGCCGATAAACAGGACGCACAGCCCCGATGCTTTCATGAGTGTGTCTTGGATGCGCGGTGTGATGAAGCGGCCGCCCGCTAATCCCAAAAGACCGCCCGCAACTAAAAGCACAACGTTGATGATTGTTCCCAAGCCCGGCATGAGCCCTCCTGTATTGATGCCAACGTGGCAATCGTAGCAGAACGAAATGCGAGGCACATCGCGACTCATCTAATACGTTATATAAGTGGTGTTAGGAATGATGTGCAGCATTTAAGCCTCAGGTGGTTGTCGGGACATAGGGATAGTATTCAAAGCGCAGTGTCATAAGCCGCTGCGGGGATTCAATAGCCGCGGCGATGATATTGGCATCGCGGGCACGATCAAACCCTTCGAGTTCGATCTGATACGAGACGTCTTGCATAATGTCCAGACGTCGCCAGGCTAGGAGTGTGTCACCATCGAATTCCAAGGTCTTGCCTCCGTCTGGAGCAACGGCGTATAGACGCAGCTTGGCGGTGGTTGCAGGGTCGACAACCGTGACCTTTTTAATTTCGTTTCGAGTATTCTTGGCGCCCAACAAGGTGAGCAGTGTTGGGGCCACGACCTCGCCCGATGGCAAAAAGACGACTTCGATGGATTCGGGAAATGCGATGATAGCCGACTTGCGGACGGGCTGATTGGCGGCGGCAACTTCGATGTTCGCAGCGTCGATGACCTCTGTGTGGTCGAGTGCGGCAAGCACGCAACAGTTACCTTCATCGATCTCTTGAGGATCAGCAAGCCCCAGACTGTCCGCGAGCTCGGGATCGTTTGGATCGGCAGCGGGCTCATTCGGTGCTTCGAAAGAAGCTGGGGCGCTGTTTGTCGGCGACGGCGTGTCGCCCGCACCTGCTTCTTTATCCGCGCTCTCTTCTTGTATGGTTGCGTTGATGGGTTCGTCGTTTGAGGGGAGCGTCTTGGCGTCAAGCGCGGAGGGGAGAATTCCGATGGCTCCGGATCCGTTCCACTCCATTTCGAGAAGCGCCGGGTCGGCAAGAATGCGTTGCCTGCTTTGCGCGTGGGCATCGATTTCAATAGGGCCTGCCTCTATCCCTCGTGTAAGACTGAGTGATCCGGCTGGCTTCTCGAAATGAGCGTTTGTGTCTTTGGCGCTGACGGCGTAGAACAGCAGGGACGCTTCTCCCGCCGCGATGGCATCGGTGCCGGCTTTGGTCAGTCGCAACGATGCCGTGAATGAGAGGGTGGGCTGCGCATCGTCTGCATTCGCGGCGGCGCAGCCCAGACATATACCGCCTCCTTTCTCGAAAAACGTACCGTCGAAGGCGACCTTCGCTCCGTTCGCCGAGTCATCGACCGAAGCGATGTCGATGCGCAGCTCTAAATTGCATGGATCGCCATCCGCATCGAGCACAACCGAGCGCCACATGCAGACGGCGCACCCCGCCTGGGAGCCGTTTGCCTTGTTCGAACGATTGATATCCACGACTATCGAGCCGTCCGTATTACGACGAAGGCATCCCGAGGTTGAGATTGCGGCTTGTGCGATCGAAAAACGCTTACACGCAATGGCACTCGACGGATTTGGTGCGGAGCTTAGGGCTGCTGGTAAGGAGTCTGCCATGACGGGAGTCGCCCAAGCGGCGACGGGCGTTCCGGTTGCGAGCGCGCCGCAGAGTGCGACGACGGGCAAAAGGTTCTTTGATGCCATGGGGTCTCCTTAGCTAATTTAGTGCGGCCTGTCCGTGTTTTGTTTCTGGCTGCGTTTGATGTGCAGACCGAGGCCGGCGGTCCCCGCGCCTGCTGCTGCGGCGCCTGCTGCCAAGAGCCATCGTCTGTCGCCTGTCTGCGCCAACGGTTCCTCGCGGTCGCCGCGGTCGAGCTCCGAGAGGTCGACCGTCACTTGCGTGGCGGCCTGCGCCTGTTCTTGCTGGGCAAAGGCCATGGCTGGCCCAAACGCTAGGATGCTGACGGCGACGGCCAGGGCGACAGCCTTATGCCGTGTGCGCACCGGGCTCGACCGTCCAGGTGATCGTTGCAACCTGATCGCCTTCGCCGGTTACGCGGAAGATGTCGCGCGTGACGCGGGCGACGTTTCCGCTTGTCTTGAGCTTAATTTTGTCCTTGCCGCCGGCAATGCCCTGGTAGCCCATGTCGAAGGCTGCATTCTTGGAAAGATCGAGGCCCGTCCCCTGCGTTGCGGCGCTGGCGTTCTGGAGTGCGCCGTCGGGGCCGACCTTAAAGTCGATGGAGTTCTGTGCGGTTCCGGCTTTGGCGTCGGCAGCAATGGTCCAGGTGTTCATGGCGTCGATCTTCATGTTGGTGACATGGATGCCGTAGGCCGAATGATTGTCGATGGTGGTCGCGTCTTCTGAGGGGCCCTGAAGCGTGCCGTCGGCCTTGGCGACGAAGGGAATAACCGTCGGAACTTTGAACTCAACGTTGTCGATCTCGGTCCTGACCATTACTTTCGTGGTTCCAACGCGCCCGGCTGCCATAGCTGGCGTCGGGGCGGCGCCCATTGCGAGCGCGAGCGCGAGCCCTGCGCCCACGACGAGCGCTCTGGCTCCGTTCATGTTCCTGGTGATGTCCATGGTCGTTCCTTTCTATTCGCCGCGGGCCGTCCCCGCGATGATTGGACGAATGCTGGTGAATTGCGTGCGGTGCCGCGTCGGCCGGAAAAGCTAGTTCTCGGCTTGCTCAACCCGCACCTTGACACGTGTCGGATTGCCGTGGCTGTCGAGGGTCTTGGCATCGAGTGCCTGGATCTCGATGTACGCCTCGCCTTCTTTGATGTCGCCGGCGGGGCACGTTTCGATTGTCTTGCCGGTCTCGACCACACCGGATTCGTACATGGTCTCGTCGTTTTGGATGACGCGGAATCGCTGGGGAAATTTATTGTCTTGGACGTTTTGCACGTTGACGCGCAGCTTGCCGTCCTCCTGCAGCTGAGCGACCGGTGCGACCGAAATCGTCATCATGTTGTCGCGGACGATGGCGTCGAGCTCATCTTGGATTTCCTGACGCGTTTTGCCCTCGGCCGTCGTAACCGAAGCGCCCGCCTCGGGTACGGGCTGCGACTGCCAAGCGTATAGTCCTACGGCGACAAGGGCACAGACGATGGCCAAACAGGCAAGGATGAGCTTCTTGCGACGACCCAGGCCTGCAAAGTGGGGTGGCTTCTTCGCGCTCATGCGGCATCCTTGGCGGTATAGATGCGCGCAAAGGTGGACGGGTTCGCTCCAAAGAGCATGTGAAGCATCAGGCGGCGTGAGTAGACAAGCTCGTCGAAGTCGGGAGGGAGCTCGATGTCGTGGGTATGCGCGATGCGGTGGGCGAGCGCCGAGAACGACTCGGGGTCGCAGATCACATCGGTGGTAACGTGGTAGACCGTCGTATCGGGGAATGCCTCTTCGTCGAAAGGCAGGAGATGGGGATCGTCGTCGACTTCGATGGCGATGCCGTACTGGGGCCAGTAATATGCCATGGGAACCTCCCTGCTTCTGGGGCCAAAACTTCTGTCGGTTTTGGCTGTCGATGCCGACGGTATCAGCCACTACTTGACCAATTGCTGACCAAATGCTTGACGGATTGGTGTCTCCGCAGGTAAAAGGCGGCAAAAAATACTCCAACTTTTTTCAAGCGACAATCGCGCGGTCGGCGACGGCGGGGCCATATGTGTCAAAAGCATCGTCTACCGAGGAAATCAAGCCGCTCGCCGAATTGCACGAACGTAAAAATCGCCAATTATGGAGACGGTCTCGAACACGTCGACGAAACGATGCGGTAACATCTCCCTGCAAACACTGTAGTTAGCTAAAGGGGGAGTTCGCGTGTCTGCAACCATCAAACCCTTCACCGACGAGTTCGAAGAGTATGGTCGCGATGAGTCTCGCGCATCGGGCGAGGCCTCGAGCATCTCGTTTCCGACAACGGAAGACGAGGTCCGTGCCATTTTGGAAAAGCTCCATGCCGAGCGTGTCCCGGTAACGGTTCAGGGCGCCCGAACCGGCCTTGCCGCCGGTGCCGTGCCCCACGGCGGGCATATCCTCAATACTTCCCGTATGAATCGCTACTTGGGCCTTCGCCGCGATGAACAAGGCCAATTTCTGCTGCGCGTGGAGCCGGGCGTTGTGCTCTCGGAGCTGCGCAAGCAGCTGAGCAAGAAGGTGCTGCCGACTGCTGGTTGGGACCAGGCATCGCTTGAGGCCTACGAGGAGTTCCAAGAGGCCCCCGAGCAGTTCTTTCCCACCGATCCCACCGAGGCATCTGCCTGTCTGGGCGGCATGGCGGCATGTAACGCCTCTGGTGCCCGCAGCTACGCCTACGGTCCCATGCGCCCACATATCACGGGACTCCACGTCGCGCTGGCTGATGGCGATTTGCTTGAGCTTCAGCGCGGCGAGGCTTTTGCCCAGGGCCGCCACCTGTCGCTCGTGACGGCAGTGGGCCGTACGCTCGAGCTCGATCTTCCCGGCTATACCATGCCCAAGACAAAAAATGCCTCAGGCTATTTCGTTGCGGACGAAATGGACGCCATCGACCTCTTTATCGGTGCTTGTGGCACGCTCGGCGTTATCACCGAGCTCGAGATTGCCCTGCAGGCGGCGCCTGCGGTCGTTTGGGGTGTGAGCTGCTTTTTCAATAGCGAAGACAAGGCCGTGTCCTTTACCGATTCCATGCGTCCCGTCCTGTCCCATGCGGCTGCCATCGAGTACTTCGACGCTGGCGCCCTGGATATTCTACGTCGCCAGCGCGAGCAGTCGACGGCGTTTGCCTCGCTGCCGGCGCTCGACAAAGAGGCCAAGGTCTGTGTCTACGTGGAGCTCGACTGCGATGACGAGGCCCAGGCGACCGAGGAACTGTACCACCTGGGATGGGTGCTCGAGTTTGCGGGTGGCCGCGACGATGCGACATGGGTCGCGCGCACCGAGGTTGATCGCGAGTGCCAGCGGTTCTTCCGCCATGCGGTCCCCGAGAGCGTCAACATGCTTATCGACGAGCGTCGCCGCACGGATCCCACCATCACCAAACTGGGTTCGGACATGTCGGTGCCCAATGCACGCCTTGCCGATGTCGTGGCCCTCTATCGCCGCACACTGGCCGAAAGCGGGCTTGAATCTGCTGCCTGGGGGCACATCGGTAACAACCATCTGCATGTGAACATCCTGCCGCGCGATGCGCAGGACTACCGTCGCGGTGGCGAGCTGTTTGCCCAGTGGGCTGCGGAGGTAACGGCTATGGGCGGTGCCGTTTCTGCCGAGCACGGCGTCGGCAAGATCAAGGCGGGCTTCTTAGAGACGATGTACGGTCACGAGGCCATGGTCGAGTCGGCGCGGCTCAAGCTCCAGCTCGATCCCGACGGGCAGCTGGGTCGCGGCAACCTGTTTTCGGAGAAGCTCTTGGATGAGCTCGTCCAGAAAGGGGGCGCGTGAAGATGAGCGATTTCCATATGGTGGTGTGCGTCAAGGCCGTGCCGGGCAGCACCGAGGTCAAGATGGACCCCAAGACCAATACCATCGTGCGCGATGGCAAGCAGGCGGTCATTAATCCCTTTGATGCGAGCGCTTTGGAATGCGCGCTGGCGCTGAAGGACGACTTTATCGGCTTTGGCATGGATGTGCGCGTGACGGTGGTGTCGATGGGCATCCCCGCGACCGAGTCGCTGCTGCGCGACTGCATCGCCCGAGGCGCCGACGACGCGCTGCTGCTGACCGATCGCGCCTTTGCAGGTGCCGATACCCTGGCGACCACCTATGCTCTCAAATGCGGCATCGAGGCGCTCGACGAGGACTTCGACCTGCTCATCTGCGGCAAGATGGCGGTGGATGGCGATACGGCCCAGATTGGTCCCGAGCTTGCCGGTGCCTTTGAGATTCCCTGCGTGACCGACGTGAGTTGCGTGCAGAGCGCGGGCTTTACGACCTGTGGTTCGCTGGCGCTCATTCACGGATGCGATGCCGGCGAGGAGACGGTGTATCTTGAGATGCCGTGCGCGATGACGACTGCCAAGGAGATTGGCCAGTTGCGTATGCCGAGTATTGCCGGTATTCGCGCGGCGGAGGAGGCGGACGTGCGCGTGGTCAGTGCCGCCGACGTGAACGCCGACCCCGCGCGTTGCGGTCTTGCCGGGTCGCCGACACAGGTCGTGCGCTCGTTTGTGCCCGACCGTGACCAAACGTGCGAGGCCGTTGAGGGAACGGCGTCCGAGCAGGCGGTAAAACTTGCCAAGATTATCGAGGGGATGGCATAGATGAGCGGACTGATTATCGATAGCGAAGCCTGTATCGGCTGCGGTCGCTGCGTTCGTGCCTGTGCCTCGGGCGGCATCGTAGTGGAAGGCGAGCGACCCAACCGATGCGCCCATGTAACCGACGGCTGCATCCTATGCGGTGGGTGTGTCGACGCCTGCCCTGTCAACGCTATCTCGATCGAGCGTGACGAGGCTGCTGGTGCGGTGGACCTTGATGCATATCGAGACATTTGGGTATTCGCGCAGACCGACGAGCGCGATACGGTGACTCCCGTTGCCTATGAGCTTATGGGCAAGGGGCGCGAGCTTGCCGATGCTCGCGGCTGCCGTCTGGTGGCACTGGTCGGCATGAGCCCCGAGGGCTCGCTCGGGGACCTGGAGCATCTGGTTTGCGCGGGCGCCGACGAAGTCCTGACCTGTCGCGACGAGCGCCTGCGCCAAAACGATGCGGAGGTCTACGCCCGCTTGATCTGCGATTTGGTAGCCGAACGCAAACCCGAGGCCATCCTATACGGTGCGACCGCTTTTGGTCGCGAACTGGCACCCGGCGTTGCCGTGCGTTTGCAGACGGGCCTTACGGCTGACTGCACCGTACTTTCGATGGATGCAGAGACGGGACTGCTGCAACAGACGCGTCCGGCGTTTGGCGGCAACCTGATGGCCACCATCATTTGCCCCAACCACCGTCCGCAGATGGCAACGGTGCGCCCCGGTATCTTTAAGGCTCCCGACTTCGACTACGGCCGCTCTGGCACGATCACCCAGATATCGCTTGCGGATGATGCTAAGGCTCGTGTCGAGATCTCGATTCCCGCCGAGGAGTGGGGACAGCAGCCCTCGATCGCCAATGCCGAGTGCCTGGTCGTGGTGGGTCGCGGCATTGGTTCCAAGAAAAACCTGCCGTTGATGCGAAGGCTCGCCGAGGCTCTGGGAGCCGAGCTTGGCTGCACGCGACCTGTCGTGGAGGCCGGCTGGTTGGAGTATCGCCATCAGATTGGCCAGACGGGCGTATCGGTTTCGCCCAAGCTTCTCGTGAGTATCGGTGTTTCGGGCGCCATTCAGCATCTTGCCGGCATCGGTGGGGCGGAGTGCATTATCGCCATTAACGAGGACCCGGATGCCCCCATTTTCGGTGCTGCCCAGTACAAGGTTGTTGGGGACGCCGTCGAGGTCGTCGAGGAGCTGCTGGCCCAGCTTGAGCGCTAGGCGCGCGCCAGCCAGTCGCGCATCTCGTCCTTTAGGCGGCTCCAGGTTGCCTGCGTGGCGGGGTCGGTAAAGGGCCGCGTAATGCCAAAGGGCGCGTCGAGCAGGCGGTGGATATCGCCCTGTTCGCGCGCCAGCGCGCGGCTTGCTGGATAGACGAGCTCAAACATAAAGCAGATAAGCCCCACCAAGAAGTCGGCGGGCTCATCGCGCTCATCGCGTGCGACGCAGCGGTGCTCGTCAAAGGCGGCAAGTGTCGGCGACGAGAAACGGCTGCCGAGAAACGTCTTCTCGTCCACCTTGAGGATAGTGTCGACGGTGCTGTCGGCGATGGTGCGCATAATGTCGATCTTGTCACCATCGCGCACGATATCGCAGAAGCACCGTGTACGCTCGTCGAGTTGTGCCGGCAGGCGAAAGTCGCTGTGATAGGCGATGCTCGCTCGGATGAGCTCGTCATGCGCACCGGTTTCGATAAAGTCACGGATGTTTGTCGTGGCGGGTGCATCGGCGGGATTCTCGCCAAAGAGGACCTCGATGCCCAGCGCCGCATGGCTCATGCTCTCGGCGTCCTTAAAGGTGTCCCAGCGTCGCAGCTGCTCAAAGCGGCCCATATCGTGTAGCAGGCCGCAAAGCCATGCCAGGTCAATATCTTCTGACGACCAGCCCTGCTCGCGCGCTACGGCATCGCATGCCTCGGCCACGTGGTACGTATGCTCGATTTTGAGCGCGATGCGTGGGTTGGTGGCGTCGTAGGCATCGGTGTAGCTTTTGAAGGCCGCGCGCGCCCGGTCTCGATCGATAGCTGTCATAATGACTTCCTAAAAAGTTGTGTCTTTCGATCCGGTGGCAATTGTAGGTGAACTCGGTTGCTGTCGGATGATGATTCTGCCGTATCGCTACATGCGGCTCGGAGACCTTGTCAGGATGAGAAGCGTATGGTGCTCAAAATCGTTAGAACCGTCTGGCCGGTGATGCTTACCTATGTTGCAATAGGCGCGCCGTGCGGAATGATCATGGGGCAGACGGGAATGGAGCCCTGGATGGTCTTTGCCCTGAGCAGCACGTTTGTGACGGGCAGCGGCCAGTTTATGATCTGCAATCTTTGGCTGGCGGGCGTACCGGCACCTTCGATTATCGCGAGCGTTGCCGCCATCTCCTCGCGTTTTGCGCTTTACTCGGCATCGATCGCGCCGCATCTGACGGGTGCCTCGAGGCGTCAGACGCTGGCTGTTGCCGCGACACTTACCGAGGAGGCATATGGCATCTCGCTTGCCAAGTTGGTTGAAGGGGAGGATTGGGGCCCGCGCGAGTCCTTTGTGCTCAACGTGATCCTCATCGCAACATGGGGCGTTTCGTGTACGATGGGCGCCATCGTCGGCGCCGTTGTCGATGTTCCCACCGCCATTGCAGCCTTTGTCTGCACCTCGCTCTTTATCTGCCTGCTCTTTTCGCAGCGGCTGTCGCGCGGCAACGTTGTCGCGGCGGTTTCGGGCGCGGTGTCCGTCGCCGTATGCAAGTTCTTGGGCCTCGTGAATATTGCCGTGCCGGCAAGCGTCGTGGCCGGCATTGCCATTGCGTTGGCGTGCGATGCAGTATTTGACGGAAGAGGTGCCCGCGATGCCCGTTAACGAGTTCTTGGTTCTGTGGCTGTCGTCGTGGGCTGCTATCGCGTTCTTTCGCATCGCGCCGGCGTTCGCCTTGCGCGGGCGGACCCTGTCGCCCCGCATTACCGAGGCCCTGGGCTATATCCCGCCCGCTGCCTTTGCCGCGCTGGTCGCCAACGACTTGGTGAGCCCCGGCGCGTTCGACGCGGGACTCTGGCCTGCCTTGGTTCCCTGGATTGCGGCCGTCGGCGTCGTGGTCGTGGCGGTCAAGACAAAATCGATGCTGTGGTGCTGCGTCTCGGGCATCGTACTCTATATTGTCTTGAGCCTTATATAGGGGTGGCGTCGCGGGCGCCGAATCTCGTTCCATCCCAACTTGTCGGATTTTTCACCGAGCTGGTCTATTTCTTCTGGTACCATGGTCAAACTTTACTGTAGCAAAGCGTGACGTGGGCTTTTGTACCCCGTCAGCGGAAATGGGGGTTTCATGGCACAGGAAGCGACCGCCAACGAGCAAAAGAAATTCAAGGTCCCGCGTATCCCGGGCGACATCATGATCTATCCGATGATCGTCGGCCTTTTGCTCAATACCTTCTGCCCGCAGGTCTTTGAGGTCGGCGGCTTCTTTACGGCTGCCTGCCGCGGCGGCTCCAACACCATCGTTGCCGCGATCTTGCTGTTCGTGGGCGCCGGCATCAGCTTTAAGTCCACGCCGGGCGCCATCAAGACCGGCATCGTCGTGCTGATTCCCAAGCTGGTCGTCGCAGCGGCTCTCGGCCTAGGCGTGGCATATTTCTTTAACGACAACTTCCTGGGTCTGAGCTCCGTGTCTATCATCGGCGGCATTACGTTTTGCAACATGGCGCTCTATACGGGCATCATGGGCGAGTTCGGCGATGAGTCCGAGCAGGGCGCCGTCGGTATCCTGTTCTTTACGGCCGGCCCCGCCGTCACGATGATCATCCTTGGTGTTTCGGGTCTTGCCAACATCCCTGTCGGCACCATCATCGGATCCATCCTGCCGCTTGTTATCGGCATGGTCCTGGGCAACTTGTTCCCGTTTATCAAGAACCTGCTGGTTCCCGGCGCCAATCCCGCGATTGCTGTAATTGGTTTTCAGCTCGGTGCGTCCATGAGCCTTTCGAGCTTCATCGCCGGTGGCATTTCGGGCATCCTGCTGGGTCTCATCACGCTCTTTATCGTCGGTCCCATTACCTTTGCCTTTGAGCGTCTGTGTGGCGGCAACGGTAAGGCGGCTGTGGCATGTTCCACCATTGCCGGCACGGCCATGACCACGCCGGTCGCCCTCGCCGAGGTCGCTCCGCGCTATGCCGAGCTTGCGCCCACTGCGTATGCGCAGATCGCTACTGCCGTTATCATCACGGCAATCATGGCTCCGATTCTGACCGGTTGGGTCGACAAGAAGTTCTGTCAGGGCAAGGAAGACCTGTCGCCTGCTGGCGTCGAAGCTATCGAGGAGGCTGTCGCAACCGATATCGACGGTGAGTAACGTCCGTTACCGATAATTGATTCCGGCGTGCAACTCGCGCCGTCAGAGCGCCCGAACGAGAGCTGTCTTGCAGCAACGTTCGGGCGCTCTGCTATTATTCCCCTTACCCCTGCGGAGTAAGGGGCGTTTATTGCCCAGACACGAATCGGGCGATTCTGACCACTTGGATATTGAGGGGATGGCGTCTAGTGGTTAAGGCACTCAAGATCGAGATATTCCTGCTATGCATGATTGTTCTTATCGGGCTTGCCGCGCGAAGTCGCCACTCCTTGTTCTCGAGTACCCAACAGTTATTGTTTAGTACGCTCGGCTACACCTCTGCCGCGTACATGTTATTCGATATAATCTGGACGCTTTCGGACGGTGTGGGCGGCACGCTGGGCATTGCTGCCAACTGGATTTCCAACGCGGTTTCGTTTTCGCTCTTTGCCGCCGCGTGCCTCATTTGGTTTATCTATTCCGAGACGGTGCAGGGTTCTCGCCTTTTGACCGCGCGCTATAGGATGGCGTTTGTAACGCTGCCTGCGGTGCTGGTAGTCGTACTGGCGTTTACTAGCTACTGGACGCATGCCCTGTTCTATATCGATGCGCAGGGCGCGTATCGTCGCGGTTTTGTCTATATGATCCAGCCCATCGTCAGCTACTGCTACGTTATATATACGTCCCTGCATGCGTTTATACAATCTTGCAAGGTCGAGAGCCTACAAAAGAAGGCCATCTATCAAACCTTGGCATTTTTCGCCATTCCGGCCTTGGTGGCCGGTGTCTTTCAGGTCTTTTATTCGGGTCCCTGCCTTAGTGTCGGCATCATGTTAAGTATGTTGCAGCTCTACATTGTTTGTCAGGAGCAACTGATCTCGACCGACCCGTTGACTGGCCTTAACAATCGCAACCGTTTTGAGACCTATATGCTGTCGCTCTTTTCAAATGTGGACCAGGCCGATGATGTGTATCTGCTTATGATGGACGCCGACGGCTTTAAGCAGATTAACGATCAGTATGGACATGTGGAGGGCGACCATGCTCTTCAGGTTGTTTCCGCAGTGCTCAAGGACGCCTGTTCGCCGTCCGGCGGCTTTATTGCGCGCTATGGCGGTGATGAGTTCGTCGTACTGCAAAAGGGGGCGACGGAGCACGACATTATCCGCCTGTGTTCGGCGATCAATAGCGAGCTCTCGCGCGCCGAGACACCCTATTCGCTTCGAATGTCTATTGGCTACGCGCGCTACGGCGATGGGATCAACACGTGGCAAGAGCTTCTGCGCGCTGCCGATGCGGAGCTCTATCGCATCAAGGACGCCAAAAAGAAATCCGGCATCCAGGTTCGCTAGAAAAAAGGGGCGCACGACCGTTGCGATGGTCATGCGCCCCTTTTGCGTTTGTAGGGGCCACCGGCCATAATGCCTAGGCGCGTTGCGGCAAGACGGGCGTCTGCCACCGCGCTCGGTACGAAATCAACGAGAACCAGCGCACCCCATTAAGCTAAAGTGTGTGAACACCCTCCCTAAAAAGGTGAGCTCGCTAGGCTTTTTTGGGTTTGTTGACGATGATGATGCCGCCGCAGACCAACAGCAGGGCAACGATGACGGTAACGGGGCTCGTGCCAGCGCCCTCGCCGAGCAGCAGCGCGCTCAGCAGCACACCAAAGACGGGGTTCATAAACCCAAAAACCGAGACTCGGCTGACGGGGTTGACGGCAAGCAGGCGCGACCACAGCGAGTAGGCGACCGCGGAGATAAGCGCCATGTAGATGATGAGCGCGATGGCGGGGGCAATCGCCGTGGGGGAGAGCGCGCCACCCATCATAAAGCCGATGGCGGTGAGGACCAGGCCGCCGACCAAGAACTGCCACCCGGCAAGCAAGACGCCGTCGTGCTCGCGCGAGAAGATGCCGATCAGGCAGGTCGAAAGGGCACCCGCGACGGTGGAGGCCAGGATAAAGCCCTCGCCGTCGAGCGTAAAGCCAAAGGTGCCGTCCGCGCCCGAAAGGTTGACGAGCGCGACACCGGCAAAGCCCAGTACGCAGCCGAGCACCTTGGCCGCATCGAGCTTTTCGGTGCGAAACGCCAGGGCGGCAAAGAGAATAGCCAAGAAGTTGGCGCTAGCCTCGATGATGGAGCTCGACATAGCGCTTGCACGGGAGAGACCAAGGTAGAAAAAGAAGTACTGGCCGATGGTCTGGAAGAGCGACAAGATGCAGATGGGCTTGATATCGCGCGCTTGCGGAACGAGCGGTCGGCGCTGGGCCACGCTCATGCCAACAATGACTAGCATGCCGGCAAGGGTGAAGCGCAGACCCGCGAAGAGCAGCTGCGAGGCGCTGTCGTGCGCGGGAATGCCAAAGAGGCCGTAGCCGATCTTGATGCAGGGGAAGGCGGAGCCCCAGAGCGCGCAGCAAACGAGACAGCCCAGGATGAGTCCGGGCAGGTTGGCGAGATACGGCTTGCGGCTTTCCATGATGTCCTTCCTGTATGCGCGAAGCAAAAAAGAACCCGCCACCGGGGGTGCCGGTGGCGGGCGTTGTTACCCGAGGGGATTGTACCCGATGGGAAAGCTTTAAGCGAAGTAGGCTACGCCGCTCTCAAAGATCGGCATGAACTTATCGCCGGGGACATGCTCGGGCACGTTGCGGTACAGGTTGTCGCCGCGACGCTCGGCATGGCCCATCTTGCCCAGGACGCGGCCGTCGGGGCTCGTGATGCCCTCGATGGCGAGCGCGGAGCCGTTGGGGTTGACGGAGAGATCCATGCTGGGCTTGCCGTCCTCGCCCACGTACTGCGTGGCGACCTGGCCGTTGGCGATCAGCTGGGCGAGCACTTCGTCATTGGCGACAAAGCGGCCCTCGCCGTGGCTGATGGCGACGGTGTAGGGGTCGTCCAGGCTGCACTGCGACAGCCACGGGGACAAGTTGGACGAGATGCGGGTGCGCACCAGACGGCTCTGGTGGCGACCGATGGTGTTGAACGTCAACGTGGGCGCATCGGGCGTGGCGTCGACGATGTCGCCGTAGGGCACCAGGCCGAGCTTGATCAGGGCCTGGAAGCCGTTGCAGATGCCCAGCATCAGGCCATCGCGGGCCTTGAGCAGGTCGCGGACTGCCTCGGTGACCTCGGGAGCGCGGAAGAACGCCGTGATGAACTTGGCAGAGCCGTCGGGCTCGTCGCCGCCCGAGAAGCCGCCGGGGATCATGACGATCTGGCTTGCACGGATGCGGCGGGCAAGCTCGTGGGTGCTCTCGGCGACGGCCTCGGGCGTGAGGTTGTTGATCACGAAGGTGTCGGCTTCGGCACCGGCTGCGCGGAAGGCACGTGCGCTGTCGTACTCACAGTTGTTGCCGGGGAACACGGGGATGATCACGCGCGGACGGGCGATCTTGGCGCCGCTGTACACGTGGATGTCCTTGGCACGGAAGTCGATGGTCTCGACCTCGGGGGTCTCGTCGGCGCTGCGGTAGGCAAAGACGCCCTCGATGCCGCTCTCCCAGGCCTCCTGGAGCTCGGAGAGCTCGATGACCTCGGAGCCGGTGTCGATGACATAGCCCTCGACGGTGGTGCCCAGGGGCTCGACGACAACGCCGTCGGCGACCTCGGGCAGCTCGGCATCCTCGGCGAGCTCGACGATAAAGCTGCCATAGAGCGGGGTGAAGAGGCTCTCCACGTCCACATCCTCGGCAAGCTCGATACCGATCTGGTTGCCGACGCACATCTTAAAGAGGCTTTCGGCGCCGCAGCCGTAGCCGGGCGTGGAGACGGCCAGGGCGTCACCGGTGGCGGTGAGCGCCTCGACGGCATCAAACGCGGCGAGCAGCTGCTGGGCGTCGGGGCGGTAGTCCTCGCCATAGGTGGCGGGGGCGATACGCACGACGCGATGCGTCAGGCCCTTGAACTCGGGTGAGACGGCACGGGCGGCACGGCCCACGGCAACAGCGAAGCTGATCAGGGTGGGCGGAACGTTGAGCTCGCCGGCCTCGTCCTCAAACGAGCCGCTCATGGAATCCTTGCCGCCGATGGCGCCGGCACCCAGGTCGACTTGGGCCATGAGAGCGCCCAGGACGGCTGCCATGGGCTTGCCCCAGCGCTCTGCCTCGGTGCGCAGGCGCTCGAAGTACTCCTGGAAGGAGAGGTAGGCGCGCTTGTGCTCAAAGCCGGCAGCCACGAGCTTGGCGATGGACTCGACCACGGACAGGTAGGCGCCCGCAAACTGGTCGGCTTCCATCAGGTAGGGGTTGAAGCCCCATGCCATAGCGCTTGCCGTGGTGGTCTCGCCGTCCACGGGGAACTTGGCGACCATGGCCGAGCTCGGGGTGAGCTGCGTCTTGCCGCCAAAAGGCATAAGCACGGTTGCGGCACCGATGGTGGAGTCGAAGCGCTCGGAAAGGCCCTTGTTGGAGGCGACGTTAAGATCGGTGACGAGCGAGGTCATGCGCTCGGCAAGTGTGGTGCCGGCCCAGCTGGGCTGCCACACGCTGCGGGCGCAGACGTGGGCGACCTGGTGCTTGGGTGCACCGTTGGAGTTGAGGAACTCGCGGGATAGATCGACGATGGCGACGCCGTTCCATGCCATGCGCATGCGCGGCTCGGCGGTAACCTCGGCGATAACGGTTGCCTCCAGGTTCTCCTCGGCGGCGTAGCCCATGAACTCCTCGACGTCACCGTCGGCGACGGCGCAAGCCATGCGCTCCTGGGACTCGGAAATGGCGAGCTCGGTGCCATCCAGGCCGTCGTACTTCTTGGTCACGGTGTCAAGGTCGACATACAGGCCGTCGGCAAGCTCACCCACGGCGACCGAGACGCCGCCGGCGCCAAAGTCGTTGCAGCGCTTGATCAGACGGCAGGCGTCGCCGCGGCGGAACAGACGCTGCAGCTTGCGCTCGACCGGGGCGTTGCCCTTCTGGACCTCGGCACCCGAGGTCTCGATGGACTCGGTGTTCTGGGTCTTTGAGGAGCCGGTGGCGCCACCGATGCCGTCACGGCCGGTGCGACCACCCAGCAGGATGATCTTGTCGGTGGGGGCGGGGCACTCGCGACGAACGTGGTTTGCCGGGGTGGCGCCCACGACGGCGCCAACTTCCATGCGCTTGGCCACGTAACCGGGGTGATAGAGTTCATTAACCTGACCGGTGGCAAGGCCGATCTGGTTGCCGTAGCTGGAGTAGCCGGCGGCAGCGGTGGTCACGAGCTTGCGCTGCGGCAGCTTGCCCTCGAGCGTCTCGGAAACCGGGACGGTGGGGTCGCCGGCGCCGGTGACGCGCATGGCCTGGTACACATAGCTGCGGCCCGAGAGCGGGTCGCGGATAGCGCCGCCCACGCAGGTGGCGGCACCGCCGAAGGGCTCGATCTCGGTCGGGTGGTTGTGGGTCTCGTTCTTAAAGAGGAACAGCCAGTCCTGGTCCTCGCCGTCGACATCGACCTTCACCTTGACGGTGCAGGCGTTGATCTCCTCGGACTCATCGACATCGGTCATGACGCCGGTCTTCTTAAGGTACTTGGCGCCGATGGTGCCCATGTCCATGAGGCAGACGGGCTTGGCGTCGCGACCGAGCTCGTGGCGCATCTCCATGTAGCGGTCGAAGGCTTGCTGCACCACGGCGTCGTCGATTGTCACGTCGTCCAGGACGGTGCCGAAGGTGGTGTGGCGGCAGTGGTCGGACCACTAGGTGTAGATCTCGCGGATCTCGGTGATGGTGGGGTCGCGATCCTCCTCGCGGAAGTACTGCTGGCAGAAGGCGAGGTCCGCCTCGTCCACGGCAAGACCGCGCTCGGCGATAAAAGCCGCAAGGCCGGCCTCATCGAGCTCGCGGAAACCGTCGAGCACCTCGACGGGCTGGGGCTCGGGGGTCTCCATGTACAGCGTCTCGGGCAGGTCGAGCGAGGCGATGCGCGCCTC